>JBIKVS010000017.1:0-12944 GCA_044356725.1 Minisyncoccia bacterium
AGATTTTAACAAATCTTTAATAGAATACATTTACTATTATAATACTAAACGTCCTCATACTTCTCTTAACTATTTATCTCCTTTCTCTTTCCTCTCTAATTTTTCCACGATGTATTCGTCCTATACATACCCTTGCAAAAAGGCTAATTCTATGCTATAATTTATTTAATCTTTCGCCAGTTCTTTATACCAAGCACTTCTAAATCTGAGTATCTACAGATTTAATGTCCGTTTATTATTATTGTATAGAAGAATGTTATACGAAATCACTTATATCTTAAAACCAGAGTTAACTAACGAGGAGCAATCTGCTGTTAACTCTAAAATCGCTGATTTAGTTCAGTCTCTAGAAGGGACTGCCAAAGCTTCTGAAAGAACTTTTTCAGTTGAGAGAGGTGGTACTGATGAGAATAATCTTCGTAAATTTGCTTATCCGATTAAGCATTACAAGGAAGGTTATTATTACACTACTACCTTTGAATTGGAACCTACTAGATTAAAAGAGCTAGACTCTACATTAAAAAGAGAAGCTGATATTCTAAGGTTTTTGATAGTCAAAGACTTTATAGAATTAAGCGAAATTCCTGTAGAAGATAAGCCTGAGGAATCAAAAGAGTCTGAAAAGGTAGATAAATCAGAGAAAAAACCTGCCAAAGCTACAAAAAAAGATTAATTATTAACACCAAATTATATGTATCTTAACAAAGTCTATCTTATCGGTAATCTAACTCAAGATCCTGAATTCAAAGCTCTTCCTAGCGGATCATCTGTAGCCAGTTTTAGTCTAGCTACTAATCGTACCTGGACTGATAAGCAAGGGCAAAGACAAGAAACTGCTGAGTATCATAATGTTGTAGCTTATGGAAAACAAGCTGAAACTATTAGTCAATATTTAAGAAAGGGATCCCTGTTATTTGTAGAAGGAAGACTTCAAACTAGGTCTTGGGAAGCTCAAGATGGGCAGAAAAAATATAGGACTGAGATTATTGTAGATACATTTCAATTTGGGCCAAAAGGTTCAGGGGTCGGAGCTACATCTAATAACTCTAGACCAACTCCCGCTCCAAGTTTAAGTCCTAAATCTACTCCAGCTAGTGCTCCACAGGAAGAATTACCAACTGTAAACCTAGATGAAGACGAGATTGACTTAGAAGAGATTCCATTTTAATTAGTTAACTATATACTTATGCGAAATAACAAGAAGAAAGCCCCTAAAGTTTGCTACTTTAGTACTAATAATGTAGCTATAGACTATAAGGATGCTATCACCTTAAAGATGTTCATCACCCCTCAAGCTAAAATAGTATCCTCTCGAAGGACTGGTACTAGAGCTAGCCATCAGAGAAATCTATCTAGAGCTATGAAAAGAGCTAGATTTCTATCTATTATTCCTTACGTAACTAGATAAATATATGCCTATTACACAATCTGCTATCAAAGCACATCGACAATCATTGAAAAAGAATGCCGAGAATAATATAGTTAAGAAAAGACTAAGAGCTACTGTTAAAGAATTTGTTTCTTATCTATCTACAGATATTGAGAAGGCTAAAGAGCTAATTCCTAGACTTTATAAAGCTATTGATAAGACTGCTAAAAGAGGAATCTTGAAAAAGAACTCTGCCGCCCGTAAAAAGTCTCGCTTAATGGCTAAGTTAAATCAAGCTTTAACTGAGAAGTAAGAACTATATATTCTAACTAAAAGACCGCTTATATAAAGGCGGTCTTTTAGTTTATTCAATTAAACTATAATATTTTCTTAACTTACATATTACATGTTATAATATTAATATAGTATAATTTTTATATATGATAGATAAGCTGTTTGTTGCTACAAAAGCATTTATAATTTGTGATGGTGAAATACTTCTATTAAGAGAGTCTTCTAATTATAAAGATTCTGTTCATACAGGTAAATTAGATGTTCCGGGAGGCCGGGTTGAAGTTGGTCAAAAGTTTGATGAGAGCTTACTCCGAGAAGTTAAAGAAGAAACTGGACTTGATGTAGAAATTGGAAAATCTTTTTTTGTAAATGAATCTTACCCCATAGTGCGGGGTGAGAATTGGCAAATTATTAGAATATTTTTTGAATGCCATTCAAAATCAAAAGATGTTAAGTTAAGTGATGATCACTCTGAGTTTATATGGATTAAACCAGAAGAATACACTCAATATAATGTAATTGAAAATTTAATTCCTGTTTTTGAGAATTTTTTAACTAAATAAACCCCATAACCAGCTCCCTTAACTTATCAAATGGGCTTTTACCTTCAAATTTTATACTATAATCACCTTTTATTAAATCTAGATATATTTGCTTTAGGTCTTTAGAGCTGCGGTTACGAATGCTTTGGGCTGTTAGTTGTAGGACATAAGGATGTCCTTTGACATACTCATTGTATTGTTTTCCTTTTTCCTGAGCTAATTTAATAATTAGGGCGGTTTTTATTTGACTAATTAATAATCCATATAATGGTATGCCTTCTATTCCAGTATGCTCTAAATTTTTAAGTGTGGAAAGAAATTTACCATAATTATTCTTATAAATATAATCTGCTAAGGAAAATATACTGGCATTATTTTCTTGAGGGAGTATAACTTGTAGCATTGACACTGTTATATTTTGCTTGTCTCCATAGTAGTTATATATTTGATTGAATATATATTCTATTTTATAAAAATCTATTTTGAAACTAGCTTTTTTAGACTTAGATTGGCTTCCCGCTTTCTCCATATCCTGTTTGTGCTGATTTTTTTGAAGTTCAACAATATAAATAATTGTCTCTCTTCCAATATCTATACCCTGTTCTAAACTCATTTGATGAATATAGGCTATGGCTTTAGGTTCTGGCAAATAATCATATTGTGTTATTTTGGCTTTAATATCTATTAAAAATTTGGTTAAGGGATGGGTTTTAGGTATATTATCTATATCATAAAATAGCACAATTATATCTGGACTATCCTTACAATGTTGTAAGGTTTTTTTGATTTTAGTGTGTAATATTTTGGGTAGAGTGATTAAGTTTTTAATCACAATAAGTCTCTTTTCTACGAACAAAGAACTAGTGCTGAAACTTTGCTTTAATTTAGCTAATAAAATATCTTCCGTGTCTGGTAATTCAATATCCGCAAAGTCAAATATTTCTTGTTTGGCTTGTTTTTGTAAGCCAAGTTCTTGAATAGATTTAAGTTTTTCCCTAGAGCGATAAGTGTCTGGTCCTGAAATCGATATAATCATACAAGCTTACCTATAGGAGAGAAAAATGTTTAATTTAGCTCCCATTTTAAGTTCTGACCTGGTTCTATAACTTGAATAAAAGTCTGTCCTGGTACTAATAATATTTCTTGTCCATCATCTGCTCCATAAAATCTTAATGTGTCTTTGAATCCTACTTTCTTCCAAGTTATATTTTTCTCTTGTCCATTATGATACACTTTACCTTCTCCCTCTCCATAAATAGTAACTTCGTTGTATTGTCCTTCAATCTGACGAGATGAAGCTCTCATCACTACAATATTCTTAGCTTTTATCTCAGAGTCTTTATTTCCCCTATCTACATCTTTCTGTCCTGCCCAATATCTAGTATAAGTATTGTCATCTTTATTATATTCCCAGCTAGTAGCAAATACTCCTCCGAATCCTACATACAACTTACCGTTTTTAGCATCTTTAGTTGCATTTTCAATTGTTTTTTTACTTTGGAATTTATATCCTTCTAGATTACTCTCTAGTGTGTATTCTCTTTTTTTAGCTAAATCAATAACTTTTGGTAGGGAAACAAAACCATTATGCGGTGCGGGGACTGTACTTTTTCTAAAGAATGGACCACTGGAAGAGATGGCATCAATATCTGGCACTTTACCTAAATCTTCTCCAGTATATCTCTTGCCGGTCTTGAGTTCATCTAAGGCAAAAGATGATCCTCCCCAATGCACATAAATCGCATCCCAACCTCTGACTAAGCTAATATAATCATGCCTAGCACTGCGAATTGAACCAACTTCGTCTGGTAAATTACATACATACACCCCCATTAATCTAGTTACGCTTCCGGTGATAACTGGCATTTCGACTACAATCTCGGCTTGACTCAATCCTGATAAAGGTCTAGCTACAGCATCTCCTGCCATCATAACTGCTATTGGTCTTTGTTTATAATTATCACACTGTATACCTGTAAGAGGGCTGGCATTAGTGATTTTTTCTTCGCTCGGCTCTAATATAGAATCTGAAGTAGTATTGTCTTTATTTTCTTGTGATTCTTTCTGAGTCTCTTTATTCCTATCACCAATTCCACTAAAGGAATAAGCTCCTATGCTTATAACACTAATTACTATTAAAGTTACTCCAATAACTATATATTGTTCTTTTTTGGTAAGAGTAGCCCATCTTTTTAAAAAGTTTTTCATATCTTTATTGAGTTAAATTATTAATCTTAGCAACTATTTCTGTCGGGGAATAATGTGATTTTACAATATAATCTATTGCTCCTAATCTTATGCATTCAGTTATCTTATCTTGCTCACTCAAATTACTCATAACAATAATTTTGGGGTTATAATTAGCTGACTTCTTATCATTAAACTCGGATAATATTTCTAGCCCTGTTTTGGTTGGCACCATTAAATCCAATAATACTATGTTATATTCTCCGGCAAGTAGTTTATCAAGACCATCTTGTCCATCTGAAGACTCAGTGACTTTATATTTAGCCTCTCTTAATTTCATACTTACTAATTCTCGGACAAAAATATCGTCCTCTATAATTAGCAGTGCTTTTTTATTTTGTTCCGGCATATTGTATTAATTTATTATTAATATAATTATACCATATTTTATCAAAAAATACCATAGTTAGAATTAGATGAGATGATTGTAGACAATTTTTTAAGGTTAAAATTTATTCTGTCCTCCTTTGGAGGAGGTGCCCGCTAGGGCGGAGGAGGACTTCAGGCGACTGGAAGGTCGCCCCTACAATTTATAGTTCACAATTCACCATTCATAATTGACTTTTTATGCTATAATATAACTTATATGAAGTTTAAGATATCATCTCACTACAAACCCAAGGGTGACCAACCAAAAGCAATTGAGAAGCTAAGTAATGGCTTGTCTCAAGGTAAAGCTCATCAGACTTTACTAGGAGTTACTGGCTCAGGGAAAACTTTTACTATGGCTCATTTGATTGAAAAATATCAAAAGCCTACTTTGATTATTTCTCATAATAAAACTTTAGCGGCTCAATTATATCAGGAGTTTAGAGATTTTTTCCCAGAGAATAATGTACATTATTTTGTCTCTTACTATGATTATTATCAACCGGAGAGTTATCTTCCCTCTTCGGATACTTATATTGAGAAGGAGTCTATGACTAATGCCCAGGTGGAAAGACTGCGACATGCCGCTACTCAAAGTCTTTTATCTAATCCTGATACAATTATAATTTCATCAGTTTCTTGTATTTACGGTATTGGGTCTCCAGAAGATTATGGGAATTTATCTTTGATAATAGAGGTGGGGCAAAAGATTCTCCGAGACGACTTTATAAGAGCCTTAATTGCCATTCAATACAGTCGCAATGATATAGATTTTAAACCTGGATGTTTTAGAATTAAAGGAGATGTGGTAGAAATTCACGAGCCTGGAGAAAAGAGATTGGTTAAAATTAGTTTTTGGGGTGATACTATTGAGACTATAAGCTATAATGAATATCAAGACTCTATTTTAGAACAATTACCTGCCAAATATATTGATGGGTATAGAGTTTTCCCCGCTACCCATTGGATTTCTACAAGAAGCAAGGTCGATAATATGATTCCTTTGATTAAGGATGAGATGTCTCAGCGAGTAGAGTTTTTTAAGAAATATAATAAATTAGTAGAGGCTCAAAGAATTGAGGAAAGGGTAAATTATGATATTGAAATGCTCTCTGAGGTTGGCTTTACTAAAGGTATTGAGAATTATTCTAGATACTTAACTGGACGAGCTCCTGGGGAACCTCCTTATACTTTGATTGATTATTTTCTAGAGGCTGATAATGAATTTCTAACTCTAGTTGATGAGTCACATATTACCCTGCCTCAAATTCGTGGTATGCATAATGGAGATGCTGCTCGTAAAAAGAATCTCATCGACTTTGGATTTAGATTACCATCAGCAGCAGATAATAGGCCACTTAAATTCTATGAATTTGAAGCTAAGATCCCACATATAGTCTATGTCTCGGCTACTCCTAGTGAATATGAGTTAGCTAACTCTACGGATAATCAAATTCATGCTATCCAAGATTTACAAAATATTAAAGAGTTACCAGAGGGAATTGCTGAGCAAATTATTCGCCCAACTGGATTATTAGAGCCAGTAATTGAAATTCGACCTACAGATAATCAGATTCAGGATGTAATTGATGAGATTGGAGATATTATTACCAAAGATGAGAGAGTCTTAATTCTGACTTTGACCAAGAGAATGGCTGAGGACATTGCTGATTTCTTAAAAGAAAAAGGTATTAAAACCGAATATCTACACTCAGATATTGACACCTTAGACAGACCAGAAATATTAATCAAATTACGACAAGGTGAATTTGATGTCTTGGTTGGAATTAACCTTTTAAGAGAAGGGTTGGATTTACCTGAAGTATCTCTGGTAGCAATATTAGATGCTGATAAAGAAGGGTTCTTGAGGAATGAAACCTCTCTAATTCAAACCATTGGCCGAGCTGCTAGACATAAGAATGGGAAGGTTATATTGTATGCTAATAAAATTACTAAATCAATTGAAAAATCTATTGCCGAGACTGACCGTAGACGAGAAATTCAAACAGCCTATAATATTAAGCACAGTATTGTGCCAGAAGGTATTAAAAAGGATATAAGATCTAGTATTGTCAAAGATAAGAAAAAAGAACTCCAAGAGCAAAAAGTTGCAGCCCTGGATATCTCAGAGAGAGAGTTTATGATAGAAGAACTAACCAAACAGATGAACCAAGCAGCCCAAGAATTAGATTTTGAAAGAGCCAAAGATTTAAGAGATGAGATTGCTCTTATTAAAGCTTTAGATAAATAAACTAACAGCTCCAAAGGAGAATATAATAATCATCACAATTCCAACCCACTTAAGATGCCCTAAACTATAAGTAGGTGGCATTTCTCCAGATACCTTAGCCTTCCAAAAGGTAAGTATAATTAATATAGAAATCACACTAACTCCTATACCTCCAGCATATTGAATAATTGTATTAAATTGAGCCCAATCGAAGAATAAAAGTACCATCGGTGGGAAAGTTGTTAGAATAACAGCTATACTTCTTTTTATTTTAGCAAAATTAATATAAGATTCTATCATTGAAAGACCCATCGTAATAAATGATGTCATCATAGCAATCACTGCAAATATAGATGTAATAATTAAAACTTGCTCCCCTAATTTATCCCCCAATGAAATAACTGCTAAAGGTGTAATATCGTTCCCTGCCACACCTATTACTAAAGATATAAAAACACTATATAGTAAAATTGGAATCAAAACACCTAATTGAATTACTGATTCCATTTGGTCTGATTTTTTACCTAATATAGTCTTGATATGTGGAATAGCAATAACCCCAAAATATGAGAATAATATAGCTCCATAGGGTTCAAAAGCATCCTTAAAAGAATTAGTGGGTTGTAAATTAAATTGAGTCCAATCAATATTTTTGGAATAAATTGCCTTTAACCAGATAGTTATAATAATTAAAACCATACCTGATACAAAAACAATATTCCATTGACTAACAAATTTCAGACCTTTCACAATAAAGTATGTACCTATAGCAAAGAAAACAATAGACCAATTAAATGAGGATGCAGGAATAATTCTATTCATAATATCCCCTGCCCCTCTAATATAGGCTGACATAGCTCCATAGATTAATATTGATATCGCCCCTAATGCTAGAATATAACCTCTTTTACCTAGATATAATTTTATTATTTCTGGAATATGTAAATTTTTTTTCGTTCTTAAAATAACCTCACCTAACATTAAGTTTAGAACTATCATAACTATACCTAGTATAGTTAAATATAATATTCCTAACCAATACCCAGCGATATATATGCTATACGGTATAGCTAAAATTCCAGCTCCGATAGTGGTACCTGTTAATATAGAAACCGCTTTGATAAATTGATATTTTTCAGCTTTTTTTGACATTATTAATTATGTTTTTTATATATTTATTATATCAAATTATTCTAGATAAGTGTAGGTGGGGAATTACAAGTTGTGAATGATGAGTTGTGAATTTTGTAATGGAACCATCCCTACGTGAGGTAAACGTTTATCCTTCCATATCGTAGGGGCGACCTTTCAGTAGCCTTTGTCCTCCCTTGGGGGAGGTGGCACAAAGTGACGGATGAGGACTGAACTATGTATTTCTACCCTCTCAAGGGAGTGCTGAAAATTAATGGTTATGACCTACCATACAATAAACTTCCAAATTAGGGTGATTATATAGATACTCTAGAGGCCAATTTTTAATCCCAATTGGATTTTGGATATATTCTTGCAGTTTATCATATTTATCCTTGCCTTTGATTAGAATAATAATTTTCTCAGAATTATATATATACTCAGGACTCAGGCTCAATCTATCTCTAGTAGGATAATAGTCAGGAGCTTGAGTGATAAGAGCTTTATTTGATACCGGCTTATCCCAATATTCCCCGCCGGCAAAAAGTGAAGCAAAATGACCATCTAGGCCCATACCGAGAATAGTCAAACCTAGTTTCTGAGGTAAATTCTGTTGAGCTTTGTCTAAAATATCTTGAATTGAGGTGGAATATTCAAAGCGAATAATTTGTCTAAAGTTTACTCCCTCAAAACTTTTCTCTATACTACTCCAATTAGATTCCGCTGAGGTCTCTGGTACATATCTCTCATCTACTTGAATTAAATCTATCTTAGAGAAATCTAAATCTTGACCAACTAACTCTCTATAGATGTCAAAAGGAGTACTCCCCCCAGATACCGCCAAATTAGCCTCTCCAGATAGATTAATCTGCTCCGAGAGACTACTCGCAATAGACTCTACACTATCTCCTATCCAATCTTGTTGTGTGTTAAATGTATGTAGTTTCATATGATATACATTATAGCATATGAAACTAATTTTTAACTATAAATTGTTAGTTTCGTAAGTGCGACCTTTCAGTCGAACCTACAAAAAAACAATGTCGGCGAGGGCACCGACTCTACGAATTTACAGTTCATAATTTATAACTCTTTTTATGTTATAATATATAAAATGAAAATTTTTATATTATGCAGGAATTTGTTCATCTTAATACCCGTTCTCATTATAGTATTCTAGAGGCTATTGGCTCTATTGGAGATATTATTATTAAAGCTCAAGAATTAGAGTTTTCAGCTATTGCTTTGACTGATGTCAATAATATGTTTGGGGCGATTGAGTTTTATGAGAAAGCTACCAAAGCTAATCTTAAACCTATTTTGGGAGTTAATTTATCTGTGTCTAGTCTGGACGGAGATATTTCTAAGCCTTATAGTTTAACTTTATTAGCTAAGTCTTATAACGGCTATACCAATTTGATTGAACTTGTATCTTTAGTTAGGTTAAATTCTAATCAACCGGTTTCTATTGAGAATTTAGCTCAATATGCCGAGGATTTAATTTGTTTATCTGGTAATTATCAGTCGGAAATAGCTGATTATGTCTTACATAACTCTAATAGAACACAAGATTGGCTTAAAATATATGGAGATATATTCAAAGATAATTTATATTTAGAACTTTTACCTCTGAAAAATACTCCTGATCAAATTAAAACTAATACAGAACTTATAGAATTAGCTAAGAAATATAATCTGCCTTTAGTTTTGACCGCTCATGGTATGTATCTTGACTCGAAGCAGAAAACTGCCCATGATATTATGCTGGCTATTAAAAATAAAACTAATATCCAAAATCCTGACAGGGTTAGTTTTGTAGGAGAAGATTATTCTCTCAAGTCAGCAGATGAAATGTACAACTTAGCTCAGGAATTTAATATCCCTGAAGAAGCTCTTACTAATACTAAAATTATAGCAGAAAAGTGTAATGTGGAAATTCCATTATACCAGATTCAGTTGCCTAAATTTGAGGTACCAGCTCTTGAGAATGGGGAGGTTTTAGATAATGAACAGTATTTGAGACACTTATGTGAGCAAGGTATAGCTAAAAGATATGTAAAACAGGACAAAAAAGAGATCTTGGAAAGACTAGATTATGAGTTTGATGTTATCAAAAACGCTGGATATATTGATTATTTTTTAATCGTCTCAGACTTCATTACTTGGGCTAAAAATAATGGAGTTCTAGTAGGTCCGGGAAGAGGTTCGGCGGCTGGTAGCTTGGTGGCTTATTTATTAGAGATTACAGATATTGACCCCTTGGCCTTTCAACTTCTTTTTGAGAGATTTCTAAACCCTGCTCGTGTCTCTATGCCCGATATAGATATTGACTTTCAAGATAATAAAAGAGAATTAGTGCTAAATTATGTAGCTCAAAAGTATGGCCAAGACCATGTAGCTCAAATTTGTACTTTTGGGACAATGGCTGCTAAAGCGTCAATCAGGGACACTGGTAGAGCTTTAGGATATTCTTATGGATTGTGTGATTCTATTGCCAAATTAATTGACCAGAAGACCATAGCCAAATCTTTGGCTAACTCAAGAGAATTGCGAGGACGCTACGATCAAGAAGAAAAAGTTACAACTCTAATCGACACAGCTCAGCAATTGGAAGGCTCTATAAGACATACTTCCACCCATGCTTGTGCGGTAGTGATTTCACCTCAAAAATTAACTAATTACACTCCCCTACAATTATCTGAATCAGGAGGAAAGACTGCTATCACTACTCAATACGAAATGCATGCTATTGAAGATTTAGGTTTACTTAAAATGGACTTTTTAGGATTATCTAACCTCTCTACGATTGAATCGACTTTGAATTTAATAGAAGCTCAAACTGGGACTAAAATAGATATTAATAATCTAGATACTACGGATAAATTAACCTATAAATTGTTCCAAAAAGGGCAAACCACGGGGGTTTTCCAATTTGAGTCCCAAGGTATGAAAAAAGCCCTAATTGGGCTAAAGCCATCCGAATTCAACGACTTAATTGCTATGGTATCTTTGTATAGACCTGGGCCGATGGAGCTTATTCCAACCTATATTGCCCGTAAGCATAAAAAAGAAGAGGTGACCTACCTACATCCTAATCTAGAAGCTATTTTGAAGCCAACCTACGGTATTATGATTTACCAAGAGCAGCTGATGCAAGCCTCCCAAGCGGTGGCAGGTTTTTCACTTCCTGAAGCCGATACTTTGAGAAAAGCAGTTGGAAAGAAGATCAAAGAGCTGATGGAAGAGCAAAAAATTAATATCATTGAGGGTACAGTCAAACAAGGTATATCAAGGGAAATTGGAGAAAAGCTTTGGGAGCTAATAGAACCTTTTGGAGATTATGGATTTAATAAATCTCATGCCGCTTGTTATGCTATGATAGCTTATCAGACAGCCTACCTCAAAGCCCATTATCCATTACAGTTTATGGTGGCTTTACTAAATAGCGATGCTAAAGATATGGCAAGAATCGCCATAGATATAACCGAAGCAAGACAATTAGGATTAACTATTAAGCCCCCTAGTGTCAATATTAGTCAGGCTCAGTTTACAGGAACAGACTCTACTATATTCTATGGTCTTGGCAGTATCAAAAATATGAGCAGTAATTTGGCAGAATATATAGAATCTGAGAGGAAAGAAAATGGACAATTTCAATCTCTAGAAGACTTTATCACTAGAATACCAGCTAAGGAACTGAATAAAAAGAATTTTGAAGCCCTTATCAAAGCCGGAGCCCTAGATAAATTTGAGCCAAGATATATCCTGATTCATAATTTAGAAAATATTATTAGCTTTATTAGAACTATAGCTACTCAGAACAATAGCGCGGTGCCACAAAACTCACTGTTTGGAGCTGCAGTACCCACCTCACCGAAACTAGAGCTAGAAACAATCCCAGCCAATTCATCCGAGAATTTAAATCAAATTCTAGAGCTAGAAAATCAATATTTAGGATTATGGATATCTACCCATCCAATTGATGAATATAAGGATATTCTAACAGAATTAAATCTGCCAAATATCAAAGAGGTCAAAGAAGCTAAAAGAAAGACTGGTCTAATCCTAACTGGAGTAATTAAGGATATCAAAATTATCAATACCAAGAGCGGGGCAAAGATGGCCTTTCTAAACTTAGAAGATGTCTCAGACAATATAGAGGTAATTATATTCCCTAGTATATACCGAAACTTGTCTGATAAAATTAATACAGGAGCTGGCTTTGCCATAAAAGGTAAAAGACAAGACAAAGACGGAGTGTCTCAATTTATAGCCTCCGAAGCTAAATCTTTGTCAGATGGAGATATTATAAAATGGACTAACTCTAAATCTGCTCCATCTCTTAGTAATTCAGTTGAGGAAATTGGCTTAGAGATTCCAGAATATAATGAGCAAGAGCCACAAAATAATATCCCCACCACTCAAGATGGAGCTGAAATAGTCGGGATAAATATCATAATCCCCCCTCACACCACTCCTGAAGCCTTGGTTAAAGTTAAAGAAATCTTAACCCGAGAAGCCAAAGGTAAATGCCCGGTATATTTAATCGCCAATTACAATACCCCCAAGATGCAAGTCAAAGCAACTCATTTCTCCGTCCACTATTCCGATGAATTAGTAGCTAGAATAAAATATATGTCTAGGATGAAACACATCGTGGAAAGAGAGAAGAGGGAGGATAAATAGGAAGAGGAGCCGTAAGGCTCCTCTTCCTATGGGGAATAAGATATAATAGTGATACAAATTATTAACTAAGAACTAC
>JBIKVS010000008.1:0-49865 GCA_044356725.1 Minisyncoccia bacterium
TTTTACCCTTTCTTCTATATCTATATGTTTCATATATTCTATTTCTTAGCTTATTCTTGCCACTACTTATTTATTATATACCCTAGTGGTGCTTTTGATTATAGAATATGCGATTCCTTAAGAAAAAATTATAAAAACGACTCCCCCTGAGACTAAGTCATCAGGGGGTTGAAAGGACATGGATCAAGTTGTAGTAAATATTCAGTTTTTCAGACTAACTCCCAGCCTCCAAGGGAGAGTTTTATGGTTTTAGAATCTAAACCCCAACCGGGCTGTGGCAGCTAGGCCATTGCCAGAGGTACCGACATTGTAGCCGACAACACCCTCGGCATAGGCATTCCTGCCGATACCGACCTGGAGACCACCACCCACTTGGACGTTATGGTAACCAGAGCCAATCTCGCCCCGCACTTCCACGAATGGCTTCAGTTGACCATTTTTGGTCAGGTAATACCGGCCGTAGCCATTTGCATAGGCTCCGGTGTTGTTCACACCGACCTCGGCATAGGCCTCGACTTGAGCCGTACGATACCAGACACCAGCTTGAACATCGTATGCCCAGCCGGACTGTCCGGAGACAGTGGTGGCAGCCTCACCCTTGAGATGAACGGTGAGCTGTTGGCTCTCCGTCCGGATGAGGTCCCGCTCAATGCGAGCACGCAAACCCACTTGGGTGAGGGGCTTGGGAGCATTCTTCCAGGTATAGGAGTAAGGATACTCTGTACCAGGAAGACTCTTACCAGAGCCAGAGTCTTTGTGAGTCAGCTGGCGCACGAAGGCGTTCACTGACCACCGGGTGCGAGCATCTTTGGTGGCTCCATGGCGCCCCACCCAGAATTCTGAGCGGGTGTCAGTGTAATCCCCTTTAAACACATCAGTAGCATTACGACCACTGAACGTGCCCGAAGAGTCCACATGCTGGACTCCGAACATCCAGCCACCCTTGGTGACCAGCTCGGCCTTCACATCGAAGGTCGTATCCCGCGGACGGGAACGGACTTCCGTGTGAATCCTAATTGGCTTCCATAGCTCCACAGCTTGTTGCTGAGGGAGAGCTCCCTCAGGACGAATCAAGTCCGTCCTGGGAGTTGTGACCAGCTTCTCCTGAGGATCAGCTGGATCAGGAATTGCCGACATTACGGGCGGCGGACCGGGCTCCGAATCAGCCTGTCCACTAATGCGAGCACGCATAGCTCGCAATTCAGCCAACTGCTCTTGAGGAGAAGCTGGCTTGGCCTCAAGAGCAATGGGAGTATTATTGACGACCGCGGAGGTCGCCGATTGAGGGGCTGAAAGCTTCAACTCCTCCGCCTTGACGCCCATAGGGGCACCAATCAACGGAAAAACCAATGCAAACAGTCCCAAGATGGTACGCTTTTTCATAGCGACCTCCTGAGAAAGAACTCTCGCATACTAGCATAAAAAGACCATTTTGTCAATATATAACAACATCTATACAAAAAGTAAAAGAATAAAAAACCCCCACACGAATGCAGGGGTGGTTGATGGGTGAAGCTTCAGTTGAGGACTAACCTCAGCGAAGCTCCACCTGATGGATATAGCCGTACTTCCCGTTGGGAAAGTCGGAAGGGTGCCCCCCTCCTTTGTAGACGCAGGTCCCGCCATAGCGGGCCTGTGCCTCCTGGCAGGTGTTCACCCCAGAGGGGACGGACAGGGGTTCGCGCCCCGCGACCTCGATGAGGTCGGGGAGGGCTCCCGCCTGAGACATGGCGGGAGCCATAGCGAAGATTCCGGAAGCCAGCAGGATGCTGGAGAAGATGTTGGTAATGGGTACCATGGATGGATTACTCCATTAGGTAGGGTTTACGACGCTACTATAGCATATTTTATCAATTTTGTCAAGAGATTAGAGCAAAAAAAATACCGGTAGCTATTTACTACCGGCTTAAGATAAAATTGATTAAAATATTAATTGCAGAGAATACGGATATGCTTATCCTGGTAGACACATCCAGAATTATTCTGCCAAATCGGCCTAGGATGACGCCGTTGTTGATTATTATACTGCCAGCCTGGATTTGAATACCTGCTATAAGGAATCGAACGTACATAATGAGTTCTTGTACGACCATCCCATCGGTCATATTGACAAGAAAGACCTTGTGAATGAACCCATCCACAGGTATCTGTGTTGGGAGGAAGATTATTGGTTAATATTCTTCCATTATAAATGACGGTATCTCCCCCAAACTGATTTTGTTGCCAGTGATGGTTATGAGTTGGAGGATAATACCCTCCTCCGTAATTTTGAGCCAAGGCAGAAGAAGGAGTAACCAGTGAAGCTACTGTCACCAAAGAACAGATTAGCCTTTGCATGAGAGGAAACCCTATTAGAGTGCTATTTCACCATATCATATATTCACCTGAATATCAAGCCAAAAGAAAAAGCCGCCAGCACTGGACTGGCGGCTAGTTTGTGAATGAGGGGTCACTGCGCCTGATAGGCGTAGGGTCCGACGGGAGCCGGGGCATTGCCATCAAGCTTGATGACGTTACCGCGAAGCCTGGCGGCCCCCACTGTGGACCAGGCTTGGAGCTGATTGCTTCCATTCGCCTTGTAGGCGAATTGGAAGATTTGACCCGGCTGGACCGGGAGACACCAGCTATTGCTACTCACCTTGGTGAGGGGAACCACTTGTGCGGATCCGCTTCCTCCATCCACAACCCCGACGGGAGTGGTGGATGCAAGGAGACGCCCCACATTAACGAGTCCCTTGGGACCGCCAGTGGCAAGGCCAACCCCTGGACGAATGCCCCCAGCTCCCGAGAAGGAGACTGAGTTCAGCTCCGAGGGGAGCTGAAGGCAAGCCTGCCCCCCTTGCACCGCCACCGTGAAGGAGCTGTTGGCTCCATTGGTGGTGATCGGAGCAACAAGCGCGAAGGTACGCGCATTTTTGAAGGCCTCCGCACCATCGCAGGCGAGTGCATCACCCTGGCAGTTACCCGCGATGATGCGAGCAGCCCAGCCGGTAGGGATACCGTTGAGCTGCTCAACCTTCAGCCAACTCCCGTCTGGACGACGGAAATTGCCAAAGATCGAGGCCGCCCCGATATCCCCGGGGATGGTAACCTTGCCACCCCGAACGGGATAGCTTTGCCCCCACCCCTGCCCGAAGAGGACAAAGGTGGTGCCATCGGGCACGCCCGATGGGGCTGGGAGAGTATACTCTCTCCCCTGTGCCATCACAGGAATGGCGATTGCGACGAGGGCCAGAGCGGCCCCAATCAGATTGAAAATGTTCATATGCCGAGGCATAAGGTTCTGTGTGATAATAGCATAAAATAGCTATTTTGTCAATAAGCAATAAATAGTTTATAATATATGCATATGAAACAATCTATTGCTATCTTAATTACTAATTTTGAAGGAGGTGGAGCTCAAAAAGTAGCTCTTACTCATGCCTATATGTTTCAAAATTTAGGTTATAATGTACATATAATAGCTATTGAGCATCAAGAGTCATATCATATTCCTGATGATTTTTCAGTGCATTTTTTAAGTTCTATGCAAGGACAGGGTTCAAAATTAAAAAAATTACTACTATCCCCTACTTTACCCTTTAAGTTAGCTAATTATCTTAAAAAGAATAAAATTAATCTCTGTATTAGCCATCTTGAAAGAGCTGATTTTGTAAATATATTAGCTAAATTTATTAATAAACATAAAACTATTGCTGTTATTCATTCTCATCTTACTTCCACTTATAAAACTGAAAAGATTTCATTTAGTCGTATGGCTTATAAAATTTTAGTGCAGATATTAGAGCCTTTCAACAATAAAATTATAGCTGTCTCTAATGGTATTGCCGATGATTTGATTCGACTAGGATTACCTAAAAACAAAATACAAGTCATTCTAAATCCATTTGATATCAATTATATCAGACATCAAGCTCAGGTTCAATTAGAAAAATATGTAGAAATTTTTAATAATGACACTATTATTTCAATTGGAAGATTATCTAATCAGAAAGGATTATGGCATAGTATACTTGCTTTTAATCAAATAAAAAAATCTAATCCTACTCTAAAATACATAATCCTAGGGGATGGTCCATTACGAGAATATCATCTAAAATTAGCCAATGATTTAGGTTTATCTGTTTATAATATATGGGATCAGGAGCAAGTATTCTCACCAGAAAATGATGTGTTTTTCCTAGGATTTCAAGCTAATCCATTTCAATTTATAGATAAATCTAAAATACTAATACTACCGTCTCATTTTGAGGGTTTGCCCAATGTACTTGTAGAGAGCTTGATTATAGGTACACCTGTTATTGCTACTGATGTGGATGCAGGACCTCGTGAATTACTAGCCCCAAATACGGATATTAACTATAAGACTAAATCTTTAGAAAAAGCTGAGTACGGTATTATTGTTCCCGTTGATACAAATCAATTTCTAAAATTAGATTATTCAAAATTATCTACATCGGAAGAATATATTAAAAAAGCTATTGATTTACTATTAAATAATCAACATTTAAGAGATACTTATATAAATAAATCTAAGACTAGAGTTAATGATTTTGCAATAGAGCGAATTATTCCTCAGTGGAAGACACTTCTGGAGTCTGTTTTGAGTAAATAGTATAATATTTAAAAGCAACTCCCAATATAGCAAAGAATATCCACATCACTGCTGTTTGACGCAATAAATTATCCCAAATACTAGACAGATATATAGATACAGTTATAAATGTTACAATTAATAAAAATGTGTCTTGCTTTGAGTAAATTCTTATAGCTAGGCTATATAAAATAGATATAATAAATAAAATATAAGTTACTAACCCCAAAACTCCCATTTCAACAAATATTTTGATATAGTCATTATGTACTTCTAATGAACCTAGAGACACTCCTCTAACCTCCTCTACAATAGTCTCAATAGTTCCTGTCCCAAATCCAGTCAATGGCTGTGTAAGTGCCTTATTATACATATCTGACCACATAACTTGTCTCCAAATTATAGAATCACTAGGGTCTCCGTTGAATAATCCAACAATCCTAGCAATAATTGGTATATCTTCTATTGGTGTTAATTCATACAAAATGGTTTGTTGTAGCCAAAAATATGTTGATAATAATATAGTTATAATGGGTATCATTAAACTAGTATAGATAATAGTTTTTTTAGGGAATTTTATCAAGCCAACTCCTATCAATAATATAAATAGTCCAATCCAGGCACCTCTTGTATAGGTAGCTATAAGCAATATAGTTAATAAAATACCATAGACTATAAAAATATATTTTATGGTATTATTAAGAAGATTTTTTTCAAATAATAAATATACCAATAAAGATATTATAATCAATAGAAAATACCCTAAAACATTTGGATGGCCAAAAGTACCAGCAATACGATTTTCAAAGCCTGGATTAGTGTATAGACCTGATCCATTAAAAAGCTGTATATAACCTACTGTGGTAGGAATTATTGATGAGGCAATGACAATTTTAATAAAATTAATACAATCTAATCGAGACTGTATTATAATATAACCTGTGAAATACATAATTAAAAATGATAATACCCTTACAAGTTCGTTAATAGATATTATTGGATAATTTGATAGCCCAGAAAATAATATATATACACAAAATAATAATATAAATATAAAACTCAATGGGATTGAAAATATATATTGCTTGGATTTATATATAATAATTAAGCTAACTATAATAGATAAAGTAGCGACTAAACCAGCAATGTTAATAGATGTAAACTCCGGAAATAAAGTAAGACTATATTGACCAAAAATATCTAAAGAAGGTCTAATTAGTAATAAGAAGTAGAATAAAATATTTATAGATAATCTAAATAAAGTTAGTATCAATATAAAAGTAGCAATGAAAATAAATGTTGCTATATTACTATTCAAAAATAATGCCAATATTCCTATTACTCCCCCCAACACCAAAATAATCTTAGAATTTATTTGAGTCATATTCAGTGTCTGGGGTAATAGTTGGAGTTGGTTCTAGATTAATCACAGGGTTTTGAGCTAGTTCAACATCATCAGGAATTGGTGGAGAAGCTATATCGTCAACTCCAAAATCATATATAATTGCTTGATCTCTGCGACTGACTACATAGGCTATAGCTACAATAAATCCTAATATAGCTGATCCAAATAAATTAAGAATTATATTAGGTCTACCCACTCCTTCATACAGAGCTGGCTGATTTACTACTTGTATATCAGCAGTCTCTCCTAAGAGAGACTTAGCCTGATCAGTTAATTTATTCACCACTATTTTATTCATATTGAGAGCCAATTCAGATGATTTATCATAAGTATCTACTGAGATAAAACCAGTTCCCCTAGACCTTGCAACTATATTTCTTGCAAATAAAGTTCGTCTATCTTTTAAATTATCTGGAAATAAATTTTTAATCTCTGCACTTTCTGTAGCAAAATTAGTGAAAAATACATCAGTGTAAACTAAATCTATAAGCAAGTTCACACTTGCATCAACCGATCTTTGAGCTGTATAAGAGTCAATATTAGGGTTGGCTTTTTGTAAAACTACTAGTTGTGATTCTGCTCTATACTGTTTTGGTAAGACTAAAGTAATTCCTAAACCAACTAAAGTAAATAGCAAAGTTATAATTACAATTGTATTAAATTTTCTTTGTATTTTAGTAGCTATTTCAACAAGAGTTAGATTGGAATTCATTATAGTAATTTTATATTATATCGTGAATTAATAATAACATAAAAATATAATATAGTAAAATATACAAAAAAATTGACTTTATCTTGAATTTATGATATTATTTTAGACAATTACATAATACTTAATGCAATTACTATGAAATCAGGAATTCACCCTAACTACTCTTATACTACTGTTAAATGTATCTCTTGTTCTACCGAGTTTACTATTGGATCTGTTCGTGAGATTGGATCAGTGGAAGTTTGTTCCAAATGTCATCCTTTTTATACTGGAAAAAGAACTCTTGTTGATACTGCTGGAAGAGTAGAAAAATTCAGAGCTAAATTAGAGAAAAAAGAACAACTATCTAATAAATAAACTTTTCATTACTAAAGATAAAATATGAGTAATTCTTTAGTAGATTTACAAAAAGAATATGCTGATTTGTCGGCACAAATGTCTGACCCTCAGATATTTGCTAGCCCAGATTTTGTGAGTATTTCTAAGAAGCATACTGAAATTGGACATAAAGTTGAATTATTAGAAAGTATTGAAGCTCTTAAAATTCAAATTGTGGAAGCAGAGAGTCTATTGCAAGACCCTGAATTGAAGGAAATAGCTGAAGAAGAATTAGTGAAACTTCAATCTGAATTAGATGACAAGCAAAATATTTGGACAGATTTAATAACCCCAAAAGAAACTTTTGCGGATGAGATTATTATTGAACTAAGAGCTGGAGCTGGTGGAGATGAAGCTGGTTTATTTGCACTAGAGCTATTCAAAGCCTATATTACATTTTTACAAAAAAATGGGGCTAAAACTGAAATATTATCTATTTCGGAAAACTCCGTGGGAGGAATAAAAGAAGTAATAGTCGAAGCTAGAGGGCCAGAAGTTTATAAATACCTTCAATATGAAAGTGGAGTACATAGAGTTCAGAGAGTCCCAAAGACAGAAAAAGCTGGACGAGTGCATACTTCTACCATAACAGTGGCTGTCTTACCAATAGCTAAAGAAGTGGATATTGATATCAATCCAAATGACTTAAAAATTGATGTTTTTCGCTCTAGTGGACCTGGAGGACAAAGTGTTAATACAACAGACTCAGCCGTTAGAATTACTCATATCCCTACCAATATAGTGGTCTCTTGTCAAGATGAAAAATCTCAACTCAAGAACAAAGATAAAGCTATGAAAATCTTGCGGACCAGAATTTTAGACCAAATGAAACAGGAACAATTTGAAAAGGAATCAGCTTTTCGTAAAGACCAGATTGGAACTGGAGATAGATCAGAGAAAATACGAACTTATAATTTCCCTCAAGATAGGATTACGGACCACAGAATTAAACAAAACTTCTCCAATATTGAAGGGGTATTATTGGGAGACTTTAGTATTATTCTAACAGCTTTTGATGAATATAAAAGAAATCAACCAACAGATTAAACAATCTCTACAAACTAAATCACCTACACCCGATTTAGATGCTACTTTGATTTTGGGATATGTTTTAGGGATGAGTAAAATAGATTTGATAATGCAGGAAAGTTATATTTTATCAGATTTTGAATTAGGGGCTATTAATGAATGTCTGAAGCTTAGATTAAATAAAACCCCAATGGCTTATATTCTAGGCTATAAAGAATTTTATGGACGAGAATTCATAGTAAACAAAAATGTATTAATCCCCCGCCCTGAAACTGAAGCCATCATAGATATGACAAAGGATATTTTGAATAATAAATCCAAGTCAATTATCTGGGAAATCGGTACTGGAAGCGGCTGTATAGCAATCACTCTAAATTTAGAATTACCCCAAGCTACAGTTGTTGCTAGTGATATTTCTAAAGAAGCCTTACAGATTGCAAAAAATAATGATATAATATTAACAGGTAAGCAAGATAATATTGTTTGGCTAATTGGAGATTTATTATCTCCTTTTTACAACCAAGATACAAAACCAGACCTAATAATTGCAAACCTACCTTATCTGAATCAAAATCAATACCAAGACGACTCTATTTTGTATGAACCCAATATAGCACTCTATTCACCCAATGATGGATTAGAACACTATATAAAGCTATTACAAGAAATTAAGAGTCGTTTTGTATTATGGCCCAACATAATACTAGAGATAAATCCCGAACAAGCAGAGGCATTAAAAGCTATTATAAAGTCTTTTGCTCCTAAGGCTATAATCAAGATTTATCAAGACTTACAAGAACAAGACAGACATATTCTCATTGCACACTAAATAATTAAGCTAAGAAAGGAGGTGAATAGAAGTGAGTGAAGAAAAGAAAATAACAGAAGCACCGAACACCGAAGAAGAACAAGGATTTTGGACTAAAAATATTATTTCAATCATATTGATAGTATTTTTGATAGTCAGCGGAGTATATGCATTCAATAGAGATGCCGAAGATAAAACAGTAGAAGATAAGGTAGAAGAAATTAAGAAAGAAGAAGAGGAAGAAGGATCTGAGACAGAAGAGACTGAGACAAAATCTGAAGAAGTAGCAACAGAGAACACTGATATTCAAAAATCTGAAACCCAAATTACTATCAAAGCTAATGCAGGAGATGGAGTAACTCATCTAGCTCGTAGAGCAGTGGCAGAATACTCTAAAGATAAAGAAATAACTTTATCAAAAGAGCAAAAGATATATGCTGAGACAATATTAAAGAATAAATATTATCAGAAGTATCTAAATCTATCTCAAGAAGTACAATTTGAACTTAGTGACTTAGAAGACACAATACAAAAGGCTCAAAACTTATCTGAAGAAGAAATCAAAGCTTGGAGTAAGTATAGTCATTTAGTACCGTCACTATAATATAAAATATAATAAAAAATATTAATCATTTCCCTTAATTCTGTTTAGAATAAGGGAAGTTTTTTTATTATCTACCTAATAATTCTTTAGTTCGAGCTGCTTCATTTAAGACTTTATCAGCATACCACATATTTTTTACATTACATCCACCAAGATAACATAAGGCTGCTCTTCTCTCTAATTCTTCATTACCAGCAATGGATTGGTTTCCAACTTTACCTAATAAAACCATACCCATAGCTAACATAGCATCCTCCATATTCCAAGGATTTACAGATGCACCTCCCTTTAACTCTCTCAATTTAGATTCATATCCAAGCCAAGTGGCTGGCATAATTTGAGCGGGGCCCATAGCACCTCCAGTTCCAATATATTTTGGATAAGGACATCCAGATACGGGTTGAGTCAACGGAATACCTAAAGCAGAAGTTATTTTTTCAAAAGCTTGCTCTTCTTTGGTAAAGTTTAATTTCGTAGTATTACCTTCACGAGCGGCACAACCACTCAAAGAGTCTTTATAAAAAGATCTACCTACATTTCCACCAAGACCAGATTCAATTTTCATAACTCCTACTAAATATTCCGGTCTAATTTTATTGCCAAGTCTAGCTGCATTAGCAGCTGCCAAAGCATAAGCTTCTTCTAGAGAAATGGCACCTGGTCTACCATCTGTTCCCCCACCCAATACTATAATACTATTCAAGAGATTCTGTTTAGTAGCAAAAGATTCTTTTAATAAAACCTCATATTCAGATTGTTCCCCTTTGGTTTGTGTAAGTAAAGTCTCTTTATCTTCCTGAGTCTGTTGTAAGAGACTTTTTTGTCTTTCTTGGGATTGCTTTAGAGCCATCAGCTCTTCCTCTTTATCAAACAAATGTTTTTTCTCAGCTACAATTTCTTTCTCTTTAGCAGAAATTAAAGTAATAGATTCTGTAATTGAATCTTGCATCACACCAGTTTTTTGTACAGAACCTAATAAATCAGAAAGCTGGTCTTGAGATAAAATTACTTCAAATAAAGATACATCTTTCTGTACATAAAGACTACTAACATATTCTCTGATTAAAGCCTTTTGAGCTCTAATTGTTTGTTCTAAAGTTGTTATATATTGCCTAGTCTCACTTAATTCAGCTTGTATTGAACTGATATCTTGATTGGTAATGTCTAAACTTTTTTGGGCTGAATTAATTTCACTATCCAAAGAATCAATTTCTTTGGATAAAGTTCTAACTTGCATATCAGTTTCTTGTTTCGACTTACTTAAATCATCAATTTTAGTCAGTTCCTGATTTAGATTTTTTCTAGTTTCTTCTAATTTAGAATTAGCCAGTAAATTAGATACTGGATAGAATACTAATGATAAAGTTAAAGCGTAAACAGCAACTGAAACCTGTATCTTTTGAATTCGTTTTTTTTGATTTTTTTTATTCATATTGTTATATTAAAAGTTTATTCTTCTTTAGTGTCTTTAGAGTTTTTATCAGCTTGAGCTTTTTCAAGAGCATCTAATTCTTCTTTAGTCATATCTGGTTCTTCTTCTGCTTGAGGAGATTCAGTCATTGCAATCATCTCATCTCCATCTAACAAGGCCTCTACCCCTTTTGGTAAATCTAAATCACTTACTCTAATCACATCATCTAATGTAACTAATTTTGACAAATCAACTACAATATGCTCTGGTAAATCTTGAGGTAATGCCTTCACTTCAATTTCTTGATGAATTCTAACTAAGGTATTACCTGCTTTTTCAGACTGAGAAACACCTTCAAATTCAAGAGCAACAGGGGTTTCAACTTCTTCATTCAAATCAGGAGCAAAAAAGTCAACTGATAAAATCTCAGCCTTTAGAGGATTTTTTTGAATATCCTTAACCAAAGTAGGATAAGTTTTATCTCCTAAAATAACATTAACTAAACTGGACTCTTCTATTGAGGATAAAAGTTTATTAAGCTCTAAAGCATTGACTTGGATTAATTCTGGTTTAGATTGACCCAAACCACTACCATATAGAACACCAGGGACTATACCTTTAGATCTTAGAACAGATGTTTTTTTGCTACCAACTTGCTCTCTTTTTGCTACAATAATTGAAAATACTTCTTTTTCCATAAAAATCTAACTTGACATAATTATACTTATGAATATATTATATAATATATTTAGAAAAATTTCAAATGAATTATATGAATAATGTCAAGAAAAAGTTTAAACTGAGGAAAATAATAAAAAAGATTGGTTTCTTTATTGGGTTTACAATTATATTATTAGGGTTATTGTCCTATCTAATAGCACCATTTTTTATATAGGTTTAATATTCAAACGCCCTACAATTTACCGACTGTAGGTGTAGAGTAGAATGAAATAACCTGTCCTCCTCCGGCACTTCGTGCCACCTCCCCCAAGGGAAGACAAAATGCAAATTGCAAAAATACTTCCACCCCGTCCAGCAAAGCTGTCCACCCCTCAAGAGGGGAATTAAAACAATATCCTCCCTCCCCCTACGGGTACTCCCTCCGACTACCTACGGCAGTTAAAAAGGGAGACTGTTTAACTGTTTATATATACAGGCGACTGAAAGGTCGCCCCTACAAAAAATATTAATTTTTTTACACTGGACTCATCTAGTACATACATTTGATTTATTTTTAATCTTTTGTTATAATAAATTTTAGATGTCCGATCGTCTAATTGGTAGGACGACAGGTTTTGGTCCTGTTAATCTAGGTTCGAGTCCTGGTCGGACAACATCTTATTTACTATAATATATCTTTAACTCCTAAAAGCTAGAGCCTATCTTTGTCAAAGAAAAATGCCCACCATCGCTCTGGATTTGTTTGTGCTGGAATACGTTTTTCAGATTTTGGGTCTCTTAGTATCGATATTAACTCATCATTACTTAAATTAGCAGTGATTGAACCTGGAGTTATCATTACCACTTCTTCTCCTGGTTTCTTTAAGTCTAACTTTTGTTTTGCTTCTCTTTCCTGATAGGCTGAAGTGCTGATATATTCTTTGATTTTTTCAAGCGAGGCTGTATCTTGTTTAATTCTCTCTACTTGTTTTAAAAGTTCTTGTTTCTCTAACTCTCTTGTATATTTTATTTTATATATATCCAATATTTTGATGCCCAAGAATATAATTATAACTATTAAAGCTAAGGTTAATAGGCTTTTTTTTATATTGTTCTTTGGTTTAATTTTAGTTTGATTATATACTTTTATTCTCATATTATAAGGTTAATATCCACAGCTAGATGGATTTACTGGGGCACCCTGTGGACTAGATCCAACTCTCAAAGAATTAGGCAAATAAATTGTAAAATGCAAATGTGGCCCTGTAGCAAATCCAGTAGCACCTATATCTCCTATACGGTCTCCCCTATTAACTGTCTGGCCGTTAGATACTCTCTGTTGACTTAAGTGTCCATAAAGGGAGAAATACCCATCATTATGCCTTATAACTACCCATTTACCATACGAATTATTATTGAAGCCTACACTGACCACAGTTCCTGAAGAGGTAGCATAAACTGGAGTACCTGTAGGAGCTCCAATGTCTATTCCATTATGCCCTGC
This sequence comes from Minisyncoccia bacterium, assembly GCA_044356725.1. Taxonomy (GTDB): domain Bacteria; phylum Patescibacteriota; class Minisyncoccia; order SW-4-49-11; family SW-4-49-11; genus CALRBF01. The sequence goes on from JBIKVS010000008.1 coordinate 13,106, forward strand.
TCCTCCATAAGCTCCACTACGAGCAAAAGAAGTCATTCCAAAACCTTGAGTTATTCTACCCCCTTGTACTGGCCAGGCATAGCCTCTAGCTGAACAAACTGTTCCCCCTCCTCCAAATTGTCTTAATAAAGCAGCTTCTAAGTTTGATAATTCCACAGCAGTAGCCTTTCTTTGCTCTTCTAAAGACTTTTGTTGAGAATTTAGATTGTTAATACTAGCATTGAGTTGATTTACAGCTATTTCTGAGGCTTTAGTTTTATTTTGAATACTATTTTTGCTATTTTCAATAGATTCTTTTGTATTCTCTAAGGCTCCTTGGGTGGAGGCTAAAGTTGCCTTTTGATTAGCTAAATTTTGATTTGTAATATCTAGAGCAGTCTTTTTCTCTATTATTTCGTCGAGTAGAGTTTGTATTCTCATCTGTACTGTATTGGAGTATTCTATATCACTAAAGACTTCAGATAATTGATTTGCACTGACTACTGCTACGACTTCATTTCTCACTAGAGAACTTTTGTATAAACTTTCCACTAAACTTTTAATCGTAGCTTTATTGGAAGTAATTTGAGCTTCTAATTCTTGTATGCTCTGGGTAGTTTGTTGAATATTATTATCTGTTTTATTAATCTTTTGTCCCACTTCTACTAGTTGCTCTTGTAGCTTTTTGATATCTGAATTTAGATTATTAATTTGTTGTTTTAGATTATAAACTTCGGCTTCTTTAGTTGATTTTTGTTGAGTAGTCTGATTTTTCCTATTTTGTATATCCTGAATTTGCCTTTCTAATTGTTTAATTTGAGCATTTTTAGAATTGATTTCAGATTGACTTACTGCTAAGACAATACTATCCTTTTGTATAAATAGAAGGCTTAATATTATGGCAAAACTTAGTATATATCTTAATTTCATATTGTATTATATTTGGTATAAAAATATTATTGCAATATTTTTATTTCTCTAGGATAGAAGGTTTATGGCATTTTGTAGGCGAAGAATTGATTCATCTTTACCTAATATAGAGATAATTTCAAATGGGGAGGCTGACTTTTCTCTACCTGATAGAGAAACTCTTAGTGGCCATAGAATTTCACCCATTTGCTTATTTTCAGCTTGAATAGCAGTTTTTATGAAACCTTCTATTTCTGAGACCTTCATATCTTTTATATTATACAACAATCTTTGACTCCACTCAAGACTAGCTGTGATTTGGTTATTATTCATAGCTTTATAAGCCAATATATCGGGGCTATAACTTGGCTGTTGCCATAAGAAGTCAATTTCTTTTCCTATATCAGAAAACTTTTTAATCCTTTGAATTTCAATTTGTATGATTTGATTTAACTGTTTATCTGTCCATTTTGCTATATCAAAACCATTTTTAACTAGATATTGTCTAGACAATTCTAATTGTTTATCTTGGCTTAATTGCTTTATATAATGGGAGTTTATCGAGTCTAGTTTTTGAATATTGAATATAGCTCCACTTTTTTGAACTCTTTTCAAGCTAAACTTCTCGATGATTTCACCCAAAGTGTAGTACTCTCTATCATTTCCTTCATTCCAACCTAAAAGAGCTAGGAAATTTATCATAGCTTCTGGTAAATACCCTTGCTCTCGATACTCTCTAATTGAAGTTGCACCAAATCTTTTAGACATTTTTGATCTATCTGGAGCTAAAATTAGTGGCAAATGAGCAAATTGTTTGTTTTTAAATCCTAAGGCTTGATTAATTAAAATTTGCTTTGGTGTATTGGCTATATGGTCATCTCCTCTAATAATATGGGTAATTTGCATTAATTCATCATCGATTACCACTACAAAATTATATAGAGGATATTCTAAATTTTTAGCGATTATAAAGTCTCCAAGCAATGAAGTGTCAAGCTCTATTTTACCTTTGATTTTATCTTCAAAAATGATTTTGGTATCTGGGACTTTGAATCTAATTACGGAATACTCAGTTGGTTCAATCTTTTGCTCTCTATATGGAGACCTTAATACAAATTGCTGTTGATGCTGCTCGGCTTGATTTTTCATTGCATCTAACTCCTGTTCTGTTAAATTACACCAATAAGCATCTCCACTGGCTAATAGTTGTTCTAGATATGGCTTATAAGTTTCAGCTCTCTGACTTTGTCTATATGGACCTAAATCTCCAAGCTCTCCTTGTGATGAGACTCCCTCATCAGGTATTAGTCCTAGCCATTCTAAACCCTCTATAATGTCTTGCTCTGACTCTTTAGTGGAACGGGCAATATCTGTATCCTCAATTCTAATTGCGAATTTACCTTGCTGATTTTTAGCATATAAATAATTAAATAAAGCTGTTCTAGCTGTACCTATATGTAAATTTCCTGTAGGAGATGGTGCGATTCTGGTTTTTATCATAAATTCAATTTTCTAGTCTTGTGATTGATTATATCATATTTTTATTATTTTTTAAAAAAATTAATTGTATCTCTTGTTAGTAATAGTATAAAAAGTAAGCTTGAAAAAGAATATAATATTATTTTACCTCCCCAATTCTTATAATGCCACTTAGTAAAATATCTATTAAACCCCCGCTGCCAATACAATCTTTTCTTAATATTCCATAGTTGTTTGGTACTAGCTCCGTGATTATGATACATTTTTGACTTTGCCAAATAATAGGTTTTATAATCTCTAGATTGTAGTTTTTTGGATAAATCTACATCATTAAAAAACAACCAATAGTCAGGATGTGCATCAAATCCTTCTAGTTCTTGCATAATATTACTTCTAATCATAATAGCTGAGGCCATAGGTTGATCACAATCTTGGCTTTGATTATAGTCAAATTTATCATCCCATTTCCATTTTATAATAGAGTTCAAAATATGCCCTAAAGTTGGTAATTTACGACAACTTTTTTGTATACTACCATCTGGATATTGTAATTGTGGAGCTACCATTGCATAGTCTGGGTTTGTATTTAAATATTGGATTAACTTCTCTATACTATGTTTTTGTACTACTATGTCCTGATTAAGCCAAAGAGTATATTTACCTTTTATATATGGCAAAGCTACATTATTACCAGCAGCATAACCTAAATTACTACTATTGGGAATAATATTGAGTTCTGATTTAGTAAAATCCCAATCTTGTTTTATCTGAGCTAGATATTCAGTTGTTTGATCAGTTGAGGCATTATCGACTATTATTAGCTGAAAATACTCCTGATAAGTATTAAGGGTTGATTCTACACAATTTTGTAGGTCTTGCCTGTTATTCCAAGCCAAAATTACAATTGATAATGTAGGTTTTACTTCACTCATATTGTGGATTTTATATATTCACGCCAAATTTGGAATAGCTCGCCAGTAGCGATGACATCTCGCATACAATATTCAGCTATTTGCTGATATTCTCCTTTATTGAATAATTCTGGCACATCTAGTCCTGTGATACCTTCACTTTTAGGACTAATTATTCCAAATCTTTTACAGAAATAATCTAAATTGAATTTCTTAGTGGTATTATAAAAAGTTAATTGGTCAAAAAGATCTATATGTTCTTTATCTGAATAACGATAAGGGATTAAATTTTTGGTTGGTTTAATTTTATGTACTGCCGATCGCATCAAAATATAAGGGCAATCAAAACCTCTACCATTAAAAGTGACAAAGGTGCTATATTTACGAATAGTTATCCAAAATTTTTCTAGTATTTCAGCTTCTGTGCCTACTAAATAATGCACTCCTTCCTTTTCATATCTTTCCTCTAAGTTACCTTTTGGGGCTTGTAAATATACACTTTTTATATCTTTATCAGGGTCATAAAGACCAATAGCTACAATTTGACCCGTGAGTGGGTATAATCCTAAAGTGTTTTTGACTAATTCTTGCTGCTCTTCGGTCTCAGCATATTTTAATAAATAAATCTGAGTTTCTGGATCTAGGGTATCCCAACTATCTCCAATGGTTTCGATATCAAAGACTAAATATGACATATATGTATATTATTTATATTCTTGTATTATACTGTATTTTTGGATAAATTCATATATTGCATTAAATACCTTGTGTTTATCTTTATCTAGATTAACTAAATGATATGCATCTTTCACCCACATAATATGAATATTTTGGGATGGAGTTTTCAGCTTTTTTTGGAATATATCTAAATTATAATTAGGAACTACATGATCTGTTTTAGATTGAATTAAAAGTATGGGAGAACTTATATACTGAATATATTTTCGCCTTGTCTTTCTAGTTAAAAAACATACTTGTGCTACAGAACTAATTGGAAAATTCCTATAAGCTCCTTTGCGAGAAAGATTTATTTTTTTTATTCTTTTGGATAGAAAAGTATTTCTCCTACTTATTCTATATGGTATATATTGTAATAAATGTGATAAGTACCTTATGATAAATGGTATTTTAATTTTAAGTGGCGTTCCAATAGTAATCACCCCATCTACTTTATATTTAGAGGCTAAATACAAAGCTAATTGTCCTCCCATAGAAAGCCCCCCTACAAAAATATAGTCCCATTTTTGCGATACCTCTACATAAGCCTCTTCTGCTTGTTGAAGCCAATCTTGATATTTAACTCCATGCAAATCGGCAGGTTTTGTGTTATGCCCTTTTAGATTTATACTATGACATTCTATATGATATTGATTTAGATATGCCATCATTTCTTGCAAATCATCCTCTGTTGAAGCCCATGCTGGGAACCATAATACTCCTATCTTCATAAAAATCTAAACTTTAAATGATCGTATATATGTCATCATTTCTAAATAAAACTGCAAATTATGACGGCTAAGGTATTCTAATGCATATTGCTCTTTCACATTATACAAATGCCTGATATATGCTCTACTATAGTCTTGAGAACCTTGCCACTCAGCATAAGGGTCAATAGAACTAGTATCCTCTCTATGTATTAAATTTTGAATTTTAAGAATATCAAAGAATTTATTTACTGGGAGTTTAGCATCTTGGTTAGTAGCTTCTAAATCTCTTAAATATTGATGGACATCTTGCTCTTTATTATTTGATTTCCAAATATAAACTGTGCCATGACGAGCCTCTCTAGTAGGGATTACACAATCAAACATATCTACTCCCAGCGATGTTGCATAAACAATTTCCTCTGGTTTACCTAAGCCCATCAAATATCTTGGCTTATCTTCTGGTAAAAGTGGTGCCGTCCATTGTATAACCTTTAAGACTTCTTCTCTAGATTCTCCTACTGATACTCCACCAATGGCATACCCATCAAAACCAATTTCTTGTAATTGAGCTAAACTTAATTTTCTTAAATCTTCATATATCCCCCCTTGTACAATACCAAATAAAAGTGGTCTAGATTGATCTGGTCTAGGGTTAGCTTGTAGTAATCTTTCTAGCTCATCTTTGGACCTTTTCGCCCAACGAGTAGTTAATTCTAAAGATTTCAAGATATATGCTCTATCTGAGCCTCCAGGAGGACATTCATCTAAAACCATAATTATATCACTGCCCAGATAATATTGTGTTCTGATAGATTCTTCTGGACTTAAAAGATGTTCACTACCATCTAAATGAGACCTGAAATAAACTCCTTCTTCTGTGATTTTATTAATTTTAGATAAACTAAATACTTGAAATCCACCACTATCTGTTAAAATAGCTTTTGGCCAATTTGTAAATTTATGAAGACCTCCTAATTTATTTACTAATTCATAGCCTGGTTTTAGATAGAGATGATAAGTATTCATCAAAATAATATTGGTATCAAATTGATGATTCATCTCTTGATTGCCAATACCTCTAATACTACCCTTTGTAGCTACAGGCATAAAAAATGGAGTTTTTAATTTAGCATTACCAGCATCTAGTATTCCATGCCTTAAGCTATGTACGGTATTTTTAAGTTCAAACATAATTACTCTTCTACAGTGAGGTCTCTTGCAACATCATTAGCTATAACTGCCTCTAGGTTACCAGATAAATCTATACTTGTAAAGTCATCTTTTCCTGTATAATTGATTCCACTTAATAATTGAGGGGTTCGTCCCACTTGATTAATAGTAGGGGTAATTCCTATCTGGAATACTGCTCTATATAGTGGCCTTAATAATCCTGTATTAGCTGGAACTTTATCAACATTCCATATAATTTCTTTTGTTCTCTCATTGTAAGTTAAATCTCCATTTGTAGTAATTGTTTTTCCTGTCCAAACGACATTTTCTGGGAGAGTAGCTCTAAAAGCAACTCCTGATACATCATTAGTTAGATTTTGTATCTCTAAACTAACTGCAAAAGTGGTAGTTTGAGATAATTTTAATGGCATAGGACCAGTATTAATAATAGAACTATCTCTACTAACATAAGAAATTGAGGCTTTTGGTATCATTCTTGTTGCTAGTTTTACTTCACTAGAATTTCCCTGAATAATTTTATTGACTCCTAGTGTTGTAGGTACTTCATTACTTTCAAAGGTAACATTAGTTTTAATAATATAATTTACATCTTGAAAATTTTCGATAGGAATTGTTCTTTTAACTGGGATATTAAAGCTAATTTCACCTTGTTCGTTTGGACCAAAAGTTTTAAGTTGAGGAATAGCATTAGCTCTCCATATAATAGTATTAGTACTAGGGTCAAACTCTGCACCTCTAACATTTAATTTACTTAAGTCCAATAATTTACTATCTAATTGTACCTTTAAAAAACCCTCCCCTATTCTAACTTGAGTATTATTTCTAAATGTTACAGTATAATTCAAACTATCCCCAGCCAAAGCAATAGTTGGACTAACTCTTTGTACAATGCTTACATAAGGAGAGCCTAAAGTAGTAGACTTTTGACTACTAGAGTAAAGAGTAAAAGCACCCTGTCTAGATTCCCCTATCTTGGCTTTTATAATTTTAATTTCTTGTTGATTACCACCTAAATTTCCAGCTATTGTAAATTCATATGACGATTTTGATTTTAAACTTGGAATTACAAATATATTTTTAGAGTTGCCGGTGGCTGGAACTGTTGAGGAAGTAAATGCAAAAGTATCTGGATATTCTAACTGTAGTTCTAGATTATTCAGATCATCATTACCTCGATTGTTAACAGATATAACATAATTAACAACATCTCCTCCCACACTTTGTAGTGGAGCTTGTATATCTACTATAACTGGACTATCTGCAATCGTAGTTGCAAACTCAGTTTTAGACTCAAAGCTAGATGTCAGAATAGTTGGAACATAACTAAGTTTAGCCTTAATATTGTGGATGCTTCCTATTTCTCCTATTAATCTACCTTTAATTACAATCTCTCCTTTAGAGCGAGGTTCTAAGTCTGGTAATTCATATTCTCTAATTTCAGATTTAGTTTGGCCTAATATATCTAAGGAGGAATCTATCAAGGCATTTGGGACCTCTACTGTTATTGTAGGATTTTTAAGAGCTACTAAATTATCATTTTTATATGTCAAAGTATATAAGACCTCTTCCCCAGCTGATACTTGATTAGAACCTGATACTTCCAAGACTACTCGTTTATCTGAAAATCTTTGCTGATTCAACTGATAAAAAAAGCCTATGACAAGCCCAACTCCTAATAATCCAGTTAAAATAATACTATAAAGTGTGATTTTTTTCTTATGCTTTTGAAAAAAAGGTTGTGCTGCTTCTTCAAATGGCTTAAACTCAGTAGGATTGGGCTGATTATGTTTAGCATAAACACTATAAGGAGTGTTATTAACTCTTTCTTTGTCTAATTCAGCTTGATTTTCTTTCTTATAAATTTGCTTCTCAATATCTTCCAATGCCATATGTTTATTTTATTTAATTATATCTAAAATTAATTATATCATATTTACTTAATAAGATTCAAGGAGTTACTTTTCAAACGATACCAATTGAGCTGATATTGTACAAGCTTCCACGGAAAATCTTTAGCTTCTAGCCAAACACCTTTTTGCCATTGTCTTAATATATAAATTAATTCACTACTAATAGGCACATAATCTTCAAAGTCAATCTTTAAATCTGATACAACTAAGCCTCCAGCCCGAATACTAATACCAAAATCTTTAGCTTTAGTCACTCCCGTGACTACACAATGTGACAAGTTAATTCCGTATCCCAAAGAGTATAATAGTCTAGTTAATAACCATCCAATCACCAATTGATATTGATTAGAGTGTTTTTTTACTAATTCTATATAGTATTCAATACATTCAAAGACTTGTGTATCTGTATGATTTTCATCAGTGAGCTGATCTAATAACTCGAAAATCACCCCCATTAAAGCGGTCGACTTTAAGTCTAAATATAAATCAGCATAAGAATCTAAATCTTTAATCGCAATTAAACGAGATGTATTCCTGCCTACAATAAACTCTATCTCTGACTTACCCCAATCATATAATCTATATTGTAACTTGGAGGTAGATTTTTTAATCCCCTTTAATAATAGCGTTTGTTTACCATAATTTTTGGTATAGAACACCCCCAATCTATCTACATCTGGTAAATCTATTTGTTTAATCAAATAGGCCTCACTATGATGTATAATAGCCATATAATTAGACCTCTATAATCACCGGTATAATCATTGGCCTTCTATGAGTGGTTTTGAATAGGAATAAACCTAAATCTTCTCGAATAGCTTGTTGTAAATATTCAATACTTTGATTCTCACCCCCCTTGGCTAATTTTTGCTCAATATTTTCTCTAACTTTTTCTTTAATAGAATCTAGTAATTTAGTCGAAGTTTGAATATGTACAAAACCTTTAGATACTATTTCTGGGTCTCTTATAATTTTAGCTTGCTGTAAATTTAATAGTATAACAATAGTCAAAATTCCATCTTGAGCTAAAGATTGCCTATCTCTAATAACAACTTCTTTTAAGTCACCTACTCCTAGACCATCAACCATCATATTGCTGGCATTGACTTTCTCAGTAGTTACTCTTGCTTCACCTTTATACACCTGAATTACTCTTCCATTATCTGTGAGTAGGATATTATCTCTTGACATACCAACTTCTTGTGCTAAATCTGAATGTGATTTGAGAGCATAAAAATCTCCATAAATAGGTTGTAAATATTTGGGACGAATGATTTCTAATAACTGCTTTAAGTCGTCCTTATGAGCATGCCCAGACACATGAACTTCCATCATTTTCCAGTGAATAATATTGGCTCTTTGTTTAGCTAATGCATCTTTAATTTTTTGTACCGATTCTTCATTCCCAGGCACCACAGAGGATGAAAATACCACCGTATCTCCCGGTTCAATTTGAAAGTTACGATGCTCTTTATTAGCCATTCTAGTTAAGGCTGACCTCTCATCTCCTTGAGCTCCCGTACAGATTATTGTTAAATTCTCGGCTGGCATTTTACTAGCCTCCTGAGCGGTAATTATAGTCTGTGGAGAGAATTTAGCATAGCCTATTTCATGTAAAATCTGAATATTAGTTTTCATACTAAATCCCTCAATTACTACTTTACGATTATACTTCTCAGATAAATTAATCATTTGCTGAATACGGTTCAAAGTACTAGAAAAAGTAGTCACAATAATTTTACCCGTAGCATTCTCAAATATATGGTCAATATTATTCTGAATAGTCATTTCAGATACTAATCTACCTGGTTTAAAGGCACTAGTACTGTCTGAGAGTAACAATAATACTCCTTCATCTCCAATTTTTTTATACATTTCTAAGTCTGCTGGGGCTTCTCCAACAGGAGTTGCATCAATCTTAAAATCTCCTGTATGTAGAATCACACCTTCTGGAGTTTCAATTTTGATCATAGTTGAATCTGGAATGCTATGATTAATATGCAAAAATGTAACTGTAAAGACTCCAAATCTCAACTTTTCATTAAGTTTAGCAACATGTCCATTCAGTGAAGGTAAATTGGTAAATTCACTTTGTCTTCTTTGCATCATAGCTAAAGGTAAGGCTGGAGCATAAATAGGAGGATTTCCAATCATAGACATTACTTGAGAAACTCCTCCAATATGATCCATATGTCCATGAGTAATCAAAACAGCTCTAATATTATCTTCCTTACCCTTAAAATAGCTAGGGTTAGGGATAATATAATCAATTCCAGGTTGATCCTCTTCTGGGAATTTCATACCGATATCTATTACAAGAATATCTTTACCGTATTCTATTACGGTCATATTTCTTCCTCCAATTTCTTCAGACCCACCTAAGGGAATAATTTTTAAAATATTATCTTTCGTATCAAATGGTTCTTTAGCATTAAGATACTGGTCAGCTTTGTGGCTTAAATCCTTCACAAAGGTAGTTCCTCTTTTCATCTTAGAGTTATTAGCTTTCATATTAAACATTAATTATTATTGGTAAAATCATTGGTCTTCTTTCAGTTTTGGTCAACAGCAATCTAGATATATTTTCTCTCACTTCATCTCTCACATAATCTAAGTTAACTTCATCAGATTCTTGAATTAAAGTAGTAATGATCAATCTTGCTTGTTCTTTAATTTCATCAAATAATTTGGATGATGATTCATTATCTACAAAACCTTTAGACTCTAAGACTATATCATTTAACATACTCCTAGATTGCAAATCCACCAAAGCAATAATATGTAATATACCTTCCTCTGCCATAGATTTTCTGTCGTGAATAACTACATTAGTTAAATCTCCAACTCCAAGACCATCTACAATTATATCTGAAGCTGGTACTTTTTCTGGAGTAATTCTTCTCTGCTTATAGTCAAATAGTATTACTTTGCCATTCATACCTACTACAACATTACGGTCTGGATAACCTCCTTTAATCGCAATATCTCCATTGGATCTTAGTAAGTGATGAGACCCTGTAATAGGAATATAATATTTTGGCCTTACAGCTTTTAGTACAGCCAAAGTATCTTCATATCTAGCATAGGATCCATATCTAGTATCTAATTCCTGATAATATTCTACAAAAGCTCCTAATTTAGCAAAGTTATCATTAACTTTTGATACAGATCTAGCATTTCCTGGAACCAAATCAGCTGGATACACTACAATGTCACCAGTCTGAATGCTAAAGGCCTGATGGTCTCCATTAGCCAGTCTCATTAAATGAGGAATATCATCTCCATGAGAACCAGCAATTAATACTACCAACTTTTCTCTTGGTATCTCAGACAAGCCACTCGGACCAACAATAGTTCCGGATTTTATCTTAATAAGTCCTTTTTTACGAGATGTATTAAATGTATTAAGTAAACTCTTACCTTCAATGAATAGATGTTTATTATTACTTTCTACCGAATTTACAATTTGCTGCATTCTACTAATCATCGATGGGAAAGTAGAAATATAAACTGTACCTGTGTTTTTAGCAATAATTGAATTGATATGTGACTCTATGGATGCTTCTGTAGGTGCAAATCCTTGCGATTCACTAGCCACACTACCGGTTAATAAGGCAAAGGCATCTGAGCCAGCTAAATCTCTAATATAATCTAATAACTCTGATTTATCTGATGTTTTACTATCTAATTTATAACTAGATAAGTAAAAAACTTTACCCTGCATAGTATATACACATAGTCCAATAGATCCAATCACATTAAATGGGGTTGGGAAAACATTAACTTTAAATGACCCCACTCTAATTGAATTATATGGTTTGATAATATGTTTTTTATACTTTATACCTTGCGAATAAAAGTCATGCCGAGACTCTAAAATAGCAAATAAAGCCTCAGTGGCATAAATGTGCAGGTTAGGGAATAAATGCAAAAGATAAGGCACCGCTCCAATATGGTCTGGATGTGGAGAAGTTAGTACAACTCCTTTAACTTTACTAATATTATTTTTAAGATATTGAGTATTAGGAATAAGATAATCAATTCCAGGTTGATTCACTCCCGGCATTTGAAGCCCCATATCTATAATAAGAATATCATTTTCTTGTTCCAAAATATACATATTCTTACCAACTCCATCTAATCCTCCCAAAGGAATTATCTTCAGAGCTTGTCTGGAAGTCTCAGGAATTGTTCTTTTTTGGGCAAAATTTTTACCCTGAGCACGTGAACGATTAGTACGTACATTTGCTTTAGTATGAAATCTTTTTGATTGCATCATATACTATATTTAATAAAATTATTATTATTTTCTTTAAGAGCTTCTTTAATCTGCTTATAATATAAAATAAAGTGTGTTTTCAAACAGAAATGTGTTTTACTCTAAAAAAATGTAGACTCTAGAGAATTGAACTCTAATTTACTCCTGATTAGTAAAGTCTGTATTTAAAATTAATTTGATTCTTTAACTTTAGCTCTAGTGATAGATATTTTTGATCCTTCAATAATATTGTTTTTAACTAAAAGATTATGCACGGTTTGTGAAGGTTGAGCTCCAACAGAAATCCAATATTTAATTCTCTCAGCATTCAAGGTATTATCTTTGTTACCAGGATTATACATACCTAAAGACTCAATAAATTTACCTTTCACCGGACGTGTTTTCTCAGCCACTACAACTTTATAAATAGGGGTATTCTTCTTACCAACTCGAGCTAATCTAATTCTTAACATAATTGAAAATAAAAAATTTATACATTTATTAGTAGTAATTATATCATATTATTATAATATTGTCAATTATTTGTATAGGACGAATACATCGTAGATAAATTATTAAGTAAATGGGATAAACAAATTAAAGAAATAAACCGAGTATTAGGTGAGTAACTGTCCTCCTTTGGAGGAGGTGGCACCGTAGGTGACGGAGGAGGACTAAGTCTAATGTTGTTGTTATAAAGTTTATTCTAATATTTTAGTATTTTAAGTATAGTCCTCCCTCCCCCGTCGCAAATAGAATGTGCTCCTGTGAAACCTCTCGGTTTCCCAACCTTCCTCTACAGGAAAACTCCCGTTTTCCCGCCCCCTTTCCCAAAGGCTAAAGCCTTTTTACGGGTACTCCCTCCTAAGGGAGACAAAATAAATTTCAAGCTTAAAACAATACCTATGATGTTTCTCATCTTTTTCACTAACACTATTATTAAATTTTAATCTGCTTTATATGCTCATTGACTTTTGACCCTATTTCAGGATGTTGTAAGCTAAAGTCTATGACAGCTTGTATATAACCTAATTTATCTCCACAATCATATCGTTTACCTTCTATTTCATAGCCATATAGTGGGTTGGTTTTTAATATTTCTATAAAAGCATGATCTAATCCTAGCTCTCCTGTGACCGAGTTTTTCATTTGCTCTAATTTATCAAAAATAGCTGGAGTGATAATATATTTTCCAATAACTGCTAAATCTGAATTAGTATCTTCTGGTTTTGGCTTCTCTACAAATTGATTAATTTCAAACAATCTATCATTAACTTGCGTTCCCTCAATAATACCATACTTGAATACTTCAGAATGAGGCACTTTTGTCAAAGCAATAACTGGGTCTTGATACCTATTATATACCTCAATTAACTGCCCGATAGCTGGTATATCTGAGGCAACTATATCATCCTCGAATAATACAGCACAAGGCTCATCTCCTATAAAACTTCTAGTGGCTAAAACCGCATCTCCGTTCCCGCGTGCATATCTTTGCCTAACGAAGAAAAATTCTGCCATATCAGCTATGTCTCTAACCTGACCTAAGACTTCTTCTTTCCCTTTTTGTTCTAATAGATATTCAAGTTCAAAATGGGAATCAAAATGATCCTCAATAGCCCTCTTACCTTTACCTGTGACAAATATAATTTGCTCAATACCTGCCTTGACTGCCTCTTCTACCAAGTATTGTACAATTGGCTTATCTACCAATGGAAGCATAGCCTTAGGTTGAGCTTTAGTAGCTGGTAAAAATCTAGTCCCAAATCCTGCGACCGTGATAATTGCTTTTCTAACTTTCATAATATTTGACTTTATAATTCTACTTGTGAGTTATCCCCAATAACTAGCTTGTGACCTTTAGGGAAAGTGTTTTCTTTATCAGTTATCATTACCCCATTCCCAATAATACTATCTACTATTCTCTTAGAGCTGTCAATAGTAATATTATGCATTAAAAGGGAATGTTCAATTTCTGTATTTTCAATTTTACACTCATATCCAATGGAGGTGTATGGTCCAATATAACTATTCTCGATTATAGAATCTCTACCGATAATAACTGGGCCTCTGATAAAACTTTTACCTTTAATCTGAGCTCCCTTTTCTATTATTACATTGCCTTCTACGGTAACATTTTGACCTAATTCTCCTTGAATATCTAAACACTTGATTTGCCCCAATAATAATTGATTACCTTCCAATAAATCTTGAGGTTTACCTGTATCCTTCCACCAACCTGTAATCTCAGAGAAACCGACTTCAAAGCCATGTTTAATAAGCTCAGTATGGGCATCAGATATTTCATACTCTCCCCTCGGACTAGGAGGTAAATTTTCTATAATATTATGAATATTTTTATCATAGACATAAATACCCGCCACAGCATATTGACTAGGTGGATTGTCTGGTTTTTCAATCACTTCTACGATTCGGTTATTATCTATTCTGGGAACTCCAAATCTTTCTGGATCTTTTACTTTAGATAAAGCTAAGAGAGCATTTAATTTTTGGTCATAGAAAGTATCTACAAAATCTTTAACATTTCCTAGAATAATATTATCTCCTAAATAGAATACAAAATCCTCTTCTCCAAGAAAATCTCTAGCAACCTTAATTACATGAGCTACTCCTAAGGCTCCACCCTGTTGCTCAATATAGCTTATCTTAACTCCATATTTAGAACCATCACCAAGAATTGGTTCTAATTCAGAATCATTAAGATTAATAATAATGCCAATATCTGCAATCCCTGCCTGAGCTAATTTATTGACAGCAAGCTCAATCATACTTTGATTGGCTAAAGGAATTGTATGTTTATTACGATTAGTAGTAATAGGCCTTAATCTAGTACCTTTTCCTCCTGCTGCAATTAAACCTTTCATATTATATTAATTAGACTTATTATGCTTTAGTGGTTCCCACCAACTTCTATTATCTCTATACCAATCTATGGTTTTACGAATTGCAGTATCAAAGTCAAAATACGGATTCCAACCTAGATTTCTAAGTTTTGTACTATCAATTGCATATCTTCTATCATGTCCAGGTCTATCTTGTACATAATCAATTTTGTCAATATTAGCCCCGAAATTCTGTAATAGTTTAGTAATCAAATCTAAATTAGTGATTTCATAACCTGTCCCTATATTATATACTTCTCCTTGAATACCATTTTCAATAATATATTCAATGGCTCTCGAATGATCTTCTACATAAATCCATTCTCGAACATTAAGTCCATCACCATAAAGTGGAATTTTCTTATCTTCCATAAGATTAGTAATAGCTAAAGGGATAAGTTTCTCTGGATATTGATTTGGTCCCATAACATTACAAGAGTGAGTCACTATTACATTAGTATTATAAGTCTCATGATAGGCTCTACATAATAAGTCTCCTCCAGCTTTGCCTGCAGAATAAGGGCTATTAGGTAAGAACGAAGATAACTCATTAAAATACCCCTCATCAGTAGTTCCAAACACCTCATCAGTACTGATTTGTAATAGTTCTATATTATATTTTCTGACAATTTCTAAAATTGTAGCCACTCCCATAACATTGGTATTTACCGCTTTTAATGGGGATTTTATAGAATTATCTACATGTGTTTCAGCTGCAAAATTTATAATTAACTCAATATTATTCTCTTGTACTAATTTATCCAGTAAAGCTATGTCTGTAATATCTCCTTGTATAAAATTATACCTACCATTATCCACCAGACTAGATAAGTTTTCCAAATTACCAGCATAAGTAAGAGCATCTAAATTCACAATTTCAATGTAAGGGTGTTTGGAGATTAAATATTTAATAAAATATGACCCCATAAACCCAGCCCCACCTGTCACTAATATTCTATTTTTCATAATTTATAATTATTATTACTTTTATCAATTATACCACAAAGAAGTATTGTTATCCAATACTTCTTTGTATATCTAGTCTAATATAGAGTCAACCTAGATTAATTAACTTCTTTAATATTGCTACTTCCTAAGTTTGATACTGAGCCAGTACAGTCTTTTTTATCTGTTCTACTAGTATTATCTGACCTTGCAACTTCTACCCATGGTCTATATTTACCAAAAGCAAGTCCTGTATAATCTAGTGTTTGGCTTAGATTTAAATTAGTAGAAGGACCTCCAGTTATAGGATTATTATCTGTGCTGAATTTACCTATTTTCCATGTATAAGAATTTACATTCCCTATTGTAGCTTTAATATTTATACTAGTCTGCCCCTCTTGTACTGTACTATTACCATCTATACTACAACTCGTTATCCTAGGCCATGACTCTACTTTAAGATTTATTGTCTGATCTATAGTTCTTATTGTCTTAGCAGGTCTACCTGTACAGTTTAAATTGACATTATATGTGCTATCCTCTGTAATTGTAGGGACTGTTTTGTTATTTATATTTCTATTAAATCCTATCTCTGATAATGAGTTTCTAAAGTCTTCTTCTCCTAATTGTCCTGGTACCGATGAAGGTAAATTACCTCCACCCGAAGTAGATAATGAACATGATTGCAATCCAACACTATCTTTTATATTCCAATTTGTAGAAACACGATCTCCTGTCTTAAGTGTTAATCGTTTAGGATTATCGGTATACTGAGTTATTCTTACAGGATTCCCTCCACTTATATTAAACTGTTCTAAAGTTGGTACTGGATAATTTGGTGGTGTTACATTACCACATCCTTTCCATCTATCTCCTAAGTGACTATTTCGATTATCATTTAGACTTATTTGAACTTGATACTTGAATCCTGATATGAGATCATTTATATTTCTTGCTCCTTGAGCATTATTTGGTAAATTTAAAGTAGTCCAGATAGTGTCTTCAGGGTTACGCTTATACCTTGCTTTTACTACTAATTGATCATCTGGCTCATCCGTTCCTGTGTAGTCCCATGTTAGTCTAGCTCTTTCGTAATCTGTTTCTCCTGATGTTGCGCTACAACTTAGCCTATCTAGATTAGGTGGATTGTTAGGAGGAGTATTAAAACTACCACAATTTTTCCAAACACTATCCACTTTACCATCATTAACTTTTACTTGAAAGTAATATCTAGTCCCATGGATTAACCCATCAATATCTAATGTTGTTCTATTATCATATCTCACAGTATTAACTACAGGATTTGTAAAATTAGATGTGGTAGATACTTGTATATGAGCTTCCCTCTGTGAATCTCCATCGGGATCTGTATAATTCCATGTTATTCTTCCATCATTATAACTTACATTGCTTGCCCCACAGCTACTTACTACCGGTGGTCTATTGGGATCATACACTGTAAAGTTATATGTAAATTCAACTTCATTAAATTTAAATTCAGATGTATCCTCAGCTCTATTTTCTCCCTTTAACTTAGCTTTAATCGTTGCAGTGACTTTAGGAAAAGTTAATTTAATAGATGCATTTCCTAACCCAGTAGCTGTACATACTCTTGTATTATTATTACAAGTAACTGCTCCACTTCCTTCAACTTTCTCTGGATTATTATTAGAAGGTGGATCTACTTTTATCTCAACTGTTTTATTACTAGAGTTTTTCTTTTCTTCACATTTATATTTTTCACACTCAGTTTTAGAACGTTCTGTACACTCATCTTCACACTTTTGCTTTGTACATTTTTCTTTCCTTTTAGTACATTTATATTTTTCACATGTACATTCTTGATATGTTTCCTCTTTTCTAATATTATATTCACGCCATTGACCATCCATATCTGGTGAATCATAGGTACCCCCCTCGAAATGCCATTCGCCCTTAGCTTTCTTAGAGTCGTCATTATTATCATATCTAGTATAAGTCAATGTTGATCCTTGCGGGACACTGGAGCCAGTATTATTTAAATTTTTACCATCGTCTGATCTAACCATGTTAAATGCTTTAGTTTTAGCAGCTCCATAAAGACCTCCTACTATACCTTTTACACTTAAGATATTGTTACCATCATCACATTTATCCTTACATGCAACCTTATTAGTTTCTGGTGGATGATCAGCTCTATAGTAAGCATAGCTGTTTTGAGGTATTATTAATAATATTACTAATAAAATTATTATATATATAATTACATTTTTAGATTTGAGTTGGGTTATCATATTCATATATTTAATTCTTTAACTTCTTATATCTTTTATAACCTATTATACCTCCTATAATACTTAATATAATTAGACTTATTATCAATATATTTCTTCTGTTTAATATATTAGTGGATTTTGATTCTACCAAACATAATTCTGGACTTATCTCATCACATTTATACTCCGTTATGATATTGTCTATTAACTCATTGCTTGCATTATATAGATTTGTCTCTATTGAGACTAAATTGAATTTTTTATCTGTATTGAGTTTATTCTTTATTCCACTAATTGCTGATGGCATTATACCCTCATACTCTATTTTACTTAATTCTCTGCCTTTTTCATCCCTAGCAATACTTTGCACTTTAACTGGTCCTTCATCTGTTTGAAAGACTGTATTATGTACACAGGTTAATAATTGAACATCTCCTCCTTCAAATGGATTTTTGTCTAATCCTACCCAGTTGACTCTAGGACGATTAGTATCTTCTACTGAATACCTTATATGAGCCATTGTTTTCTTCTTATTAAGGTCTGTATCTCTTTGTCCTGCTGGAATGGCTGTGATAACTACATAATAGACTGGATAGTCATTATTCTTAACTAAATATTCTAAATCTATTTTACTATTAGCTCCTATTGTTAACTGTTGTATCTTTTCTTCTATAAAATTACTTTCTAATATCTCATCCCATTTATATAATTTATAACTAATCTCCATTTCCTGTGATTCTCCAGTTGGGTTAATTAGTGGCAGTCTAATAGGGATATCTTTACCTTTCTCATGATTAGTTATAAATGCCCTAGTGTCATTAATCTGTCCATCTACGGTTATATTTGTTTTATCTAAATATATATGTTCTGCTTTACCTTCTACGCTAAACTCTGTCACATTAGCTGTGATATCTTCTGTAAATGAAAGCCCATTTAAGTTAAATCTATTTTGATTATAGACATAATATTGTATTATATAATCTCCTGTGGGAGCATTATTAGATATATTATAGTAATATTGTAGTGGATATTCTTGATTTGGATTTAATGTCATATCCTCCAATACCACAAATTCATCTACTGTAGTATATAATGCCCTTTTTATAACTGGGTTTGGATGTGCCCTTAATACTCTTGCTCTAACTGTTATGTCTACTATTGGATATGGATTATTATTAACTATATTACCTGATATTTCTACTAGATCTGATGCTTTATATTCATTGATATCTGTACCGGCTGTTATACTTATACCTTCTACTCCAAACTTATAAGTATCAAAACAGTCTGTTATCTCTCCGCTCTTAATCCCAAAAGAATTTAGTCCTTGTAATTCTGTTAAGAATCCCTCATCTTCCACTTCTTCCTGTGCTATCAATATTACACTAGGACTTAATAAGGTAATTACTAATAATATTATTCCGAATAACTTATATTTCCTATACATATTTATTTATTAATATTATACTTTATTATTATAACATACTTATTTTTTAATATTTAATCATTAAATTGTGGATAAGTCTTTTTTAGTTGATTTATATACCATTAATTCAGTTGTCAAATTTGATATAAATTCATATTTTTGTCCTAAATATTCAAACTTTAATCTCGATGAATGTAAAAATTGTCTGTCTAATGTATTTTTATCTCTATATTCTAGTTTTCCTCCATATAGTTTATCCCCTATGATTGGATGTCCAATTGCTTGGGTATGAACTCTAATCTGATGAGTGCGACCTGTGTGTATTACTACTTTTAATAATGTACTATCCTCATATCTTTCTAAAACCCAATATTCACTGTGGGCTGTTCTTTGTTTGGCTCTAGATTGCTTATCAGATATTACTGCTACTCTTTTAGTATGATCTAGTTTTGACCTTATAATAGGGTATGTAATATTCCCATAATCTAGCTTTACAATACCCCTAACTAAACAAATATATTCTTTATATACTTTTCTTTCCTTGAATAAATTTTTTAAGCTCACTAAAGATTCTTTATTACGAGCTATTATTATTAAGCCACTTGTATCTTTATCTATACGATGTACTATACCATATCTTTGTTGTAATATAGCTTCTTGACTTTGCTTATCTTCTATTGACTCTTTAATCTCCGGATATTTTTCTACAAGTATATCTACTAAAGAGTATGAATTGATATTATTAGTTTTATGCACCAGTAGCCCTGCTGGTTTATCAATTACTAGAAAATCCTTATGTTCAAATACAATTTTAACCTTACTTGCTAAATCTTGTTTAAAATTATTATTAATTTCGAAATTTTCTTTTTTGATGGTCAAAGTATCTATTTTTATAATATCTCCTCTTGAAACTAATTCTTTTGGTTTAAGTACAATACTTCCATTTTTCAGAACAAGCTTTGCTCGAATTAAATCCTGAACCTGCTGTCTAGATATATCTTGTAAAAATTCTGCCAAAAATTTATCTACCCTGATTGGGATATCTCCATTAAATTGAGTTTTAAACATAAAAATCTTGACTTTTAAGATATAACTGATAAACTTATATTAAGTATAGTTTAATATATATATGAAAAAAATTCAATTTTCTTCTTTTGTCTGGATAGATATCAACCCTGATATTCAAGCTGATTTAGATAATCTAGATAATATTATTAATCTAAAAGATACAACTGAGCAAACTCTCAAATCCCCCATTCATTTACAAAGATTAGAAGAATACCCTGATTATATGGCGGTGATATTGCATTACCCGTTATATGATAAAAAATTGAGAAAGAATCAGGCAGTAGAAATAGACTGTATCTTGAGTCAAGGATACTTTGTCACCTCACACAAAGAAAGTGTACATTTTATTGATACTATAATCTCAAATTTGGAAGGCAAAACATCTAGATTTAATAGTCCTGTTGACTTATATGTATTTGTAATTGAGAAAATGTTATCGTCTTGTATGACTCCTCTTAATCGTATTGCTGAGAAAATTGATTTTATTGAAGAGGAGATTTTCAAAGGAAATGAGCAGAATATGATTTCTGAAATTTCTATAGTCAAAAGAGATGTACTAGATTTTAGAAAAACTATTAGACTCCATAAATCTGTGATTGACTCTTCAATTAGATTAATACCTCAATACTTTCCTGAGAATCAGGTTAAATCTAAGCATATAACAGATATTGTATCTAGCAATATTCATATTTGGAATATTACAGAGAATTTAAAAGAAGCCATTGAAGCTTTTGACCAGACTAATCAGACTCTGCTATCTCATAAATTAAATAAAAACATTAAAACTTTAACTACCTTTTCTACTACACTTGCCCCTTCTACCCTTTTTATTGGATTATTGGGTATGAATGCTAGAATGGATTTTTTGAATAATAATTTAGCATTCTTTATAGCTGTCATTATAGCTTTGGGTATATCTCTAGTATTATATCTATATTTTAGAAGTAGAGATGTTATTTAATTGATATTTTTGTCTTAATTAACTTCTCTAATATTACTTCTCCCTAGGTTAGATACTGTTCCAGAACAGTTTTTCTTATCTGTTCTACTAGGATTATCAGTTCTCGCAACTTCTACCCATGGGGTATATCTACCAAAAGCTACTCCTGTATAATCTAATTCTCTACTTAAATTTAAATCACTATTAGGACCTCCAGTTAAAGGCTTAGTATCTGTGCTGAATTTACCTATTTTCCATGTATAAGAATTTACATTTCTCACCTCAGCTATAATTCTAACCTTGGTATTTCCTTCTCTTAATGTGCTATTTCCTTCTATTCTACAACTTACTGTTGGGTATGACTCTACCTTTAACCTTATTGTTTCATTTATATTTCTTACTTGTGCTGCTGGCTTACCATCACATTGCAATCGAATCTGATAGATTTGATCAACTGGACTTGTAGGGATTGAAGTTGGATTTATACTAGTTACAAATGACTGGCCTGATCTATCCAATATTTTTGTAGTATCTCCTCCTTCTATATTTTCCGTACTTATTCTACAGCTATCATTTATCACTCCTACTGTATTTGTTATATTCCAATTTGCAGAAACTTTATCTCCTGTCTTAAGAGTCAATAAGTTAGGATAATTAACTGTTTGAATAGGATTACCTCCACTTAAACTAAAGTTAACATTTGGCTCTGGATAATTTTCAGGAGTTACTTCTCTAATATTGCTCCAAGCACTCCATCTATTAGAATCATAACTATCTGCAACCCTAACTCGAATATAATGCTTAACTCCTGATATTAGACTTGAAATATTACTATTGCTAATAGACCCAGAAAAAGTACGATTGAATCTTATTCCAGAAGTTGAGAATATGTTATCTGTAGATGCCTGAATTTGATATCTAGCTTGAGGATTATTTTCTTTATCACTATAGTTCCAAGAGAATGTAGCTCCTGTATATCCATTAGGACTAGGTTGATTTAACGATACTGTAGGAGTATCATTTGGCACTGTCACAGTTACATTCCATATTATATCTGGAAAGCTATAATTAGCTGAGAAGTCTTTTTGACTAGTTAAAAGTTCATTTATCCTTTGGGTATTATCTGTTCCAGAACCTTGTCCACAGCGAGTTGAACATGAAGTATATATTCTCCTTTTTTCATACCAAAATCTAGAGTTCACTGTACCACTACTATTACTAAATGATGCTCTAATAGTTGCAGTCCCAGCTCCTCTAGCAGTACAATTAGTTCCACTACAACTAATTACATTATTATTGGAACTAGATAAATTTGGAGAATTATTATCTCTGGGAGAGGATACTGAAGCTTCTAGAGTCCTATCCCCACTCCTGTATATACGATATCTCTGACCATCCATATTAACTCCTACCGAGCGACCTTGAATAGACCAGTTTCCACTAGTTGAACTTGTACGTAGATTAGTAGTTTCCCCTACTAACATATTAAAACTACTATTCATATTAGACCCTCCTTTTTGTAAATCAATATTTTTAGTTAAATTAGTTACTAATGTTTCTTGCACTGGATTATTAGATCCAGAACCAATATTATTAAATGTAAGGCGATATACCCGACCAGGATTTAGACATCCTCTGCCTTCGGTACAAAACCATTCCAACACTCCTCTTGCACTATCAAAACTAATATTAGTTCTTATAGTCTCACTTACTGTTCTGGCTTGTACAAAGCCAGGTGAAAATATAAATATTATAAATAATGATAAAGTTGTGAGTATATGTTTATAGTATTTCATAAAGATTTATTTATTTTTAATAATATAATGTTTAATATGACTCCATTTTAATTTTATAGTTATAGCTATTAACAATATTAATATAACTACTATCAATACTATTGTATTAGTATTGATAAAGTTATTTTCTATTTGGCTACAAAGTTCTGTATTAATCTTATTACAATCATAATCAATACTAACTTTATCTATTTCTGTTCCCTGACTATCATATAATATAGACTCTAGGGTGACAATTCCCGTTAAGTTAAATGATGAAAGTTTTGAGATTAAACCTTCAACTCTAGCTGAAATAGGACCAGAATATTCTATACGGCCTAGTTCTCTATTTCTACTATTCTTAAGTGTAGTCACTACCTTAACTGGACCTTCATCGATTTCTGAGCTTGTATTATGTATGCAGGTTATAATATTAGTTTGTTTTGTAATAGGATAGGTGTCTAAACCTACAAAATGCAATCTAGGTCTAAGGTTAGAGTTAATCCCAAATCTAATATTAGCTATACTTTTATAAGATTCTACCTGTATTTCTTCTTCAGGCAAAGATATAATCTTAAGGGCATACACAGGTTCAGTAGCATTATCTATAGTATATGAAATTGGTAATTTTTGTTCTGGTTCAACTGTATAGACTTCTTCTAAATTCTGAATAAAGTTGCTCTCAAATGTAGAGTCCCAACGATATAGTTTATATGTAACTTTCATTCTCCTAGATTCTTGTGTGTCATTGACTAAAGTAGTCTCTACTTTAATCTCTCCCTTATCATATTGCTCCAAGGAACTTAATTCATCATAAGGTTTTCCATTTACTTTAATATCTGTTTTATCAAGATAAATATAATTTTTATTTTCTCCTGATACTGTAAAAGGGATTCTCCCACCATAAACCGATTCACTAAAGGTCAGACCTGATAAATTAAATTTATCATTATTATAAACATAAAGTAGCAGTTCATATTCTCCTGCAATAGCATTAATTGGTAATTGATATATACTATCAACTACATAAGATGCTCCAGCATCTAGATTGATATCTGAGGCAATAATAAATTCATCCAAGGTAATAGTAGAAGCCCTATTAAAAATAGGGTTATCTAAATTTCTAACTAATCTACCATATACTGTAGCATTCACAATCGCCGAATTACTATTATTGTTGATTGCTCCTTCAATAATAACAGCATCTCCTGGAGCAAAAGAGTCAGTATTAGACTTTAAATCAATTTTTATATTATCGGATTTATTGTAATCAAAGCAACTAGCTAATTCTCCTGATTTTATATTATTAGCTTCTAGTTGAAATGGTTTCTCATTAAGAGAGTTTCTTATATTATTTAACTCTTCTTCATCAATTCCACTATTATTAATTGGAGTATCATCTCCAGTAGATAAAGTCGGATATCTTGGATCATTAATGATAAATCCCTTTTCATCATATTCTGGCTCAAAACTCTCAGCTATATTTGCTGAAAATATTGACAAAGTTGTTAAACTTAAAATTACAAGATAAATTCCTATATTAAGGGATGATTTTATAAGTATTTTTATTATTTACTTATTCCTTTCTTATTATATACTGTTGCATTAGATCTCTGAAGAAAAGATATAAAATTATATATTATATTTTGTAATTTGTCTATTTATTCAAGTTGTAGATAAGTCCGTTTTGGTTATTTTATAGAGAATCGTAATCTCTAACTATAATCTGGGAGTCAATTTGTTTCATTGTCTCCAAAATAACAGATACGACAATCAACATACTGGTTCCTCCAATAGCTAATGACTGATTTCCAGTAAATCCTGTCATTATAAATGGCAATACTGCTACTAATCCTAGGAATATAGCTCCAAATATAATAATTCTATTTGATACATATTGTAAATATTGTGCAGTTTTCTCCCCTGGTCTAATACCTGTTACAAAACCTCCTTGTTTTTGTAGATTTTCTGCTACTGCTTTTGGTTCAAATACAATAGTGGTATAAACATAGGTAAATATCAATACCAGAACAAAGTATATACTAGCATAAGCTACTTGATTGGCTAAGAAGGTGTTTATATTAGTAGCAACATTACGCACCCATTCAATATTAGTTTGTAATAATAAATTAGCAATAACTTGAGGGAATAAGACTAAAGATACAGCAAATATAATTGGCATTACCCCAGCTTGGTTTACTTTCATTGGTAAATAAGTATCCACTTGACTATTTACCAAGGCTCCCCTTGATTTTTTACTATAAGATATAGGTATATTCCGCTGACCTTCAGTAATAAAAATAATTACATATATAACTGCTAATATAATTACCAAATACAGTAAATAAGTTGGCATGTCTGCTCTATTGAAGTTTAGTCTGAATTGATTAAGAGTAGTAGGTAGAGAGGATATTATACCAGCAAAAATAATCAAAGAAATACCATTACCTACTTTTTGATTGGTTATAATCTCTCCTAGCCACATTAACCCCATAGTTCCTGCAGTCATAAGTGCAATTACTGTAATTACTTGTAAACTTGTGATCTCTTGTATAACACTAGCACTTCTGAGTAAAGTTAAAGTAGACATTGCTTGTATAATAGCTAATGGAACCGTTAACATTCTAGTATATTGATTGAATATTTGTCTTCCTTGTTCTCCTTCTTCTTTATACAATCTATTCAAAGATGGGATTACCATTGTGAATAACTGCATTATAATTGAGGCTGTAATATATGGCCCTAAACCCAAGGCTACTAAAGAAAAATTTGAGAATCCTCCACCTGAAAATATATCTAATAACCCAAAAATTTGATTAGATGAAGCAAATTCTTTAATACGATCTACATCAATAGCAGGAATTGGGACCGAAGCTATTAATCTATATATAATCAAAAGTCCTAAAACTAATAATAATTTATTTCTTAATTCTGGGATTTTAGCTATATATAGCCATCTTTTCATATCTATATCTTAATCTATTATTAGTCTTGCAATGTATTGAATATAACTAATCTATGTAATTTAGACGCTATACAAATCTTGTACTGTCTTAGATATTGCTAAATTTTCAAAGGTGAATTTTTTCTTGATAACATCTCCTGTGTTTTTAGCTAAAATTTTAACTTTAACAGAGCTATTAGACAATAACTTAGCTTCAACTAGAGCTTCAATATTAATAATAGCTTTATTATCAAATATATTAGCAATAAACTCTATATTAATCACTTTATAAGCAACTTTTCCTTTAACATTACCAATTCTATGATGACCTTGTACTGGTGACTGTCCTCGTCTTTTATGAATCACTCTACTTCCTTGTCCAGCTAAAGCAGCACTTCCTCCTGTGAATAAAGGAGATATTTTAGCTCCAGATCGAGACTTCTGTCCTTTTTGACCTTTCCCACTGTATGTCCCTCGCTTTCCACCACGACCAATACGCTTACGAGATTTTTGAGATAAATTTGAAGATAATGTGTGAATCTGCATACTATTGTGTCTTTAATAAAGCTTTTACAGTGGCTCTTGCATTATTTAGCTTATTATTACCACCAAGCATTTTAGAGGTAATATTCTTAATACCTACTAAATCTACTACTGTTCTAGTAGCTCCTCCGGCTACAATTCCTTTTCCTTCTTTTGCTGGTTTTACAATAACTTGAGCACTTCCAAATTTAGCAGTAGCATCGACCGCAACTGTACCTGTACTAACATCGATTTGAACTAGCTTTTTCTTCGCTGCATTGATAGCTTTGTCAATAGCAATGGCTGTATCAGCTCCTTTTCCGACACCTACACCAACTTTACCATTTCTGTCTCCTATAACTACAGCAGCTCTAAATGAGAATCTTCTTCCTCCTGCCATAACACGAGCTACTCTTGCTATATCAAGTACTTTATGATCATATTCTCTTTTTTCTGGCTGTCGTGATTGTTGTTTACTCTTTGACATAATTATTAAACTCTTAATCCTGATTTACGAACTCCTTCAGCAAAAGCAGCTATTTTACCTGTATACTTGCGACCTCTTCTATCAAAAACAGCTCGATGAATATTTCTTTGAATTGCCATCTCTGCTAGCTTTTGACCTAATTTTTCAGAGTCAGTAACTGTAATATTATTAGTAGCATTGATGGATTTGCTATGTATTCCTATCAAGGTAATACCTTTGATATCATCTATTAGCTGAGCATAGATACTTGTATTGCTTTTAGAGACAGCTAATCTAGGAATAGTGGAGGTACCAGAGATTTTACCTCTACCCCTTACTTTTCTTCTTGCTAATCTCCTCTGTTTATCCAAAATTTCTTTCATACTATATACATTATAAACAATACTATATCATACTTAACTTAATATTTCAAGTATTAAGAAGATGTCTTCTTACCTACTTTCATTCTTACAAACTCATCATCATATCTAACTCCTTTACCTTTATATGGTTCTGGTGGTCGAGTAGATCTAATATTAGCTGATACTTGTCCAACTAATTCTTTACTGATTCCCTTTACTGATATAGTATTTTTCTCTACTTCAAAGGTAATTCCTTCTGGAGCAGTTATTTCAATTGGATGAGAATAACCTAAATTCAAGACTAAAGTTTGTCCTTGCAAAGCTACTCTATACCCAACCCCTTCAATTCTTAGTTTTTTGGTAAAACCTTCTGTTACTCCAGTAATCATATTTTGAAGTAAAGCTCTATATAATCCCCAAAAAGCGCTCACATTTTTGATTTGTTCTTTTGGAGTTACAAATACTTCATTCTCTCCCATTTCAAAAGAAATTGGATGGCTCACTGTTTGTTGCAAAGTTCCTTTAGGTCCAGTAACTTTTAGAATGCTATCTTCTAGTATTACTGAGACATCTTTAGGAATTTGGATTGGCTTTTTACCTACTCTTGACATAATATTATATTTACCTTAATTACCAAACTTGACAGATAATCTCCCCTCCCAGTTTTTCTCTCTTTGCAGTATTAGCATCAATAATACCTTTTGAGGTTGAGACTATAACAGTTCCTTTACCATACTTAAACTGAGTTGGCAAATCTTGAGATTTAGAATAAACTCTTCTACCTGGTTTACTGACTCTATCAATACCTTTAATTCCATCTTTTTTCAAAGTAATAACAATTACAGGGAATTCATTTTCTTGTTCTTTTTTCTCCACTGCTGAGATGAATTTTCTAGTTTTTAATAATTTAGCAATTTCAAACTTAAGTTTAGAATAAGGAATAGAAACCTCTCTTTTATTTATAATTTGAGAATTTCTAATTCTTGTTAACATGTCTGCGATAGGGTCTGAAGTATTCATATATCTTTATAATTACCAACTAGATTTTTTAACACCTGGGATTACTCCTTGTGATGCCATTTCTCTGAAACAAATTCTACACAATCCAAAGTCTCTCATATAACCTCTATGTCGTCCACAACTAAAACATCTATTTACACCTCTAGTCATAAACTTTTGCTTCTTCTTAGATTTTGCGATGTGTGCTTCTGTAGCCATATAGTATAATATTATTGCTTAAATGGAAATCCCATTGATTTTAATAAATAAAGACTCTTTTCCTTATTAGAATTAGAGATAGTAATATTAACTTGCATTCCAAAGTTAATACCAAGTTCTTCATTCGATAATTCTGGAAAAATAATTTGCTCCTTAATACCAAAGTTTACATTCCCCTTTGCATCAATTTTGGTAGATTCAATACCTTGAAAATCTCTAGTTCTAGGCAAGGCAATACTAATTAGTCTATCTAAAAAGTCATACATTCTCTCTCCTCTCAAAGTAACCTTAAGCGCTATGGTCATACCTTGTCTAGTTTTAAATTGAGCAATAGAGCTTTTAGCAGCTACTGAGATTGGTTGTTGTGCAGCAATGGTAGTTAATACCGATTTTACTTTCTCAAACTTTTGTACATCACGGAAATTTTTTCCAGTTCCAACATTGAGAGTGATTTTCTCTATTTTAGGAGCAGCAAAGGTATTGACTATCCCAAACTCTTTCATTAGCTCCGGCTTCAAACTATCTTGATAACGTGTTTTCAAACTTGACATATTACAATTCTTTATTCAACTTATGACTATATCTAACTTTCTTACCCTCCAATAACTTATATGAAACTTTGGTTCGAGTAGAAGTTTCTGAATCAACAAAAGCTACATTAGAAATATGTATAGTGGATGGCTTTTCTATAATAGTTCCAGCTTCTCCATTTTGACGAGGTTTCTGATGTTTTTTAACTAACATAACACCTTCAACACGAATACGGTTTCTAGATGGAATAACCTCAAGAACTTTTCCTCTTTTACCTTTATCCTTTCCGGTGATAACCTCTATAATGTCATTTTTACGAATCTTCATACTCTTACTATAATTACAACACTTCTGGTGCTAATGATACAATTTTCATATATCCAGACTCTCTTATTTCTCTAGCAATTGGTCCGAATACACGAGTTCCTACAGGCTCTTTACTATTATTAATAATTACAGCTGCATTTTCATTAAATCTAATATAAGATCCATCTGCTCTTCGATATTCTTTACATTGCCTAACAATAACAGCCTTAACAACATCTCCCTTTTTCACAGTAGCTCGAGGCTCAGCACTCTTAACAGATGCCACAATAATATCTCCTAATTGAGCATATCTTTTACGAGTTCCACCCAAAACATTGAAACATTCAATGATTTTTGCTCCTGAGTTATCAGCTACTTTTAACTTAGTCTCTTTCTGAATCATATTATTGTATTACTATCCATCTCTTATGCTTAGACAAAGGCTTTGATTCTTGAATCATAACCTCATCTCCAACTTGAATTGCATCATTTTCATTATGTGCTTTATATTTTTTAGTAACGGTGTATCTTTTCTTATATAAAGGATCTAACTTAGTCTTATTTACAGCAACAACTACTGTTTTTTGCATAGCAGTAGATACAACCTTACCTTTTAGGGTTCTCTTATTAACTGTATTAGATGTGATTGTAGTATCGGACATAATTATTTCGATGATTGATTCAATAATGTTTTAATGCGAGCAATATCTCTTCTTAAAGCTTTCAAAGACGCACTATTAGTTTTTTGAGAAGGATCACTTTTTACAAATACCAATTTACCTAATTCTATCTTTTTATCAGATAAAATATTTTGTAATTCTTGCTGTGATTTGGTACTGTATATCTCCTTACTCATAAACTATGATCTTCTTAACGCATTAATATAGCATAAAATGTATTATATCTAATTTTTTAGCATTAGTCAATACTTTTTTACTAATCCTTGCTAATAAACTTGGTTTTGACTGGCAATTTAGCCCCAGCTCTTCTCAAAGCTTCAGCAGCTACTTCAGCAGAAACACCATCAATCTCAAATAGAATTTTACCAGCTTTAAGATTAACTACATAATGGTCAACCGCTCCTTTTCCTTTTCCCATACCTACTTCAGCACTTTTAGCTGTAATAGGTTTATGAGGAAAAACTCTAATCCAAACTTTACCACCTCTAGAAGTATATCTAGTAATAGCTCTTCTGGCAGATTCAATTTGTCTTGCAGTAATCCACTTTGCTTCAGTAGCTTTCAGTCCATAAGAACCAAATGACAGCTCTATTCCTCTAGAGGCAGCAGTTAGTTTTTCGGAAGGCTTTCCTTTATGAACTTTTCTATGCTTGGTCTTTCTTGGTGCTAACAACATACTCCTATTCTTAAGTTAATTAATTTTCATCTGCTACTACATCTCCCTTATAAATCCAAACTTTAATACCAATAGTTCCATATTTGGTATAAGCGGTTTTCTTAGCAAAGTCAATATCAGCTCTAAGGGTAGCTAAAGGAATTTTACCTTTAGTTAAATACTCTGCTCGAGACATTTCTGCTCCGTCTAATCTACCACTGAGCAAAATTTTTACTCCCTTCACATTATGACTTTGATATACATTTTCTATAGTCTGCTTCAATACTCTTCTAAACGGAATTCTCTTTTCTAACTGTTCAGCAATATTTTCACCTATAATAGAGGCATTTTCATTAGGATTTTTGATTTCTTCTACTGTTAATCTCAAATCTATTTGAGTTCCTATTAATTGCTTAATATTCTTTTTCAAAGATTCAATTCCAGTTCCACCTCTTCCAATAATCATACCAGCTCTTGAAGTGTGTATAATTATATTAATAAGTCTTGGGCTTCTCTCAATATCAATATGACTTATACCTGATTTAGGCAATGACTTATTGATGAATTTACGTATTTTAGCATCTTCTTGTAAGTCTTTAGGTAAATTACGAGCAGTACCAAACCAACGAGATGTCCAATTTTTAGTAACTCCTAATCTATATAAATTTGCTGAAGTCTTATTTCCCATATATCTAAATTATTTATCGCTAACGGTTTTTTTTGTAACTTTGTCAGTAGCAGACTTTTTAGGTTTAGTAGCTTTTTTAGTACTTGTTGCCTTTGTAGCTTTCGGCTTAACTTCTTTTTCTGTAGATTTAGTCTCTACTAATTCTGTAGCTGATTTTTCTTGTGATTCAGCTTTTAATTTTCGCTTTTTTACAATATCTAATTCTCCTAAAGTAAGACTAATATGTGAACTTCTTTTACGAATAGTATAAGCTCTTCCAAATGCTCTTGGTCTGAATCTTTTTAATGTCATTCCAGCATCTACATAAATTTTCTCAACTTTTAATTGAGACTCTAATACTGAATCTTGTTTTTTAGCATTAGCTACTGCTGATTGAATTAATTTCTTGACTGGTAAGCTAGATTTTTTGTGAACAGTATCTAAAATCAAAATTGCTTCACGAACTGATTTTCCACGAACAGCATCAACTACAAGACGAGCTTTTCTTGGACTTATTCTAAGATTTTTAAGAGTTGCATTCCATTCCATAAAGATACTATTTAACTTTCTTACCTCCGTGACCAATAAACTTACGAGTCGGTGAGAATTCTCCTAATTTATGTCCAACCATATCCTCTTTCACATAAACTGAGATATGAGTTTTTCCATTATGTACTCCAAAGGTAAATCCAACCATTTCTGGGGTGATTGTACTGTGACGAGCCCAAGTTTTGATAATAGTAGAATCTCCTGGTTTTAATGCTAAAACCTTAGCAATAAGCTTTTCATCAATGTATGGACCTTTTTTAAGACTTCTTGACATATACTTATAATTATTTTCTTCTACTTATAATAAACTTGTTGCTAGACTTGTTTCTCTTACGAGTCTTCTTTCCAAGAGCAATTTTACCCCAAGGAGTTTTAGGAGATTTCAAACCAATTGGTTGTCTTCCTTCTCCTCCTCCATGTGGATGATCTACTGGATTCATAGCGCTTCCTCTAACAGCTGGTCTTACTCCTCGCCATCTATTTCGTCCAGCTTTACCGATATTTTCTAACATATGAGACTCATTACTGACTCTACCGATGCTAGCATATACAGTTTTATGTACCTTTCTTACTTCTCCAGAAGGTAATTTTACTAAAGCATAATTATCTTCTACAGCAAGTACCTGTCCTGCACTACCAGCTGAGCGAATAATTTGCCCTCCTTTACCTGGGAATAATTCCAAATTATAAATTTCAGTTCCAACAGGAATATATTCAAGAGTTAAACGATTTCCAGCCACTAATGGAGCTTGCTTACTAAATATAAGTCTTTGTCCTACATTTAATTTGGATGGAGCTAGTATATAAGATTTAATTCCATCTGTATAAGTGATAAGAGCAATAAATCCAGAACGGTTAGGATCATACTCAATAGACTTCACAATAGCATCAATATCTAAACGCTTCTGTTTAAAGTCTACTAATCTATACATTCTCTTATTTCGTCCTCCTTTATGTCTAACAGTAATAACTCCTCTTGAGTTTCTACCTGACATAGAGTTAATTGGAGCTAATAAAGACTTTTCTGGAGTAGTTTTAGTTAAAACAGCTCGATAATCGACTACTGAACTTTTTCTTCTTCCTGGAGTGGTAGGTTTACGGTGCTTAATCATACTTACTAAATAGTGATACTATATCCTTCTTGTAGAGAAACAATAGCTTTTTTATAACTACTGGTTTTTCCCTTTTTACCTCGAACGAATACATTTCTTGGTTTAATATTAATAACTCTAACTTGAGAAACCTTTACATTATACAACAATTCTACAGCTTTTGCAATCTCTTGTTTATTTGAATCTCGTCCTACTTCAAATGAATACTTTCTGTTCTGAAATAAAGAATAACTTTTTTCAGTAATAATAGGCTTTATCAACACTTGATAAGACTCTGTATTATGTCTTAATTCTTGTGTGGATTCATTCTGAACTTCTTTCTTCTTTGCCATAACTCAACAATTAATTGCTATAAATACTTTTAATACTTTCAACTGAATTAATATCGGTTAAAATCGTATCTGCTTTCAAAATATCTATTAAATTTAATGAATCAAAAGGAATTAGTGAAACATTAGGGATATTAGAGAAAGATTTCTCAATATTCTTATTTTTTCTATCAAATACTACTAGAGTTTTTGTAGAATCTAATTTTAGATTATTCAAAATTGACAAAGCATTTTTAGTCTTCATTTGAGATAGTGCAAAATCATCTAATAGAACAAACTTATCATTAGCAACTCTTGAGGATAAAGCCATAAATAATGCTTTTCTCTTCATTTTTTTGTTAACTGATATAGAAAAGTTTCTCAAACTAGTAGGACCAAATGTTACACCTCCTGTACGCCATATTGGGGACCTAGTTGATCCATGACGAGCTCGCCCAGTACCTTTTTGTTTCCAAGGTTTTTTACCTCCTCCACGAACCTCAGACCTATCTTTAGTATGAGCTACAGGATAAAGAGTATTAAGAACCTGATATCGATAAACTTGATGTACTAAAGTATCATTGGTACTAAGACCAAATATTTCAGTAGGCAATTCATATTGCTCTTTTGCTTCCCCCTTAGTATTAACAACTTGAATCTTCATATAATTATCTAACCAACAATTTGTAACAATCCATTATTAGGACCTGTAATCGATCCTTTTAATAATAATTGATTATTCTCTACATCAATATCAACTATTCTGATATTTTTTAGAGTTTGTGTTTTAAAGCCATCTCTACCTGGCATCTTACGACCTTTCAAAACATGCTCTGGATACCCAGATCCAATAGATCCTCCAGATCGCTCAGTATGCTTGGTACCATGAGTAGCATTAGCTCCTGCAAAATTATGTCTTTTTACAACTCCAGCAAATCCTTTTCCCTTAGAAATTCCTTTTACGGTTAAAATATCACCCACTTGATATTGAGATATATCTAAGGATGCTCCTACCTCTAAACTAGGTAATTCTTTTACTCTTACTTCTTTTACCACTCGTGGGAGTAAAGAGTCTTTGACTTTCTTAGTGTATTTAGCACCAACTTGAACAGCATTATATCCATTTTTAGCATTTTCGATGAGAGCTTGTACTTTCACATCTGAATATAGTTGAACTTTAGTGACAGGAATTACTTTATTCCCCTCAAACACTTGAGTCATTCCAATCTTTTTAGCAAACGAAAACTTCATACTTATACTCTCATCTTAACTACTAATTCAAATACTTTATAGATATATCTACTCCTACAGGTAAATTCAAATTCATAAGAGCGTCAATAACTTTAGAATTTGGCTCTGCAATATCTATTAATCTTTTATGGACTCTCATCTCGAACTGATCTCTAGAGTCTTTATGCACAAAAGTAGATTTTAATACTGTGTACTTTTTAATAGAGGTTGGAAGTGGAATAGGTCCAACAGCATTTGCTCCAAATTTTAAAGCAGTATTAATAATTTGCACAGCGGATTGATCAGCAATCTTATAATCATAAGCTTTGATCTTAATCCTGATTATTGACTTGTACTCTTCTTTTTTAGATGACATACCTTTTTCTTACGGAGAAACTACTTAATAATTTTTGTTACAACTCCAGCCCCAACAGTATGACCACCTTCTCTAATAGCAAATCTTTGTTGATCACTAAGAGCGATAGGAGCTACCAAAGAAACTTTTACAGTAACAGTATCTCCTGGCATAACTAATTCAGCACCTTCAGGCAAAGTAATTTCACCAGTAACATCGGTAGTTCTGATATAGAATTGAGGCTTATATCCTGATACGAATGGAGTGTGTCGTCCACCTTCTTCCTTAGTCAAAACATATACTTCAGCTTCAAATTCAGTGTGAGGAGTAATAGAACCTACCTTAGCAAGAACTTGACCTCTCTCAACATCTTCTTTCTTAATACCTCGAAGAAGTAGACCAACATTATCTCCAGCCATACCTTCGTCAAGAAGCTTCTTGAACATTTCAACTCCAGTAACAACTGTCTTTTGAGTGTCTTTTAGACCTACAATTTCTACTTCAGAGTTTACTTTAATAATACCCCTTTCAATTCTTCCAGTTACAACTGTTCCTCTTCCTTCGATTGAGAAGATATCTTCGATTGGCATCAAGAAGTCTTGGTCAATCTCTCTTACAGGCTCAGGAATAGCTTCATCTAGAGCATCGATAAGATCTAAAATAGGCTTTGCTTCAGCTGAATTAACATCAGTTGCTTCAAGAGCTTTAAGAGCTGAACCTCTAACGATTCTAGTATTATCACCATCAAAGCTATACTTACTTAATAATTCTCTAACTTCAACTTCTACTAATTCTACTAATTCTTCGTCGTCAACTTGATCTACTTTATTTAAGAATACAACGATTTGAGGTACTCCAATTTGATTTGCTAACAAAATATGTTCACGAGTTTGAGGCATAGGACCATCAGCAGCAGACACTACCAAGATAGCTCCATCCATTTGAGCAGCTCCGGTGATCATGTTCTTGATATAGTCAGCATGTCCTGGACAGTCAATATGAGCATAGTGTCTTGTATCTGATTCATACTCAACATGAGCTACAGCAATAGTAATTCCTCTTGCTTTCTCTTCAGGAGCAGCATCAATTTCATTAACTGCTTTTTTTGTAACAACATTACCTCTTAAATTTAATACATTAAGAATAGCTGCTGTTAAAGTGGTCTTACCATGATCAACGTGTCCAATAGTTCCAACGTTTACATGGGGTTTGTTACGCTCATATTTCTCTGTTGCCATAGAAGTGTTATTTAATTATTATTGTTTAACTTAATAAAAGCACGTACGAGTCAAACATACTCTTGCCTATTATAAACTATATCTATAATTTAGTCAAGGGTTTGTATAGGACGAATACATTGTGGAAAAATTAGAGAGGAAAGAGAAAGGAGATAAATAGTTAAGAGAAGTATGAGGACGTTTAGTATTATAATAGTAAATATATTCTATTAAAGATTTGTTAAAATCTTTTAGATTC
>JBIKVS010000020.1:0-3271 GCA_044356725.1 Minisyncoccia bacterium
ACAAATTCACTTATTTTTACCCTTTCTTCTATATCTATATGTTTCATATATTCTATTTCTTAGCTTATATATGCCACTACTTATTTATTATATACCCTAGTGGTGCTTTTGATTATAGAATATGCGCCTATGTTCAAATCACAGATGAAGGATGGAAATTTTTAAGGGATACTGTAGGTGAAGATTACATTAGAACATGCATTGAGCCAAAAGCTGTAGAGCTTAATGGAGATTTGTGGTATAGACTGCGACTGTGGACGTGTTTTGAACTATTTCCAGCTAATATTGGTGATGAAAAATTCTGTACTCGTATACTATTTGAAAGAACCGACATTAATTCATTTTGTCCGTGACATTTCTAGTCCGACAATTAAGGCATCCCCCTACCGTCAAGGTGGAGGGGATTTTTATTTATCTATAAACCAAAAAACAGCTAAAATAAGCTGTTTAAAGGGAGTTGGCTCCGCGAGTAGGACAATGTCCGAACCTTTGAGTGGTAGGGAAGTAGAGATACCCAATAGTTTATTGCTATTTTTAAATTATAGGTATATAGTTAATGAGATGAGTAAATATAATTTATACATATGGTAACATCAAAGAAGGTTATGTTTTTAGACGGAGATGGAACAATTTGGTATCCTAAATCTACTAAAAGGACTCAAAAACCTCATTGGGTATATAATCACCCAAAAATAAAAAGAAATTATCTTGAGCATATGGAGCTGGCTCCAAAAATTATTGAGACTTTACAAACTCTTAATTCACTTGGAGTTCAGCTTGTTCTTGTTTCAGCTAATCCCTCACCTCCTAAAATTGCAGAGCTAGAGCTTTTGGAAAAATTAGAGTATTTTAATATTCTTAATTTTTTTACTTCCTACCACTCCTCTGCTGGAGATGACCCCATGGGTAAAACTAGTGTTATTTTAAAAGTAATTAGCAGTATGGGTATTAAGAAAGACCAAGCACTTATGATTGGAGATTCATACTTTTACGACTACCAAGCGGCTAAAGATAGTGGGATAGATGCGTACTGGATTAGAAATAATGTTACTAAAAATCCAGAAGAATTCCCAAAAGATTTAAAAGCACTAAACGAAGTATACGAAATTCTAGATTTGTATGACTGGAAGTGAATAGGATGAGATACTCATTGTCACCCTCTTTTTATTTAAAAACAAAAAACAGCTAGAATAAGCTGTTTAAAGGGAGTTGGCTCCGCGAGCTAGACGACGTTCGAACCTTTGAGTGGGGGATATAGGAATTTACCCCACCATCTTCTCACTATAGTTTGAAAGGAGATAAATTTTATCAGTAGACAAAATTTACATAAATGGTTATAGTTAAAATATATAGATCAAAATATTTTTAAAACACAATTCAATATGGATAATTTATACCAACCAATAAACACATTGAAATCAATTAGTGAGAATTTATGGATTGTGGATGGTCCTATAATAAATTTTTATGGGATGCCATTTACTACTCGTATGGTGGTAATAAGACTTGCTAATAATGATCTTTGGATACATTCTCCGATTAATTTGACCAGTACTTTGAAACAAGAATTAGACAAATTAGGCAATGTCAAATATCTAATCTCACCAAATAAAATTCATTATTGGTATATTCAGGATTTTCAAAAAGCCTATCCGGAAGCTATTACTTTTGCTAGTGATGGAGTACAAAAGCGAAGTCAGCGAGCAGGGCAATCAATACGATGGGATAGGGAATTAAAAGATATAGAGCGGGATTATTTCCCAGACTTAGAAATTCTACCAATGTATGGTAATCGATTTATGACTGAATATACTTTTTTTCATATCCCTAGTAAATCTTGGATTGTGACGGATATCATAGAAAACTTTGAGCCTAATAAAATAAATCCATTTTTCCGAGCATTAGCCTATATAGGAGGTGCTTTACATCCAAATGGAGGGACAACTAGAGACCAGAGAACATTATTTTGGGGTAATCATCAGCTATTAAATAAATCTATAGACAGAATTAAATCTCTAAACCCAAATAGAATTATAATGGCACATGGTAAAATATTAGATTCAGACATAGCCTCAGAATTAAATAGAATTTTCGCTTGGGTAAATATATGATATAATAAAGTCATATACATAAACCTCAAATTAATAAAGAAGTAAAATGAACATAACTATCATAGGAGCCTCGGCTGGAATAGGGTTAGAAACAGTAAAAAGAGGATTAAATAGAAATCATTCGATAACCACACTTTCTCGATCTGAAGTTGAAATAGAAGATAAAAAATCGTTAAAAATGATACTTGGTGACGCCACCAATAAAGCTGACATATTGAGTTCACTTCAAAATGTAGATGCTCTTATTATAACATTGGGGACTAGAAAGAGTATGAAAGCTACAACCCTTTTTTCAGATTTTGCAAAATTAATTGTAGAAATAAATAAGGAGAACAAAATAGATATCCCAGTTATTGTAGTTACCGGATTTGGAGCTGGAGAAAGTAAAAATTATGCTTCTTGGCCTGTAAAGATGTTTTTAAAATTATTTTTAAAAGATGTTTATGACGATAAAACTAAAATGGAAGAAATTATCACTAATTCAGATCTTAATTGGACAGTTGTGAGACCAGGAAGACTATTAGACAAGGAATTAACAGAAAAATACCATATTGAAAACAAATTATTCAAAGGGATTAAGATTGGCGAAATTAGCAGAGCAGACTTAGCAGACTTTTTGATAAAACAAGCAGAAAAACAAACTGAATTAAAAAAGTATATTACTATATCTGAAGAGTAAAGTGGGGATATAAATTTGAGTCTTACAAACTTACTTTTGTCCCCCTTTGGATGGGGGAAGCCTGCAAGGCGGGGGTGGATAAAATTTAGTACTAAATCTGATTCAAAAACTAGATTATAAATTTTCAAACTATCCACCTCTTCCAGATGAGGGCTATTTCCCTAAATAGCTATCAAAATAAATAATATGACAAGTGTAACCTCCTGGATTTTTTTGCAGATAATCTTGATGATATTCTTCAGCAGGCCAGAAATTTTTAAACTCTTCAAGCGTTGTAACCACAGGTGCTATCCATCTTTTTGAATCATTAACTATTTTTATAAAATCTTGGGCTTGTTTTAGCTCCTCATTGTCTTGATAAAATATGGCGCTCCTATATGATGTGCCTTTGTCGTTCCCTTGTTGATTTAAGGTAGTTGGATTATGAATTTGAAAAAAGAAATCTAACAGATTCCAAAAGCTAGTTAGCTCAGCGTCATAT
>JBIKVS010000009.1:0-43056 GCA_044356725.1 Minisyncoccia bacterium
TTTAACAAATCTTTAATAGAATACATTTACTATTATAATACTAAACGTCCTCATACTTCTCTTAACTATTTATCTCCTTTCTCTTTCCTCTCTAATTTTTCCACGATGTATTCGTCCTATACAATATCTTGCAGAAAAAATAAATTTATGATACAATATATTTTATAAGCGCGTGTAGCTCAGCTGGTTAGAGCGCTACACTGATAATGTAGAGGTCCCATGTTCAAGTCATGGCATGCGCACACACTATAAAATAAAATTCATCTTACTTCAGTTCACAAGACTTTAATTTTTTTAAATTAGCTAAATTTTGAATTAATGCCCATACAGTAAGAGGTCCAACTCCTCCTGGTACGGGAGTAATTTGACCTTTAAAATGTAAGTCTTTATTATATATATCTCCTCGGATTTTGCTATTATCGTCTCTTAGAATACCAACATCGATTATAATCTGATTCTCTTTAAATTTAACATCTTCCAATATCTGGGCATTGCCTGTGGCTGATACTATTATATCAGATAAGTTTATTAGTTTCTCTAAATCTTTAGTCTCTTTGTGAGCTAGTATTGGAGTAGCTCCAAAAGCAGGTAGTATTGCAGCTAGAGGTTTTCCTACTAAGACACTATCATTAAGTACTAAAACTGTTTTCCCAACTAAATCAATGTCATAGTAGTCAAATAACATCAAGATACCTTTAGGAGTGGCTGGTATAATAGGAGCTAAATTAGCACTAATTCTACTTTGGAATAATTTACCTAACCAATAATCAGTAAGTCCATCAGCATCTTTGAAAGGGTGAATTGTATTCAGAATAGTATGTTCTTCAATAAAAGGGGAGAGGGGAAGTTGTACAATAATTCCATCAATTCCAGTATTCTGATTTAGTTTTTGAATCTCTTCTATCAAATCCTCCTGATCTATATCGGCAGGATATTGAAATAGTTGTAATTTACCACCTACTTCTTGTAAGGCTTTAGACTTTTTATCAATATAAATTTTAGAGGCCATATCCTCTCCCACTAGTATGACGGCTAAGCGCAATCCTTCAGGAATAGTAGGTATAATGTCATCAATAATAGGTTTAGCAGATAATAAATTCATAATTATATTTATTGATTAAATTGACTTATAAATGTGATTACGTTTAGTTTAATATTATCTAGTTCTGATTGATTATCAATATTCTTCACAACTTGATATATAAACTCAGCAATTATATTCATATCTTGCTCTTTTAGCCCCAAGGTTGTGACTGCTGGTGTTCCTAATCTAATACCATTGGGTTTAAAAGGGGAGGCCGTATCAAAGGGAATAGTGTTTTTATTAGTCTCTATATTGACTGAATTTAAGGCTTTAGACAAAGTGTCTCCATCAATCCCTTGATTTCGCAAATCTACTAATAGTAAATGATTTTCAGTACCTCCAGATACGATTTCAAAACCTCTATCCTGGAGAGATTTAGCTAGAGCTCGGGCATTCTGTATAACTTGCTGACAATATTCTGTATATTCTGACTTCAGAGCATCTTCAAGGGCAATTGCAATTCCAGCAATATTATTATTGTGAGGTCCTCCTTGTAAACCTGGAAATACGGCTTTATCTATTTTTTGAGCTAAGTCAGGATTATTAGTCATTATCAGAGCTCCTCTTGGACCTCTTAGAATTTTATGAGTGGTAGTGGTAATTATATCAGCATCGGGAAACGGATGAGGATGTAGTCCAGTAGCTACTAGTCCAGATATATGAGATATATCCGATAGATGATAAGCTCCTACACCTTTGGCAATATCACCAATTCTTTTGAAATCCACCTGTTTTGGATAGGCAGAATGACCAGAAATAATTAATTTGGGCCTATGTTCTTGAGCTAAAGCCTCAATCTCATCATAATTAATGTATCCATCAGGAGTCAGCCCATAACTTATCGAATTAAGCCATTTACCAGAAATACTAACTTTATGGCCATGAGTCAGATGTCCCCCTGAAGATAAAGC
Organism: Minisyncoccia bacterium; assembly: GCA_044356725.1. GTDB lineage: Bacteria > Patescibacteriota > Minisyncoccia > SW-4-49-11 > SW-4-49-11 > CALRBF01. The sequence continues at coordinate 1,996 of JBIKVS010000009.1, forward strand.
AAGTCCCAGAATAGTATCATTCGGTTGTAATAAAGCTAGATATACTGCTAGATTAGCCGGGCTACCAGAATAAGCCTGTACATTAGCAAACTGAGCTTGAAATAGTTTCTTAGCATTTTCAATCGCAATTAGCTCAATTTGGTCTATGAATTCTTGCCCCTCATAATATCGAGAATGTGGATAACCTTCGCTATATTTATTAGTTAGACTAGACCCAAGTGCTGCTAGAATTTGATCTGAAGCATAATTTTCGGAAGCTATTAACCTAATGGTATTAGATTGTCTATCGGTTTCTTGTTGGATTAATTCTAAAATCTTACTCATTTTATTTAGATAATTATGTATATAACTATTATACCAAAATATCTAATATTATACCAATTAATATGATATAATAAATACATATGAGAAATAAATTACACAAATGAAACCTTTAAGCGGAATGTGGTTATATATTAATCTAGCCTTTGCCATAGTCTGGGATACGGTAGGTTTTGTGTTATTTATAATAGGTTTAATCCCAGCTGTGCAAGCAATAGCTATTGCCGCTTCACCAGTGATAGATGTCTTGGCTTTTTTGACGGATATGACATTTTGTATATTATATCAGGGCTATGTCAAGATATATAATGTGAATTTTAAGCTTTATCAAATTAAAAGAATCAAAGAAGTAATGCTACTATCAAAAAAGAGTGGAGCCTCTAAAAATAACCCTATAGCTCAGAATCTAGCACGACAAACTCAAAAAATAAATCAATATATGTTAGATAAATTTTCTAATTATGTAATTAATTTCACTGTAAAAAAAATTCAGTATTCTATTACTACATCGGTAATAGAATTGGTGCCATGGTTAGGTGACTTCTCTCCTACTTGGACTATAAAAGCCAATTTGCATCTTAGAGAACATAAAGCAACTGCTAGAGAACTTAGGATAAAAAATATTGAATTTGAAAACTCCCTAGCTAAATGGAGAGGATCATTAAGAATTGGAGGTGTTGGAAAATTCAAGTCTAGGAACAATATACCTAATATACAATCAGCTCCTAACAAGATTAAGATCCCTAAAAATAAATCAAGCTCTTCTAGAGTAAAATATTTAGGTTCTCAAGCAAATCTCAAGTCAGACAATATACAGTCAACTAGTAATAATTCAAGTAGTAATAATATCAGATATAGTCAGGGGCAAAGAGACATTAGTCAAGCGGCTAATAATATCAGGCCACTGAGGGTTGGAGTATCTGGTGTTATGTCTCAATCTGTACAGGGGCAGACAGACAATAATCCAGATATTATGAAGACTGCCGCTAATAATATACGCCCATTTAGAAGGAAATTACCTGGGGAAGTAGGGCAATCTATGTCAACACAGAAAGAAAATAAATTAGCTAATGACAAATCAGGAGTGAGAAAAACAGCCTTTATGGGGGGGCAATTAGTATACAATTTTCCACAATCACTAAATACTGAAGATGAAGAACTACAATATAGAAAATCAGTGAATAAAAATATTATGTCCTCCAAGAATAAAGTATTGAGTGATATAGCGAGCCCACAACAATCCTCAAAAACCTCTACAGATAATAATGACATCCCAGCTAATAATATTAAGGAATTTACAAGAACCCCACAAAATCAAGTAAATAGCGAGAGAGTGCTAATAAAAAAATAAGACTATACTAAAAAGATAGATTATGCTATAATTATTTAAAGACTGAATAAATATATGAGACATAAAAATTTAGCTATTATAGTTATTTTAATCACCACCATCAATTTATTGGGGGTTAATTTTGTTGTAGCTCAGGATATAGGTTCTATCACAGAATCCCAATTGAATAGCAGTGCAACTTCGAATCTTATTAATAGAGAACCCACTACCCAAGAAGAAGCTAACATATTAATTGATGCTTTAATTAAAGAAAGTTTTGCAGATAGTTATTATACGGATAAATCATCCACAGGAGAAATAAAATTAGTAGTAAAAAATAAATATCTATTTACTAGGCAAAGAATAGATTTCTCAACTATTAATTATCATATAGATAAAAGCTTTATATTTGACGGTGCCGAATACACTTGGAGAATCAAAAAAGGAGATAAAGTTATCATAGAACTAAAAGATATTAATAAGTCAAACTTTTTTTATGAATTTATAGAATCAGGAACTTATCAGATAGAGGCATCTATAAATTCAGCAGGAGTTGTCAAAACAGGTAGTATTAGTTTAGATATTTATAATAAGTTATCTCTAGATTATAGACCACTAAATCCAGGTAAATCCGATACAATTACAATAACCACAGAATTACCAGCATCTCAATATGCAGTAGAATGGAAAGTAGATGGAGAGACAAGAGAGACTAATAATAATAGACTTACATTTACAGAGACTAAAGGTTATAAAAAAAGTTATTTTGTTGAAGCAATAGCCAGAGACAGATTGAGTGGATATATTAAGTATTACGGTAATACCACTATTGAAATTAAAGAACCAGAAATAAGAGTCTCGTTAGTAAATAATAAAAATAACTCACCAATTGACTTTAGTGAAGAGATTAATATTACTGAGCCAATACAGCTATTAATCTCAAGTGATGTATTACATTCTAGCCAAAATGCTAAACTAGCCTATACTTATAGAGTGAATGATAAAGTACAAGATGGCAATAGTAACTCTATCACCCTAGATATAGATCCGAATCAATCATATAAAGTAGATATATTAGCATTAGATACAAATGGGAAAGATGCTCCTGCCACAAAGTCATTTATAATAAATAAAGATAAGATAACTCCTCCTATAGATGCTAATATAACTCAAGCAGGTAGATTGGATTATTTTAAGAATGATAGATATTTAGGTCTAGGAATATTGTCCATAATGATAGTAATGATAATTGTGATGTCAAGTCATAGTGCTTTAAATAAAGTGCCTAATAAGTAATATATTTGTGAATAATCTGACTAAAAAACAAAAGTTCATTATTCTTTTAGTTGGTGGGAGTATTCTGATTTTAGGAGCCTTCATTTGGTCTATGTTTATCAACTTAAGCCAGATATCAATTTCAAATCCAGTCCCAGAGGTGACTTTACCAGAAGAAATAACAGATATTATAGATGAAGCTAAGACTAATACACAAAATAATACTCAATCTACAGAATTACAAGAAATAGCAGAAATTTTAGAACAAGATAAAAATAAAGAAACAGAAGAAACTAATAAAGATAATGATTTAATAAATACCAATTTAAATTTAGATTTCAATACCAAACAAGAATAATAAATTTATTCCGACATATCTTGAATTACAGTTTTCTCTCCATAAGTATCCAAAGTCCAAGCAACTTCTTCTACCCTAGATTGACTATATTCATTTTTCTCTCTCCTATAGGAGGCTTTCTTTTTTTGAATAGTCATTTTGATAACTGACCTAGTAGGGTCAATATCACGAGACCATAAAAATAAAGTAGGTTTAATAATATAAATCACAACATTAGTAAGGAAAATATCAAAGTTTTGACCATTGATTTTAATAAATGCAAAGGTAAAAGTTGCAGCAACCACAGGAGCAACACTAATAAAGAAAACAGCCATATTGGGCTTAAAGTACCATAAAAATCCACCAATAACTACTCCAATGGCTAGGACAGCGAATTGTCTAATAGTAACAGGACCAAAAATCTTATCCTCAGAGTCAACAAATTGTGGAATATTATATTGTTGCATATTTATTCAGGTTGCTTTAAATTAACTAAATTTTTTGGAATAGGGGCAGGTTTAGCAGTCAGTACAATCGGAGCTGAAGATCGAGATGGAACAGGCATTCTTGGAATAGGCTTAGGGCTAAAGGTTGGTATATTATTAGCAATGACATTATGAGAAGAGGATTGGGGAGAAGCAGCATTTGTATTATTGATAGCTTGAGTTGGCACAGCGGGCTGATTCACGACTACAGGTGGTGGGGTTAAAGTATTATTAACATTCTCCTCACGAACAGACTCAGTATTACTAGCAGAGGTATTATTTTCATTATATATATCTTGGTATAAGACAGTCTCATCTGTTTGTAAATAATCATAGAAAGATAAAACTTTCCTCAAAGCCTCTTTCTCTGCTGGACTCAAAGTTTGCACTACAGTATCTCCACTTAGGAATTTTGACTTAGCAAAGTTATTAGACTTGTCTGTACCGATAAATCTATTATAATATTCAATCCAATTAGCAATACTAGGTTTAGCCTCAGGATTGTCTTGGGATAATCTTAAGGGAAGATTGCCAATTTGTTGAGTGTTTTTCTCTACCAAAGATAATAAATCCTTTCGCATCATTTCTTTAATAATCTCAATAGGATAAATAGAATATTTACTCTCAATACGAGAGGCTAAATCTCGCTCAGAAGGCCAAATAGGACTCAAAGCCTCAATCAGGTTAAAAGATATAATATTAAATAATAATTCATCTTCTAAATTCGGAATAGCTGTCACATAAAGTTGGAAAATAATCTTGGATAGCTCTCGATACACAGCAGGATTAACCTCCCTAATATTATTATCTACAAGAGACTTCTCTAATTTCTCAGCAAATTCCAAAGCTCCAGGAACATTGTCATATGTTATTAGGGATTTGGCTTCTTCTTGTATATCGGATAGTGTCATAGGGGGTATTTAAACGAAAATTATATTTTATCCAATCCCTTTTAGAGCTGCTTGATATTTATCATATACATCTCTGTTTGGACTCTGTCTAATATTTTGGTTTATATAATTTTTAATGTCTATTAGATCAGTAGAGTCGTAACTAGCCCATGTTTTATGATCCTCCAGTAATTTTTCTGATGAATTTTGGATGGCATTTGTAATCATTGAGAAATCTAGTTCTGTATCTGGAGTCCCATCTGCTTTAAGCTTAAATGGAGGTCCCCCATTAACATTCGTTGATTTTCGTTTTTGAAATGAAGCTCTATTAGTCTTTAGCCCTCTACCCATTTCAGTAATAGATAGTTTTGCAGCATCTTCTTTAGGCTTATTAGTAGGGGGCTTTCTATTATATTGAATATTATTTTGTTGATTTCTAACTATATCATACTGATCAATTCCAGATACATATGCCCCCTGTTTTTTATCTTTTCCAATTTTTGCTATCCTAGATCTGAAGTCCCTATCAGAACGAGTAGGATTAGTCCTACCTGGTTCAAATTTATCTTTTATCAATGCATCTATTTGTTCTGATTCATTTTCAAATGTCTCCGCATAATGTTTAAAATCATCATCTGCTAATAAAGCTTTAAGTCCTTCTAACTCAGTAATTTTAGCAAATATAGCTTCTCTTTCTATCTCATCAGTTGTCTCTTTGAATTGCTCAATTAATTCTGGGACAGAGCTTCCTTTTAATTCTTCAGTCGCTTTTGCCACAGCAGCATTTCTAGCTCTTAGTAAAGTAGGATCTTGATGTAGAGTATCATTAGCTTTAGCTTGATTAGCCATATTTAATTGGGTCTCATTAAATCTCTCTTTTCTTCCAGCTTCACCCCCAGCAGTCTGTTGAGCCACTGAGCTAATCCATTTACCAGCTCTTGAGTCTTTTATTCTAGATCCAATGAAAGGTATATTCTCAACAGCTTTGCCTTTCTCAGTCCTTTCTTTACCTCTTTGTTTCATTATTTCATATCTATCATTTGGGTTTATTTTACCTCCACTAGCTAATTGTATAGCTTTAGTTGTTCCCCCAATTAATCCATCTCCAGTTGAAATAACCTTCCCTCCAGTTGCAGACCAACCATCTTTCAGCCCCTGTCTAAATCCAGTCCCACCAGCACTAACTTTGGCTCCAATACCTAGAGTGGCAATTGAACCCGCTACACCTACTGCTTTTTGTAGGAATGGAGGAGCTGCCTGTCCAGCTTTTGTAGCTGTGGTATTAGCTAAGAACAGCAAACCAATCACCAAGACATAATTAATTAAGTTTCCATTTGTCATTAAGTTACCATCAGTTATATTTGGATTGGCTGATATCCCTTTACTCATAAGGGTAAAAGCTAAATATAGTAAAAACATTAAGGTAGGTCCAGTGACCAATGCTTCTTGTAATTGTTTTTTCCAATCATCACTTATAGATTTAAGTCCTGGCACTAATGTTGCCATAAAAGCTAAAGGGGATAGCATAATGATAAACCATAAGGTTACAATTCTCATAGCTAGAATTAGTGCAGTCCAAAGTAATACAAAAGCTAGAAAGGCTAATATAACAATAGTAAATACATTTAGAAACACTACATCTGTATTGGATGTTGCCGCAGCCTCTGATATTTTAGATGCATTTCCTATAGTATCTGCCATCGTTGGTCCAAAAGAGTTATATAAAGATACCATTATAATTTGGCTAATGTCTATTAAGAAGCCAACAATAGCCTTACTAAAATTAATAAATAAAGCGACGAATATAAAGTTAGGTAACATTCTCTTAGCCGTATAATTATCTAGAGCTCCCACCTGAAGCACAGTGGCAATAGCTATTATTAATAATATCAAAGCAAAGAAAAGATTAGCAAAGTTTCTTGTAATATCCCAACCTACATTAACTCCCTCACTAAAAAAATTCTGATAAGCCATCACATTATTTAGGAGTGGAACTATTGTAGTAGGAACTAGGAATGCAAGTAAATTTTTAAATATACCTGTCAAGACGCTCAATGGACCTGATATAGCAGTGTCTAGAATTGGTGAAAATATACCTAGTAAAAAATCCATAAAAATTATCTAACTATACTATTAACACCTTCTCTTATAGTCCTGTCTACCGTTGAACCTACTGTATTAGTAATGGTACGAGTAACATTATTGCCTAATCCAGGAATATTGACATTTCCAAGCACTCCGTTTAAGAGGCTTGTAATTTGTTGTCTGAATACACAAGATAAGCTATTAGTGATATTCTGTAATAATGTATTTTGTAAAGATTGGAAAAATTGGTCAGGATTAAAATTAGAACCTGTCTGATTAACAAAATTTCTAGGATTTTGGAAATTATTATTTGAGGTTGTATAAGTTACATTATTTCTAGCTGTCCCTGAAAAGGGTGAAGAAACGGTCAAGGAGGTATTACTTGTAATGGCTGAGATTGTCTTCGGAGATTCTCCATTTATGGTTATTGTATCTCCAACTTTAAATGTTGTAGTAAAGTTAGTAGCTGTCCCTGTCACAGTTGTTCCATTGGCTGTTGTAGTAACAGTTCCAGTACCGTTTACAGGAGTGGTAGAGGTACTTCTCGCTCTATCTGATGAATTGATTAGAGGAACAGAAGATAAAACATTACTATTTACATTAAACATACCCTGAGTTAAAACTGGTCTTAGAGAGGCATTCAAAATATTATTAGGGATGGCTTCAAAACAGTTTGTACCAGAAGCAATTATAGCTTGGTCTATTGATGCTCCAACTACCTTATCAGTCAATCCTTTGGTAATCGATCCAGGAGTCACATTTTTTTTGTTAAATGGATCTCTATCATTTGGGATAGCGGTAGTTGAGAAAAATCCCCCATTTTGGTCTAATTCAGTTTTTAGCAGATCAGTAGCTAAGTCTGATTTTGCTTTTGCTTGAAAGGCTACATTCGTTGCTATATCATTAGCATTGTTATTAGTTTGCAGTACCAATAAAGCACATTCAAAGCTAATCTCTCCAGCTTGTGCGGCTGATACATTTCCACATTTTTCAGTGAAAGTTTCTCGGGGCAATTTGCTTTTATTAGGATCCTTTAAATCTCTAAAATATTGGGCTAATTGTTCGTTCCTTTCTGGGGAAAAGTTCTGATACCTTCCATAAGTTAGCAAAGCATCTTTATTCACCACTCCAGTTTCTGTACTTAAAGCTCCAGCCTGAATCCCTAACTTTGTTGTATCAAAAAGATTATTCGGGATTAAATTATCTGTACTGATTTGAGCTCTTAAGGTATCACTAATTGTAGCTATGGTCTGAGCTTTCTGCTTGGCTGCTAAGGGAGCATCGATTAGCTCTTTCTGTTGATACAGAGCTAAATCATCTACCACTACAACAGGTAATGGGGTAGGAGATGTTACATTAACAGGTAAAGGTAGAGGATTAAAAATATCCACAGGTAGGGGAGCAGTTAGTCTACGAGTATCTATAACTCTATTTATATTATTATAACTTTCACAATTATCTCCATTATTAACCCCAAATCCTATCAAATCATTAAAATTTGCATTAGGACTGAGTCCATTTAGTAAAGTGTCAGTTATAACCTGGTTAGGATTGATGAATGTATAAGCTGATGGCAAACCAAATAATCCACCTCCAGTTCCAACTAAACTTATTCCCCCAACTAAACCAGTTAATCCATTACCCACTAAACCACTTACAGTATCACCTAAGACACTCCCTAATAATCCACCTCCTGGACCAACAGCACAACCTGTTTCTCCACGAAAGGGACTAGCTGGAGCTTGTATTGGTCTGGCTTTGACACAAGTAAAAGTTGTAGTTTTTGATAGTCCTGCAGTGGTATCACTTTCTATTGGAAGAACTCCACGATATTCTTTTTGACATACTTCATCTGAATTACAGGTCTTATCACCACAACTATTCCCACTAACATATCCAAAGAGTCTATTCTCATCTACAAAAAATCTCTCAGGAGTAGGAGTATTAGCATAAGAATTATTAGGTAACAAAAATGCACCGATTAACATCACCAAGAATAATGTATTGGTTTTATTTAATTTTTGATGTATTGGCTTTTTCATTATAGTGAGTATTATCTCTGGTATATTAGATTGTATTTTTGTCTTAGGATTTGAAGTTCTTGTCTAATAAGAATATCTAATTCTTGTAATAGTGATATACTAATTTTATTATTAACATCTAATTTAAAGGGATCAGAACTTGCATTGAGTAGTCCCAAAAGAAAGCTATTTTGAATCTGAGCTATACGAATATAATATTTGTTAAGATTCAAAGCGTCAGGAGGTACTTCTAATAAGAATAGAGATAAGTATAAATCAGTATTTTTACGAAGAAGAGATTGTATATTTTGAGTTTTACCTTCTAGAGCTTCTTCGGACAGTTGGTTTATATTTGGTTGAATATTATTATCTCTAAATATATTATATAAATTAGTTAAATAATTGTCAATTGATTTGTCATTTAATTTATCGGCAGGAATAACATTAATACGATTTTCATATAAAGGTGGTAATTCAACTCTATCAATCCCTATATCTTTTACACTTTGTTCTACTACTTCTACAAAGTCTTCTTCTGAAATTAAAGCTTGAGCTAGTACCTCAGCTCCAGATTTAGTGAAATTAAGTTCAGTCTCTTTGCCATCCTTTACCTGTAAAATCCTAATTGGAGATAAACCCTTATCAACTGTGGATAAGTCTTTATAAGTGTCTGTCGGTCTTGCAATCATATATATAATTGAAGCTAGGATTATTATAAATAGCAACCCAAATCCCGAGTAGAAGATAAAGTTTTTTGTTAGTATATACCTTAACATTTATATATTTTTAACTTGATATAATTATACTATTAATAATATATATAGTCAATGAATATTTTTAGTTGACAATTTTATCAAATATGATAATCTAATTAATATAGTATAAAAATATAAATATGATTACAGAAGAATTATTACTTAGTATCTACGCAGTACTTTTATTGGAAGTGGGTTTATTACTATTAATCTTAATATTAATCGTACTAGATATCAAGAACACAGTCGATTCTATTAGGCAAGTTATCAATAAATTTGTTAAATTAGGTCATATTACGGTGGATACTGCTGAGGATCTGAAATCAAAATTAACTTCTTTATCAGGGTTGACCTCTGTACTCGGTGGACTTCCAACTATTATATCCATAATACAAAATTGGAGCGATAGAGCTCAACCGAAAGAAGAGCAAAAAGAAGATGAAAATGATGACTTGGGAGAGGTTTTATCTAAAGTTAGTCCAAAAAAGAGAAAAAGAATTATATAATTAATTACAAATATATGAGTACAAAAAATTTATTCAAAGGTTTATTAGCAGGATTAGCTGTAGGAGCAGTTTTGGGAGTTTTATTAGCTCCAAAATCTGGCAAGCAAGTTAGACAAGATTTGAAAAAAGCATATAAATCTACCAGTAAAGATATTGCTAAAAGAATTAGTAATATTGAAGATATCAGTAAGTCTCAATATGAGCAAATTGTAGATGCAGTAGTTAATGAGTATAAAAAATTAGACCCAATTACCAAAGAACAACTAGAATCCCTAAAGTCCATCTTGCAAAATAAATGGTCTGAAATTGTAGAGAAGAAGACTAAATAAAACTGTCAGCATTAAATGTCACTGATTGACAAAAAATAATAATTATGCTATAAATAGTGTATAATTATTTTTATTATGGCTTATAATATATTGTATTGGCTTACCTTTTGGAAGTTTCATACAATTGTACAAGTTTTTGTAAAGCAGAAGACTATTCTAGGGTTGGAGCTTTTGCATAATATATCTGGTCCTATTGTAGTTGTATCTAATCATAGGGGGAGATTCGATGGGATTTGGATTTGGTATTATTTTGCTAGGATGAACCGTAAAAAGCCCGTAGATATGAGAATTGTGACAGGTGAGAGTTTTTTTAAAATTCCAGTTTTAGGCTGGTATCTTAAAAAAATGAGATGTTTCCCAGTAGAAAGGGGACAGGGGATAGAGATATTAGATCCTATGGTAGATGTTTTGAGTAAAGGTAAAATTGTGACAATATTCCCAGAAGGTAAAATGCAAAAAAGACCAGATCATAGAAGTGAAGCCAAAAGAGGAGTTGGGTATTTGGTTTGGAAGTCTGAAGCTCCGGTACTGCCAATTTATGTTAATTATATTAAAAAGTATAAATATTTGCCAATTTGGGATATGACATTCAAAGTAGGTCAATTAACTACATATAATATAAAATCAGAAACCCAATTGCAACAATATGCAGATAAAATTTTAGATTCTGTGTATCAGTTAGCTGAGAAGTAGGGAATATTTATATAATTCGGTCTTATAGGCTTGCTAGATTTAGTTTAAATTTATAATTAGTTCTTTTTGTCCTCCTTTGGAGGAGGTGGCCTATAGGCCGGAGGAGGACACTTGGTAAAATTGCAAAGTAATCCACACCCTCAGGCTAAGCCTGGCCTCAAAAGGGAGACAATAAGCTAAAATATCCTGTCCCCCTTTTGGAGGGGGAAGTCTGAAAGACTGGGGTGGATTTAGTTAAAATTTAAGTATATTTGTAAATAATATTAATTTTTAGAACTTTTAGTAGCTAAATAAATTTCTTTAGCTTGTTTGTATCTAACAATAGCTTCTTGTCTAGCTTGAGGGTGAGGTATAATTGGGGTTAATATAGTATTATAATAACTTTCATCTAGCCACTTGTGTTGATATAAGTCCTTATTATCATAATTCTCGGCCTGTAGATAAGGATTAAAAACTCTAATTGGTTTAGGATCAGCTCCCACCGAAGCTCCCCATTGCCAACCACCATTATTGGATGAATCATCCAAGTCAATCAGACTGGCTCGGAAATATTCTTGTCCCCATCGCCAATCTATACCTAAATTTTTGGACAGCACACTAGCTACAATCATTCTGGAGCGATTATGCATCCAGCCAGTTTTAGCCAACTGTTGCATCGAAGCATCTACAATTGGATACCCGGTTTTCCCAGTCATCCAAGCTATGAATCGCTTATGAGCTTTCTCTCCTTGAGCCCAATCTATGGTATGCCTATATTGAGCTTGAAACTCTATATCTAATAAATTTGGCTGATGATAAAGTAAATAGGCATAAAATTCTCGCCAAATTAACTCTGAGATATAAGTCACAGACCCAGTATCAGCCTTACTATCTACTGCCAACTCTTCTAAACTAAAGTTTAGATATACTTGAATCATATCTTTTAGTTTGCGAGCTGATACAAATCCCCAAGCTAGAGCCAGACTCATACGAGAGGTTTGTCCATTATCCGATATATCTAACTCCAAGCTATTCCTGTTATGATTATAATTTTCTAACTTACCTGAGATTAGATAATCATTAAATAGATTTAAAGACTCTTGTTCAGAAGTATACCAGCCAGATAAATCAGGAAGTGAAAAATAATCATCTAAATTATAAATCTTATCACCAATTTGGAATTCTCTTTTAGGGTTAAATAAAGATAAGATATTCTCAGGATTTGGATTAACATATTGTAAGGACTCTAATAGGGGAGAGTTAACATAGTTCAGTCCTTCTAAATCAGGTTTAGCTAAAGGTTGTAATTCTAAAAACTCTCTCCAGACTGACTTCTTAAAAGGAGTGAAAACCGTATAAAGAGAACCATTTTGGCTTCTAGTCTCAGGATTGACACTAAGCCTATCTTTGAATATGTTTACCACAATCCCAGCCTCTTTAATCTTATTAACTTGAGTGTTAAAATCAGGATAAATATCTTGATTCACAAAAATTTCAAGATTATATTTTTGGGCAAGTTCAATAATTGAACCAGCCCCTTTACCGCTAATCAGATGAAAATGAGCGAATTGACTCGTAAATTTAGGAATAGCCTGAGACAATAGATATCTTTGAGGATACCCAAATTGAGACTTTGGATTAGCCTCTAGCATATAATCTTCTAGTATAAATAAAGGAGCAAAAAGAGACTCAGATTCTCTTGCCTTTTTAGTCGCATAAAACAGAGCTAGATTATCCTCTAGTCTTAGATCACGACGAGCCCAATAAATAATTAAATTAGCTTTCATATAGTTTATTATAACATAGATTGAGTTATTTATAGATTTTTTGTATAAAAATTATGAATTGTTAATTTCTTAGAGTCGGTGCCCTCGCCGACATTGCTTGTCTGTAGGGGCGACCTTTCAGTCGCCTGAAGTCCTCCTCCGTCACCTACGGTGCCACCTCCCCCAAGGGAGGATAATTTTGTCGAGTTTTCTGTCTCCCTTCCATCCCTACGGGAGGCAAGTGGAGGGAGTCCCCGTAAAAAGGCTTTAGCCTTTGGGAAAGGGGTCGGGAAAACGGGAGTTTTCCCGTGGAGGAAGGTTGGGAAACCGTGAGGTTTAACAGGAGCAAATCTTATTTGCGACGGGGGAGGGTGGATTGCTCTATGTCCTCCCTTGGGGGAGGTGCCCGAAGGGCGGAGGAGGACAGGAGTAAATCCCATTTGCGACGGCGGAGAGTAGACAGTTATATTCATTCTCAATCCTAAGATTTTTTCTTACTAAACCATTTTTGGGTGTTAGGATTGCGATGTGGACATCCAGGCCAACAGCAGGGAATTTTCTCTCCCAATTCTAATTCTTCCAACATTCTCGATATATGTTTAAGTCTTGTTTCTTCTCTTTTGACAATAGTCACCCAACAAATCCATTCATTTCTTTGAATTGGAGTTAAATTATTCCATTTTTCTAATATTTTGTGATTATTTAGTAAAACCTCCTGCATATCTGAGGGAATAGGATGCAATATGCCTGATAGAATTGTTTGATCTTGCATAGTAATTGATAATATGTATATAAATTATTATACAAAATATTAAGGTTTTTGTGAAATTGTATTAATTATGAATTGTGAATTTCGTAGCGGAGCCGTCCCTACGGGAGGTAAACGTTTATCCCTCCATATCGTAGGGATACCTTTCAGTATCTTATGATCCCCCCCGCCTTTCAGGCTTCCCCCTCCGAAGGGGGGCAAAATAAGAAATGTCCTAATTTGGAGGTAGGTGACGGAGGGGAACAGAATTCAGAATTTATTTTTCCACCCCGTCCAGCGGAGCTGTCCACCCCCTCCTAAACTTAGAAGTATAGGAGGGACGAAAGCCCTCAATTTATCTCACGTAGGGAGAGAGGGGAATTTTTAGGGCAGTCCTCCTCCGCCCTACGGGCACCTCCCCCAAGGGAGGACAATTTTTTGATATAAGAAAAAATCCCCGCTGCGAGGTGCATTGGGGGTGTGGGGGTTTAGGTCAGAGAATACGAGCTCCCCATTTTCTGTCTTGTTCTCTGAGGAGAGATGCATAGTCTGGTTCTGTTAACTTATATTTTCGTAACGCTCCCTCTTCGTTAGTATATATTATGTAGTCAGGGGCTTTGTTATTGATAGCTAAATGTTATTCTAGAACTAAATTGTTTTGTGGTTTTATTACTGCTGCAATGTATAATGTCCAGCCTGAATGAGTTGTTGTTTTTTCCATCTGATATATTAATTCCCCCTCAAATCCATAAGGGTTGTCAACCTTTAATGTATGGCCTCGTTCTGCTTGTATTTTACCAATTAAAAGTATAGAGTTATCTACATGTCTTTGGGGTTCGACTATTCTTAAAATTTTAGAAGCACGATACTGCTCTAAACTAAAGCAATTTATATTGAATATGCCATTCTCTGATTTGGTAAGGATAACTTTTGTATCTATTGGAATGACAAACTCTTCATTTTCAACAAGCAATACAAGTCTATTGAATCCATTATCTTTTCTTATTTCAACTCCAGATTCCTCAAAAGTTTCTTGGGTTGTTCGGAGCTTCATTGATTTTTAAAATGAGCTTGAACTCTCTTTGTCAGGGAGTTCTGGCAAGGTTGAGTGTAGCGTATTGAAAAAGATGAGAAACATCATAGACATATTTGAAAATTTTTGGCAATTGTGCTATAATATTAGATAGGGTATTGTTATATATTGCTATCTAAAATATGAAAGTTATTCAACAATTTGTAGAATATTTTGAGTCTCAAGGTCATATTCAGGTAGACTCTTCCTCTTTATTACCTAAAGGGGATACTTCGGTTTTGTTTACTACTGCGGGGATGCAGCAGTTTAAGTCTTATTATCTTGGAACTCCGTCTCCGTATGGGAATCGGGTTGTGAGTGTACAGAAGTGTCTTAGAGTTGATGATATTGATGAGGTTGGGGATGAGACTCATAATACTTTTTTTGAGATGCTTGGGAATTTTTCTTTTAATTATCCTGAGGGTGAGGGGAGTTATTTTAAGGCTGAAGCAATTAGATTTGGGTATGAATTGATTGCTGAGCAGTTAGGTATGCAGATTGATTATGTGACTATCTTTGCTGGTGATGAGAAAAGTCCCAAAGATACTGAGACTTTAGCTATTTGGCAGGATTTAGCTCGGGAAAAGGGTATTGAATTAAAGATTAGAGAACTTGGGCGAGAGGATAATTTTTGGGGTCCTACTGGGGCAGAGGGACCTTGTGGTCCTACTACAGAGATTTTTGTAAATGATGTTGAAGTCTGGAATATTGTTTTTAATCAATATTATTCCAAAATTGGCGGTGAATTAGAGATTTTACCTCAACAGGGGGTTGATACTGGTGGTGGTTTGGAGAGAATTATGACTCAATTAGAGGGGGTTAACTCAGTTTATGACACCAGTGTCTTTTCTCCAATTATGTCTGATTTGAGAGATAGCTTCCAAGGGCAAAAAGAGTCAGTCTATAGAGTTTTACTTGACCATATTCGGGCCAGTACTTTTCTTCTGGCTGAGGGAGTGGTACCTTCTAATAAAGAACAAGGATATGTTTTGAGGAGATTACTTCGTAAAGTGATGAGTTTGACTAATTCTTATGATAGATCTTTGGAATTGATTTTTGATACTGTGGGGTCAATTATTGATGTCTATAAAGATAGATATCCTGATCTGGAGACTTCTCAAGATAGTGTAAAGACTTTAATTCAGGATGAATATGCTTTGTTTCAAGATGCTTTGTCTCGTGGTATGAAAATGGCAAATAAATTATTGAAGAAAAAACGAGTCCCGCATATGTCAGGAGAAGAGGCTTTTCTTCTAGCTTCTACTTATGGGCTTTCTCCAGAAGTTTTGAAATTGCAAGGTTTGTCTTTTGATGAGCAAGACTTTGAAGATTATAAGTCTGAACATCAGGCTATCTCTAGAGCGGGAGCTACCAAAAAATTTGGTGGGCATGGGCTTATTTTGGATAATGGTGAATTAAAAGCTGCTAATGAAGAAGAATTAGCTATTGTGACTAGACTTCATAGTGCGACTCATTTATTAAATCAGGCTTTGCGGGAAGTTTTGGGTGAAAGTGTAGAACAAAGAGGTTCTGATATTACGGCGGAGCGAACTAGATTTGACTTTAGTTTTGACAGAAAGCTTACCTCAGATGAAATTAAAGCAGTAGAAGATAAAGTTAATTCTTATATTAATCAAGCGGCTGAGGTTGTGATTACTAATATGCCACTAGAGGAGGCAAAACAATCTGGGGCTTTGTACTTGGCTAATCGTAATTATCCAGAATTTGTGGATGTTTATGCTTTTGGGGATATCTCTAAAGAATTGTGTGGAGGTCCGCATATTAAGAATACAAAAGAGATAGGACAGTTCAAAATCAAAAAAGAGGAAGCGGTTGCTAGCGGAGTTCGTCGTATTCGTGGTATAATAATTTAATATGAAAATAAAGCATAAAATTTTACTTAGAAAATCTCTGCATTTAAGTCTAATTATACCTTTTGGAATTTTTTGGTATTTATCTGTGCAAACTTTTGCTTATGCTCAAGAATATGCTAGATGGTTTTTGATTGCTTTTGTATCTTTATTCTTGATTTATGAGTATATTAGGCTAGACACTAAGATATGGGTGCCTTTTGCTAAATTGGTGAAGCCCAAAGAGTCTGAGACTAGTGTAGATGGGTTTAATTTGGTGTTGGCAGCTATTGTTGCGACTAGTCTTTTTTCACCACAAATTGCAGTAGTTGCTATTTTGATTGCTATAATTGGTGACACTTTCTCTACAATTGGAGGAATTTATGGTACAATGAAAGTATTCCCAAAAACTGAAAATAAAACTACTTGGGAAGGTATATTCCTAACATTATTAGCGAACTTTTTCATTGCTGGTAGTATTCTTGGGTTTAGTCTATTTCCATTAATTCTAGCCATTGCTGGAGTGGTGATAGAAACCTATGCTACTAAGTTAGATGATAATTTGGCTATACCTTTAGGGGTTGGGCTAATTGGAGAAATAATCTTATTCATAACAACATAAACTTATTAATATGTTTGGAAAAAAAGAAATACTACAACCTTTAATAATAGATATCTCAGAAAATAGAGTATCTGTACTAGACTATACAATAGATACAAAAACTGGTAATACTATTATTCAAGCTTTGGGCGAAACTAAATTGCCTTTTGGGGTTGTTGGGACAGATTTTATAGAACAGGAAGATATTTTGATACAGTCTATTGAGGAAGCTATTACTCAAGTTAGACCAGTTAATTCTAATGTTAAGGAGCAATCGAGTGTTGTATTTGGAGTTTCTGGTCCAATGGTTGAAGTTGTGCCAAGAGTAATTGAATTACAAAGAGAAAATCCTAATCATAAAATTCGATCTAAAGAATGGGTTAATGCGATTGATGATGTGTATTCTAAATTCGACGCTGAAGTTTATAATAGTGCTCAAGGACATAATTCACCACTGTCGCTTGTTCAAATTTCACTTAATAATATTATTTTAGATGGACAAGAATTTATTTCTCCAATTGATGAAAAGGCAGAGCAAATTACCCTAGATACTATTAATACCTATATTCCTACTAATTATAAACAATCTTTGATCAATATAGCTAAAGCCAATGATTTGCAAATAGAAGGAGTATATCATTATGACTTTGGAGTGGGACAGTTAATATTAGATTATAATACGAATAAAGATATATCTATAATTCTCGTAGATATTAGATTTGGGCACACTAGTATTAGTTTGATACAGAATCAAAAAATTACTTATGCTTATTCATTCAGTGTTGGTAGCCATAGTTTTACTCAAGCCATTGCTAATACTTTCCAGATTACTATTGATGAGGCTGAAACTGTGCGTCAAGAATATAGTATGTTGCAATTACCACGAGATATGTCTCGCAAAATTACAGATGCTCTAGAGGCTGAAATCTCTCTTTGGCTACAAGGAGTTATATATTCTCTCAAGTCTCTGAATATAAATGATAGTCCTACACATATCTTTTTATATGGAGAGGGTGCATCTTTATTAGGTGTGAAAGAATCTTTGGAATATAGTACTTGGTATAAATCTCTTAGTTTAACCCAAAAACCTTCACTATCTATTTTAACTCCTAAGCAATTCTCTCATATTGTGGATATGACTAGTCATATTGAGGGTTCTAGATTTGTAGATATGCTAGGATTAGTTCATCTCTCAAGTATTCCTTTAGACATTCATTTACCTTATCGTATAAGCGAATAAATATGAAATCTCATACATCCAAAAAATCCATCATTATAAATCCCAAAGATAGTTTAGCTGATGTCATTTATCAGATAAAGAGTTATGCCAGTCAGAACAAAAATACCTCCGTATACATACCGGATTCTATGTATATGTTGTACAATCCTGTTAATAGGGAGTTGTTTACAAATAGTATCAAGCAATTATCAGATAAATATGATATAGATCTATATAGTACAGATAATAATCTGATATATTTACTCAAGGATGCAGATATCAAGGTTAAATATTTAGATAATATACAGGATATAGAGGTTGACTCTCATCCACAAGAGGATGCTTCTTATACTGATTTTCTGGCTTATAAACAAGCTATCCAAGATAATCCAGAACAACATTCTATACAGTCAGAACCAGTTTTCCAGGCTTCCAATAGTAATAATAGCATTAATATACCTACAAAAAGACATACTCAGAATAATTCCAAACCAGTTTCTAAAGGATTACTATATTTTGCGATAATTCTAGGTATAGTGTTTGCTTCTTTATTATCTTTAATACTTATCCCAAAAGCTGAAATCACAATTAAAACTAAAACCGAAGAATTATCCAAGGACTTCGAGGTGACTTTTGACCCTAATATTACTGACATTAGTTTAGAAAATAGAACTGTGCCATCTACAGTAGATATTATTTCAGCTTCAGTAGATGGAACTTATGAAGCTACTGGTTCACAAACAGGTGGAACTAGAGCAGAAGGAAATATAACTATTATCAATAAAACTTCTACATCACAACAATTAGTCTCAAATACTAGATTTCGCTCAGAGCAAGGAAAACAATTTAGACTTGTCGAATCTGTAACTGTTCAAGGCAATGCTTCTGTTGAGGCCAAGATTAGAGCTGAAGCCGTCGGAACCGATTATAATATACCTGCTGGTAGACTTACAATCCCTGGTCTGGAAGATACTCCAACTAAATTTACAAATATATATGGAGAATTAAAGACAGATTTGAAGAACGGAACATCTGAAGATAGTATTGTAGTTACTAATGAAGATATAGATAAGGCTAGGGTGGATTTACAAAAGAAATTAACCGAAGTAGTGAATACTCAAGTCACAGAAAAAGAAGGCTTGAAAGCTCTGGCTATTCAAAGTAAATTGAATGATATTAAATATGAAGGACTACCAAGTGTTGGTGAAGGTGTGAGAAGTTTTAATGTGAAAGCTAGCAGTAGTTTATCAGGAGTTTTTTATAAAGAAGAGGATTTAGATAAAGTTATTAAATCTATATTAGAGACTCAAGTCTTAGAATCTCAAGAATTGGGAGATATTAATATTCAGTTTGATAGACAGCAAGAATTTCCTGACAAACAAGCTGTTAA
The DNA here is from genome assembly GCA_044356725.1 of Minisyncoccia bacterium. Lineage (GTDB taxonomy): Bacteria > Patescibacteriota > Minisyncoccia > SW-4-49-11 > SW-4-49-11 > CALRBF01. The sequence goes on from JBIKVS010000009.1 coordinate 21,648, forward strand.
AATTCGAGTATATGTAAATTACAAGATTCTAAATAAATTTGACCAAGATAAAATAATTAATAATATTAGATTAAAGACAGTTAATCAATCTAAATCTTATCTGGAAAATTTGGATAATGTTGATACGGTAGATTTAAACCTTACTCCTGGTTTCAGTCCAATTATACCAATTCTCAAATCTAGAATTAGTATAAATATTGAATAATATGAATATTATTTGGCCATGGCTATTACCACTTATCCCTCTGACATGGGGTTTGATAGATGTAGTAAGACTTAAAAATTTTTTAGAAGATAGAGGTTGGCTAAAGTTAGCTTTAGATAAAAGTGAATTAGAAAGATTGACTTTAATTAGAGCTATATTAATAGCATTAATAATATTTTTTGTAATCCTAGCCTCAGGTAAGACTCAACTTATTGTCGGAATGATAGGTATGATAATGGGAGCTTTAATTATGTATTACTCAGAAGCCATTCATAGAATGTTTGGTATAGGAGGCGGTCCGGATTCAAAGTTCAGAGGAGATACACAAGTAAAGTTAGTGGGGCTGATTATGTGTATTTTGTCAGGGCTTTGGATGTCAGGGATTACACAGGGATTATTGCTTTGGTTTTTGCAAACTTCTAATTTATTACCCGACCCTGATTTAATATCATATTTCAGCAGCTCTATTTAATCTATCCATAATGGCTATCCCCAAACCTTCGGGTTTAAAACTCTCAGCTAATATAATATCTACTTTCTGGGAGTCAAAATAGTGTAGTCCAGCATATAGATTAGACGATATAGTCTTATAATTATCTCTAGAACCTAAATCAAAACCAATTACTTGAGAAGGTAATATCTGATAAATTTCACTAGAGACTAAAGCCCCTACTTTATAGCCTTGAGTTAAATAAAATTCTATTTTAGAAATAATATCTCCGTTCAAGGGTATTAATTCCAACTTAGCTTCTGGAGCATAATGTCTATATTTCATCCCAGGGGATTGTATCTTAGTTGTTTTTTGAGATAATTCTACTTTACTTCCTAATACTTGCTCAATTTGTTCTTGAGTAATATATCCTTGTCTCAAAATTATTGGATGTTTTGGAATGGTATTAATTACAGTAGACTCCAGACCTATTTCACTTGGCTCACCATCTATTATAAAAACTTTATTACTAAAATAATCTCTAATCTGTTGAGTTTGAGTAGAACTAGGTTTACCTGAAGGATTGACTGAAGGAGCCGCTAAAGGAACACCACACTCCGAAATAAATTGCCTCGCAATAGGATTGCTAGGAAAACGAATGACCACCGTATCAAGACTAGCTGTGACAATATCTGGTATAAGTTCAGATTTTGGGAATACAAGACTGAGAGGTCCAGGCCAAAATTGATCAATTAGCTTTTGATTGTCTATTGAAATATTATTAACCAATTGAGGCAATATTTCAAGTGAACTAATGTGCACAATCAGAGGATTATCAGCAGGTCTATTTTTGAGCTTGAAAATTTTAGCAATAGCTTGTTCATCAAAAACATTAGCCCCTAAGCCATATACAGTCTCAGTCGGGAAAGCTACAATACCACTATTTTGAATGATTGTAGCACCTTGCTTAATTTGTGCATCTAAATCTAACTTCATATATTAATTATAGAATTAAAATAGTATAATATATTTATATATTAATATCAATAAATTATGAATTATAACACTATTAGCCTACATTGCTTTAACACCTTACCTCAAATTGGACCAAAATCTCTAGCTAAAATTCAAGAGGCAGGAGCCCATAGACTTTGGTTAGAAGGTAATTTAAGTGAGTTTCAATCCATTCTAGGACCTAGAGCGAGATTAGATTGGTATCAGGAATTTAGTCAATTAAATCGAGAAAAATTTTTAGAACAAGAATTAAGTTATTTAACACAAGAAAATATTCAAGTTATAACAAGACAAGATGAAAGTTATCCAAATAAATTATTAGAAATCTCTACTCCATCTACAATTCTATATGTGAAAGGAGATATTACTGGACTTGACAATGCTTTATCTATAGTAGGAACTCGTAAATATACACCTTATGGGGCTAGAATAGCTGAAAAACTAAGTAGGGAATTATCTGAGGCCGGTATCCCAATTATTAGTGGATTGGCCTTAGGGATAGATAGTATTGCTCATAGAGGTTGTCTAGATGGTAATAGTAAAACTATTGCTATATTAGGGGGAGGTATGTCATCGCAAGCTCTATATCCAAGAACAAATCAATCTCTAGCTAATGCCATTGTATCTAGTGGGGGAGCCTTAGTTAGTGAATTTCCACCCAAAAGTAAGCCCAGAAGAGAAAACTTTGTATTAAGAAATCGTATAGTTAGTGGAATTGCAAGAGGAATATTGGTAATAGAAGCTCCTATAAAAAGCGGAACTATGACTACAGTCAAATATGCTCTAGAACAAAATCGAGACGTATTTGCAATTCCTGGTAATATAGATGTCAAAAATAGTGAAGGAACTAATCAACTAATCAAACAAGGAGCATATATAGTAACTCAAGTAGAGGATATATTGAATGTATTTGGTTTAGAAATAATCAAAAGAGAACTAGATTTAAGCCAATTTGAACCAGAACAAATAGTCATATTACAACATTTGAAACATACTCCACTAACTATAGAAAAGCTATCTGAACTCACTCAACAAGAGGTAATGGATTTAATGGCTACATTATCCATCTTAGAATTATCTGGCATCGTTACTTTAGGAGCTCAAGGAGAATATTCCCTTAATATAAGAATAGATTAGTGTAGTGTGATTTTTTGAAGTGTAGGGGCGACCTTTCAGTCGCCTGTAATTGTATTAAAATTCCCCTCTCTGCCTACGGTAGATAAATTGAGGGGTGGACGCTTCGCTGGACGGGGTGGATGTATTTTGCAATTTGAGCTAATGTCTCCCTTTTTAACTGCCGTAGGTAGTTGGAGGGAGTACCCGAAGGGGGAGGGAGGATAAACTTTGGAATACTAAAATAAACACTTGTTTGTATCAATATTACACTCTATCCACCACCGGCACTTCGTGCCACCTCCTCCAAAGGAGGACAAATACAGGGGACTGAAAGGTCTCCCCTAAGAAACTCACAACTAATAATTTGTCTATAATCATCTCATCCAGTACAGCTACTAGTAAATACACATAAAATATGATATAATTATATTAATAATATAAGAATAAATTATGAGTATTATAGCTACTACTGATCTAGTTGGACAAGAAGTTGATATTGCAGGTTGGGTAGATACCAAAAGAGACCATGGTAAAATAGCTTTTATCGATTTAAGAGACAGGACATCTAAAGTTCAGGTAGTTTTGGTCCCTGCTAGTCTTGATGAGGAATCAAAATCTTTAATGTCAGAAATTAGACCAGAATGGGTTTTGAAAATCCATGGTTTAGTGAAGGCTAGACCAGAGAGATTGATAAATCCTGACTTAGCAACAGGTGCTATTGAAATAGAAGCGTTATCAATTGAGGTATTAAATACGGCTATTACTCCAATTTTTCCTCTAGAACAGGATAAAAATGAAATTAGTGAAGAATTGAGATTACAGTATAGATACTTAGATTTGAGAAGACCTAGTATGTATAATAATCTTTTTAAAAGACATCAGGTCAATCAATTTGTCAGAAACTTTTTAGATAATGAAGAATTTATTGAAGTGGAAACTCCTATCTTGACTAAATCTACTCCTGAAGGAGCAAGAGACTTTATAGTACCATCTCGTCATCAATCTGGAAGTTTTTATGCTTTACCACAATCTCCACAGCAATATAAGCAATTACTTATGGCTGGGGGAGTAGAGAAGTATTTTCAAATTGCTCGATGTTTTAGAGATGAAGATACTCGTAAAGATAGACAACCAGAGTTTACTCAGCTAGATATGGAAATGAGTTTTGTCTCGGCAGAAGATGTAATGAATTTGAATGAAAAACTATTAATAGAACTGGTGCAAACTTTGTATCCAGAAAAGAAGATTCAATCCATTCCTTTCCCAAGGATTAGCTATGCTGAAGCAATGGAAAAATATGGGAATGATAGACCGGACATTAGAGAAGATAAATCAGATGACAATCTATTAGCTTTTTGTTGGATTGTAGACTTTCCACAGTTTGAAAGGACAGAAGACGGTAAGTGGACATTCTCCCATAATCCTTTCTCAGCCCCTAAACCAGAATATATGGAGCAATTATTATCCAAAACAGATATAGAAAATATAATTTCTACTCAATATGACATTGTTTTGAATGGGTTTGAAATTGGAGGTGGGAGTATTAGAAATCATCAAGCAGAAGCTTTGAGAAAGGTTTTAGAAATTATTGGCTATGAAGGAGAAGTTGTGGATAATGCTTTTGGACATATTCTAACCGCTCTATCCTCAGGAACTCCACCTCATGGAGGAATTGCTTGGGGACTAGACAGATTATTGGCAGTATTGCAAAATGAATCTAGTATTAGAGAAGTAATTGCTTTTCCGAAAACTGGAGATGCTTATGACCCAATGATGCAGTCTCCAAGTGCGGTATCAATAGAGCAATTAGTAGAGCTTGGAATAGGGATCAAAAAACAATAGTTGACTATAATAGGGATTATTGGTACAATGATATAACTTATGCGGGAAGTGGCGCAATGGCTAGCGCACCTGGTTTGGGACCAGGGGGCTGCAGGTTCGAGTCCTGTCTTCCCGACAATAATTTTTTATATTATATAGATATACTGGTCTTTGACTTTATATACAAATTATAATATAATTCATATTATAAATACTAAACATACACATCCAATATGAATCCGCAAGATACTGAAACAGTTACCAAAATCACCATAGAAGATATTAGTTCCCATCAGACAGAGACTGTGGAAGTGACTCATAAAGATGAAGCAGAGATGATTCCAGAACGAGAAAATGCCATCAAGATCCCTTTAGATAATATAGTTAAGAAGTAATAATATATGAATATTCAGGAACAAGTCAAATTACTTGTTGAGAATAACTCTACATAAGAGAAAATATATTATTGGAGAAATTAGTGAATATCAATTTCAAGATATGCATTATAATAAAGAGACAGATATTGCTACTTATGATAATTCTCCAAAATTAGATATCAAAGTAGGTGATACCGTTTATGCAAAATTAGATCAATATGTGGGACAGACAGCTTCAATTATGCATATCACAAATGATTTTAAATCTATAAATAATCATTCATATTATGAAATCAATGATATGGAGAAAAAACCATTTATTAAAGGTACAATAGTAGAAATCAAGTCAGCTACATTAGAACAAGGTGAGCCAACTAAATATATTGTTGAATATGGGATAGAAAAAATAAATTTTGAATTTAAGTCTTTAGCTGGAGCTGTATCAAAAGTAGAATTAAACTCAAATGGGGAAGTTAAATTATTAGAAGTTTATCAGGACAATAAAGTTATTTATAGAGCTAATTAGAGATTATATATTTATATTTCAAGTTCAATTTTCCAATCCATTGGAATGAATGTAAAGTTTATTATATGAGGAAAGTTATTTTCTTTTTTCCAAATAGATAACTTTAACCTTATTTCACTCACTAATTCGTCAATGTCTGTAATTTTATGAGAACTCATCTGTATAAATATCTCTATTGGTGCAGCCTTTACTTTAATTTGTGAATTATTTGCATATACAAATACATCTTTAATTTTAGTAACATCTGAAACTATTTTTTGTATAGCTTTAGATAAATTTAAAGTCTCACTCTTACCAACTTTATCTTTATCATAATCTAGTCTTATAACTGGCATATTATTCAATAATTTTAATATTATAAGTATATCATAATTCTTACATATAAACAATGCATTGTACTAGATGATATGATAGTAGACAAGTTGCAAAATAAAAAGTCAAGGTATTAAAGAAGTAGCAAGAGTATTAGATAATTAATTGTCTTCCTTTGGAGGAGGTGGCACTAAGAAGTGCCGGTGGTGGATAGAGTGTAATATTAATACAAACAAGTGTTTATTTTAGTATTTTAAGTAGTATATCCACCCTCCCCCTTCGGGTACTCCCTCCTAAGGGAGACAAAATAAATTTCAACCTTAAAATATTGTCTACGATGTTTCTCATCTTTTTCAGAACAATGTATAAGTATTATAAATAATTATTTATCTCTAATCTCTTTAATAAAATTATAAGTTTGCTCGGCAATTGCTGTATAAGAAAATTTCTCAGCTGCTCGCTTTTGGCCTAATTTGGATAGTTTAGAGTACTTAGCTTTATTACTATAAGCTTCTAATAGAGCTTCTCTAATGGACAAAATATCCTTCTCCATTACAATATACCCAGTTTTTTCAATAACCAAAGGAATAGCTCCACTATCTGAGCCAATTACAGGTGTCCCAGCCGCCATAGATTCTACTAATACTCTGCCAAATTGTTCTTTCCAAATAGGAGTGGTATGAGATAGCAAAATAGAAATATCTAAAATTTGAAAATAAGTAGGTATATCATCAAACGGGATTGCCGGATGAATGTTAATGATATGGTTTAGATTCAATTTTTCAATTAATTGATGTAATTCTTCTAAGTATTCCGCATCTCCATTACCAATGATTAATACTTTAGTCTTTGGTTTATTCCATCCAGCAAGAGCATAAATCATATCCTCAATACCTTTTTCTTTGGTAATACGACCAATATAACCATAGACGAATGTATCTGGCTCTATATTTAATTTTTCTCGAATGAACTTTATTTGATTATCTGAAACTGACTTAGCAAATCTATCATAATCAACTCCAAGCTGAGGAAAAGTTCCTTTAATTCCCTTGAATTTTAGAGCTAGCATTCTTTGTTCAAAATCTTGCCAAACTTCTGGAAATTGGAACACCAATCCATCTAATTTTGGTATAATAAATTTTTCAAGTAAGTGAAATGACTTATATCTAAATCTCTGATAGACAGATTTTCCTTCTTCTTCCCAAATATGGCAAATATTTTCTTGAGATAATAAAATTAATTGAGTCTGGGGTATGAATTTTTTAGTAACATAAGTAACCTGAGCTGCAACTTGAGTCCAATACTCTTCCTCCAACATAATAATATCTGGATTAATTTCATTCAAAGTTTTTTTAAGATTTTTGAAAATAAAAAAATTTAATTTGCCAGTAAAGTATCCTGATAAAATAATATGTTTATATTTTTTTCCTTCATAAGGAGCGGTATATACTTTTTGTCCACCACCTTCTAGCCCAAATTCTGGGGTGATTAGAGTTATTTTAAGGTCTTTATACTTAGCTAGTGCTTCTATCTTTTCTCTATAAGGAGTATAGACATAGGCATGGGATATAATCACTAAATTTATCGAATCTTTCATAGTGATTATATTATATCACAAATATCATCTCCAGTTAAGATAAGTAATAGAGAATTGTAAAGTAGTCGCAATACAGACCCAAACTAAATAAGGAATTTGCATCAAAGCTACCCATTTCATATATGGCCAAATTGCAATCATAGCCCAGATAATAGTAGCTAAAATCAAAGTAATATCAATAGCAGCTAATAAATTATTCCTAAGCCCAAATTGAATAGGACTAAAAGCAATATTAAAGCATATATTCAAAACAAAAGGTAAAACCACCATCCAACTCAACTTTCCATTAATCCATTGATAAAAGACAGCTCCAAAAGATATAAAAATAAACACATATAAAACAGACCACACCGTCCCAAATAACCAATTAGGTGGAGCCCAAGAAGGTTTAATCAATTCCTCATACCAAGTAGAAGTATTCATAAGTTATGTTTAGTTTATATGGTTTAGTATAGCATATTTTTGGGGGAAAGGAGGAGCTTATATAGATCTTTTTTTAGCCATAAAACTTTTAATGAAATTTACAGTGGTTTTGGCTAATATAAGTTTTTCTAAAGCTTCTTCAGGCTTAATCCATATATACTCTTGAATTTCATCATTCAACTTAATATCACTACTATTATTGGCTAAACAGCAATAGTCTAAAAATATCATATGTCTTTTTTTATGAAACTCTTCTGAGAATATACTTTCTTGTATACCAATTAACTCTATATCGGAAATTTCTAAATTAGTCTCTTCTCTAACTTCTCTTTTTATACATTCAACAAATGTCTCCCCTAACTCTAGATGACCACCTGGAACTATCCATCGATCACCCCATTTATTAGATTTACCTAAAAATATTTTATTTTCTTCATTATATATTAATGCTCCGATTACTATTTTAGGATATTCTGATTTACTCATAATATATTATAATTATATTATTACTGACATTTATTATATCACAAACTCTGGATATCTGCTTGAATAATCTCAATTATTTCAGGGAATTCTGGTATTCTAAAGTGTCCATTCTTTCTCTCATAGATAATAAAATTAGCATTTATATAGATTTTTTAAAAATAAGTTTATAAAAATTAGCTTAATATGTTCTGGAGGTGTATAATAAATTATATATTCAATAATTAAAATATTCTATGATCAAAGCAATAATATATGATATGGATGACTTAATGGTGAATTCTGACCCATTACATATTGTGGCTTGGGAAAATATTTTACAAAATTTTAATAAAAAATTTACAGATATCCCTGAAGAAATAAGGTCAAAATTTATTGGAATGAGGGTAATAGACATAAGTAAATCTATTATTGAAATATTACATCTTAATACTGATCTAGAATCATTTTATAATGAAAGAATTCATATCTTTTTAGATCTTGTGAAAAATGATTTAGAAGAAATGCCTGGGTTAATTGATTCTTTACAATTATTTAAATCTCATAACTTTAAAATTGCTATTGCATCTTCTGGGGCGAAGAAATATATTGATCTTGTTTTAGATAAGTTTGATATTAGAAAATATTTTGATGTAATTATTTCAGGGGACTGTGTGTCTATTGGTAAACCGCATCCAGAAACATATTTAGTAGCTTCTGAAAAATTAGGATTAAATCCAAGAGAATGTGTTGTATTAGAAGATGCCACAAATGGAATTGAGGCTGCTATTCAGGCAGGATGTAAATGTATTGCAATTATTAATACAAATACTGTCCCTCAGAATTATTCTAAGGCTAATTTAGTCTTAAATTCATTAAATGATATCACATTAGAGAATATTGATTCTCTTAACATATAATTTAGTTATTAAATTTATTAAAACAATGAAAATACTATTTTATAATATAATGTCTGGTGGATTTAAGTCATATTCATCAGAAGAAAATATTCCAGAAAGATTAAATCTATTGAAAAAAGTAATTTCTGATTCAGATGCCGATTTTGTTGGATTGATTGATACATTTCGTTGGAAAGAAATTTTTACACCTGATGATTTACGAAAAAATTTTGGTTATGATAATGTATTTTGTATAGATATGGAAGATATTCGTTTGGATAAAAGAATAGGCTTAACTATTTTAAGTAAATTTGATTTAAATTGTGAAGAAATAAGAATTTATAATAGAAATTGTATAAAGTCTAGGATTAGTCTCAATGGTATTGAATATACAATATTTACCATATATTTAGATGATTTAAGTGAAGACATTCGCCTGAAAGAGAGTGAAGCTTTGCTTGTACAAGCTAAGAGAGACAAAACTATAGTTATAGGAGATTTTAATAGTTTTGCAAAAAGCGATCTTGATTTTATACCTAAAAACTTTGATAAATATTTAGGCAAAGAAAATACTGATTTTAAAAAATCTTTAATAAAGGTTATTGATGAAGCTAAAAGAGGAGAGGTAATTGAACTTTATCAAAAAGCTGGGTTCATAAATGGTATACCAGAGTTTCAGCCCAATATACCCTCAAAACTTTTTCCAGGTAAATTTAACTCTCCAACTATGAGAGTAGATTATGTCTTACATTCAAAAGATGTAAGAATTAGAAATACTAAAGTATTAATTTCTGATATTCTAGATCAAACATCAGACCATTTTCCTATTTACTTTGAAATTGTAGAATAGATATTTATATTCTTATTTTGCTAACTCTCTTATCTTTAGGCCAAGTGTCATCAGTCTCTTGGGGATAATCAAACCATAATCTGGCACTACAAACATCGCTCATATGAGCAAGACAAGCCAGTTCATTCATCACTCTTCCATACATTGTGTAATCATTACCCTCACCCTCAGTATATTTAATTCCATTTTGATGCTCAGGTGTTAATTTAACTCCATATTCCTTTAATTTTTGTATACGAAATTTATTTTGGGATTCTTTGTCTTGTAAGTCTTTTTTATTATGTAATTTACCTTCCTTTAATTCATATCGCCAAGGCTTCTCAATATCATGTAAATATAATACTAATAACAAATCTGATAGTGTAAAAGGCAATGGACGAAGAGAATTTAATTGCTGATACAAAACAATTCCAATATTCATAACTTCTTGAATATGATCATAATATCCACCAGCCCAAGTATGATGATTATGAGCTCCACCTTGTACAGTCTGAAACAGTTCTAGATTATCTGCTAAAATATTTTTACAAGCCGTGCGATTTGGCTCTTCAATCATTTCTAGCATTTCTTCAAGAGTGTAATATGGAGTTTGCATGGTATATATGGCTTTAGTTTATTTGATTACCTTTTTGAGCCAGGAACTGATTTATTCTGCGATTTTGTATTGGTAAAACCAGGTAGCGAAGACAAGTAATTATTGGCTTGAGAATAATAGGGCATTTAGTATTAAATAATGTCGCATCCATTATGACTAGCTGATTATTATTCAAAACAAATATATTACTCATACATTTTTTAAAAACACCTTTTTGACCTATTAAATCAATTTCAGGTTGTCCATCTTTACACATTTGCTGATAGCCATCAATAATTTTTAAGAATTGCTGATACAAAATTTCATTATCGAGATCTTTTCCCGTCAGATGATGTCCGATAATTTTTGGTTGAAGCTGTGCAATATAGCTCTTATTTTGCGAAATGACAATTTCAGTATTTAAAAGGAATTCACCAAAATATTTTTTACTTATTTCAAGCTCTTTATGAGCCCATTCAAGCCCCTTCTTTTTGCCGTAAAAAAAGTGAATAAGAGAAAATTTAATTACTTTATCAATATCATAGGAGTAAACAAGATGTTCACTCCCAAAAGAAAGTAGTTTACCCTTTTTGCTTTTATTGTATTGATACATAGGTATAATGGTCTAATATATAAAGTTTTGGTGGATAATAAAGATATTTTGTGTTCAGCAGATTACCCTTCACATAATATAGCAACATTGATTTTTTTACTCATATAATTTAAGTTTATATATTCTATTATAGCATATTTGGGGAGGTGTGGTGAGCTTATACATATACTTGTATAAGATAAATAAAAGGTGTATTATATTGATAAGGGTGTGTTTGTATATCCTAATGTTCAATAGAATAGCGTTTACACATTAATTATTTTCTTATTACTCGTATGATAGAAGGATTGCTTTTTGATATGGATGGAGTTGTAATTGATAGTGAACCGTTTAATGATAAGGCTTGTGCTGACCTGTTGAAAATATTTGAAAAACCTTATGACAGAGATATTCTTAAACCTTTGATGGTGGGTAAATCAGATATTGAGGGAATGAACATTCTTGTTCAACATCACAAAGTGCCTCTTTTGGGAAAAGAATTCAATGAACTCAGAAAGAAAAATAAAAAAAAGTTTTACAAAGAAGAAATTCCTTATATGGAGGGGTTTGATGAGTTTTTTTCAAAAATAGTAAAACATTTTAATTGTCCTGTAGCTATTGTTACGGCTTGTAATAAAGAATATTTTGACTTAATTGATAAAAGATTAAAAATAAGTAAAAAATTCAACGGAAATATTTTTCGTTCTGAAATAGTTACAAGACATAAACCAGCACCAGATATTTATCTTTTTGCAACAAAAAAACTCAATATAAACCCTAAAAAATGCTTAGTTATTGAAGATTCACCATCAGGAATAATATCAGGATACAGAGCAGGGTCTAAAGTTATTTCTATAACATCTACTTTTTCAAAAGAAACACTTATTCAAAACATTCAAAAAACAGATAAAAACATAGATTTTAAAAAAATTTTATTCATAGATAAGTTTAATGAAAAAAATATCCAAAAAATTATTCAATTCTCAAAAGATTAGACACATTGCATCAAGAAAGAGTTGAGGTGATAAATATTTATGTACACACTATTATCTAGTACATAAATTATCTTAACATAAGAATATATGATAAAATGTAATTAAAGCTAGATAAAATGATTGTATGGAAAATAGAGTTGATAAAATCCTTGCCTTTTTACAGGAAATAGAAAAATATAAAACTGTTGAAAGAGAAATGTTCTGTTCTAATCTTAATAGAGCTGAAAGTGATGCTGAACATTCTTGGCATATAGCTATGTTTCTAATTCTTTTTGAAAATGACTTGCCTAAAAATTTAGATATGAAAAAGATGTTAAAACTAGCACTTATGCATGATTTAGTTGAAATCTATGCGGGGGATACTTTTGCATATGACAAACAAAATCAAGCTACTAAAAAAGAAAGAGAATCTAAAGCAGCAAAGAAACTTTTTTCACAATTACCCAAAGATTTGAATAAAGAATTTATGAATTTATTCTCTGAATATGAAGAAATAAAGACTAAAGAAGCACAGATTGTGAAGTCTTTTGATAAAATTCAACCAATTCTACAAAATCTCTGCTCTTCTGGAAAATCTTGGCAAAAACATAAAATAACTTTATCAGATATTGATCAATATAAAAGAAAATATGTGGAACATAATGATTTAATTTTAGGAATATATGAAAAGTTGCTTAATGATGCAAGATATAAAAAATTAATATAACAGCAATGGATATATATTTAAAATGCGGAAGTGAGAGGATTCGAACCTCTGGTAGGGGTAAACCTACAACAGTTTTCAAGACTGCCGCCTTCAACCGCTCAGCCACACTTCCATTTATACATTATATTATATCATATTTATCTTGTTTTGTATAGGATATGGAAATTATGAATTATGAATTATAAGTTATGAAGTGTTAATTTTGTCCTCCCTCCCCCTTCGCAAATGTGATTTGCTCCTTGGAAACCCACGGTTTCCAACACTCGGTCTTTGACCTCGTTGCCTCCCTCCACGGGAAAACTACCGTTTTCCCGACCCCTTTCCCAAAGGTTAAAACCTTTTTTACGGGTACTCCCTCCAAAGGGAGACAAAAAGTACAACCAAACTGTCCTCCTTTGGAGGAGGTGGCACCGTAGGTGACGGAGGAGGACTTAAGGCGACTGAAAGGTCGCCCCTACATAAATACAATAATTAACAATTATACAAAGTATGTTATAATTATATTATAATCTGAATATAAAATTTTATGGCTGGGATTTGGCGACGCTGGAGAAGATATAGAAGAAAAGTTAGACAGTATGTTTCTAAACAATACCTAAGAGAGATTGTCTATGGGGGAAGTGATGGGATTGTCACTACTTTTGCTGTAGTAGCCGGTTTTACAGGAGCTAATGTATTTGGGTCTAATATGGTGGGAGTTACTATGGGGGCGGTGGTTTTGTTTGGTCTGGCTAATTTATTCTCAGATGCGGTATCTATGGGATTGGGTGATTATATGTCTACTCGTTCGCAAGAGGATTTATATAATAAGACTTATAAAGAGGAATTAAAACATCTAGATCATAGTACCAATTCTTTTGATGAGAGAATAGAAAAACGCTTGTTAGAAAAGGGGTTCAATCAATCTGATGCAACAGAAATTATGAAATTATTTCATAAAAACCCTGAATTTGGTATAGAATGGTTAATGCAAGAATATCATGGTATTCCAGATCCTGGAGATAGTAGTCCAATCTTTTCAGCTTTAGCTACCCTCGTATCTTTCCTATTCTTTGGATTTATTCCACTTATTCCCTTTGTGCTTAGAGTTCCTGACCCAACTCAAGCTTTCTTACTTTCTATATCAGGGGTGGTAGTTGCACTTACCTTACTTGGATTATTAAGATGGAAAATAGTAGGCTATGGATTAACTAGAGCTTTAGGAGAGACTTTGTTTTTAGGAGGTGTTTCTGCTTCCATAGCTTTTATTATAGGGGCTTTAATTGGAGCTTAGATTGACTAAAATGATATAAAAAGGCATACTATACTAAGTAATAATTATTAATTAGTATGAAAGTAGCTTTAGTGCATGATTATTTAGTACAATATGGTGGAGCAGAGCGAGTTTTGGAAGTTCTGGCTGAAATGTTTCCTGAGGCTCCAATTTATACCTTGATTCATGACTCTTCTCAATTGTATGGAGCCTTTAGTGATAAAAAAATTCGCACCTCTTTCTTACAAAATTTACCTCTAGCTAGAACTAATCATAGATTATTCCCAGTTTTGATGCCGATGGCAGTAGAGGATTTAGATTTGACGGCTTATGATTTGGTAATTTCTTCTTCTAATAGCTATACTAAAGGAGTTATTACTAGACCAGATGCTATTCATATCTGTTATTGTCATACTCCAATGAGATATGCTTGGGATGATTATCATAGGCATTTTCAGGAATTTAGTTATATCTCTTGGGTGAGGCATATATTGCCCTTTGCTATGAATTATATTCGTCTGTGGGATAAAATTTCAGCAGATAGAGTAGATTATTATTTGGCTAATTCTAATAATGTAGCTGATAGGATTAATAAATATTATAGTATGCCAGCGGATGTATTATACCCTCCAGTCAATACAGAAGTTGAGTTTGATGCTAATCTAGAAGGAGATTATTATCTGATGTTAGGTAGGTTCTTACCGTATAAACATTATGATATTGTTGTTGAGGCTTTTGTGAAAAATGGTAAAAAACTACATCTTGTGGGTTCAGGTCCTGATGAGGAAAAATTAAAAAATATTGCTAAGGGACATAATAATATTAAGTTCTTGGGTAGATTAAGTGATGAAGAAGCACAAAAGGAGTTTAGAGAATGTAAAGCCTTTATCTTTGCTTCAGAAGATGACTTTGGAATTGTACCAGTAGAAGCAATGGCGGCTGGAAAACCTGTGATTGCTTATGGTAAGGGTGGTGCTTTGGAAACTGTAGAGAATGGCAAAACTGGTATATTCTTTGATGAGCAAAACCCAGATTGTATTATAAAAGCTGTTGAAAAGTTTGAGACAATGAAATTCGATGCCAATTATATACATAATTATGCTCAAAAGTTTTCAAAAGATGCTTTTAAACATAATTTCTACAAATTTTTAGAAAAATATGATATTATGTAAATATATAATTAATAAATTTCTATGAATATATATAAGACCTTTTTTAAGAAAAATGCTCTATTCTTAGGGATAATCACTGTAATTGGAATAAGTGCAGGGCTTGCAGTCACAAGATTATTACCAGTCTCTTATGATGTTTCTTTGGCTTTAAATATTGAGAGAAAGACCAATGATACAGGAAATTTTTATACTTATGATGGGTTTTATGCTATTCAAGCTACTGAATTATTTAGTAAAAGTGTAGCTAGTTGGTTTGTGACTCCAGACTTTGTAGAAGATGTATTGAGGAATGCAGATAAGTCAGATATAAATAAGTTATCGGTCAAAGACTTTAGAAGAATATTCACCCCAGAGCAGGTTTCTGCTAATGTTGTAGAGGTTAGATTCGGAGTAGATGAAGCAGAAGTGGGAACTACCCTGACAGAGTCAATTTCAAGTAGTATTGTCTCATATATGCAAACTCGTGATATTAAAGATTATAATATATTCGTAGGAACTCCAGTTATTAGACAAGTAGATTACAATCCAATTCTATTTGCCTTAGGTGGAGCCTTTTTAGCACTTGCTATTGGGACTAGTGTAGCAGCTATTAGGCAACATTATTGGGAAAAATGAAAATAGGTATAGATGCCCGCGGGATTACGGATGGATTTAAAGGGGGAGTGGGAGAATATACTCAGCATATTATTCAGTCTCTGAGGCAATATTCTGATTTAGATTCAGAGTTGTTGACAACTGGGGCAAGTCAAAAATCTAAGATTGAAGGTATTAATAATACTTGGGTACAATATCCTAATCGTTTATTAAATCTATCTCTGCAAGTCTCTGCTAGACCACACTTAAATACTTTGTTTCAGAATACTCCTGATAAAGTCTGGATGCCTAATTGGAATATAACTTCAGTCAGTCCTGAGACTGAGCTTATCTTGACTGTGCATGATTTAGCAATAAGAGTTTTGCCAGAAGTATTCTCCCAAAAGATGCGATTATGGCATAAATATATAGGTATAGATAAATTATTAGACAGAGCTAATACTATTATTGCAGTATCCGAATCAACTAAAAGAGATTTAATAGATATCTATAATGTAAATAATGAGAAAATACAAGTAATTTACTCAGGGATTGATCCATTGTTCAGGCAAAATTTTGATAACAAATCCATTCAGACAGTCAGGCAAAAATATAATTTACCAGAAAAATATATTCTATATTTAGGTACTATTGAGCCGAGGAAAAATATTCAACTATTAATTCAAGCCTTTGAGCGAATCGCCACCAAAGATAAAGATGTCAAGCTTGTAATAGCCGGAGTTAATGGTTGGCTATATAAACAAATTCATCAAGCCATAGACAATTCACCTTTTAGAGATAGAATTCTAAGAATTGGTTTTGTAGCCGTAGAGGATAAGCCGATTGTATATAAATTAGCTAGAGTCTTCGTATATCCATCATTATATGAAGGTTTTGGCTTCCCTCCACTAGAGGCAATGGCCTCAGGCACTCCCACAATTGTCGCTAATAATTCAGTTTTCCCAGAAATTGTGTTAAATTCAGCTTACAAAACCTCTCCTTATGATGTGGTGGAATTGAGTGAGATAATATATAATATACTGACAGATAATAGCTTGTATAGACACTATAGTAAACAAGGCTTAGAGCGAAGCAGAGACTTTAATTGGGATAAAACCTCCCAAGAGATGAGAGATGTATTTATCAAAAACTCTTGACAAAATTAGGAGAATGTGGTATAAGTGTAATTGACCTAAGGCTTATAAGCCATGTCCATTTCACAAGTTGATGCACAGAAGTCTCGCTACTTCTCTACTTCGGTTAACAGGCCAGAGTGTGTGCTTTTAGCATTGGCATCTTTTCATCAAGATAGGCCAACAGGAGTTGTCATCCCAGGTATTACCGATAATGGTTACTTCTGGGCTAATGCACGAGTTAATAAGCCCCTCACCATAGCACCAAAAGTCACTGGGCTTTTGGGTAAGTTAAGGAGAGATGGTTTTACTGAGTTCCAAGTTATTTGTTGGCTAAAGACAGGAAAACAAGGAAAAATTGTAAGTATTAATGTACGTGGGGTTAGGCATCCCAGCCTTAACTCTAACGATGCACAAGCTTACAATGGTCTGTCTAGTGAAGGCTACGGTTCCGTTCGAGGTACTGTGGTCAAAGCAAAAAACTTTGGTTCAAATCTTTGGATTAAGGTTCTGGTAGGGCAACAACCAAGTGGTGAAGATATCATTGAACAAGTTTTCTTTGAAAAAGCAAATTGGTTCATGAATCCCGGCGATCCTGTCGCTATGGATGTTAAAATCCAAAATGGAAAGCTTTATACTAGTGAAGTGTGGAGTAATCCATCTTTGATCATCGATTGATCAACAACACCCTCCATCGCCTGACACTCAGGCAACCCAAACAATCATCCGCCTCTTCACAGGGGCGGGTTTTTTCTTTATAATTTGACGAAAATAGAATTTCAATATAGACTACTTAATAATTAAATATAATTTTTTATGTCAAAAGCTTTAATTATTGTAGAGTCGCCGACTAAGGCGAAGACAATTTCCAAATTCTTAGGTAAGGATTATACGGTGAAGTCTTCGATGGGTCATATTCGTGATTTACCGAAGTCTAAAATCGGGGTGAATCCAGATGAGAACTTTGAAATTACTTATGAAATCCCAGCTAAAGCTAAAAAGACTGTAACAGAGCTCAAAAAATTAGCTAAAAGCAGTGATGAAGTTATTCTGGCAACTGATGAAGATAGAGAAGGGGAGGCTATTTCTTGGCATTTAGCTAATATTTTGAAATTAAAACCAGCCACCGCTAAGAGAATGGTATTCCATGAG
This sequence comes from Minisyncoccia bacterium, assembly GCA_044356725.1. GTDB lineage: Bacteria > Patescibacteriota > Minisyncoccia > SW-4-49-11 > SW-4-49-11 > CALRBF01. The sequence goes on from JBIKVS010000009.1 coordinate 39,829, forward strand.
ATTACCGAGTCAGCGATTAAAGAGGCTTTAGTTAATCCAAGATATATAGATATAAATTTAGTAGATGCTCAGCAGGCTAGAAGAGCCCTAGACCGTCTAGTAGGGTATAAATTATCTCCATTTTTATGGAAAAAGGTACAGCGGGGGCTTTCTGCTGGTAGAGTACAGTCAGTGGCTTTGAGATTAATTGTAGATAGAGAAAGAGAAATTGAAGCTTTCCAGTCGCAGGAATATTGGACAATTCAAGGTATATTTAATTCTAATAATGATAAGACTTTAGATATTAGCTCTACTTTAACTCATATAGATAATAAAAGATTAGATAAATTTAGCTTTACTAATGAACTTGAGACTAATAATTTAGTAGATAAACTCAAGACTTTATCTTATACAATCAAGTCTATAGAGAATAAAACCGCTTCACGAAATTCATATCCACCTTTTATTACCTCATCTCTGCAACAAGATGCATCTAGGAGATTATATTTCTCAGCTAAGCAGACTATGATGATTGCCCAGCAATTATATGAAGGTATTGCTATTGGAAAACGTGGTCAGACTGGACTTATTACTTATATGAGAACAGATTCGACTAATTTATCAGCTCAGGCTTTGAATGCGGCTAAAAGTCAAATTATCAAGCAATTTGGGGATAAATATTATCAGAGCAGGCAATTCAAAACTAAATCCAAGAATGCTCAAGAAGCCCATGAGGCAATTCGTCCGACCGATCCGAGTATAACTCCGGAGGAAGTTCAGCCATATCTGGATGATAAACAATATAAATTATATGCTCTGATTTGGAGTAGATTTATGGCGAGCCAAATGAAACCAGCTACTTTTGAGACTATGAATGTGGCTATACAAGACATAGAGGAGAGTAAATATACTTTTAGCACTAGTGGTAAGAGATTGGTTTTCGATGGTTTTATGCGAGTTTATGATTTGAAATCTGAGGATGTGATTTTGCCGAATATAGCTAAGGGAGAGAATTTAAATACCAAAAAGATTGAGGGGGAACAGCATTTTACTCAGCCACCGGCTAGATATAGTGAAAGTAGTTTAGTTAAGGCTCTTGAGACTAATGCTATTGGAAGGCCATCTACGTATGCCTCTATTATCTCTACTATTCAGACTAGAGGATATGTAGTCAAGAATGATGATAGAAGATTTGCACCGACAGATATTGGTAAAGTAGTGACAGATATGTTGGTGGAGCATTTCCCGCAAATTGTAGATATTGAATTTACAGCTAAAGTAGAGGAGCAGTTCGATGAGATTTCTCTAGGCAAAGATACTTATCAGAATACAATGGCAGAGTTCTATAATCCGTTTGAAAAGACTCTCAAAGAAAAAGACAAAACTGTAGATAGACATCGTGAAATTATTACAGACAGAGTTTGTCCAGAATGTGGAGGACAATTAGAGTTAAAGCGAAGTAAATTTGGTAAATTTATCGCTTGTACCAATTATCCAGAGTGTAAATATACCGATAAAAGTGACGAGGAGAAGAAATTACAAGCAGACTTTGGTGGTGAGAAATGCCCAAATTGTGAAGATGGCGTGATGGAGGTTAAATCAGGTAGATTCGGACCATTTTTAGGCTGCTCTAATTATCCAACCTGTAAGACAATCAAAAAAATTGAGAATAAAACAGGAGATAAATGCCCAGAGTGTCAAATAGGAGATATGGTAATGAAAAAAGGTAAAAGAGGTCCATTTAAAGCCTGTAACAGGTATCCAGAGTGTAAGCATATAGAAGGAGTCAAGAAAAAATCTAACTTCAGCTCTAAATCAAAATCTAAGGTTAAATCTAAAGCTAAACCAAAGAAGCCATCCTAGTACAATATTGACTAGAACCCTAGTATTGGAGTATAGTGTGAGTGTAATAGCATATTATATATGATTAAAAATGTCTTTTTAGGGATGTCGGGAGGAGTAGATTCTTCAGTCTCAGCCTATTTATTGAAGCAACAAGGTTATAATGTTGTTGGAGTATTTATGAAAAACTGGTCTGGTAAATTAGAAACCAGTCGAGGGGTTTTTGATTTCCCTTGTTCATCTCAAGCAGATTATGAGGATGCCAGGCAGGTGGCTGGACATTTGGATATCCCTCTATATACTTTTGATTTTGAAGAAGAATATCGCAAAAGGGTAATAGAATATTTTATCTCGGAGATAAAGTTAGGGCGAACCCCCAATCCAGATATTATGTGTAATAAAGAAATCAAATTCAAAGTTTTCTTAGATAAATGTTTATCTCTGGGAGCGGATTATATAGCTACCGGACATTATGCCAGAGTAAAATACACTCAAGATGGAATCTATCATTTACTCAAAGGAGTAGATAATACCAAAGACCAGTCATATTTCCTCGCCACTCTTAGACAGTATGAATTATCTAAAACTCTATTCCCCGTTGGAGATATACCGAAAACTAAAGTCAGACAAATTGCTGAGCAAATCAAGCTACCTAATGCGAAAAAACCAGATAGCCAGGGCATTTGTTTTGTGGGAGAGATAGATGTAAATGCATTTATAGAAGCTTTTGTGGGTGAGAATATAGGAGATATTGTTACTACAGAGGGAGAAATATTGGGTCATCATCGCGGTTTATACTTTTATACCATAGGACAAAGAAAAGGACTTGGCATAGGTGGAGGTATTCCATATTTTGTCAAAGCCAAAGATTTAGTAAAAAATCAACTCATAGTCTCCAAAGGAGTTGATCCGCTTGACTTATATCAATCTGAAGTTGTAATTAGTGAGCTATCTTGGACCAATCAAGCTCCAGATTTGCCTCAAAATTTAAGAGCTAAAATTCGCTATCGCTCTCAAGATGTGGAATGTAAAGTTAATAGAATAGATGAGAATAGCCTGAAAGTAGAGTTTATAGAACCTCAAAGAGCTATCACGCAAGGTCAGTTTTTGGTGCTTTACAAAGGTGAGGAGCTAATAGGTAGTGGAGTAATGGGGTAATGATATTGGTCAATACATTATATAATTTACAAATTGATATAAATATTTGACAAATTATATAGAATATGATATAAGAATATTGCAATACTTTTTTGGGTTATGATCTTTCATTTTATTCTCTTTCTCTTGGGGTTTGGCGATATTTGTTTCATGGAAAAGTCAAGGAACAAACGCACCACTTTAGAGTTTGGAAGGTTTAGAGGAAAGTTTAGGAGATTTAGAGATAAGATGAAGGAAGTTAATAGGAGC
>JBIKVS010000001.1:0-100872 GCA_044356725.1 Minisyncoccia bacterium
TAAGTCTTGGTTATATAGGTTGCTGAATGAATATTTTCCATATTTTTGGGGACTTAGAACTCCTGGTAGATTTATGATGGTATTTGCTCTTGGGGTAGCTGTACTTGGTGGACTGGTTTGGTATTATGTCGTGAGTGAGGTGAAGAATAGGGGTTGGAAATTGGGTAGAGTATTGGGATTTCTTTTTCTTATCTTTATAATTATCTTTTCGGCTAGACATCAAGTTTTTGAGATAAAAACTTTTAGTAGTATACCTTCTATTGATTATCATTTACCTGGAGTGATGGAGGCTAAAAAAGCTTTAGACAAACTCAATCCTAATATGGAGTATAGAATTCTAGATTTGACTCGGGATGACGATGGTGCTTGGCATCACACTAGAGCGATGTCGGTTAATCAAAGGTATCTGAATGATTTTGAGAAGGTATTAATAAATTATCCCGCTAAAGATTGGACTAAACTTCTACAAGAAAATAATATTAAATATGTTATTGCTAGTAACTATGAGGATTATTGTGATTATAGGTTTACAACGGATTTTTATAATAGTAAAAATATAATAGGTTGTTATTTGTTACAAAGAAAATCTTCTCTTAAAAATCTGAACTTAGATTTAGATAATTATAAAATTTATGAGGTGAAAGATGTAAAGCCTTATGTGTATGGAGATGGTATAGCTGAGAAGTTTTCTTATGCTCCTATTGTGAAGACTGGGGATGAGAAGCAGAAGGTTAGAGTGGCAGAGATATATTCACCACAATTTAGATGGACTTGTAATGGGGACAAAGTAGTAGAATCTAGTCCTGAGCGTGATGGTCTAGTGCAGGCGGCTATTTTACCTGCTAATTCTGAATGTAAGTTTGGGTATTATAAGGCTTGGTCTGTGAGAGTTGCTGATTGGATTTTTTATGGTTTGTTTGGGATAGCTGTGGGAACTGGTCTTTGGAGTCTTGGTAGGGTTTTTGTGAAGAGGAGGTAATGTAATTTAGTTTAGTGCACATCCTAGTTAGCGAGGGAAATTTTTTATTGTCCTCCCTTGGGGGAGGTGGCACGAAGTGCCGGAGGAGGACAAAAATAATAGAGCAGAAATACAGGCGACTGAAAGGTCGCCCCTACAAAAGAATAATGTCGGCGAGGGCGCTGACTCTACGATATGGAGGGATAAACGTTTACCTCCTGTAGGGATGGCTCCGCTACGAAATTTATAATTCACCATTTATAATTTATAATTAAAATACATCTCCACCCCGTCAGTCGGAAGCCTGCCACCCCTCAAGAGGGGAATTTTAGAACAACTTTATATGCCTAAGAGAAGCAAAATATATATTTGTTTTGATAAATCTTAACTTATATGTTATTATAAAATTAAGTTTATAGATAAAATTATCTTATGGTAGATATTAGCATTGTCGTGCCTGCTTATAAGGAGAAGGATAATATTGCAAAGACGATTCAAGCTCTGGAGGCTTATGCTATTCAGCAACCTTATGAGATTGAAATTATTATTGCGATTGATGGTTGTCAGGAGACTTTTGATGCTGCTTATCCTTATGAATCGGATTTAACTAAAGTACATTTATCTACTCCTAATCAAGGTAAGGGTTGGGCTTTGAAGTATGGTCTATCTTTTGCTAAGGGTAAATATGTGATTTTCTATGATGCTGGATTGGATTTTCCTGTGGAGAATATTTCTTTGGTGATTGCTACTTTGGAGATTACGGAGTGTCCTATTGTGATTGGCTCTAAGCGAGCTAGTGGGTCGGTGATCAAATATCCTTTTTATCGTCGGGTGATTAGCTCTATGGCACAGCTAACTACTTTTGTTTTATTTGGGCTAGGAGTGAAGGATACTCAAGTGGGATTGAAAGGTTTTGAGCGAGATAAGATTACTTTTATTATGGACCAGATGTTGGTGAAGAGATATGCTTTTGATATTGAGATGTTGGTTTTGGCTAGATATTATGGCTATCCAATTTTGGAGGTGCCGGTGAGATTGTATATAAATCTAACCTCAAGCGGAGTTAATTATAAAACTATAAGAGATGCTTTTATTGATACCTTGGGGGTGTTTTATCGTCTTAGAATTATTAGATATTATCAGAGGCAAGTGAAGAAAAGGAAATTATTAGAAAAGAAAAAAGCCACCGCTTGAGGGCGGGGGCTGTTGTGGTTAAGTATTTTTGATATTGATTTTTAAGATAGCATGTCCTGCTACATCTTTTATATCTCCTCCTGTTAGAATAGAAGGATGAACATATAGATTACTTGGTCTCTTGACCAGAATGTGGTCTAGAGCTAATACAGGTCTGTTGAATATTGCTCTCCAAATCCTACCAGTTATTCTGAGTAAGACATTGCTTTCAAGAAATGAATTCATAAAAAATTTAAGAGGATATGATTCTTTACATTCAGAGCTTATTTCCCATTGATATCCAGGATCTTCATTTTTGTAAAGGATTTTTTTTGGAGTATGCAGTTGTCTAACTGTAGGTTGGCATATTAATAGTCCAATTTTCTTCCAGTTTCTCAAAATCCTAAATATATTCCCAAAGTATTCTCTCCATACATCACAGAATATGACATTAAGACCACAGATAATATCAACATCGCGGTTCAGGATATTCTTAAGTTGTTCTTCTCGAATTTCACTGGAGCAATATTCTAAGTAAGTGGCGAGTATCTTGGTATGAAAAGTTGTTATTTTTACAGCATATCTTGTGTTTCCTATATCTATGGCCTCAATAGACATTAGGTTTTTATAGCTATTTTTTACTAATACACAATAGAAAAAGCATTTTATACCCTCATCTCCCTGGCTTTGAAGTTTGAATATGTGTGGGGTATATTCTACAAAAGCATAGTATAACTCATCACTTAAATTTGGCAGATTGAATGCATCTTGCCAGATAATAATATCTGGTTTTAATGTTATTAGAACTCTTGCGCATGTATTTAAGCGATCATCCCATGATGTATTTGTGCTTAGGGAACTAGGGTAAAAAGTGTTCCAATAAATAATGCTGGTCATGGTAAAGAAAACTCCTTTTTCAAAGAACAACAGACATCATCTATATACCATGTTATAGCTACATTTGCAAGTTTAAAATCAAAGAAAAAACCCCGCTGCTTAGCGGGGTTGGAGTCGAGCATGGAGGCGTTCCAGCCATTCGGTACATTTTTTTCTGGGCATTACGAGCCAAAATGGATCCCTGCAGTCAGGTGGGAGTGTCACGATGTTTCCTCCTTGAGCTACCCCATGCTTTTCGGGGTTGATTTTGAAAGAAACTGACATTGTTTTATGTCTGTTTTCAAATATAATTATAGCATAAAAATCAACTTTTGTCAATAGCAGGTGTCAAAAATATGGTGTTTAGGGTAAAGAAAAAACCGCCTAAATCTAGGCGGGTGGGTATAGATGGGATATTCTTGTCTTATAACATACCTCAAGATAATCTATTATCCAATCAGGAAAAATTATCATTAATCCATAATTGATATTACTCTCGTTCCCTTGTTTTAGATCAGGATTACTCCAGTCTTGAGTTTGTATGTTTGAATTTCCAGGTAAAACTTTACTGTCTTCATAATGACTATTTACTACAATATGAAAATTCATATTATAGTTTAAACAAAACTCTCTTATATCTAGCTTATGATATATCCAAGTCTCTAAACTTTTTATAGGTCTAATTTTATTATAACCTACACAAACTATGTGAATTTTGATTCCTTTAAGATTGAATTTGTCTAGTCTAGGTAATAATGTATCTATTTCTTGCTTTGTACACTTATCAAAAGGAATATAAAGAATGTTAGTCTCACGAATACACAATAGTACTCCATATATATGTATATTTGGGATCAGTTTGAGTACTTCTATGTGTACTGTAGGGATATAATAATCAGCAGTTGTCTTGAGAGTCGCTATACAATACTGTCCATTGCATATCCACTGGAGGTGATACTGATTATTTATGCTAGCGATTTTATTAAAAAGACAGAAAACCCCGCCCTTTTAAGGGCGGGGATGAATGTCCAAATTTTCCGATAGCTAAAGCAAGCGAAGAGCTTGCGAGCGAAGGAAAATATAGTTATATAAAGTAAAAGCCCTGCCTTTTAAGGCGGGGTCTTTTACTATCATTTGAATTTGCGTTTACAAAAAGACAGTACATGGGCATGTCTTTTTGCTCAAAAATCTTTTTGACACTTTGATTTTTTGGTAATTTGTTTGGATCAAGAATTAGTAGACTAAAATATTCTGGATATAAAGAGGCAGTCATTTGTAAAAAGAGCAAGTTTGTATTTTGATTATAACATATAAATTAAAGATAAATAAAAAGACCACTCGACGTAAAGCGCGGTGGTCTTCTTGTATGCTACATTGTAGCTTGAAATAGTCTGTTGTATCTCTTTCTACCAATTCTGTTGTCAAGATGAAAGCAGTTATTAAGGTGTTCTATGGAGCTATTAACAGTTCCTATAGTACACATTGTAAAGTTTTGATTTTGGAGATATTGGACATTTCCATCATTTATCAACTTTATATTTTTATTTTGCACAAAGTAGTGTAGCCCCGCCTTATTTTCTTCGTGATCTTCAAAATGTGCCCACTCTTGATAATCTCCTTCTTCATATTTTGTATTACAACTACAAATTATATTAAAAGCAGATGTGTCTAATTGTAGGAGTTGGAAGAGATCAAGTATATAGCTTAGTTTTTGTATCTTTAGCATATATAACAGGCTAAAGCCTTGTAGTTGTATTTCCAAAGATTGCATTGGTCTCATCGTTAGCTTAGGGCTTGGTACATACCTAGGATAAGCTGGCTTATAAGAGGTTATGCAATATTCTCCAAACCAGTTAATATCATAACAATATCTAATTTTTTCAATGATTGGAGTTATTAAAAGCCTATCTCCAATAAAAATACAATAGTCTATATTAACATTATTCTTATCTGGATCTTTCAGTATACTATTTACAACAGAGTTCAATTCCTCTGTGTTAAGTGGGTAGTATACATTGATTATGACCACTGACGAGAGCTGGTTATCTCTTACCCTTGGCTTTTTTTGAGTTTTCATCAAAATACCTCCTTAAAGCTAAAGGACAATTTAAGATATACCATAAAATACAAGTATTGTCAAATTTTAGTAGCAAACAATATAGTATTTTTAATGTATTTTTGTGGTATAATAAGTATAAAATACTATAATAATTAAATTTTATGTCAGAAGTAGCATTAGAAGTAAAAGGACTTTATAAAACTTATAAAGATGGTAAGGTGAAGGCTTTGAATGGTGTAGACTTGACTATTTATAAGGGTGAAATTTTTGGGCTTTTGGGTCCAAATGGAGCGGGGAAGTCTACTCTTATTAATGTGCTTACAACTCTTGCTAATAAGACATCTGGAGAGATTACAGTTAATGGGGTGGACTTTGCTAAATTTCCTTCCGAGGCTAAGACTTATCTTGGAGTGGTGCCTCAGGAGTTTAACTTTAATTGGTTTGAAAAGGTAGAGGATATTGTCGTTCAGCAAGCAGGTTTTTATGGTATGCCAGCTAAGGAGGCTAAAGAGAGGGCTGAAATTTTACTCAAACGATTAGGGCTCTGGGATAAAAAAGATACAGTTTCGATGAAATTATCTGGTGGGATGAAGAGGCGATTAATGATTGTCCGGGCTCTAATCCATAAACCAGAGATTTTGATTCTGGATGAGCCCTCCGCAGGAGTGGATGTGGACTTGAGGCGCGAGATGTGGGAATTTGTAAGAGAGCTCAATCAGGAAGGAGTGACTATTATCCTGACCACTCATTATCTAGAAGAGGCGGAGAATCTTTGCGATAGAGTTGGGATTATTAATAAAGGTAATATTGTTGAAGTAGGTACGGTGAAGGAGTTATTGTCTGAGCTCAAAAAAGATACTTTGATACTAGATGTAGTAGGGGAGTTAGGAGCTTTGCCGGATAGATATAGGCTGAAAGATGATGGTATACTAGAGACGGATTTGTTACATGGTGAGGATTTGTATACTATTACTAATGAACTCCATAGCAAGGGGTTGCAGGTGACAGGGATTAGGAATAAGACTAACCGCTTAGAAGAGGTATTTATTAATAAAGTTAATCAATAATATGAAGGCTCCAGTTTTTACACCATTATATACTATTATTAGAAAAGAGTTAATTCGTATTATTAGAATTTGGCCACAAACTTTGTTGCCTTCGGTGATTACGACTAGTTTATATTTTTTGATTTTTGGGTCTTTTGTAGGCTCTCAGATTAGAGATATTGAAGGGATTAGTTATATGCAGTTTATAGTCCCTGGACTTGTGATGATGGCTATTATTACTAATTCTTTTATGAATGTGGTGGGGTCATTCTTTGGGGCTAAATTTGGTAAAAGTATTGAGGAGTTACTAGTCTCTCCAACTCCTAATTGGGTAATTGTCTGGGGTTATGTAGTCGGTGGTATGGCACGAGGTTTGGGGGTTGGAATCCTTGTGCTAATAGTGGCTTTGGCCTTCACTAATTTAGAGGTTATGAATATCTGGGCGGTTTTGATGTTCTCAATTTTGACTGCTATGGTTTTCTCTCTAGGAGGATTATTGAATGCTATCTTTGCTAAAAAATTTGACCATACAGCTATTATCCCAACTTTTGTACTGACTCCGCTTACTTATCTTGGGGGAGTATTCTATTCAGTGAATGCTTTACCAGAATTTTGGCAAAATATATCTAAGTTTAATCCGATTCTATATATGGTTAATGGATTTAGATTTGGATTTTTTGGAGTTACTGATGTCTCAATTACAATCTCAGTTGTAATCTTGGTTATGCTAGTCTTGATACTGTCTATAACTGATGTGATGCTCCTGAGAAAAGGTGTGGGGTTGAGGAGTTAGGGGGCGATACCATAATTATTATGGAGACAATATATTTTATTTTAGTCTTATATACGATATTCTTACCAATTCCGTTTGGGGTATTGTGTATTATGTATACATTGAAGTATAAACCTAAATATAAAAGTCAATTATGGTGGATATTAGGTCTTATTTTTATTTCTTATATACTTATGGCTATGGGAGGAATTATTAGTGATAATCTTGGTACAGATGGGGGCCAATTTAATTGGGTAACCGATATTTTCATTACCATTACTTATATCCTTGGTTTTAGATACCTATATAAAATAAAAAATTAAAACACTAGAAATACTTAGTAAATATTAAATGAATATACTCAAAAATAACTTTTTAATACTCACAATAATATTAGCTATATCTATAATATTTTACTTTATTCCATTTATTTTTGGGCAATTCATATCTCCTTTTATAATTCTGATTGGTTTGAAAATGTCCCTACAAGCAAAAAGTTTAGATAAAATTATATTAGTTTTGGTGTCTATAGTATTTTATTGGTATTCTTTACAGATGATGTCTTTAGAGATGGATCAATTAGATAATGTGATTGATAAAGAAGTACAAATTCCTACCAGTCAACTCACTCACAGTATTACAACATTTATAGCTTGTTATGTAGTCGGTTTTGGGGCGATAAAAAGAAGAAAATAGCTCTACCCCTCCACTTTTTCAAATCTATGAACAAAACTTCCGCTGTCTAGTTGAACTGGTGTGTTCCAACCATTTTCACCGTTAATTTTTCTGACCCAGATGATTGAGTCGGCTATACTTTGGTAGACTACTACAGGTTCTTCATCCCATTCGGATAGGGCTATATTGAGGATTTGGTAATGTGTTTGCGGGTTTTTGTAATGATAATATTTAGCTCCTATTTCTATATTGTATTGCTCGGGATTTAACTTCTCTAATAATTGAGTAGGGTCTGTATGTGCCATAAATTTTGGAGTTAACTTATATTTTATATTATAGCATAATTAGAGTGTCTTTAATACATTATTGCAAATGATTTGCAATAATGTATATTTTGTGATATACTTTGAAAAGTAAATTACATAATATTATGCAAGATAAGCAAGCTAAACTTTTACCGGTGACAGTTTTATCTGGATTTTTGGGTAGTGGGAAAACTACTCTTCTTAATGCTATTCTCAAAAATAGGCAGGGTCTTAAAGTTGCGGTGATTGTGAATGATATGTCTGATGTGAATATTGATGCGGAATTGGTGGCTAATAATGAGGTTTCTCTGAGTAAGACCGAGGAAAAACTGGTTGAGCTCAGTAATGGATGTATTTGTTGTACATTGCGAGAAGATTTATTGGTAGAGGTGAAGAAATTAGCTCAAGAAAATCGATTTGATTATCTGGTGATTGAATCTACGGGAATATCTGAGCCATTGCCTATTGCAGAGACATTTACCTTTGATGATGAGTCTGGAGATATTTTGTCTAATTTTGCAAAATTGGATACGATGGTGACGGTGGTGGATGTGGCTAGCTTTATGAATTATCTTGCTTCTGAAGATCAACTGAAAGATACTGATGAATCTCTTGGAGAGGAGGATACCAGAACTATTGTAGGACTTCTTACAGATCAAATTGAATTTGCTGATGTGATTGTATTGTCTAAAGTAGATTTGGTGGATAAGGGAACCGTTGGTACTATTCGGGGTATTGTAGCTAAACTTAATCCTGATGCTCGGATTATTGAAGCGGTGAAAGGGGATATTCCGCTTGAGCAGATTTTAAATACGGGATTATTTGATTTTGATAAAGCTTTTCAAAATGTAGGGTGGCTCAAAGAAATGAGAGGTGAACATACTCCAGAAACAGAAGAATATGGTATTAGTAGTTTTGTATATGAGTCTAAAAAACCTTTTGATAGATCGAAGTTGATGGAATTACTACAAAATGGGACATTAAAAGGGGTTGTTCGCTCTAAAGGATTTGCTTGGGATAATTCTGATCTTACGACGGCTTTATTATGGTCTCAAGCAGGGAATATTATTAATCTTGACTCCTATGGATATTGGAGCAAATCGAAGAGCGGGGATATAAAAGGAGAGCAAAAAATTGTCTTTATTGGAGCTGATATGGATAAAAAAGCTATTATAGAGGCATTAGATAAGTGTTTGGTGAGAAATTATTTCTCAACAGTCAGTTCTGGCGAATAGTTTTTGAGTTTTATGCCTATCAGCCCGGCACCATATGTCGGGCTTTTCTCTATTCAAAAAGATAATATTATAGTACAATATATTTCAAATACTGGATACAGAATCGATAAGAATAGAATGATATATTGGAATCAAAGATTGGTGGTGTTGGGGATGGCTATAATTGCAGTTGGATTAGTAGTAATTAGTGCTGTCGTTTCTCCTCAGGGAGATGAGTTGTTGGCCAAAAAAGCCTCTCTGTCTTATAACTCTATGTCTGATCCTAGCAGAACTTTTAGTGTGGATCAGGAAGCTAATATTCCTACTTGGTTTACAGGGGGTATTGCTTTATATTTAGCAATGACTGCTGGTATGATTGCCTCAGTAGTAAAATCCCAAGGTAAGAAAATGGCTTGGGCTTGGAGAGGAATCTCTATAATGGCAATTTATATTGCTCTTGATGAAGTGGCGGGATTTCATGAATTGGCGATTGATCCTATTCGTAGTAATTGGGATGTTGGTCCATGGCTATATCAGTCTTGGGTGATACCAGCGATGGCTTTGGTAGTATTGATTGGGATTATTTATTTTAGATTTTTGTGGAAATTACCTATCTATACAAAAGTTTATTTGTGTCTAGGGGCTTTAACTTATGTTACGGGTGCTATTGGGGTGGAATCAATTGGAGGCTTTGTCTTGACTACTCAAGGTTTGAGTGATTGGTATGTTCAATTATCTCATATCGAGGAATTTATGGAAATGATGGGGCTAATTATTATTCTTTATTCGGTTGTAGAGTATGCCCGTCGTGAACTTAAATCTATGACTGTGATTCTAAAATAAAAATTGTATGACAACTATTGACAAAAATACAAAAATATGTTATTGTGCGGGAGAAATATTTGATTAATTATATATGGTAATAAGTTTTTTATTCAGTATAATTATATTCCTTATAATTGTTTTAATATTAGGACAGGTTTTTCTTTGGGAGGCAACTATATGGACTAATCTTTCTATCGCCTTAGCTTCTATTTGGGCTATATTTTTACTAAATGCTAGAGAAATTATACGATCAGTTGAAATTTTATTCATTGAAATAGCAGTTAAGATTTTAGATTTAATAGCATATTTTCAAGGCTATAAGGTTGGTAAGGCAGAGGGACATCATCTAGAAGAAGTTTATAAGTTAAGGTATAAAGTTTATTTAGAAAGTGGATATATAGAACAAAATAAAGAAGAAATGTTTCTAGAGGAATATGATCATTTTTCTACTAGTATTATTGCGATAAAAAATAACAAAGTTATTGGGAGCTTAAGAGTTCTATTTTATAATAAAATCAGTCAGCTATCCACCTTAGATTATTATAATGTCAATTTACCCAAAAACGATTTGTACCAATATGTAGATTTGGGTAGATGGGTGAATGATCCAGATTATAGGTCAAAAAAATCTAAAAACCCTATAGTAACTATCTTAATAGGATTAAAAACTTATTTATATTTGTTAAAAAGTAAAAAAAAGTTTATAATAATAACGTTAAAGCATAAGTTAAGACTTCATATTGAAAATATATTCAGAGTTAAGTTTAACCATCCTAAACTTTTACCCTTAACAGAACAAAATAAGTTTTTTAGGAGTAAATTTAAAGGTTATTTTGAATCTAATAGAGATATAGAAGTTTGTACTCTTGAATTAAAGTTAATATATATTTTAAATTTTATATTCAGAAGATAATTTATTTATAAAATATTAAATAAAAACACAAAATGACATATAACCTATTCAGTACGATTGTTATAACAATAAACATAGCATTATTACTTTTGATTTTAGGTGGTAAATCCAAAGGTAGAATCTTTAGTATAACCATACTGGGGGCAATAATCTGGGCAATAGCTATAAACCTTTTATATTATGATGTAATTTTAAATTCTTATCAAACGACTTCTATATATCTTATGAGAATATCTTTCTGGGGTGCTCTCATAACAGTCTTAGGTTTAAATTTATTTGAACAGCAATATTTAAGATCTAAAAGTAATAGTATCTTAATATACATTATTAGTACACTTATAGCGGGTATTATTTTTATATTTACTCCATTAATAGTAAAAGAAGTTGAGTTAAATGAATCATTCAGTTATATAGTATCATATGGACTTTTATATCCATTATTTACAATCTCATTTATATATTTATTTTTAAATCCTTATATCCGGATATTACATAGATTTTTTACAACCAAAAGGAAAGTCGAAAAATCTCAACTTAGATTTTTTGTAATTGGAATTTCACTTAGTTTTTGGATTGGATTATTTACCAATTTGATTTATCCAGTCATCTTTGGCTCTTCTGATTTATCCAGATTTGGACCTTTAGGTATGGTTTTTGTTGGTATATTCACAACTTATGCTATTTTTAAACATCATTTGTTTAATATAAAAATGATTCTATCAGAAATTCTTTTGGGGGTTATGGGGATTGTATTGTTTATTTATATTTTCCTTTCCCGTAGTTTGACTGAAATTATAGTTAGTATTATATTTTTTATTATTTTTGTTGTATTGGGATATAATTTGCTGAAAGAATTATTAAGTGGAATTAAAAGAGAAAAAGAGTTGGATATATCGAATAGAAAGTTAGCGGAGACTATAGAATCTAAGGATTTGTTTTTGAGAATGACTTCTCATCAACTGAGAACTCCGCTTACCTCTTTAAATGGGTTTTTATCTCTTATTTTAGAGCAATGGCAAGGTAAATATAAAATGAATGATTATACTAAAGATGATATTGTAAAAGTATATATTAATGTGCAACGATTAGTTGAATTAGTTAATGATGTGCTTGCTCTAAATACAATTAAAGCTGGAAGGTTTGGAATTGTATTTAGACCTAATATTGATATTAAAGAGGAATTAAGTTATCTAATTCAAGATAATAAATATATGCTTGAGCATTTTAATACTAAAGTTATCATGAAAAGCGTAGGAGAAAACTTTATCGCTGATGTAGATAGTGTTAGAATGAAAAGTGTATTTCAAAATTTATTATCTAATGCTATCTATTATGGTAAAGATAAAATTTGGGTTACTTTAATTGATGAGGGGGATCGACTTAGAATCCGTTTTAGGGATAATGGCAATGGTATTGATGTGAATATAAGGGACAAAATTTTTAATCCTGGTTTTAGGGCTGGGGTTTATGATGAAAGAAATCCTAATGGTTCTGGTTTTGGATTGTTTATATCAAAAGAAATTATTACTATGCATAAAGGTTCATTGAAGTTAAAAGATTCTGGAGTAGATAAGGGCTCGTTATTTGAAATAAAATTACCTAAAAAACCTCCAATTGATAAATATAATAACTAAGAATGATTCTCTCATAGAATATGATATAATAAATAAATACTAATATATATCTAATATGAAAAAAACTAAAAATTATTATCAGTTATCTATTGAAGAAGTTTTATCACTTACAAAATCTAATCTAACTGGACTTATTAGTCAGGAAGTTTTAGATAGAAGGGTAGAATCTGGAGAAAATGTATTATCAACTAAGGAAGTAGAATCACCTATTTGGTTGTTTTTAAAACAATTTCATAATGGATTGGTTTATGTGCTTTTACTAGCAGCTATTATATCTGTGATGTTTGATCATTGGGTTGATTTTTGGATTATTATTGTGATTATAGTTATTAATTCCATTATTGGATTTTCTCAGGAGTATAGAGCTGAGAGAGCTGTAGCTGCTTTGGCTAAAAAAATATCTGTTAAGACCAAAGTTTATCGTGATGGGCATCTAGAAGAACATGATGCAAAGGATTTAGTGCAGGGGGATATTATTATATTAGAAGAAGGAGATAAAGTTCCGGCTGATGCTAGGTTGATTGAGTCTATAGAACTTCAGACTATAGAGGCTTCTCTTACCGGAGAGTCTCAGCCATCGTATAAATCTATAGATATTATTGCAGAAAATGTAGGGATTGGAGATAGAAGTAACTTAGTTTGGATGGGTACATTAGTATCTACTGGATGGGCCAAAGCTGTAGTAGTAGAGACTGGAATGAATACAGCTATTGGAGTTATTGCAGATGATTTAGATAAAGTAGAAATTGAAAAGACTCACTTTCATATTCAAACAGATATATTAGCTAAACAACTTGCTATCTTTGCTTTTAGCTCGGCTGCTATATTATTTGTAATCGGATTTTGGTTTAGAAAATTACCACTAGATGAGATGATTGGCTTTACTTTATCCGCTTTGGTTGGAGGCATTCCTGAAAGCTTACCTATAGTATTGATTGTTGTCTTGGCTATTGGGGCTAAGAGAATGAGTGATAAAAAAGCTATTATCCGTTCTCTGCCAGTGACAGAGTCTTTAGCTGTGATGGACACTATTATTACAGACAAAACTGGGACTTTGACTGAAAACAATATGACAGTACAAAAAATATGGGTTCTAGGAGAAGAAATAGTAGATGTGAACGGTAGAGGTCTAGATACTAAAGGAGATTTTAGGCAAGGGTCTAATAATATTATCCCCCTAGATTATCCCAGTATCTCTAAATTATTACATATAGCAGGGTTAGCTCATAACGGGACTATATATCAGGAAATTTTAGAAGATGGAAGCTCTGTTGTGAAAAGTGTGGGGGACCCAACCGAGGTAGCTTTATCTGTAGTTTCAATGAAATCTAATCTAAATAAAGATTTACTAGACAGTGATTGGCATCGTTTGGCAGATTTACCTTTTCGCTCAGAGAATAAATTCAGAGCTACATATCTTCACAATATATCTCAAGATACCCATCAATTAATGGTAATTGGGGCCAGTGAGACATTATTGAATTTAAGTGATAAAATTTTAGATAAAAAAGGTAATCTTATAAATATAACCAATGAGCATATTCAAGAAATTAATCAACAAATTATAAATTTATCTAAACAAGCAATGCGAGTAATTGCTCTTGCTTACAAAGATGAGCAAGCAGGTCTCAAATCCATTCAAGCCGAGCAAGTACAAAATTTAGTCTTTGTAGGAATAGTTGGAATTATTGATCCGCCTCGAGCTGAGGTGTCAGAAGCTATTGCACAGGCCAAAAGAGCAGGGGTTAGGGTAATTATGGCTACAGGAGATCATAAAGATACCGCTCTTGCTATTGCTAAATCTATTGGGCTTATTGATGAGACAGGAGATGCTCTTACAGATTCAGAAATTCAAGAATTATCTGATAAAGAATTATATAAACAATTACAAAAAATTTCAGTATTAGCTAGATTAAGTCCTAGAACTAAAATGCGAGTGGCAGATATTTTACAAAAACATAAACATATAGTCGCAATGACAGGAGATGGTGTCAATGATGCCCCGGCTCTTAAAAAAGCGGATATAGGAATAGCTATGGGTATCAGAGGCACCGATGTAGCAAGGGAAGCTAGCGATATTGTACTTACAGATGATAACTTTGTAAGTATTATCTCAGCTCTTGAAGAGGGAAGAGTGATATTTAGAAATGTGCAACAAACTAGTATTTTCTTAATTACCACCAGCATTGCGGAGATTTTATTATTTATATTGAGTTTGAGTTTAGGATTGCCCTTACCACTTTTAGCAATACAAGTTTTGTGTCTTAACTTAGTCACCAATGGAATTTCAGATATTGCCCTTGCCACTGAACGTAGTCATAAAGGAATTTTGTTAGAAAAACCTTTGCCCGTAAATATGCCCGTAGTCTCACCCAATACCTATCCCTATATTATAATAATGACACTGACAATGACAGTTTTAGGTTTCTGGATTTATCTAGCATATTTGGGCAATGGAATAGAGCAGGCAAGAACAATGTTTTTCTTATGTTTGGCCTTAATGCAATTAGCTAATACCTATAATATGCGATCTCCAAAAGAATCATTATTTAGTATCGGTTTCTTCTCCAACCCAATGATAAATCTAGCAGTCATAGCCTCATCTTTGATATTAGTAGCTATGATAATAGTCCCATTCTTACAAAATATTCTACAATTCACCCCCGTTTCTCTATATGATTCCATCTATTATGGATTTATCTCAATCGTCGTAGTCATCGCCGTCGCCGAATTTTATAAGTGGCGGGTGAGATTAGAGGGGAAGTAGGGTATATGGAAGATAAAGCACTGACAATAGATAAAATTATACAAATAATCACCAATAAATATTCTGGTTTAGTAGTTAATAAAAATTGGGGAGAAATAGGTTTATTTTATAATCCTGAGCATAAATTAAAAAAAGGAGTCTATTTATTAACTTTTAAGGAAAAAGACGGATCTAATGATAAATCATCTAATCTTAATAGAAATAAAGATCTGTATAGATTAAACTTAGGTATAATTAAAGAGACATTTATTAAATTATTTGGCTGTATTCCAAGTCGCCCACAAGCAGGAAAAGTCATAGATATGAAATATGATTTTACATTAGAAAACACAATTATGCCACATCCAGTATATGGCTGGATGTCTTGGATAGGTGTTATTAACCCTACAGAGTCTACATTCAAAACAATACTCCCACTAATAGATGAAGGATATAAACTATGCATACAAAAATATAATAAAAGATTGAGAAAATAGATAGTATGTTATAATATTGATATAGCAAACTAAAAACTATGAAAAAAGATAATTCAATAATAATATTCAATCAAAAGCTGGTAAGAAGGTCTTGGGACGAAGAAAAAGAACTTTGGTATTTTTCAGTTGTAGATGTAATTGAGATTTTAACAGAAAGTATTAGCCCAAGAAAATATTGGAGTGTTCTTAAAACAAGACTAAGAAAGGAAGGAAGTGAGTTGGCTACAAATTGTAGTCAACTGAAATTAGAGTCTTACGATGGGAAAAAATATTTAACTGATGTCTTAGATACTGAGAATATTTTGAGACTTATACAATCTATATATTCATCGCTTATGAGTCAAGTTTATCACTCACGATAAAACAGCTTTATACCGTCATCCAAGTCTTGGATTAAGGGTGTAATTTCTTTTCTCATAATAATTCCATTTCTTCTTGCAATTCCATTTTCAAAATTCATCTTTAATATTTGTGATAATAGGTTAGATGTTCCCTCATCAATTATAATAATCGTATTAAAAGCTTTTTCTAGATCTATACAAGTCAAGAAAATAAAATCCAATGATTTCTCTTTTTTTAGGTCTTTAAGTATTTTTTTTATTTCAATTATATTAAATTTTGTAAAATCATCAACATTAATTATTTCAAGTTGAGCAATACCCAGACTCAGCCCTTTGAAATTAAATACAACAAATTCATCAGTTATTGGTTCTCTTAGGTTCTTTTTAAACTTAGATTTATATGTAAACATTTCTTTCACATAGTTTTTAGGAAGAGGGAATTTAGTTTTAAGCCAATTTGCCATTTTTTTATCTCTAGGTGTTGTTGTATTTGCTTTAAAATTTATTGTATTTGAAATAATAGCTGAAAAGAGAAGAGCAGCTGATTCAGGAGAAATTCTGACTTGACTATTATAAAATTTTTCTGCAATCAAAGTAGATGCTGCTCCAACTAAATCTATCTGTATTTTTGCATTAGGAAATTTATTTGCTTCATTGACTTTCCTGTGATCAATAATCTCAATAACTTTATGAGATTGAATTTGATCTGACAGATTTTTTATATCACTAGTATCAACTAAGATTATTCTTTCAATATTATTTATAATTTTTTCAGCATTTTCTAATGAAGTAATATTAAACTTATCCAAAACAAACTGTGCTTCAATATGAGGCGAGCCAGATATAGCTCCCACTACATCTTTGTAAGTTGCATATAAAAATTCAGTATAAGCATAAGTACAGGCCACACCGTCTAAATCAGGATTTTTATAAGATGTGATTAAAATTTTCATTTAAAGTATTATATTACTTAAGTTTATAGTATCGAAATTATATAATAACTTTTCTTTTATATTATAAAAAGAGTTGGAAAATTCAGCTTTTATCTTGCTAGGTAATAATTTATTTTGATAAACATACACATCACTATAAATATAATTTCCTGGATAACATAGTAGTCTCCATCCACTAGAATTAGATAATGTATGTGGAAACTCTATTAAATTTTGCCTCATTAAGTATGTGACAGTAATTTCTTCAAGTAAAAAGTTTATATTTGCTTCAGTTTTTTCTCTACTACCAAGATCAGCAATTATATATTTAGTAAATTCTTCATTTGAATTTTTAAGAACTTTCAATTTGTCTAATAGTTCTTTATATTTTGTAGCATTTAATAGTACATAATCCCATGGTAAATAATGAAATGCTTGAGGTATAAATTTTTTGTTTTTGATTATCATATTTCGAAGTTCCCTAGTATGTCCAATCATTTGAAAGTTAGTTTTTTGTCTAACATCTAAAGCATTCTCATCAGTATTAAAATATAATCCATTTGTATACAAAAATACAACATCTATTGATATTTCAGAAATTTTAGAACTAAAAAAATCTAAAAATTTATATATTTCAATAGGACTTTGATCGCTATGTAATTTACTCATGGATAGCGGTAAAATTAATGTACCATTGGGCTTTAATCTTTGTATATCAAAATAGTTTTTCATATAATATATAGGTTAACTAGCTAATTATTGAGTTAATTATACCATAATTATAACATATTATTAAAACTGATATAAATCCTTACCCATAACTATTGACAGTAATTGACAATAGTTATACTATAAAATAGTAGTGTTAAAATAAATATATGAATACTAATCAAACATGGTCTGGAAAAAAGTCTTTTTTATTTGTGGCTTCATTAGCCACATTTTTTATTTATGATGCCTATGCTTTGGCTAATTCTAATAATAGTCAAGGACTAAATGAATATATAGACCCTAGTCAAAATCCTAGGTATTCTCAAGTGTATAATGAAATTAACTTTACAGGAGATGGAATTACCAAAGAAGAATTAGATGGTATCAATAGCCTTATAAACTTAAAAGAAAATTCTATTGAAGAGCCTATGGCTGTGGTAGGTGAGGAATTAGTCCCCATCTCTAAATTAAAAGTCGGAGCTAAAATCAAAAGCCTAACCTATAACAGTAGTTCTGAGGATACAAAAATACTAGAGTTAAATTATTATAGAGGCAAAGATGAACATTTAGAAAATAAAAAAGCCAAGAGAAAAGAATTAAAGGATAAAAAACTCAAAGAATATGAGCAAGCTTTGGCTACATTAGATGCTGAGATTAATTCACAAGAACAACGACTACAGAAAAATAAAACCAACTGGGATAAAAAAGCTAAAAAACAAAAAGCTCAAGTAGAGAAATTAAAATCTAAAACTCAAACAGCCATTAGCAATAGCAATAAAGAAATAATGGATATTCTATACCCTAGTAAAGAGAGTATAGATAAACTTAATTCTGAAATTTTGGAGGAGAGGAGAATTATAAATGAGTTGGGATTAGATAAAATTTGGAAAAGAAAAGAATTAAAGCAAAATATATTTAGTTACCTATTGCCACAAGTTAAAGCAAGTTATCTTAATAATTTTGTATCTGACCTTATAATATATACTAGATCTAATATAGGTCTAAGAATAGACTTAAAGGGCAATGGTGTGTATAATGGAAATACATTTCATCTATGGACAGCTAATGGTAGCAATGCTCAAAAGTTAAAATTTATAGATAGTAGTGGAGAAATAAAATACGCTCAAAATCAAGGGTTTTGTTTAGATGTAGATTTGGCTAATGGCAGATACGATAATGGAGACAGAGTGCATCTCTGGAATTGTCATGGAGGAGGTAATCAAAAATGGGTAGCTTTTCCTAATGGAGATATAAAACCAGCAAATAATCAAAACTACTGTTTAGATGCTAGTGCTGGGGTAAATCAAGGTAGTACACTACATCTTTGGAGTTGTCATGGAGGAAATAATCAAAAATTTCAAATTGGAGAAGAGGATTTTGGTAAATTTGATTACTACATAAGATTACATGCCTCAACTGCTGAATATACTCAAAATAGGCTAAATGGACATGCTTTTGTATCATTGCCGAAATTAGAAAAATCTAATAATTACTGGAGAAGTACTAATACATTTAGTTTTTGGAACACCAGAGATAGTAATAATAGCAATGATATGGGGAGAACTAATAATATGCATCCTAGAATAAACTACAATGGTAATTTCTCATCTCTAAATGTTGACCATCATAATGACTGGTTTAATGGAGACATGAATCTAAATCATTTAGGTGGTGAGTTTGGAGGATATAAAAGAACTACCTCTGGTATACCAAAACAAAGATTTGAAGAGATTAAATATATGAGAGGATACAATATATATGGGTATACAGATAAAAAGTATGATGTATGTAAAGCTAACTGTGCTACATATTCTGTCGATTTATATAATTACTATAATAAAGGTACAGATCGTGGCGACTCATATAACGATCCTGATTTTAATGCATGGGGTAATGGTATATTAGGTACTTGTACTTATCCTGGTAATATTTATAAAGCCTTATAATGTAAACTATATGATAATTATATATAAAATAATAAGTTCAATACTTTTGTTGCTGACCTTAATAAATTCTGAAATAATCTTCAATTCTTCAGTGTTAGGCTACGAAATAGATATGGGGTTGGCTTATATAGCTGCGGGAATGTTTTGGTTTTGTTTTATTGTAGTTTTGATAATAGACCTAATTTTAAAATTACAAGGATATAAATTAGTATTATTCAAAATTAATTATGTATTAATATTTCTTTTTATAATATTTCTTATAATTAACCTCATATACAATCCTATCAACCCAACTAATTATAGATATGAACCTGCGACTTGGTATGTAATTACAGAATTGATATACAACATAGGTTTTTATGGCTTAATAATAGTTAAATCTATATATTCGATATTTTTTCAGATAAGAAAATAGTATTGTGGATCCAGTTAAGTAAATCTAGGATAAACATATCGTAGAAAGATATATATTAATACAAAATATGCTATAATAACTACAATTATTAAATTCTCAAAACCTATGAAAGGAATAGTTTATATAATGACAACCGTAGTCGATGGGCTTATCAAAATAGGGCAGACAGGAAGTCAGAACTATCAAGAGCGGATGAGACATCTTGAGTCAAATGGATACTATAATGTCTCAGGATTAAAGAGATTTTTTGCAATTGAACTAGAAGATTATATTTACAAAGAAAATCTACTCAAAGAAATTTTCAATAAGCATAGAGTAGCAGATAGTGAGCTATTCGCCCTAGACTATGATTTGGTAAGGCAATTATTACTATCTTTTGAAGGCAAAGTAATATATCCAAAAGACATAGACAAAGAAAAAGAATTTGATGAAGTAGCAAAATCCAGAGAACAAAGTGCAAAATTTAGTTTTTATAAAAAAGGCATTCAAAATGGAGAAGAAATTGTCTTTATCGCCGACAAAGACATAACAGCAAAAGTAGTAGGGGAAAGAGATGTAGAATATGGAGGACAAATTTATAAACTATCCCCATTAACCCTCAAAATATACCAACAAAAAGGCAATAGTAATAAAAGTGGAGCCTATCAAGGAGCAGCCTATTGGCAATATAAAGGAAAGAAATTAAAAGATTTACCGGATAGGGGGTAGGGAGTTTGGATTTTATAAAAAAAATTATAAAGACAGATGAGAGGCTTGTAATTTATTCTTCAATCTTGGAATCTTTTTTTACTGGGTCTTTATGCTTGTCTAGTATCTGATATACTCTTTGTCTAGTTATTTTGTACTTTTTGGCTATATCTTTAACTGACATATCAGACAAAGTATAATCTTCAAGTATTTTTAAGTGGTTATCATTTGCAAATTTCGAGATATATATTTCTTTCTTTTTACTTCTGGAGTTGTTATGATATCTATCGACGGAAAAGTCAAACATTATGTATACTATGCTTAATAATAATTTCCCACATCTTTTAGATATTATTGACAAAAAATAGTTTTTATGATAACTTTACTAAGCTTACTCCTGTTGAGTAAGTTTACTTTAAACAGAGGCTCTTTTTAAATGAATCATCTTCGAAATGCAAGTCGTTTTGGAGTCATATTATTTTGGTCAGTTGTTATTGGTCTGATCCATTCGGCATTTAACAACATCGATAATTCCAAATCACTTGGGTGGCCAACATGGTTGTTTTATGGAAGTGTTGGAGGAGCTATAATTTACGGTGGTGCATCTGTAACTCCCAAACTTTGGAACATCAAATGAAACTCTCTCTCCTCAAAACAGCTCGCGTTCTTACTGCGATCAGTATTGTGGCATTAGCCAGTGCTTGTTCAAGAGCACCTTCCAATGTCCATGTCATTTCTACCACAGACTGTGGTGCAAGATGGACAAAGTTGGTTGTTGGACAAACAGTCCCTGCTCACACAGGTAATCCATGTGGCTACACTGTTGCCATTCCAAATTGGCCAATGTCGGGAGATGCTAGGTTTAAAACCCAGTTTGCCAAAGGGGTTCTGAGTGATGGAGAAATAAGTTATACTTATATCATCACTGATCCACTCAAATTCATCAATAATGCTCGTTATCTGGGCAAAATGGCTGGTAGTTTGGAGATATCTGCTGAGTCTGTTGGTAGTCGTTATGAAATGGCAGAAAACATACTTATTGATAAATTATTGCGAGAGGTAGCAACAGAACTTACCCGTTCAATTGATGTTGTGAGGGCAAACCCTGCAGAAATTGAAGACAATATCTTTAAGAAGGCAAAGACTGATCTTGAAGATAGAGGCATTCAACTATCTGATCTGGCACTCGTTATCAAAAATGACGAACAAACACGGCTTGCTATTGATGCAGCAACAGCAATTCGGGTTTATGAAACAGCTGGAATTGGAGATGTTGGCCGACAGGTAATTGTAGCACGTTCTGGTGCTGCAAGGATCAATGTTAATGCTGGTAAATAAGCATCTGCTATTTTTTTGAATCTTTTAGCTACAGGTACATACCGTACTTGTAGCTTTTTTATTTTTTAGAATGGTTTCGTCTTCTTCTCGCCCCTCCTCAAAAAGGCAAAAATGTGGTATAATATAAGTATATAACAAAGCCTAACCCAATATATGGCATATAATGAAGATACAAGAGTAAAAATTCCAGCTATACTGCATCTAATGAGCTTAGGTTATGAATATCTTTCTCTCAAAAATCAAAATTATGACCAAGAGACCAATATATTTACAGATATATTTATAAATAGTCTTTCTAAATTAAATCCTGACACAGATATTTCAGACATCACAAGAGAATTAAATAGAATAAGTCTAGATCTTGAGAACGAGGACTTAGGTAGAGAATTTTATAATAATCTCATCACACCATCAGGTATAAAATACATAGATTTTGATAACCCTAAAAACAATAGCTTCCATATCGTCACCGAACTCACCTACAAAAAAGACGAAGATGAATTCCGCCCAGACATAACCTTACTAATCAATGGAATGCCACTAGTCTTCATTGAAGTTAAAAAGCCAAACAATCACGAAGGAGTTGTTGCCGAGAGAAACCGAATGAATATTCGTTGCCAAAATAAGCAATTCCGTAAATTCATTAACCTAACCCAACTCCAGATTTTCAGTAATAATATGGAGTATCAAGAAGAGGCTAACAATCTTCTTCAGGGAGCTTTTTATGCCACCTCATCTTATACAGAATTTAATTTCAACTCATTTAGAGAAGAAGAAATCTTTGATTATACTTCAATCATAAAACCATTAACCGAAGATCAAGAAAATCTAGTGCTAAAAGACACCAACCACCCTGCAATCAAAAATTCACCAGAATTTATCACCAATAGAAATAAAGAAACCCCCACCAATCGTATATTAACTTCTTTGTGTTCACCCGCCAGATTACTGTGGATACTAAAATATGCCTTTGCATATATTGAGCCAGAAATCGGAGGGCTACAAAAACATATAATGAGATACCCTCAAATCTTCGCCTCCAAAGCCATAGTACAACAATTAGATCAAGGACTACAAAAAGGTATAATTTGGCATACACAAGGAAGTGGAAAAACAGCCCTCGCTTATTATAGTGTCAAAGTAATTTCAGACTATTACAAAAAATATAATATAGTTCCAAAATTTTACTTTATAGTAGATAGACTAGATTTATTAACCCAAGCCAAAAGAGAATTCACTAGTAGGGGATTAAAAGTCCACATTATACAAACTAGAGAAAAATTAATCCAAGACTACCAATTACAACAAGCCACCCGCTCAGCAGATGGAATCCCAGAAATAACCGTCGTCAATATCCAGAAATTCAGTGAAGACTCCAGCATACTCAATAATCTGGACTATTCAATCAATATCCAGCGAATCTACTTTTTAGATGAAGTACACAGAAGCTACAATCCAAGGGGAAGCTTTTTGGCTAATCTGATGACATCAGATACCAAAGCTATAAAAATTGGACTCACAGGAACTCCATTGATAGGTAAAAATCGTAATTCAACCAATATCTTTGGAAATTATATACATAAATATTATTACAATTCCTCCATAAGAGATGGTTATACTTTAAGATTAATCAGAGAAGGCATAGATGCTGAATATAGAATTAAATTAGAAGAAATTATTCGCTCTATAGAAATCCAAAAAGGCACAGTCAAAAGAGAGCAAATCTACTCCCATCCAAACTTCGCCAAGCCAATGCTAGAATATATCATCAAAGACTTTCAAACTAGTCGTAAATACCACGGAGACAATACTATTGGAGCTATGGTAGTCTGCGATAGTTCCGAACAAGCTAAAGTTTTTTATGACATATTCCAAGCTCAATATGCAAGCGAGCTTAGCTCAGCTCTAATCCTACACGACATCGGTTCCAAAGAAGAAAGGAAAACTCAAGTAGAAAATTACAAAGCAGGTAAAATAGACATACTTTTTGTATACAATATGCTACTCACTGGTTTTGATGCTCCAAGACTTAAAAAACTATATCTAGGACGAATGGTCAAAGAGCATAATTTACTCCAAACCTTAACCAGAGTCAATCGCCCCTACAAAAATTTCAGATACGGCTTCGTAGTAGATTTTGTCGATATCAGACAAGAATTCGAAGCCACCAACAAAGCCTATTTTGAAGAATTACAGCAAGAATTAGGAGACGAAATACAATATTACAAAGATATGTTCGTCAGCCCTGAGGAAGTAGAACAACAACTCAACCAAGCCAATGATGTGCTTATTACCTACGACACCCAAAATGCCGAAATTTTCTCCCAACAAATCAGTCAAATAGAAGACCACAAAGAAGTACTAAGCATCAAAAAAGCCCTCGAGAACCTCACCAATCTTTATAATATAGCCAGACTATATGGCCAAACCGAAATATTAGAAAAAATAGACTTTCTCCAAATCAGAAGACTATATAATGAAATATCACATAGACTAGAACTGCTAAAACTCAAAGAAGCAATGGAATCCAAAGTAGACAATCAAAACCTCATCAATGAGGCAATGGAAAATATCTACCTCACCTTCCGCAAAGTCTCCGAAGAAGAACTCCAAATCTCAGACCAGCTCCACGACACAATGAAAAAAACTCGTGAAGCCCTACAAGTCAACTTCGACCAAAAAGACCCAGAATTCATATCACTATACGAAGAATTACAAAAAATCTTCCAAAGAAAAAAGATGAATGAAATGACCCAGGAAGATATGCAGTATAATATAGAACATCTAGACAATATCTATCACAAAATCACCGAAGTCAATCGTCGCAACAACCTCCTCAAAGCCAAATATGAATCAGACGAAAAATATGCTCGTATTCACAAAAGACTAACACAAGACAACCGATTTACCGACAAAAGACAAGCCCAAATTATCCAAGCCCTACTCAATATCAAGCATCAAACCGACCACATCGTCCTCAATAATCAAGCCGTCATAGAAAAAGAAGAATACTTCAAAGACACAATGATGCCAATCCTAATCCAAGCCTTCCAGACTGAAAAACTACCCCTAGACAGCATCGCCGCCAAAGATATCAACACTTGGATTACCAAAGAATACCTACAAGAATATAATGGACATCACCTATGGTAGAGCAAATTTTCATACAACAAACCAAACACCTCATAGACACACTCAAAACAACCTGTGCCAACTATGGATTAGGTAATGATGGGAATGAATTCAAAATCATCACCCAAGCCTTTTTATATAAATTCCTAAACGATAAATTCGCCCATCAAGCCAAAAGTATAGATTCAAGACTCGCCCAAGCCGACAATTGGGAGCAAGAAGTACAAAAATATAGCCAAGAAGAATACGAAATGCTACTCCTAAAAATGGGAGCCTCCATTAAACTCAAACCACAACATTATATTTCTTATCTATTCAACAGACAAGGAGAAGACGATTTTCATAAACTTTTTGACGACACCCTCCGAGATATAGCCGACCTCAATAGCTCTATTTTCTCAGTCCAAACAGGAGGTGGAGCCAAAATACAACTATTCGATGAATTAAGCCAATTTGTTCACGACCCCTCCCAGCGAGATGCTTTTTGTAAAGCCATCATCAACCCTCTAGTCAATATCAACTTTGAGAACATCTACCAACAAAAATACGACTTTTTCTCCACCATCTTTGAATATATGATCAAAGATTACAACAAGGACGGAGGCGGGAAATATGCCGAGTATTACACCCCCCATGCCGTTGCCAAAGTAATGGCACAAGTAATGGTAGATAAAGATTTCCGCAATGTCACCGTCTACGACCCCTCCGCAGGGTCAGGAACATTATTAATGAATATCGCCCATGCTATCGGAGAAGATAAATGTAGTATTTATTCTCAAGATATTTCTCAAAAATCCTCCAATCTACTCAGATTAAACCTAATCCTAAACGATTTAAACCACTCCATCGCCAATATCATCCAAGGCGACACAATGATGAAACCAGCTCACAGAGATAAAAAATTTGACTTCATCGTCTCCAATCCACCCTTCAAATTAGACTTTAGCGAATACCGAGACGACCTAGATAGCAAAATCAATCACGAAAGATTTTTTGCAGGAATTCCCAAAACCCCTAAAAAAGATGTAGATAAAATGGCAATATATCTACTTTTCATACAACATATAATGTATTCACTCAGCGATACGGGTCGTGCCGCCATAGTCGTCCCAACAGGATTTATCACCGCACAAAGTGGTATAGAGAAGAAAATTCGCCAACAAATGATTGAACAACAAATGCTCAAAGGAGTAGTCAGTATGCCCAGCAATATCTTCGCCACCACAGGAACTAATGTCTCAATTCTTTTCCTAGATAGAGATAATACCAGTGGGGAAGTAGTCTTAATGGATGCCTCCAAACTTGGTAAAACCATCAAAGATGGCAAAAACCAAAAAACCCTATTATCAGAAGCAGATGAACAACAAATTATTGACTCCTTTAGAAACCGAGAAGCAATTGAAGACTTCTCCGTCGTAGTCAGTTTTGATGAAATTAAAGAGAAAAATTATAGCTTTAGTGCAGGACAATACTTTGATATCAAAATAGAATATACAGACATAACCCCAGCAGAATTTAGCCAAAAAATGCAAAATTACAAAACTAATTTAGCCAATTATTTTCAAGAATCCAAAGAATTAGAAAATCAAATTTTTGAAAATTTGGATAAATTAAAATATGAGTAATCAAACAAGAAAAATTAAGGTAGAAGGCAAAGAGATTACATTATTTGTTGAGAATGATAATGATTTTATTTCTCTTACCGATATATTAAAATCAAAAGATGGAGACTTTTTTATTTCTGATTGGTTACGAAATAGAAATACATTAGAGTTTCTAGGGGCTTGGGAACAATTAAATAACCCCGATTTTAATTATGGCGAATTCGCCATAATTAAAAATCAATCAGGATTAAATAGCTATAAAATTAGTGTCAAAGAATGGGTACAAAAGACCAATGCAATAGGATTAAGAGCAGTAGCTGGTCGTTATGGAGGCACTTATGCACATAAAGATATTGCCTTTGAATTTGGGATGTGGATTAGTCCAATGTTCAAACTGTATCTCATTAAAGAATTCCAAAGACTCAAAGAAGAAGAAAATAGACGATTAGAACTAGGTTGGGACTTAAAACGAGACCTAACAAAAATTAACTATAAAATACACACAGATGCTATCAAAGAACATATTATTCCAAAATTAACAAAAAAAGACATTAAATTTGTATATCCCAGTGAAGCAGATATTTTGAATAAAGCACTCTTTGGAATGACTGCAAGTGAATGGAAAGAAAAAAATCCAGATAAAAAAGGAAATATGCGAGATTCAGCCGATGTTTATCAATTGGTATGTCTTGCCAATCTTGAGACTCATAATGCCGAATTTATTGAACAAGGACTAACTCAAGCAGAGAGGATATATAAGTTGAATACAATTGCCATAAGACAAA
This sequence comes from Minisyncoccia bacterium, assembly GCA_044356725.1. Taxonomy (GTDB): domain Bacteria; phylum Patescibacteriota; class Minisyncoccia; order SW-4-49-11; family SW-4-49-11; genus CALRBF01. Next base: position 27,585 of record JBIKVS010000001.1, read on the forward strand.
TGAAGTCATTAACTACAAATATCCAAGTAAAATCATTAGACCAGAAAAGCAAAAAAATGATAGAGTCTAAGGAGGAGGGGATATGAGTAAAAAAGTAATACAAATTGGTAAAATAGCAAAACTTAATTTTAAAACACTTCGTGAAAGTGATAATTTATCTGTAATTCAGTATCTAGATACAGGAAATATAACTAAAGATGAAATACAAAATTTACAGATACTAAACATAAAACAAGGTAGATTTCCAAGTAGAGCTAAAAGAAGAGTTAAAGAAAATACTATTATTTACTCCACGGTTAGACCAAATCAAAAACATTATGGTATCTTAAAAAGTCCAAATAAAAATTTAATTGTTTCAACTGGATTTACAACAATTGACATCATTAATAAAAAAAATGATCCAAAATTTATTTATTATCTTTTAACTCAAAACCAAATTACAGAACATCTTCATAAAATAGGAATGAACGGGACTTCTTCTTACCCTTCAATTAAACCTGAAGATATTGGTAATTTGAAATTTATAATTCCAGAAAACATTCAAGACCAACAAAAAATCGCCTCTGTATTCTCAACAATTGATTCTAAAATCGAACTCAATAACAAAATCAATACCGAGCTCGAGCAAATGGCAAAAACCCTCTACGACTACTGGTTCGTACAATTTGATTTCCCAGTCCCTAAAAATTCCCCTCTTGAGGGGTGGACAGCTTCGCTGGACGGGGTGGAAGAAACAAAACCCTACAAAACCAGCGGCGGAGCAATGGTCTATAGCCAAGAACTAAAAAGACACATCCCCAAAGGCTGGGAGGTGAAGAAAATTAGTGATTTATTACCAGTAATTACAGGGAAGCAAGATGCAAATTTTGCTACCGAAAATGGAGAATATAATTTTTTTACTTGTGGAGAGGAAATCTTAAAATGTAATTCATACGAATTTGAAGGGAAGGCTGTTTTGATTGCAGGAAATGGAAATTTTGGGATCAAATTATATGAAGGAAAATTTAATGCCTATCAGCGAACATATATTCTAATGCCAAACAATGAAAAGCATTACACTATTATTTATCTTGCAGTAAAAGATAAAATACAGTCTTTCAAAAATAGTTCTCGTGGTTCAATTATAAAATTTATAACAAAAGGAGATATAGAAAATATTTTAATTCCTTTGCCAAAAGATAAGGATTTAGATGTATTTACTCAGCTCAATAATATCACAGAGAAAATTGAAAAAAATCTTGAAGAAAATCAAAAGCTTGCTGAGCTTAGAGACTTTCTCTTACCAATGCTTATGAATGGACAGATAGTAGTGGAGTAGCATTTGATACATAAGTTAAGCTTAGTGAAATTTATAAAATTAGGAGTTATGAAATTTATTCAAGTAAAAGTTAATTCGAACAGGGAAACTCAACTTTGCCTTACTTCAAAAGAACTAAAAGACTTACTCCGCAAAAATATTCATAGAGAATTGGATGAATTAGTAGGTCAAAATATTGATCATGATAAACAAGAATTAATTGATAAAGCTTTTGAATCCGGTAAAAGAAGTGCAAATACTAAAATGTATGAATATTATGAGGCAATATTATTTGGATACCACTATTTTGAAAGAGAATATGAATTTTGTTTTAATCTTAAGTCCTCTTTTGATGTTGATAAAAGTAGGATCAATTCAATAATGGACTTAGATATTTATAAAGTTGACCCTCCTGATATTATAATATTGTATAAGGGTAGTTTTCATTATTTTGAGCTCAAAAGATATAAAGATGAGATTAATCAGGATGCACTTTTATCTTTTGTGATGACAAAAATTTTAAAGCATTATCAACCTAATCTTAAGTATAATTATCTCATATTACTACAGTCACCACAGGCATTTGTAGGTGATAAAGTTTTTGAAACATTACATCATACTATCCAAAATCAAGAATTGATGAAGGGTTTTTTAGGTAATATTACTTTTTGTTTAAATGATAATAATGAAAAACATCTTTATATAAGAGTGTGGCCAGAATTTTATCATGAAGACAAACCTTTCGTCTCCATGAGTAAAATATTCAGTGATGTAGATTGATAATTATGTCATAATGTGGATAACTGATCTGTAGTAAATTTTAATTACCTGTTAAAATAAGAAAGTACCTCTTCTACAGGTACTTTCTTAAAATAAAATCTTACCAGTTCTCTTAAGTAAGATCTCGGATAGGAGTACACAAATTGGTGCTTTTTACTAGTTCGATAGCATGTAAGGCACTATTTTTGTTTACATAAGCTTCGCCATGAGCAATAATTTCATTGTTTCCTGATTTTAGATTCCAGCGAAATTGCCCATATATATCTTTATATAATGTAAAATACATATATTTTTTTAATTATTTTAATATTCGATTAGAGTTTTATTATTCAACCTCGACCTCATATTGTAGCAATATGGGTAGATTTTATTACTCGTAATGTCATTGTATAAAATGTTTTCTTTCTTGTCAACAAAACTTACAAAATACAAAGTAAAAATACTTGACAAAATGTAAAGTATGGGTGTATAATATATTTGTATTAAAAATAAAAATTAGATTTAAGTTTTGGGTATATGGGTTATTTACAGAAAATTAGGCAGCAACAGGGTTTTAGTCAAGATTGGGTGGCGAGGCAATTGGGTATTTCACGGCCTACTTATATTTTATTAGAGTCAGGGCAGAGGGATTTGTCTGTCAAAGAGGCTAGAATTCTGAGTGATTTGTATGGGTTGAGTTTAGAGAATCTTCTGAACGAACTTATGCCAGAGCCAGCCAAGCCTGTGAACTTGATGGTGAAGGAGGAGGGAGCGGTAGAGTATAAATCAGATATTCGTGTTGCTGTACCGCAGGAAAATATAGAAAAATTTCGTGAGGTTTTATTATATATTTTGGAAAAAATAGGAGCTAGACCTAATATTGGGGAGGCTGTGATTTGGAAACTTTTGTATTTTATTGATTTTGATTATTATGAAAAGTATGAGGAGCAGTTGATTGGGGCTAGGTACAAAAGAAATCATCACGGTCCAACTCCTGTGATATCTACTCAGATTATAGAGCAAATGGAGAAGCAGGGGGATATTGTACGAGTGAATGCTAAATATTTTAAGTATGAACAAAAAAAGTATTTACCTTTAAGGTCAGCCGATTTATCTTGTTTGTCAGCTAGAGAAAAGACTCTCATTGATGAGGAAATTGAGCGATTCAAAGATTATAATGCGACTAAGATTCGTGAGTATTCTCATCGAGATGTGCCTTGGATTACTACTGCATCTCAGGCGGAGATTGATTATGAGTCTGTTTTTTATCGTACTCCAGAATTTTCTAGAAGGGCTTATTCTGGGGATGATGAAAATTAAATATAGAGAGGAGATTTCATTTCAGAAAACAAAAATTGAGATTTGGTTTGGAGTATGATAAGTTATGTATAGAATTAATTTTATATGAAAATATATATCGATGAATCAGGTTCATTAGGGGTTAGGAGTAAAAATCAATATTTTGTATTGGCAGCTTTAGTTTGTCATAATAAAGTTGCTGATAAAAAGTTAAAGCAATTAGGTAAAAATATTTATAAAGAGTATTTAGCCCCCAATAATCTACAAGAGATACATGCTACTCATACTAGTTTTCCAGTTAAACAAAGAATATTGAATAAGATTGCTAAAATTCAAGATATTACAATATATTATTTGGCTGTAGAACAAGATAAAATACATAAGAATTTAATATTATATCCTAATATTTGCTATAACTATCTAATTGGGTTGCTTTTGGAAGATATTATATTAGAGGCTCAGAACAATGTGGATATTATTTTGGATAATCATAGTACTAAAGTAGGTTCACTTAATTCTTTACATGAGTATTTGAAAATCAAAGCATTTACAGAATGGGGGCATAATTATAATTTTAGGTCTCAATTTATGGAATCTCATAAGGTATGGGGTATTCAAATGATAGATGTGATTGCCAACTCTATTTTTACTCATTATAATTATAATAAAAGTTCTTTATATAAAATTACAAAGCATTATTATAAATCAAAGAAATTTCCTTATTGACATTTTATATATAATGGTATACTATTGATTTAGAGTAAGTCCATTGTGGAGTCCTAATGTGGATAATCGTACTATAAGTGCGACGAAATAATGGCATCAATATAAACCACCTTGCGGGGTGGTTTTTTGTTTTAGTATAATTTATAATTAAACTAAATCCACCCCGTCAGGCTAAGCCTGCCACCCCTCAAGAGGGGAATTTTAACACAAAATACAGGCGACTGGAAGGTCGCCCCTACAATTCATAATTAACATTAATCCACCACCGGCACTTCGTGCCACCTCCTCCAAAGGAGGACAGAAAGAATTCACAATTCATAATTATTCCCTACAATCCCAAAATTTCTTTGACCTTCATTATGGTGACTTTTTCTTGGCGGGTGAGTTCGTCTAGGGAGTTTTGGATGGATTTGAGATTGGTTTTCATCTCGGGTATTATGACATATTCTAGGGCATTGACTCGTCTTCTGGTGGCTTCGATTTCCTCAGCTAATAGTCTGGCGGTGAATTCTATCTCGGCTAATTTGACTAGTAGTGGCAGGATGTTTTGTAGGGTTAATAGGGCTTGGTCTAAATCTTTAGGGGTGCCTAAAGTTCCATATTGAAATGGGTCTCCTTGTAAATGGGGGATTATATATGGTATGCTCACTCCCATAATGGATTTTTTTTGTAATTCTAGATAGGTTTTGGCTTGGGAGAGATGGATTAGTTCATTGATGGCTTCGGTTGAGATTTTGGTCTGGGCAAAACGAAACAGTTGAATTGCCTCTACAATCTTAGGTGTCAATTCTCCTCTTAGCTTGATTACTTCTTGGATAATGGCTAAAAACTCTTGTATTAGGCCATCTCTTTTGTCAGTGAGCAAACTATGTCCACGAGAAGCAGTTTTAATCTTCTTTTTGAGCTTGAGGGCTTCTTGTCTGGTCGGTTTGACGGCAGGCATATTTATTTGGAATACTTATCTATGAATTCGGGCTTGATTTTCTTTAGTTCTTTTCTCGGTAATATTGATAATAATTCCCAAGATAAATCTAAGGTGTCTAGAATGGTTCGGTTTTCTCTTCTTCCTTGTCTAATATATCTATTCTCAAAGGCTTCAGCGAATTTTATATAGGCTTTATCTGTCTCGGATAGGGCTGATTCTCCTAAGATTAATGCCAATTCTTTAATTTCCATACCTTTGGCATAGGATGATGCCATTTGCTCTTTGACAGCGGATAAATCTTCTCTGCTGTATTTTTTATCTACTCCGATACGGGATAAAGATCCAATTGGTTGGATTGGAGGGTATATTCCTTGATTATGTAACTCTCTATTGACCATAATTTGCCCTTCTGTGATGTATCCGGTTAAATCTGGTATTGGATGCTGTTTATCATCATCTGGCATTGTGAGGATAGGGATTTGGGTAAGTGACCCTGTGGAGCCTTTGACTATTCCAGCTCTTTCATATAAGGTGGCAAGGTCGGTATATAGATATCCTGGATATCCTCGTCGTCCTGGAATTTCTTTTCTGGAAGCTGAGACTTCTCTTAGGGCATCGGCATAATTGGTCATATCGGTTAGGATAACCAATACATGCATATTCTTCTCAAAGGCTAAATATTCTCCAAGGGTTAGGGCTAATCTTGGTAGGGTAATTCGCTCTACAATTGGGTCGCTAGCGGTGTTGATAAATAGAGCGGCTCTCTCCATTGCTCCGGTTTTCTCAAATGAATCGATGAAGAATTGAGCTTCTTCAAAAGTTACTCCCATAGCGGCAAAAATTACTACGAAAGGTTCTTCGGCTTTGACTAAATCGGTTCCATTTTGAAGGGCTACCACTTGGGCTTGTTCTGCAATTTGGGTGGCAATTTCGGCATGTGGTAATCCAGATCCTGAGAAAATTGGAAGTTTTTGTCCTCGGACTAGGGCATTGAGTCCATCTATTGTGGAGATTCCAGTTTGTATAAATTCACTAGGGAATTGTCGCATTCCTGGATTGATAGGGGATCCATTGATGTCTAGATATTTCTCAGCGATGATTTCTGGTCCGCCATCTTTGACTTTCCCAGCTCCAGTGAATACTCGTCCTAACATACTGTCTGATACTCCAAATTTGAGAGTTTCTCCCAAGAAAGCTATCTCGGCATTCTCTACATCTAGACCATCAGTACTAGTGAATAACTGTACTACGGCGGTGTCTTTCCCAGCTTCTAGTACTCTTCCTTGTCGAATCTTTCCTTTGGAGTCTCTAATTTCCACAATTTCCTCGAAAGCAACTTGTGGTACCTTCTCCACTACTACTAGTGGTCCGGCAATTTCTTTGATTGTGTTATACCATTTCTTCATATAGTTATACTAAATTCCGCTTATTACTTTATTGATACCAAAGTCCTCAGATTTATCATTATCTTTGAGATTCTGAATTGTACTTGAGATTTTATCAATTAACGGTACTATATTCTCAATGTCTGATTCTGGAGTGTTCTTGAGTCTAGCTATTTCTTCACGAATTGGTAGATCTAGAATATCATTTATCTCAATTTGAGGATTATTTTTGGCAGTTTCAGTGGCTTCATTATGGAAGGTTATCATAGCCTTTAACATCAGGTACATTTTACGGGTTGAAGCAAAAGCATCAATATCATCAAAGGCATTTTGTTGTAGATAATCTTCTCGAAGTCCTCGGGCGGTATCTAATAGGATTTTCTCTGAAGTGGATAGGGCGTCCATTCCTACTAATTTTATGATGTCGTCTAATTCATTCTCTTTCTGTAAGATTTGCATAGCAAAGTCTCGCAAATCTTTCCAATCAGCATCTGTGGCATTGATGAAATATTCTTCTACATTATCTTTGTATAAACTATAACTATTGAGCCAATGGATGGATGGGAAATGTTTTTTAGCAGCTAAAGAAGCATCTAATCCCCAAAAGGCTTTGGTTACTTTAAGGGTTGCTTGACTAACCGGTTCGGATAAATCTCCACCTGGAGGTGATACGGCAGCGATAATAGTGGCTGAACCAATTTTCTCTTCACTCCCTAGAGTGCTAACTATTCCTGCTCTTTCATAAAAGGCTGAAATTCTAGATCCAAGATAAGCAGGATATCCTTCTTCTCCTGGCATTTCTTCTAATCTTCCGGACATTTCTCGCATAGCTTCTGCCCAACGAGAGGTTGAGTCTGCCATCATAGCCACATTGTATCCCATATCTCGATAGTACTCAGCTAAGGTAATACCTGTATAAACTGAGGCTTCACGAGCAGCGATTGGCATATTGGAGGTGTTGGCAACTAAAATTGTTCTTTCCATCAAAGGTCGTCCAGATTTTGGATCTTTTAGATGGGGAAATTCTACCAATACATCGGTAATTTCATTTCCTCGCTCTCCACAACCTACATAAACCACAACATCTGCATCTGACCATTTCGCTAATTGCTGCTGAATCACAGTTTTACCAGCTCCGAATGGTCCTGGTACGGCGGCTGCTCCTCCTTTTGGAATTGGGAAAAAGGTGTCAATAATTCTCTGTTGAGTGATAAGTGGGGTAGTAGGAATTTGCTTAGCTTTATATGGTCTTGGAGTTCGAACTGGCCATTTATGCATTAATTGGACTGGAGTTTCTCCAATAGTAGCTATGGTCTCAGTCACTGTGAATTCTCCTGCCTTGATATCCTTAACTTCTCCCTCTACTCCAAATGGAACTAAAATTTTATGAGTAATTAATTCGGTCTCTTGTACTGTTCCTAATATGTCTCCAGCGGTTACAGAGTCTCCTTTTTTGACTAATGGTTGGAATTCCCATTTGGTTTCTCTATTCAAGCTAGGAGCGGTTAAACCTCTTGCAATATATTCGGAATTCAATCCTTGTGCAGCTGCTTTCTCAGCAATTACATTAAGTGGTCGTAAAATTCCATCAAATAATCCAGCGGTTAAAAGTCCTGGACCTAATTCAATACTAAGAGGCTCTCCTGTTGATACAACAGGTTCTCCTACGGTTAATCCAGAGGTGTCTTCATAGACTTGAATGGAAGCGGTTTCACCTTTTAATTCAATGATTTCTCCCATTAATTCTAGATTTCCAACTTTCACTAAATCATACATTTTAGCTCCTTTCATAGAGTCTGCGATAACTAGTGGTCCTGAGATTTTGATGATAATTCCGGTATTCATAGTAATTAGTTTAATCAAGAGGCGAATAATTTGTCTAGGCTCATCCCTACAGCTTTCTCGGTCAATCTTTTCAATTCTTCTACCGAGTCGCTATTTGAACTAATCGGTAGCTGAGAAATGGGTATGTTTAGGGAATTGAGGGATTTTTTTTGTTTTGGAGTTAAGATTATATTAGATGTGATAAAAATAATAGCATATTGATCAATATCCTCTGTAATAGTAGCTATAATTCTATCTATTTCTAATTCAGTACTATTAAAGGTCTCAAATCCAAATAGTTTGAATAAGAGTATAATGTCTGTCTCAGCAATGATTAGTGGTTTTTTATAGTCTATCATATATTGGAATAATCAATAAATCTTAATTTCGCTTGTTTAGAGTCAATTTGTTTGGAATATTGTAAGATTAATAGTTTAGCATTAGAAATTGCATATTGTAATCTCTCAGTATATTGTATAATTCTGTCTCCAGACATTCCAGTAAATTGAGCTTTATTGAGTGTTTTTATCTCATTTTTAATCAAGGTATTTTCAATATTGATTATATTTATACTGGCTGGGGTTAGGTTTAGATATTGTCCGATATCTCCTAATATATCTCCAAAGCTAAAACTTTTGACTGCATTAATAGCTAGACTTCCTTGAATTGGTAATAAATGTCTTAATATATGTTCTTTCGACTGTCCCTTTTGAGTTCTTGTTAAAACATTGAGTAGGGTATAGCTATCTATTTTAGCTAAGACAAAGTCTCTCATAATATCACTACTATAGTCCAAATTTTCAAAAAGTAAGGTCAAGAATATCTCCTCTAAATAGGAAATAATGCTAAAGCTATCTTTAGAGTGTATTAGCTTCTCTTCTTTAATTAGTAATTTTGTTTTAAACTTGGAGCCATAATATAGTTGAGTTGTCGTACCATCTAAAATCTGTTCAAATGATTTTTCTCCCAAATTTTCACCATAAATAGTTTTATTCAAAGCTAGGGTTTTTAATTTTTCAAAGTCTTGAGATAGAGTTAAATAGATAAAAGGTTCAGTATCTTGGGGCAATAAAGATAAGATTTCATCTATTTGTTGCTGATAATATTGATTAAGTTTAGTAATTACGTTCTCTAAAGAGATATCTGATAATTGAAATGAATTTTGAATTAGATTTAATAAGCCCTCTATATTGTCTATATCCAAAAACCTCTTACTATCATTGGATGATGGTAAATTGCCTAGTCTTGAGACATATCTGCTTGTAACACCGATTAGAGGTACTTGTAAACTCATATTTCCTTCATTACAGAGGTTAATGTTTTTTGCTTTACGATATCAATAATATCTTCTATAGTGATTTCTAAGTGCCCTGATTCTAGCTGGGCTTGTACTGTGCCTAGAATTTGCTTATTGTCTATGAGTTGGGTTTTATATCCCAAATTAGTAATAATTTGCTCTAATTCATTACTATATTGTCCTACAAGAGTTAAAGTTATAGATTTAGGAATATCTTGTAATGTCTTTTGGATTAATTCCTTTACAAAATTAGATTTTAATATTTCAGGTATAAGATCTGCATAAATATCTGCTAATTGAGTTTGTAAAGAATATCCAAGCTCAAATTTAGTAGTTTTACTTTGCTGGAATTTTTTGAAATTAATCTGGGTAGAAACTGCCTCATCAATTTTCTCAGAATGTAGTTTTTTTACTTCAGATAAAGTAAAGTTCCAATTATTCTTGACATCTTGTAAGTCAGATTTATACTGAGTTTCTAATTTCTCAAGATCTTTATCTACCTGTGCTTGTATAGAATCAGCTAAAGTCATATTATCCTACAGATACTCCATTAATAATCAAAATAGAAACCAAAAGTCCAAAGACAGCAAAAGTCTCTACTAAAGCGGCTAAGATAATTACTTGTCCAATCTTAGATTTATCTCTAGCGATCAATTGAACTCCACTAGCAATTACATCACCCTGATATTTTCCAGAAGCTAAACAAGTAAGTCCTACAGGAATTCCAGCAAAAGCTAATATCATACCATTTTGCCAACTAACATTTGCAAACTCACCAGATAATACTCCAGTATTTTGCAGAATTAAAACAGCTGCTAAAAGACCATAAATAGCTTGTGATCCAGGCAGAGCTGATAATAAAAGTATATTCCCAAATTGAGAATCATCCTCAGCAACTAACCCAGCTCCAGTTTTACCAGCGGTAGAAACTCCGATTGATGAGCCAGCTCCAGCTAAGCCGGCAGCTAGAGCAGCACCTAATACTGCTAAACTTATACCTAATACTTCCATATATTCAACTTTAACTTTTAATTAGGGACAGAGATTCTTACCACTGCTATCCTTTTCGCTATACTCCTAAATTTTTAAGAATATAATGAAAAAGATAACAGTATTATTCAATAACACTATAATCTTGAGATCGAGAAACCTCCTGTAAGGGTCTTCCTCCAGATTGGAAGAATTTACTAAAGAATTCTACAAAGTGCAATCTACCTACATTGATATAAGTACCTAAGACATTCAGAGCAATATTAAATATATTTCCTGCTACAAAAATAACAATCATAATAATATATCCAATAACAATCCAAGCACCACCTTTTTCTACTAATCCGCTACCAGCTAGGTTTGCTAAGGTTCCTACTACTCCAGCAATAATTCCAGTTGCAAGACCTAGAGCAACTAACCTAGTATAAGATAGTATATCTGACAAATATCCTACTACTCCAAAAAATACATCATAGGCTCCTTTACCAAACTTAGCAAATATAGACTTCATATCTCTACCCAAAAGATATATCATTGTAAATACATAGCCAATATATATATATATCAGAGGATCAATGAGTAATTGAAGTCCATTTCCTAATAATCCAAAATTAATAAGCAATAATAATATTCCAAAGATCAAAGCTAAAGCCCAAAGAATAGAATCTAGACTAGCATCCCAGAATGACTTTTGATTGAATGCTTGTACAATGTTGAGAGATAACCCAAATAAAAGATGAATAACTCCAAGTACAATAGTGAATCCCATCAAAGCAATTACACTGTCCATAGGATTGATAACTTGTAATTGCTGTAAGAAAGGAATTAAACCAATAGTAATTAAGAATTTCATATGGGGTGATGCTGTATCAGGATCAACTCCATCGGGAGTAATTCCAAACCAACTACCAAATAAAGCTCCTACAATCAAAGTAGAGATAGAAGCAATAAACACTACTGCAAAAATATCTCTTACACCTGATTTTAATCTAGAATTTAATAATCCAAGCCCAGTCAAAATAATTAGAATCAGCGCATATCCAGCCTCAGATAAAGCTAATCCGAACATAAAGGTGAAGAATATAGCAATAGATAAAGTCGGATCAATTTTGCCAGCCTGCGGATAACCCATAATTTTTGTTACAGTTTCAAAATGTCTTACAATAGGCAAGTTTTTGAATATAACTGGAGTGTCTTCAGATACAGATGGTAATTCTACAATTTTAATATCATTTGAAATGTCTAAAATATCTTTTTTATATAAATTAAACTTTTCTTCATCTACCCATAACTTTATAGAAGAATTTGTTTCAGATTCTGGATTAAAAGAATGTAAATAAGAAATCAAATTTAGTTGAGAATTTAATACATCTGCTAAAATAGCCAAATCCTTGAGCTGAATAGGGGATTTTTTGAGCTCAAGATTTATTTTATTGATGATTTTGGCATTAACACTAAATTCTTGTTTACTTTTATGATAAATATCATAAAAAGATCCTGTAACTTCAGCTGGAAATTGAATGAAGGTAGCTTGATTTTGAATTATATCTAGTCCAATTTTAACCTGATTTTTTGAAACGGCTAAAATATAAACATAATCAGTCCCAATTTTTTTAACAGACTCCAATACAATAGGAGATAAACTTTGCTCCAACTGCTCTACTAAATAATGGGCTCTAGATTCATCAACTAAAAATGGTAAAAATTTAATATAAGAATAGGGTTTAAAAATATTAAGTTCGATGTCTTTTAGAGGTTCTGATTTAGCAATAATATCTTGTAAAACTTCTTGTCTAGTTGTTAAATCATCTTTCAGTCCAGCTTTTTCTACAATCTCTTGAGCTTTTTTGATAATTTCTCCTTGCTCTGTATTATAATGTTCAAAAATGTCTTCAGTGATTAAAAATCTATCATCTAACACAGCTGAGAACATGGATTTTTTAACAGTATGATACCCTTTGTATATATCCAAAGATTTATTTACTATATCTAGATTTTCTAATAGATCCTCTTGTTTATGTAAATAATTTTTAGCTAAAGGAGTTCTTTCTAGTTTTTCTATAATTTCTCCAACTTGACGCTTTTGAATATAAGCTAATAAGTTTAATTGAGTATTGTTTGGAACAGTGATTTGAATTAGTTTAGACGCTTGAACTCCCATATAAATTTATAGATTTACAGATATAAGTATTAATTATAATTGACTCAAAATAAGGTTTTTGATTTTTTGACGATTTAATTTAACCTCTTTTTTAGAATCATCTTTAATATTTTCATAAGAGGCTAACTTTGCATTCACAATCTGATTCTTATTTAAAATCTCTTTGTTTAGACTGTCTATGGTCTCTTTAGTCTTAGAGATATATTCTTGGGTTTGTAGATTGTAGTTCTTTTGTAGTGATTTCTTTCTACGAGCAAAAGACTTTTCAATTTCAATCAATTCAACAAGTTGTTTCATAGGTGTTTATAAATACAATTCATTATAGTCTAGAGAATTTAATTTGTCAATTATTTTGGCCAATTATCTGGATGTAGGGAGTCTAATTGCCAATTAATAGGGTTATTTATAATATAATTTTGAACTCTCAACAAATCAGTTTCATTACGAATAATATGGTCATAGAAAGATTTTTGCCAAAATGTATTATATTTATTTATTATATTTTTCGTAGAGTCGGCGACCTCGCCGACATTATGATTATTGTATTTTTTTACATTCCTCAATGATATTTGTTTAAAACTAGAGATTATGTCTCCCAAAGAAACTTTTTTATTAGTAGCTAAAGAATATGAATTTTTGTCTATACCAATTATTCCATGAAAATGATTTGGCATTAATACATATCTATCTAATTTAATATTAGAATAATACTTTGGTATATCAAGCCAAGTACTTTCTACAATATTTCCAATATTATTTAATTTAAATTTATAAACATCTTCGATATATGTCGGCGTGGTCGCCGACTCTACGAAAATACATTTCATATCATAGACACATATAGTCACAAAATACCAATAACCCCCAAGATATAATTCTTTTGACAATCTGTGTCGTTGTCTTTTCATATAAAGTACTTTCTACACAAAGAATTTTCTTCGGATTTCTTCGTCTTGGGCTTTTTGCTTTTCTTCAATTAGGTTTATAGCCTTAATTTTGAGGTCTTTTAGGTCTTGTGTGGCAAGTGCTTGGGATTGTGATTTTAGATATTCAACATTATTTTTAGTAGGGTCTTCTAGTATTTCAGCTAACAGTACATTTAGAATCATACCAATCAGTGGGCCAGGTTTGATATTTAGTTCATTTATCAAAATATTCCCATCAATTTTGAGCATAGATAAATCTATTGGGTCTAATAAAACCTTTTCAGTCATATATTCAAAGTGACGTAGGCGATAGGGACGGGCCTTCGGGGTTCCTGATCCTATACGGTCACATTCTCTTAGTTTAATCAAATCTTTGATATTTTCTACTCCTACATTACGAATTAATTTGCGAATTGAGGCTTCTGTTACTTCATTAGTATCATAGTAAAACATATGGTATCTGACCAACTTAGAGATTCTAGCTGCAAGCTTTTTGGGATAATGTAGTCTATTCAAAATCTCATAGGCCATACTAGCTCCTACTATTTCATGATTATGAAAGGTACAAGTTTTCCCAGTCCCTTCTTTAGTTCGTGGTTTAGCAATATCGTGTAGTAAGCCGGCCATTCTAAGGTCAAAACTCCAATCCATATCACAAGCATGTTGCATAGTGCGAAGTAAATGCTCCCATACATCATAAATATGATGTCCATTTTGTTCTACTCCAATACCTTCTTCTAATTCAGGCATAATAGAGGGGAGTAGATGGCTATTTTTAAGTAAAACATACCCTTGCATTGCTCTTGGGGCCTGTATCATTTTGGTGAGTTCGTCGCGAATTCGCTCTTGAGCAATATGTTCTAGATTAGGAGCTAGATTTTGTATTGCTTGTAAGGTGTGAGGTTCAATTGTGAAATCTAATTGGATGGCAAATCTCACTGCTCTCATTAATCTCAAGGCATCTTCATTGAATCTATCTTGGGGTTCTCCGACGGTTCGGATAATTTTAGCGTGCAGGTCATCTAATCCTCCAAAAAAATCTTGAATTTCACCTTGTCTATTCATTGCAAGAGCATTGACTGTAAAGTCTCTACGAGCTAAATCTTGGGATAGTTCGGATACAAACTCGACTTGTTCAGGATGGCGATTATCTGTGTATTGAGATTCTTTACGATAGGTAGTGACTTCAATTATCTCCACTGATTCGTCTGGTTTGCGGTATTTGACTCCCACTGTTCCAAAAGTATTCTCATATACAGAGTCGGGGAATAGCTCTTGAATTTGTTCAGGTAGGGCATTGGTAGTAATGTCCCAATCTACGGGAGTTTTATTCCCCAAAAGTAAATCTCTAACACTACCACCGACGATAAAAGCCTCAAAGCCAGCTTCCTCTAAGGTATGGAGGATAAAAAGTATATGATTCGGTATATTATAATTCATAAAATTTTTGCTAAATTGTGGAGCCAATGGTGGGGATCGAACCCACGACCTATGCGTTACGAATGCATTGCTCTACCAGACTAAGCTACATTGGCGCACTTTTAGTATAGTCTAAAATGGCTACAAGAGCAATATATAAATAAAAAAGCCCCGCTTAACTTGGCGGGGTTGAATGAGTATGATTTGAGGGGTTCAATCTAGATAATTGATTTATCAATGAAAATATATTTTCACTTAATATAACTTTAACTTTGTTATCACCTTTATTTATAATGCAATTTCTTTGAATAGCTCTTATTGCTGAATTAATGCTATTAACATCAGCTCCAGTATGACATACTCTATATATAAACTCATTTGATCTTTTTTTCTTATGACCTTTTAAATTTTTTCGAGATTCTTTCTTAAATATTTTAGCTTCTTTCAACAAATGTATTATATGCTGCCATTGTCTATGAGAATATTCACACAAGTAATTGTCATCAAAAACTCCTCACAAAGTGGTGTTTAGACTATCAAAATCTATGTTTTATGTCAAATTGTGAGGAGTATGGATAAATGTAGGATAGCACTTGTTTCTATACAATGCTCAAGTACAGTCCTCCTCCGTCACCTACGGTGCCACCTCCCCCAAGGGAGGACAGTTCTTATTTTGTCTCCCTTTTTAACTGCCGTAAGTAGTTGGAGGGAGTACCCGTGGGGGGCAACAGAAGGTCGCCCCTACGAAAATTATGTCGGCGTGGCGCCGACTCTACGAATAGTGCAAGGATAAACCCTCCGCTACGAGAAAAAGAAAAAAGCCCCGCTGAGTGCGGGGCTTGGGTGAGTGAGAGCGATCAGTAATCAATGAGGATTTGGATTATCCTTAGCATGGGTCCGATATGAGAGAGCAGGAAGCAACTAACCTGCTGGGAAAGAACATCATAGGCATTGAGGTGCTCCATGCCGGAGAAACCCCAACCACCCTTTTTCTTGTCCCTCCGCTGTTTCCAGTATGAGACAGAATGGGTAGGTATACCATAGATGTCATAGATGTCATAGAGTAATACTCGATCTTCTGTGACTGTTTCCCCCCTCTTCGTACGATTCCAACCGTACTCACTTCTGCCTGCGTTGACGAAGTGAATCTGAAGCACCTCCAGTGCCTCGATCAATAGGGTGTATTGCCCCCAATTGACAGTCTTGAAATCCTTGATGAGATCACGGATTTCGCCGCTTCGGTCGTGCCACCTTGACACTTGGTCAAAGAACGGTACGATAGCACATATTGGATCAGATTCAGATGCTCGCTGTAATCGCTGTAGTTCGTTGCTAAGTTCCATTAGCTCCGGAACCAGCTTCTTAAGCTTATCTTTTGGTGAAGAACGTAGCATGCTGATCCGCTTACGCAGGTGCAGGGGGCTTTCGATGGTGATAGCCATTTGGGCTAACTCCTTGTGAAATGAACAAAATTAATCATATCACAACATAAATAAAATGTCAATAGATGTGGGCAATTTTATTTTGTATTTATAATCACACTTTGGCCATCTTTATCTTGGATAGTATAGCCAAGATTGGACAACTCTTGTCTTAATTTGTCAGCTTGTATGAAATCTTTATCAGCTCGGGCTTGATTTCTTTGGTTAAATAAATTCATTATCTCAGCTGGAATTGAGGTTTTGGTAAGGGGTAAATTTAGGGCTAGTACTCGTTCTAGTCTTTGGAATAATTTGAGTATATGCCTACGTGGGATTGGTTCACCAGTATCTATAGCTGTATTAACAATTTTTATAAAATCAAAAATATAGGCAATTGCCTTAGGAGAGTCAAGGTCATTGAATAAGGCTTTGCGGAAATTATTATAAGTATCTCGAATTTGCTTTTGAATATCTAGATTTCTCTGATGAGTTTTGATTAAATTGACTCTATTTACAAAATCTATAATTCTCTGGCGAGTTTGTTTAGCTTGGGTAAGAGCATCCCAAGAAAAATCTATATCGGAGCGATAATGTGCCATCAATACTAATAATCTTAAATCTAATGGGGAATAGCCGTGAGTAATAATATTATCTAGGGTTATAAAAGTCCCAGCTGATTTAGACATTTTGGCTGTATTGACGGTAAGGAAATAGCTATGAAGCCAATAATTTGCCATTGTCTTGCCAGTATCTGCTTTGAACTGAGCTATCTCATTAGTGTGATGAATTGGGATATGATCTTTGCCTCCTGTATGTATATCGAATGGTGCGTGAAGCAGAGAATCAGCCATTACTACACATTCAGAATGCCAGCCTGGGAATCCAACACCCCAAGGGCTTTCCCATTCCATTTGTCTAGTCTCTACTTTAGGTGAGAACTTCCATAGAGCAAAATCTGAGGGTGATTTTTTCTCTCCCATCTCGACTCTAGCTCCAGCCTCTTGAGCTTGTAATTTTAAGTGAGCAAAGTCAGCGTATTCCGGTAATTTGGTAGTATCAAAATATACTCCATCACTAGTAATATAGGTGTAGCCCTTTTTTTCTAATCTTTTGATTAAATTTATTTGCTCTCTTATATATTCAGTCGCTTTAGGGTAGTGATCGGAGGGGACTATATTCAGTTTAGCTAAATCTTCTTGCCAGAGTTTAGTATATTTGAGTGCTATTTCCTGAGCTGTGAGATTTTCTCTTTTAGACCCCTTTTCTAATTTATCCTCGCCTGTATTCTCATCGCTGACAAGATGCCCTACATCAGTAATGTTAGTAACTGAATAGACATTATATCCATGTAATTGCAAAGTCCTTTTGAGTAAATCATCAAATAAAGCTTTTCTCAAATTTCCAATATGTTGTCTGTCATACACGGTTGGACCACAACTATAAATAGAGACTCTTTTAGGGTTAATTGGCTTGAAGGGAATTAATTTCTTGTCTGGAGTATTATAAAGTTTAATCATAATACAACTATTGTAATGGGTTAGAAGTCACTTTGTTTGGTGGGCGATAGGTAGAGTAAAAGGCATCTCTTTTTATCATCACATCTCCTTCATATATTTCACGATAAGCTACTGTTTTCATTGAACCATCTGGACTGGATTCTAAGACAACAGGCTCAATTGTTTTAGCGGTACGACCAGTGGAGGTACCATAAATTTCATAATATAGAATTGTCCCTACAATATAATGTTGAATTAAGATATGATGATTAGTGTCATTTTGAAATCTAAAGTCTGGCTTTGGTAGGTAAATTGTAGCATCAAGTCCTGGTTTTCCATAATAATCAACTACATAAGAGTGGGCTCTTCGCTCAGTAATTGGGAGTCCCGCATTCAGAGCAGCTCTAAATAGGGTAGTGGATACTTGGCAAATTCCTCCTCCATATTCAGGTATGGTTTTATTTCCTTTAATTACTAATTCTGGTAAATATCCATTACGAGCATCTACTTTACCCAAAGTATTTACAAAAGAAAACTCCTCTCCTGGTTTCAATAAAGTACTTGAGATTTTATTAGCAGCTACATTTATATTCTTAATTCTACTTCTACTTGATCCTCTAAAGTTAGACTCTCCTTTTCCTAATAAAGTTTTCACTCCTAGAGCGTCAAATTGTGACTCATCAATCAGAGGTGAGGTGACTGCTACAAATAATTCTGTCTTAGTTTCTCCTTCTAAAATATCATTTCTAATTCTCTTAGAGCTTTCTTCCATCATCAACTTAGTTCCTTCTTTGCCTGGTTCTAAAATTTGAATCTGTTGGGTTTCAGGGTCAAATCTTAATTTGGCATTAACTGGTTGGCTGGTCAAAGTTTTTTGTACTGATTCTAAATACTCTTTGATGATGTCTTGTGAGATATCAATCTTTTTGGTAGCCTGATCAATGGTAATCCAGGTGATGATTTCTTCAGGAGCAATTTTTATAATTGTATCATTAAAAAATATAATATGCTCTCTTATCATAGAGTCAAGTTCACTCTTTTGAGATTCCCAAGAAGCTGTTGTAATAGCAGGAATTTCTTTATTAAGTGGAATTTCTAATCTAATTTCATCTTTATCTAATTGGGAAGCAATAGCAGGAGCTATTTTTTCTATATTTAAACTTTCTCCAGCTTGTTCTGGAATTATTATAATTTGGCTATCTTCATAATCTAGTTTGGAGTCCGTAAGAGTTTTGAGGGCTGGATTTACTTTAGCCCCAAGTGAGGATTCCAAGAATTCATTATCACTTGTATATAGCCAGGTCACATTAGTTTCTTCAAATAACTGGCTTAAACTAGCTAGAATATTGTTTTTTCTTTTTACTCTATAAGCTTGCACTAAAGTCTCATCAGTATTTAGTTTGATACCTAGTTCCTCTAATGTAGTGGGATATTCTTGCTCTCCGTAGGTTAAAATAATATTTTTAGTGCTCAGCTCTTTGTTTTTTTCATCTAATATGTCAAAAGCTTCTTTTAAATTTTTAGAGCCAATATCTATACCTTGTACAGATATCTGTGGATAAACAGAGTCACGATAAGCATAAGCAACGCCACCAAGGGTAATAGCTAGTATCACTAGTATAGAGCCTAGTATTATAAATGGTAATTTAACTTTTTTCCAAAATGATTGCATATATAATAAATTCTTCCTAATATAGTTTACTACAGCTTAATTATATTATCAAATAGATTTGCCTCTTAATTGCCGAAATATCTTATATAAATTGAAAATAAATTTTTGATGAATATAAATTTGGCTATTTGGGTAATCAATAGTTTTGCCTCCAAACTGTTTCTTGAATCTGGAAATTCCTTGCCAAGATTTTTTGGTATTAGATATTCCCCAAAAGTCATAAATTTTCTTACCTAGTTTTTTTGCTTCCAAAATAGATTCCCATTGTAATAGAGGAGGAGCCATTAGATTTCTGAACTGATTACTGGAAGCTCCGTGTAGATAAACTCTTTGGTCTAATGTATCTAGAATAATATTGGTAGCTAAAACTTTCTCTTCGTGCTCGGCTATAATTAAGGATACTTTGAGTTCTGTGGTACTATACTTTAACAAATGTTTATAATGTGCTTTTGGATGGACGGCAAATTTGCCCCTTTGACTAGTTTCCTGTATCAAATCAAAGAATATATCAAAGTATTTATTAAATTCAGGATCATTGACAGATATATTTTTAATTGCAATTCCTTTTTTTTGAGCTAATCTAATATTATATCTCATTTTGGAGTGCATATTTTTTAGTAAGTCTTCTTCTGATAAAGTAAGGTCTAAAATTTGAGTCTGATGTGGTAATCTCTCTATAATGCTTTTCTCAGTATATTTATCAAAAACCTTAGAATAATTATTAAATATATCTTCAGTTGGCTCAAACAAACTAAAAATGGCAGTATGTTTCTGAGCTATTTCTTGGACATTATCCCAAAACTCTTGAATTTGACTTTTTGAGATATTATCTGAATAGATAATAGGACCTCTTGGGATATATAGCTGGGTATATTGTGAAATTAATTTATAAACATAAATTTGGGCAAAGATTATTATATTATCGTTTGTATCTTTTATAATAATTCTCTCTAAATTTATATAATCCTTACTGATTAACTCTGCCCAATCTAAGAGTTGATAGTACTCAGGTATATTCTCTGGAGATTTTTGATTAGGAGCTATTATCATATTAGCTGAGGTTCTAATGTTGTGGCTATGTCAATAATTTCTTCCATAGGACTTAATCCATTCACAGATCCTATTTCTCTTAAAACGGAAGATGACTGTACAATACCCCATTTTAAAGCTTGTGATATATCATTAGACTGAATAAAAGAAGCTAAAAATCCAGCTGCAAAGGCGTCTCCAGCTCCAGTAGTTTCTTTTTTTTCAACCATTCGGGCTGGCAAGTAAAAAATATTAGTATTGTCACTGACATAAGCTCCATTATTGCCATCAGTTAATCCAATAATTTTTACTCCCATATTATGCAATGCCTGAATCAGGTTAGGGATATGTTCATCAGAAGAATTCAATATATGCTGAGCTTCTTCTTTATTTATAAACATTACATTAGTTTTTGGTAAAACTTGATGAATGAAATTCATATTATGTTTGAGTAAATATGATCCTGGATTAAAGGCGATTTGATGAGGATAATTTTGAGTCAATAATTGCTCTAATAACTGTTCACTACCTTTACTTAGAGATGTAATATATAGCCACTCAGTTTGTGGAATGTCTAAATTAGCATAATCTTTATCTTTATGATGAGATAACACAACTCTTTCTCCATTGATTGAAAGAATAGTAGATTGATTAATTCCAGATTTATCATTAGGAATAATATGTTCAGTATTTAAATTAATATCTCTAAGGGCTTCTAGTACATATTTAGATATATCATCTGTTCCTACTGAAGCTATAAGAGCAGTATTAATTCCTAATAAACTAAGTCCATAAGTTAAATTATAAGCATTGCCACCTATATATTCATGCATTTCGGAGATTGGTATTTTGTGTCCAATTTCCAAATTAACTACAAAATTACCAGGATTTATATCAGATGGATTGATGTCAAGCGGAGGTAATACTAAAAACCTATCTAAGGTTATATCTCCAATCACAGCACATTGATAAGACATATTAATTATGGGTTAATATTAATAATTCTTTCATTTGAGTTAATAACTTCAAACTCTATTTTGGTATGCGGAATATTTTCCCATAGTTTTGGGGTTTTGCTAGCCCATTCAATTAATAAAATATTTTTGGGATTTTGAATCATATCCATAATACCTAAATCTAAGACTTCCCAGTCTTGATTCAATCTATATAAATCAAGATGATAGATTTTATAGTTAGAATCGGGGATAGAATAAGGTTTCATAATGACAAAAGTAGGGCTTGTGACAGGTTTATCTACTCCAAAGTTAGCTAAAAACCCTTGACTAAAAGTTGTTTTACCTCCACCAAGTTCACCTTCTAGTAATACTACATTAGATCTTTTATTAGCTATAATATCCTGAGCTAAATCTCTCGCAATATTTTGGGTTTCCTCCACAGATTTTGAAATTATTTTCATATTTTTATAATACTTTTAACCCCAATACTCTTTCTAATTCTGCAAAATCAGTGGTATGGTCTAATACCTTTAGAATACCAGAAACTTCTAGAGTTGTCATCCCTTCCTCAATAGCTAGGCTCTTGATATTAGCAGTTGAGGCCTTAGATATAATGATCTCTTTGATTTTAGGTGTCAGTACCAATACCTCGAATATAGCAGTGATGCCATTATATCCATTTGGATGCTCTGGGCTAGAATTAGACTCGAGAATTGTATCAGGTATTATGCTATGATATCTCTCTGGTAATTTAGATTTGATTATATCTTTCTGTTCATCAGAAAGTTTAACAGAGGTTGCATTAGTGGGGTCTATTTTTCTTACAATTCTTTGAGCAATAGTCACATTTACAAAAGTAGCTATCTCAGATAATCCAACTCCTAAGTCATATAATCTTAAAATAGCCGAAGCCGCATCATTGGTATGTAGGGTTGATAATAGTAAATGTCCAGTAGCTGCTGTCTGCATCGCTACCTTAGCAGTCTCTCCATCTCTTATCTCGCCAATTAAGACAATATTAGGGTTTTGTCTTAATAAAGCTCGAATAGCATTAGGAAAACTATACCCAGTCTCTTCATTGATACTGGTCTGTAAAATTCCAGATAATTTGTATTCAATTGGATCTTCTATAGTGATAATTTTGACTCCAGGTTGATTGAGGGTATTAAGAGTCGCATAAAGAGTAGTAGACTTACCTGCACTAGTAGGTCCAGTTACCAAAATGAGTCCAGTAGTTGCCTGTAATTGTTCCTGCAAAAGATTAATATTATACTCATCCATCCCAAGATCTTGTAATTTGAGCTTAGCAATGTCCGATCGTAATATTCTCAGCACAATAGTTTGCCCATAACCTCCAGGGATAATCGACACTCTAACATCAAAGTTTTTATCCGCAAAAATAGTAAATCTACCTTCTTGAATTTTATTTGCAATATCTAAAGGTAGCCCAGAAAAAATTTTAATTTGAGTTAAAATTTGAGGATAAAGTGACTTCGGAACACGAGCTTCTTCATATAATACTCCATCAATTCTAAATCTAATTATAAGATCAGACATATCTGGCTCGAGATGAATGTCCGTAGCTCTTTTAATCAATGCAGTGTTAGTAATAGCTGTTAATTGGTCATTGATAGACATAGATTCAGATATATGTGCAATTTCGGGTAGAAAATCACCAGATTGCTTGATATGAATTCCTCGAGATAAGGCAGAAGTCAAAGTAGCCTCATAAATTTCATCTATATAGGATATATCTCCCGCTACAGATAAAACTTCTTCAAGAGAAGTCTCTCCATTTACTGCATGCAATACTCCGTCTTGAAACAGAGTCACCATACCATTTTCAACAGCTTTTCTAAATATTTTAAACTCTGGTATATTATTGACAATTAAGTCTTTGATATTATCTCTAGTTTCGAATAATTCATATAGAGCAAATCTACCTTTATATCCAAGTCCATAACATTTAGCACAGCCTTTAGGTCGATATAATCTGTTAATTTCTTGGGGAATGGTTAAATTAGATTTAGGTGAAATTATAGCCAAAGCTTTTTTAATGAGATCCAACTCCTTTTCTTCTGGAATATATTCTTCTTTACAATCACAAAGTTTTCTTACTAGTCTTTGAGCCACAAAAAGATTCATCGCTGAGATTATTAGCTGAGGGCTAGAACCAAATTCTTTTAGTCTAGTTACTATACCAACAGAATCATTAGTATGAATAGTAGAGAATACTAAATGTCCGGTAATGGCAGCGTTTACAGATATACTAGCAGTCTCATTATCTCGAATTTCTCCAACCATAATCACATCAGGATCTTGTCTTACAATCGCCTTTAATCCGTTAGCAAAAGTGTATCCTTTTTTAGTGTCTACTT
The DNA here is from genome assembly GCA_044356725.1 of Minisyncoccia bacterium. GTDB lineage: Bacteria > Patescibacteriota > Minisyncoccia > SW-4-49-11 > SW-4-49-11 > CALRBF01. Next base: position 51,545 of record JBIKVS010000001.1, read on the forward strand.
GAGTCTGATTTATATTTTGCAACCTATATTCAATAGGGTCTTCAATAGTAATAATATTAGTCTCAGAGCGATTTACATAATTCAAAAAAGAATAAAGACTAGTAGTTTTACCCGAACCAGTTGGACCAGATAACATAATCATTCCTTGAGGTTTGTCTAGATTCCTTACAATAATATCCAAAAAAGCCTCTCTAATGCCAAAACTATAAATATCCAAATTATGAATCTCTGTATTAAGTAATCTCATCACAATAATTTCCCCGGTCTTACTAGGCAGAATTGATACCCTTACATCAATAGATTGTTTTATATTCCCATTATTTTCTTTGATAACAATACTAAATCTACCATCTTGAGCAGTAGTTTTAATATTCAAAACAAGAGAAGCTAAATTTTTGATCCTTGAAATGAGTAATTTATACATTTCATTATCAAAATTCAAAATATCTTGCAAAACTCCATCTATACGATATCTAAGACGTGTAATATCTCCTTTTGGCTCAATATGTATATCACTAGCAAAAGCTGTTATAGCCCCAGCACAAATTATTTGAATCAATTCAGAGGTATCCATAGCATCAATTTTGCGAGCGAAATCTTCCAAAGACACAATACCTTCTTTGAATTCTTGTAACATTGTAATTGGCACTATTAACCTATCCTTCACCACTTCACTTCTTTCCTGTAGAAAGTCATAAGCTGCATAACCTTTTTCTAAACTATATTTTGATATTATATATAAATCTAATTCATAATTACTTTGATAGAGTTTTTGCAATATAGTTTTAGCGATTGGATTGTCTAAATCTTTTAGAGCCACTTTAAGATTTAGTCCAGATCTTTGAAAAATTATCATTTGGGCTTTTTTAGACTGTTCCTTAGTTAGTATTTTTAAAGCGTCTTGGTTTATTGGAATAAATTGCAGGTTTAAATAAGCCATACCAAGACTATCTGCCAATTTTTGAGTGTTACTCTCTTCTTCTTTTTTACGAATAGTAGATAAATTCATATCTATCGCATTATTAGAATGCAATTTGTCTCGAAAGCTTGGACGATAAGATTTTTTTTGTTTTAATATTGAACTCATAATATGTAGTGTATATTATATATTATATCATAAAATACTAAAAACAGCAAATGCATTTTTAAGATTTCCTTATCCCACACATAAATTTGTCAAAAAAAGTAGAATATAGCATAATATATTAGTTGTATAAAGTAAAAATAATAAATATGAATGGCTCAAATATGAAAAAACAGAGTAAAGGTTTTACACTCCTAGAAATACTTTTAACTATAATGCTAATTGGGATATTAGCAACAATAGTACTTGTAGCAATAAATCCTAATAAACAGATCTCACAATCAAGAAATCTTGTTAGAAAGGCAGATATAAATAGTATATATAATGCTTTGCAGCAATACAACGCTGTTAATAGAGGGGTTTCAAATTTCAATATATCCAATAATTATACTGAGATATGTGATACAGGAAGTCTTACTACAGAAGATAGTCTGCCAAGTACAAACTATTGTGATGGTAAAATTGACTTAAGAGCATTAGTTCCTACGTATTTAATTGAAATTCCAAAAGATACTGATACTTCATTAGGTGGTACCGGATATGAACTAGCAAAGGATTCTAATAATCAGACTAGCTTAAGGTCTAATAAAGAAGAGCTGTCTCAGATTGTAGCAATAAATCCACTGCCAACCCCCGAAGAATTAATTCAAGCTCAGATAGCGGCAGGGACATTAATACCAACAGGGACACAACAATTAGTCTTAGATAGATTAGTATATAAGAACAATGCAGGAACTCAGACATATATAGATAAGTCCACAACTACAAGAACCTGTCCAGCTAATTATATTCCAGTCCCAGGGAATAGTATGTATGGAACTAGTGACTTTTGTGTAATGAAGTACGAAGCTAAAACAGGGTCCGCCACAGTTTCAGCCACAACACAAACAGCAGGAAACCCACAAGTAAATATAACTCAACCAAATGCCATCACAGCCTGTAGTTTAAACGGAGCAGGATATGGACTAATCAATAATAATGAATGGATGACCATAGCCAGGAATATAGAAGGACAAGGAGTCAACTGGACAGGAGGAGCAGTAGGCAGTGGAGGTTTATGGCGAGGACATAGTGATGGAAGTCCAAATAATGTATTAGCAGCAAGTACAGATGACAATGATCCATACTTTGGAACAGGAAACACCAGTCCAAGCATAGAGAGAAGAACCCATACCTTAAGTAATGGAGGAGTAATCTGGGACTTAAGTGGGAATGTCTGGGAATTTACCAATAATACCATATTAGGAAAAGACCAACCAACAGGAACTACTCCAGGATTTAATTGGAGACAATATACAGCAATAACTAATTATGGAACTTTAAGTTATGACCTAACCCACCCAAGTAATACTAGATGGAACAGTAGTCAGAATATGGGACAAATATACAGTGATGGAACAAGTACTAACAATACAACTTTCGCCTTCATCCGCGGTGGTGATTGGGATGGTGCTGATACTACTGCAGGAGTATTTACTCTTCGCCTTCATCTTACTCCCGCCTCTACGTTTACTAGTATTGGCTTCCGCTGCGTTCTGCGCTGAGGGGCAACTGGCTCCTCTGCCTAAGTTAGACAACTCTGGGAGCCAGTGAGCTCAGTAATTCGTCATTCGTAGAGTCGGCGCCCCCGCCGACATTTACATTTCGTAGGGGCGACCTGCCAGTCGCCTGCACTTCTTACCACACCTACCCAAATTAGAACAGAACTACAATTTATATTTTTCTAAATCTATGGTATAATAATTTTATATGAGATATATCAAAGATTATAAAAACCTATTAAAGGGTAAGCGAGTTTTAGTTAGAATTGATGTCAATGAACCTGTAGACGCACAGGGTTATCCTCAAGATACTTTTCGTATACAAAGATCTCTAGAGACTATTAATTTCCTAAGAGAGGCGGGGGCTAAGATTGTTCTGATAGCTCACTTAGGAGATCCACAAGAAAAAGGGCGAGAAAGTTTGTCTTTAGAGCCAATTTCTAAAGTACTGGGAGAACTTGGTGAATTTGGGGTTAAGTTTATGTCTGAGAATGTTGATAGCATAGATATGAATATAGTCAATAATTTGGCAAATGGAGAGGTTGTCCTTTTAGAAAATCTTAGATTTGATTCTAGAGAAGAAGAGAATAGTCTTGAATTTGCTCAAAAACTAGCTCAATTTGGGGATTTATATGTGAGTGATGCTTTTTCAGTGATGCATCGTCAACATAGCTCAGTAGTAGCTATTACAGAGATTTTGCCATCCTTTGGTGGGATAGTTTTGGAACAGGAGTTAGATGCTTTGAATCATATATTAGATAATCCAGCTAAGCCAGCAGTAGCTATTATTGGTGGGGCAAAAATAGCTACTAAATTACCAGTTATCCAGACTTTAGAGTCAATTTTTGATTATATTCTTGTTGGAGGTAAAATTGCTAATGAATATATTGATGAATATGGTGTAGCTCAAAGTGAGAAAATTCTTTTGCCTGTAGATTTTGTTGAGACAGAGCGTTATGATATTGGACCTAAAACTATAGAACTATTTGCTGATTATATCTCTCAAGCCTCGACTGTTATTTGGAACGGCCCAATGGGTTGGTTTGAGAAAAAACCTTATGATGAAGGTACAAGATATATAGCTCAATCTATTGCTAAAAATGAATCTAGTTACTCAGTTATAGGTGGCGGGGAGACTGTAGATGAGGTTCATAATTTACATCAAGAGTCTAAAATAGATTTTATTTCTACTGGTGGTGGAGCTATGTTAGAATATATAGCAACTCGAGGGCAGTTGCCTGGTGTTATTGCTTTGCAAAATAATATATTAGAAATATGAAAATAGCTGTACATGGTTCGCATTTATGTCAGGAAAGAGAAGATGGCAATCAGACCTATATTTTGAATTTATTTCGAGCAATTCGAGATATTGATACCGAGAATAAATATACTTTTTATTATAATAGAACCACTAATAAAAAAGTTGAAGCTACCAATTTTGAACATAAAATACATCAAGCTCCTTTTATGTGGACTCAGAGAGTCTTTCCATTTTTATTGCGGCAAGATAAACCAGATATTCTGTTTATGCCGATTCAAATGTTGCCTTTTTTGAAATCTCGCAAACAAAAATCTGTGGTTACTATTCATGATTTAGCTTTTCTTTTATACCCAGAAACTTTCCCCGCTAAGGATGCTTTCTTACATAAACTATATGTAAGAGAGGCTATTGCTAAGGCTAATCATCTGATTGCTATTACTGAGGCTACTAAGCAAGATATAATTAAATTTTATAAAGTTGACCCAGACAAGATTACAGTGGTTTATCATGGGGTGGATAAGGATAGATTTAGATTGATGCAAGAAGGAGAGGAAAATCTAGTTGTAGATGTTAAAACTAAATACAATATCACTAAGCCTTATATTTTATATATTGGGAATGTGCAACCTCGTAAAAATATTCAAGGTCTAATCAAGGCTTATCAAAAACTCAGAAGCACGACAGATCATAATTATCAATTAGTGATTGCAGGCGCCAAAGCTTGGTTGATCGAAGATGTGATGAAAGAGATTGGAGAGGATTATAGAGAGGATATAATTTTCACAGGTAGATTTCAGGATGAGGAGTTAGCACCTCTTTTATGGGGTTCAGACTTATTTGTCTTACCTAGCTTTTATGAAGGTTTTGGTTTGCCAATTCTAGAAGCTATGGCTTGTGGAGTGCCTACATTGGTGTCTAATACTCCTAGTTTAGTAGAGGTTGGGGGAGAGGCATCTTTATCTTTTGACCCTCATAGTGTTGACGATATGGCAAAAGTATTAGACAATGTAATAAGTAATCCTGATTTAAGACAAGAAATGAGACTAAAGGGATTGAAAAGAGCAGAAGAATTTTCTTGGAATCGTTGTGCTCAAGAGACTATAAATGTAATTAAAAATACTCAAATATTATGAGAAAAATTATACCTAATGACAATAAAGGACAAAAAAAGAAAATGAAGCCTTGGAAGAAACGGCTACTGATTATTGTAGGTATTTTATTTTTAATAGGTGGGTCTGTCTTTGGATACTTTGCATATAAGGCGAATCAGTCAATCAATAATATTACTGGAGAGAATCAATCTATTTTTGATACAGCAAGGTCATTATTATCTGGAGCCTCGAATAAACAATTAAAATCAGATAATGGTAGAACAAACATAGTATTATTAGGGATGCGTGGAGAAAATGACCCTAATGGAGGGCTTCTAGCTGATTCTATAATGATTATCTCTATGCAACAAGAATCTAAAAAAGTAGCTATGGTGTCCATACCAAGAGATTTAAGGGTAGAGATTCCTGGAACTAAAGGTTATAGTAAATTAAATGCAGCTCATGCAGTTGGTTTTAGAGAAAAACCACCACAAGGTTTACAGTATACTATGCAAGTCTTAGAAGAAGTTACAGGTATGCCTATGCATTATGGAGTTAGTGTAGACTTCATTGCATTCAAAGGTATTATCGATGCTTTAGGAGGCATTACAATTAATGCTGAGAGTGACTTTTATGACCCTAATTATGATGGAGGAATTAGAGTTAAAAAAGGTTTGAATGATTTAAATAGTGATAGAGCTTTAAAGTATGTTCAAGCTAGATTGACTAGTAATGATTTTGATCGTTCTCGACGTCAAAGAGAAGTGATGACCGCAATAAAAGATAAAGCAGATAAGAATGGGTCTCTTAGAAATCCAATTTTTATGCTAAATCTTTTAGAAAATTTTGGAACTAATGTAAGAACTACTATGACAGTTGAAGAGTTACGAATAGCTGCTGATACAATTGGTACTTTAGATATGAATAATATGATTCAAAAAGGTTATGATACTTCTGCAGATGGACCTTTTACATCCCAAACATTACCTAATATAGGCTATGTGATTATTCCAAGAAGTGGTAATTTCACTGCTTTTCAAAAAGATATACAGAGTATATTTGATACTGAAACAACTGTAACTAATCCGTAAAATATGTATAAATATAAAGTAGCTTTGACAATTGTCAATTATAATACAAAAGATCTACTTTTATATTGCTTAAAAAAAATTTATCAAGCTAAAATTACTGTCCCATTCCAAGTTATAGTTCTAGATAATGCCTCTCATGATTCTGATGTTGTAGAAGAAGAAGTCAAGGACAAATATCCTTTAGTAGAATTTTTGAAACAGCCTAAAAACTATGGATATACTAAAGGTGTAAACATTTGTGCTAAATATGCTCAAGCTGACTATATATTTAATTTAAATACGGATGCTTTTCTGGATGCTGGAGTTGTTGAATCAATGGTTAATTATTTGAATAAAAATCCATCAGTTGGATTGATTGGTCCACAGTTGTTAAATTTTGATAGTTCAATACAAGAGTCAACTTATCATTTTTTAACTCCATTATTAGCACTATATCGTAGAACCCCAATAGGGTTACTACCTTTTGCCAAAAGAGCAATTGATAAATTTAAGATGTCAGATTGGGACCACAAATCGGTTAAGGAGGTGGATTGGGTTCTGGGGGCTGCTTATATGTTCCCCAAAACTATAATCGAAAAAATTAATTATCTTGATGAAGATATGTTTCTATATTTATCAGATACTTATTTTGCTTGGCAAGTTTGGTTGAACGGGTATAAGGTGGTATATTATCCTGAAGTCAAAATGTATCATTATCATCGCAAATCAAGTCAAAACGGATTTATATTCCGCCTCTTGTTTAAAAGAATTTACTGGATACATATTCAGGATGGAATTAAGTTTTTTAGTAAAACATGGGCTAAACCTAATCCTCACAAACAGTTAATTTAAAATATAAATTATGAAATTATCTAACTTTTTATTCACAGCTCTTCTATTAATTATATCTTTTATTCTAGGAGGATTTTATTTTCAAGACTATGTATATAGTTTTATTAACTCCAATTCTAAACTATCTAACAATTTAGAGACCAATTCTTTACAAAAAGTATATAATTTTTTAAGAGAGGAATATCTTTACCCTGATAAATTTGAAGATAAAACCACAGCAGAATTAGGGGCAGTGAAAGGATTGGTTGAATCTTTGGATGATCCATATACAGTTTATTTTTCTAAAGATGAGTATAAAGATTTTTCAGAAAGTTTGGATGGTAAGTTCCAAGGAATTGGAGCTGAAATTGGACTTAGAGAAGGTCAATTAATAATTATATCTCCAATTAAAGGTACTCCCGCTAGTAAAGCGGGATTATTGCCAGGAGATGCTATAATTACTATTAATGGTGAGAGTACATTTGGCTTAAGTGTGGATAAAGCAGTTACAAAAATTAGAGGGGAAAAGGGAACTGAAGTCAAATTAGAAATTGCAAGAGAAGGACAGACTGGAATACAAGAATTTGTTATAGTTAGAGATACTATAGATGTCCCAAATATTAAAACTCAAGAAAAAGATGGAGTTGGTATTATTTCTTTAGCTCAGTTTCAAGTAGAAAGTGCCCAAGAATTAGACCAAGAGATAATCAAGTTACAAGAAAAAGGTATTAAAAATATAGTTCTAGACTTAAGAAATAATCCAGGAGGATACTTACAAGCCGCCGTGGATGTAGTGGAATTATTTACTCCAAAAGGATCAGTCGCAGTGATAGAAAAAGGTAGAGAATCTAATATGGTAAAAGAGTTAAAAACTAAAAAAGCTCCCAAATATGAAGAAATAAATCTAGTAGTACTAGTCAATCAAGGTTCAGCCAGTGCTTCTGAGATAGTAGCAGGAGCCTTGAGAGATTTAAAAGAGATTAAATTAGTTGGCCAGCAGACCTTTGGTAAAGGATTAGTCCAAAGCACTAAGGATTTTTCTGATGGTTCAGTTTTGAAGTATACTATAGCTGAGTGGCTCACTCCTTCAGGACTAGCTATTAATAAAGAAGGAATTAAGCCAGATTTTGAAGTAAAATTAACACCTGATGACATTAAAGCAGAAAAAGATCCACAATTAGATAAAGCAATAGAAATAATAAAATCAAAATAAATATTTATATTTTATCAAAGGACATTATATTACCATCAATTTCTACTCCGTTTTGGGCAAGAGTTTTAGAGCTAATAATAATTCTTTTATTAATTCCGAGTAAATCAGCTTCTGCAAATTTTATCCCCGGTCTTTCATCTCGGTTATCGAATAAAACCTTTCTATTTTCATTTTGTAGTTTTTGATATAATTCTTCGGCTTTTGTCATCACTTCTACAGAATCTGTATTCAAGGCAATTAGGTGAATATTAAAAGGACTAACTTCCTCGGGCCATATCATTTTGGATTCATTTTCAGCAAAAACTTCTACTAAAGTTCCCATTAATCTAGAAATTCCAATTCCATAACATCCCATAATTACCGATCTATTTATACCATTCTCATCAGTAAATTCTAAGTCAAAAGCTTCAGAGTATTTGGTTTGTAATTTGAATATATTACCAACTTCAATAGCTTGCTTTTGGATTAAATCTGGGTTATTACATTCAGGACAAGTTTTTTGTTCTTCTATAATCTCTTTATTAATAGCAACGTTACACTTTTCACATACAAAAATAGTATCTTCTCCAATATCAGATATGGTTTGAAATTCATGAGAATATTTACTAAAAGTACCTCCTGAAGCATAAGTCTTAAGAGTAATCTGACCAATGCCAAGTCTTTGATAAATATTTAGATAAGCTTGAGTGACCAGCTCATAATATCTATCTAAATCTTCAGAAGAACTATGAAAAGAATATAAGTCTTTCATAATAAATTCCCTACCTCTTAAAACTCCTGATTTAGCTCTTTTTTCATCTCGAAATTTAGTTTGAATCTGGTAAGCAGCCAGTGGTAAATCTTGATATGATTGAATTAAGTTTTTAGCAATAGGTGTAATAATTTCCTCATGAGTTGAACCTAATGCCAATTCAGTTGAGGTATAATAAGAGGTGAATTTATATAACACATCCAAACTATCCCATCTACCAGTTTTTTCCCAATAAGATTTTGGCTGTAAGGCAGGTAATAATAGTTCTTGAGCTGATATTTTATTTAATTCTTCTCTCACTATATTTTCAATATTTTTTAATACTCTATAACCCAAAGGTAAATAGGCATAAACTCCAGCCATAACCTGCTCAATATAACCTGCTTTGATTAAAATTTTAGCATTAAGTGATTCCTCTGATTTAGAAATATGTTTTCTAGTTTTTGAAATTAGTTCAGATTGATACATATTAGAATTTAATTATTAAGTAATTCAATGATTTTATCTTGAGAAAAATATTTCATGACAATATGCCATACAGGTTTACGATATTCATGTAGAAACTTATCAATTTGGTTTTGAGATACCCATAAAAACCCTCCCAATTCTCGGCGATCTACTCTAATTGATTGAGTTCCACCATTGAATTTTAATAGAATAATAGTTTGTTCTTGTCCTAAATTTTCATCTCTAATTAATCTTTTAGGAAAATAGAAAGTGTGTTTTTCTGGACATTTATCTAAAATTGTAAAGTCAGTAGTGTTTAATTCCTCACCCAACTCTCGAATTATAGCTTCTTCATGAGTTTCATTGTCATTGACTCCCCCTTGAGGAAATTGCCAATGTAGCGGATCATTTGCTCTTGATACAATTAGTACATTTCCATCTTTATCAAATATTATTGCTAGTACATTTTTCCTTAGTTTACCATAGGACATATATTTTTAAAATTAGGCTATTATCATAATTATATATATTATAGCCTATATTTAGTATTTTGTACATATAAAATTTTTATTGGACAAAAATTTTAAAATATGATATAATAATATTATATTAATATAATATAGTATAAATATGAGTAAGAAACTATTAGAAAAGCACCCAAGTCACAAAGAGTTTATTTACAAGACTGAGATTATAGCAAGATATGCATTAAAAGCTATGGTAATATTAGTAGCTTTTACTTTGGTGCTTTATCAGGTTTTGTTCGCACTTTCATACCTTGGTTTAACAACCTATCAAGAATATAAGCAGGAGCAGCAACAAAAACAACAGCAAGAAGCTCTAGAGAAACTTCAAGAAGATAAGAAATAATAGAACTTTGTTTTAGTTTGATTACAGTAAAAGCCGGTAAACCCGGTTTTTATTGTAAATATATTCAATATAGTATAAACTAAATATAGTTTAGGAAATTACATTTTTATTTAAATATGAACATCATAGAATTTAAGGCTGAGTTTCAGTCCGTATTAGCTCAAGCTATTGAATCCAAATTTGCAGAATATAGTCAGTATACTGATGATAAAGAGATTTTAGAGATAATAAATTATACTAAATCTATAATAGGTGGGGGTAAATGTATCCGTCCTTATATGGCATACACTATGTATGAAACTTTGGGCTGTGAAGATAAAGAGGTTATTATGGATTTGTTAGTCTCTTTAGAAGTCTTTCATGCTTTTGCATTGATACATGATGATGTAATTGATGAAGGTAAAATACGTCATAAGGTGGATACTCTACACACTTTCGTATCAAAAAGAATACAAGATAATCACAGAACTTTTGCCAACAGAGTTCATTATGGACATTCTCAGGCTGTATTGGTAGGGGATTTGATGTTCTCTTGGTCTATTAGTAGATTTAACCGGTTTAACCATTTGCCATATTATGCCGAAGCCTGGAAGGTCTTTGAGAAGATGATGGATGAAGTAGCTATAGGTCAGATGATAGATGTCAATGTAATGACTAGAGATGAGATTAGCTCTCAGTTGATAGAAACTAAAATGCGACTCAAAACAGCAGGATATACCTTCGTACGACCGATGCAGATAGGAGTTGCACTGGCGGGGAAGGAAAAAGAACTAACACAATTTTGTTTAGATTTTGGGGTAGCTTTGGGGCTTGCTTTTCAAACACAAGATGATATTTTAGATATTATTGCTGATCCAAAAACAATCAAAAAATCTATTCTCTCAGATATAAGAGAGCATCAACATACTTTTTTAACCCAATATGTGCTTGAAAACGGTACAAAGCAAGATATTTTAGAATTAGAACAATATTGGGGAAAGTCTGAAGTTAGTGATAATGACCAGACTAATATCATCAAGCTTTTTGAAAGAACTGGAGCTTTATCTTATACTAGATCTAAAGTTACAGAATATTTGAATCAGGCTAAGAAAATAACCTCAGAAGAGATAAATATCACTGATAATACTAGATTAGCTCTTAATCAATTAATTCAATATATTGAAGATAGAGGGTATTAAAACTATGGATAAATATACTCAAGCAGTAGAGTCTATAACTAAACAATTTGGGACTAGCTATTATTTTGCAACCAGATTTTTACCCAGTGATTTGAGGGAGTCAACCTATGCTTTGTATAGCTTTTTTCGTATTCCAGATGAGATTGTGGATAATTCCATTCACGAGAAAGAGGATGATATCTTGGCCGAACTAGAAGATTGGGAAAAAATGTGGCATAAAGCTTATAAGGGGGAAACAACAATATATCCAATTTTAAATTTAACAACTCAAGTTTTTAGAAAATATAATATACCTTATCAATACAGTCTAGATTTTCTAAAAGCTATGAAACAAGATGTGCATATCACAAGATACAATACATATAAAGATTTACAAGATTATATGTATGGTTCCGCCTCCGTTGTTGGCTTAATGATGAGTTATGTTATAGGTTTTAATAATGAAAAAGCTTTAGATTATGCTCCATATTTGGGGGAAGCTATGCAATTAACTAATTTTATTCGGGACATAGGAGAAGATTATAAAGAAAGAGGTCGAATTTATTTGCCACAAGAAGATATGGATAAGTATAATGTGAAAGAAATAGACATCAAAGATAATCAAGTTAATGATAATTTTATTAAACTAATAAAATTTGAAATTAAAAGAGCAAGAAATTTATATAGACAATCTGATAAAGGTATTAAATATCTCAATAAAAGAGGTAGATTTGCCGTCATAATGGCAAGTCGTATGTATGAGGCTATTTTAGATAAAGTGGAACAAAATAATTATAATGTTTTAACTAAAAGAGCCAGAACTTCTAAAAGAGAAAAAATATATATATTAGGTAAATCAGCTTTGGAATATGGATTTCAGGGCTAAAATTATTTGCATTTGAACATAATCAATCTATATGGTATAATTAATTTAATATTAAATAATAAGTAATATGGCAAAGAATAAATCCAAATCCACAGACAAGATTAGTAAGAATGATAAAATACAATCAGTATTAGAAGATATAAAAAGTAAGTTCGGAGATGAGTCAATGATGAAATTGGGGGATGTCAAAAAGGTTGACATCAAAGCTTACTCGACTGGATCTATTTCTCTTGATAGAGCTCTTGGAATTGGAGGCATGCCACAAGGTAGAATTATAGAGATTTATGGACCTGAATCTAGTGGTAAAACAACTATTTGTTTACAGGTTATTGCCAATGCACAGAAAGAAGGGGGAGTAGCAGCTTTTATTGATACTGAGCATGCATTAGATCCAGAATATGCCAAAAAGTTAAAAGTAAATACAGATGACTTGTTGATTTCTCAGCCAAATACTGGAGAAGAGGCCTTGTCTATTGTAGAAGCATTAGTGCATTCAGGGAATGTAGACATTATCGTATTAGACTCAGTGGCAGCTATTGTTCCTAAGGCAGAAATTGAGGGGGATATGGGAGATTCTCATGTTGCTATTCAAGCTAGGTTGATGTCTCAAGCTCTTCGTAAATTAACAGCTATTTCAGCTAAAGCCAATACCACAATTATTTTTACCAATCAGACTCGTATGAAGATTGGAGCTATGGGATATGGTAGCCCAGTTGAAACTCCAGGAGGAAAAGCTTTGAAATTCTATGCCTCAGTTAGAATAGAGATTAAAAGAGTAGCTCAGATTAAAAAAGGTGAAGAGGTGATTGGAGCTAGAACTAAAGCTAAAATTGTTAAAAATAAAGTTGCAGCCCCATTCAAGGTCGCTGAGTTTGATATTATGTACAATGAAGGAGTGTCATTGGAGACAGACTTGATTAATCTAGCTCTAAAAGTCGGAATATTGAAGAAAAAAGGCACCTATATTCAAGATATGGAAGGTAATACTTTAGGTCAAGGTTTAGAGTCAGCTAGAAAAGCGTTAAGAGATAACTCTGAGCTATTAGATAAATTATATTCTGATGTATTAGCTAAGGAGGATGCCAATATTGAAGGTACTGATGAAGCTGACAGTATTATTGCTAATTCTATTGAAGAGTAAATATGGCTTACACTTTAGTCCTGATGAGACACGGAGAAAGTGTTTGGAATCAGTTAGATAAATTTACTGGTTGGACTGATGTTGAATTATCTGCTAAAGGTATTCAAGAAGCAAAAACAGCAGGTATAATGTTGTCACAAAATGGTTTTGAATTTGATATAGCTTATACATCTATGCTAGATAGAGCTATAGATACTTTGCAATATGCATTAGAAGGAGCTCATATGACATGGATACCTGTTGTAAAAGATTGGCATCTAAACGAAAGACATTATGGAGGTTTACAAGGTAAAAATAAAGCTGAATCTGTAGATGAATTTGGAGAATATCAGGTTAAAGTTTGGAGAAGAGCATTCGCTATTAAACCACCTTTATTGTCAGAATATGATGCTAGATATCCTGCCAATGATGATAGATATGAAGATATTTCAGAAGAAGATTTACCTATTGGAGAGTCTCTGAAAGATACTTTAGATAGAGTGCATCCATATTGGAAATCAGAATTAAGGCCAGCTATTTTATCTGGTAAAAGATTAATTGTTTCAGCTCATGGAAATAGTTTAAGAGCTTTATTAAAGTTTTTAGAAAATATTTCAGACAATAAAATTATTGATATAGAAATACCCACAGGTAACCCTCTAATATATGAATTAGAAGAAAATACTTTAAAGGTTTTAAACAAATATTATTTAATAAGAGATAATAATGAAAGTAATAGAAATATATTTAGTAAATTTAAATCTATTTTTAAATTAAATTAAAATATGTCAAAAATTATTTTAGTAAGACATGGAGATAGTCAATGGGACCAAGAAAGTAGGTTTATAGGTTGGACGGATGTCCCTTTACTAGAAAAAAGAGATACATTAAAAAATATTGGTAATGTATTGCTAAATAATAATACAGATATAGATATTGTAATAACTTCTGTGTTAGAAAGATCAATTGTGAGTGCTTGGACTATTATGAATAGTATGTATCATTCATGGATAAAAGAAATACATGATTGGAGGTTAAATCCAAGACATTATGGAGTTATACAAGGCTTAACTTATCAAGAAACACTTTTAGAATACGCTAATATCAATGACATTAATTTTAGTTGGGACAAAACCGTAAACCCAATCTCTTTAGAAGATAAAAATCATCCTAGATATGATAGGAGGTATTCTAAAGTATCTCCAGAACACTTACCTTCAGTTGAAAGTCTCAAAGATGTGTATGAGAGAGTAGAGCAGTTTATTATGGAAATTTTATTACCAATTTTGAAGCAAGATGAAAATGTTCTATTAGTAGCTCATCATGATAGTATTAGGTCTATATTAAAATATTTTCAAAATTTATCCATTGAGGATACTATTGCGTTAAATATTAACCCTTCTCAGGCTATAGTATTAGAGTATGATAATAGTACTGGCATATCAAATCAATCTGTACTATAAATAAAATGTAAAATTATGCTATAATAGGATAATTAATTTATTAGGTTTATGTATAATCATAGAGTTATTGAGCAAAAATGGATTCAGAAATGGGCTGAAGGATTTGTAGATTATAGTGTTGCAGATAGTTCTGATAAAGAATCTAAATATATTCTAGTAGAATTTCCTTTTCCTTCAGGGGCAGGCCTACATGTAGGACATATCAGAAGTTATGTCGCTCAGGATATAAAGGCAAGAATGTATAGAATGCAGGGAAAACAAGTTTTATATCCCATAGGTTGGGATGCTTTTGGTTTACCAACAGAAAACTATGCTATCCAAAATAATATATCCCCAGCTATAGCTACAGCTGAAAATATAAAAAATTTTAAAAAACAATTAGCAGGTTTAGGCTTGTCTTTTGATTGGAGTCGTGAAATAAACACTACTGATCCTAAATACTATAAATGGACTCAGTGGATTTGGTTGCAAATGTTTAAGGCAGGACTTGCTTATCAAGATACCACTCAAGTTTGGTGGTGTGAGGAGTTAAAAACTGTCTTAGCTAATGAAGAGGTGATTGATGGTAAATCAGAAAGAGGAGGACATCCTTGTATCAGAGTTCCACTTCGGCAATGGATGTTAGCCATTACTAAATATGCAGATAGATTAGATAAGGATTTAGAAACAGTAGATTATTTACCAGTTATCAAAACACAACAGAGAAATTGGATAGGACGTAGTGAGGGAGTTGAGTTGAAATTTCAAGTGCAAGATATAGATTATGATATAGAAGTATTTACCACTAGAATAGATACTATCTTTGGAGTGACATTTTTAGTACTAGCGCCAGAACATCCACTTTTAGATAAAATTATAACAGTAGAATATAAGAATCAAGTTAACGAGTATCAAGAGCAAACAAAATCTAAAAGTGATTTAGATCGACAACAAAGTAAAGAGAAAACAGGGGTATTTACTGGAGCTTATGCTATACATCCAATTACAGAAGAACTAATCCCTATTTGGATAGCTGATTATGTATTGGGAAGTTATGGTACTGGGGCTGTAATGGCAGTACCCGCTCATGATGAGAGAGACAGAGAGTTTGCTAAAGAGTTTGGATTACCTATTAAACAGGTCATTGCTCAATATACTACTCTTACAGGGCCAGATGCTCCAAAGAGTGATGAAAATATTGTGGAGTTTAATTCAGTTACCGTAATTGTTAAACATTGGGAAGAAGAGTTATATTATGTAATACAATTTAATGATGGACGAAATGGTTTTGTCGGGGGACATATTCAGAAGGAAGAGACTCTAGAAGCAGCAGCAATACGAGAAGTAATAGAAGAGTCTGGATATAAAGACATTAAGAGTATCGATCGAATTATAGATCATGTATATAGTCGTGGTTATAAACATCGTAAATTGAGAGAAGAATTATGTCATGATTCTCTATTTGTAGTAACATTAGGTAGTGACAAACAATTAGAGGTGATTGATGAGGAGACACAAAAAGGTCGTTGGGTGACTGCAGAAGAAATTACTAAATCAAGATTAGTAGATGATATCTATCTATTTCAAACCTTTTTTGAATATTATCTTAATCAAAAACCATTTACAGGATATGGAAAAATTGTAAATTCAGGTCAATTCGATGGACTATTTTCACAAGAAGCTAAAGAAGCTATTATTACGGTATTAGAAGAGAAACATATAGGACAGAAAAAAGTTCAATATAAACTTCGTGACTGGGTTTTCTCCAGACAAAGATATTGGGGGGAGCCATTTCCTATTGTTTGGATAAGTGAAGAGCATTATAAAAAAATATCAGGAGAGATTGCTAGATTTTTACCTGGCCAAGCAGTAACTAGAGAAATAGATGGTGTATTGCAGTATGCCACCCCACTTGCAATAACAGATTTACCATTAGAATTACCAGAAGTAGATTCTTATGTCCCTCAAGGTTTAGGAGAAGGTCCATTAGCTCAGGCTAAGGATTGGGTAGAGGTTTGGTACAATATTTATACAGGACAAACTATATCCAGACAAAACCCTAAGCCAGATAGTAATTGGGTAGAAGCTGTACGAGAAACTGATACAATGCCTAATTGGGCAGGAAGCTCTTGGTATTATCTAAGGTATATTGATCCTAATAATGATGAGAAATTAGCCGACCCAGAATTATTGAGGCAGTGGCTACCAGTAGACTTATATAATGGAGGCATGGAACAGGTCACAGTACATTTATTATATTCCAGATTTTGGCATAAATTTTTGTATGATATTGGAGTAGTGTCTACTATAGAACCATATCAGACTAGAATTAAGCACGGTATGATTTTAGCTGAAGGTGGTGTGAAAATGTCCAAGTCTAAAGGGAATACTGTTGACCCGATTGAAATGGTAGAATCATTTGGGGCAGATTCTCTGAGAGTTTATGAAATGTTTATGGGACCTTACGACGAAGCTATCTCTTGGGACACTAAAGGATTGATTGGATGTAGTAGATTTTTAAAAAGAGTCTATCAATGGGTAAGTGATATCAAAGAGCAAAAATTACAACCCAATAATGATAAGGCTAATCTAGACTATGAGACACATTCCTTAATCAAGAAAATTACTCAAGATATAGATAATCAGAAATATAATACTTGTATTAGTAGTTTGATGGAATATCTGAATCTATATAATAAGCAAGATATAGGTATAGATAACATAAAAATATATATCCAATTATTAGCTCCATTTGCCCCACATTTAACAGAAGAATTATGGGAAATAGTAGGGGAGACGAACACAGTTCATCTATCCAAATGGCTAATTTATGATGATACTAAATTAGTTCAAAACCAGTTAGATTATCAAATCCATATAAATGGTAAAATGAGAGATATAATAACAGTCTCACAACAATCCACCGAGGACGAAATACAAATTCAAGCCCTCAGTTCAGACAAAGTTAAACATATCCTGTCAGATAATACTCCCAAAAAAATCATAGTCAACCAAGACAAAAAAATAGTGATAATAATTGTATAAATTTAAACCTCACTCTTATATCCCTTACGGATATATTCTAGTACCATTCTTTGGGTATTATAATAGCTTCCAATTAGAGAGATAGCTGACCTTTGCATTTTGCTAAATTTATCTCTATCATTATAAAATATATCAATAGCATTGTTAATATTATCATACATACTATTAATCTCTTGATACTCATCACTTCCAGAGATTGTCCATCCATTGACATTATGTATTCCACTTTCTGGCCACCAACCATCATAAGTTGAAATATTCAAAACTCCATTTAAGGAGGCTTTCATCCCACTTGTTCCAGAGGCTTCATAGCATATTCTTGGGGTATTCAGCCACACATCAACCCCGCTAACTAATAGTTTTGACATTTCCATACTATAATTTGGTAAATAAATAATTTTCAGATATTCATTATTATACTCTTTGGCAATAGATAATATTCTTTTAATGATGTCTGCCCCTACTAAGTCTGTATGATAAGCTTTCCCTGCAAAAATAATATTAATACCTTTATACTTTTCAGCTAATCCTAGCAATCTTTCAATATCTGAAAAAATTAAATGGGCTCTTTTATATTCAGTTGCTCTTCTAGCAAACCCAATAGTAAATGCATTGGGTAGAAAATCTATATTTGGCTGTTGTCTTAAATAATTAGCTAAGTTGTCTTTATTAATTTGATGAGCTTGCTTTATCTCTTCAGCTGGAATTCCTTCCACATATCTTAATATTTCGGGATGCATTTGCCAATTGGGGAAATATGATTGTAAAACTTGATTGATTGAACTCGAAACCCAAGTAGGGCTATGGATTCCATTGGTAACATAGTCGATTGTATGTTCGGGGAACATAGCAGATGAGACTTCTTGATGTTTAGATGATACGGCATTAGAGTAATCAGCTAATGCAAGAGCTAATCTAGTTAGATTAATTGTATCTTCAGCTTCAAAGGCTTCCTTGGGTATATTTTGTAATTGCTCTGGCTTGCATATATTTGTGAGCCAGTCCATTGGTAGTCTAGTATGTCCTCCAATCAGAGGGGTGTGGGTGGTAAAGACAACTTGTGCTGTTGGATGATTGATTTCTAAAGCAATCAAAGCACTATGACTTTCATTTAGATGGAAAGTATTAATTTCATGGCACCCAAGGCTATTGAGAGCATATTTACTACCAAGCCCCAAGACTAATAATTGCCTTCTGAAGATTTCTGAATCGGGAGAATAAACTTTATCTGATACAGCTCTGAATTCGGCTGAGTTATCTTCTAAGTCTGTGTCTAAGAGAAGAATTGAAACTGTTTTATTAGATAAGGGAGAGGTATATATGTATTCCCAGATATTGACCTTAACTATTTCATTGGCAAGTGGTATGGTGGTTTTACCAATTAAATTTAGGACTTTAGTATAATCCCATTCTTGTGGATGAGCGATTTGGCCATCTAGTTCATCAAGAGTTTGGTCTAGATATCCATGTTTATATAAGATACCTACTCCTACTACAGGTAATCCAAGGTCAGCAAAGCTTTTGATTGTATCTCCAGCTAGTATACCAAGTCCTCCGGTATATATTTTTATGTCATCAGATAGCCCAAATTCCATACAAATATAGGCAGTTTTTGGTGTGTAATTCATTTTTATTAATCTTTATATGATATTTATTTATTATAACATATAATTTGAAAAATAAAAAATCCCCAATTTTGGGGAGTCTTTTATCGAAGTGTAAATATATTATATTTATACTACAGAAACAGTCTTCACTACTTTTCTCTTTCCAGTAAAAGATGTCTTCTTAGTGTCTTTGAAGGCAATCACTCCATTAGCTATAGAATACAAAGTATCATCAGCTCCTCTAGCTACATTTATCCCAGGATGAAACTTAGTTCCTCTTTGTCGGATAATAATTTGTCCTTTCTCTACTTTTTGTCCAGCATATAATTTAACCCCAAGGTATTTTGGGTCTGAATCTCGTCCTAATGCTGTAGAACCACCAGCTTTTCTATGTGCCATATCGAATAATATTACTATATATGATATAATAATACATATGAAACATAAATTTGTCAAGAAGATTGAAGGGTTTTTACTAATTATGTCATCTATATTAATAGGTGGTAGTGCTTATCTTATTGGAAATATGAATGCTCTTGAGTCTAATCTAAGTGAAATTCAGATAGTTTATCCAGATGCTATTGCTATTAATGAAGATGTGCAGATTGAGGAAATTAAGTCAGAACAAAGCACAACTAAACCTGTTGATAATACTGCCTCTACTGTAGCAACAGGCAAAATAGTAGCTAGTAAAAATGGCAAAAGATATTATTATCCAAATTGTGGTGGGATTAATAGAATTAAACCAGAAAATCGTATATACTTTGATACAAAGGAGCAGGCAGAAGCTAAGGGATTGACTCTTGCGTCAGGATGTAAAGCATTATGAGAAAAACTTATATTCCAAAAACATATCATAGAAATAAGCAAGCAAGTACTAGGTCGAAATCTAGGAATTTAATTATAGGTTTATTAAAGTTTATAATGTTAATCTTGATACTCGGTGGGATTGGATACTTATTATATTCACCAGTTTTGAATATAATTCGTGTTGAAGCGAAGCTAGAAGAGGAGTTATTAAAGGATGAAATTATATCTAGAACACAAGATTTGGTAGAAGATAAAACATATTGGTGGTATAATAATCAGAATATACTGCTACTAAGAGCTGAGAGATTAGAAAAAGATTTATTAGAAAAGTTCCCTCAAATTAAAAAGGTTTCAATTAAAAGAAATTTATTGGATAGAGTTATAAACTTAGATATTATACTTAGAACGCCTATGTTTTATAGTTGTTTTGATGAAATATGCTATAATATTAGTGAAGATGGCTTCAATATGGGAGTTAAACAGAGTTTAGATACAAATCTAGTTGATATAAAAGGTTTGTCTACAAAGCCAGTTGGAAAAATGTTACTCTCAGAAAGGGAAGTTAGGTGGATTCAAAATATTATAGAAGAATACAATAAAATAGATAATATTAAAGTTACTGCTATTGATATTCAGCAAAAATCTGAAGACAGTATAGTTAGTGTTTTTGTCTATACAGAAAAGGGATATTATATTATGCTAGATTTAGATACAGATATAATTTATCAGGCACAGGTGTTAAAACAAGTATTTATTTCTCAACTATCTTTAGATCAGCAAAATTCATTAGAATATATTGATTTGAGAATCAAAGATAGAGCTTATTATAAATTCAAGTAATCTATGTTAAATAAATTATTACAATTATATAATAAAACTCCATTATGGGTCTTTACTTTGGGTTTAACTTTAATCTTAGGAGTTTTGGCTTTTGGATCTAGTACGGGAGATTCTTTGACTGTAGATGAAAGTCCTCATATTGCTGCTGGGTATTCTTATGTGGTTGAAGGAGATTATCGCTTAAACCCAGAACATCCACCTCTTTTAAAGTTATTGTCAGGAATATCTATATGGGTAGGAGATAAACTAAATTCACAGAATATACTTTTCCCTAATAATATACCTGCCTGGACTGAAGAGGTTAATGCTCAATGGGATATGGGATATGCTCTTTTATTCCAATCTGGAAATGATGCTGATACCATAATTTGGTGGGCTAGATTGCCTACAATTATAATCTTATTATTGGGAGTGATATATATTGCTTACTCAGTAAATTATCATACAAAAAGTAAAAGTATTGCTATTATCAGTAGTGTTTTGTATGCTTTTTCGCCAAATGTGATTGCTCATGGCAGATTAGTGACTACGGATTTAATCGCGAGCCTAACCTTTTTAGTAGTGATAGATTTTTGGATTAGATATTTGAAAATGCCTAGTTGGCGACATATTATGTATGTAACTTTAGCTTTAGGAGTAGCCTTTTTATCGAAATTCTCAACAATATTATTAATCCCATTGATAATATTGACTGGGTTTGGTTATATATTAATTAAATATTGGAAAGATAAAAATTTGGTTCACAAAAATATCATTTTAATAAGAGATTTTATACTTATTGGCCTTGGGGTTTTTATAATAATAAATTTAGTTTATTTTATTACAATGCGTAATATGCCTCTAGACACTCAGCTTAGATTGGTACAGGAATCTTTTCCACAAGATAATCAGATCTCTGACTTAACTAAACAAGGTTTATCTAGTATTATACAAGCACCAGGACTTCAATACTTTGGGCAATATCTTTTAGGACAAGCTATGGTGATTCAGAGAGTAGGAGGGGGAAACACAACCTTTTTGTTAGGTAAATTTACAAATCAAAGTTTTATAGAGTATTTCCCGCTCACATACTTGCTAAAAGAGAATTTATCAGTTATTTTGATTTTATCTGCTATATTATTTGCTTCAATATTTAGTTTAGTTAATTTATTGAAATCAAAAAACTTAGATATTAAATCTAAAATATTAAGCAATTGGTATATTATTACAATTATCGGTATGATAGCAATATACTGGATAATTAGTATTCGAGGGAATCTAAACCTAGGAATTAGACATATTTTACCAGCTGTTATTCTGACCTATATTATTATTGCTTTTGGAATTGTGAAATTATTAATTCCTCTAAAATTTTCAAAGGCTATACTAAGTTTGTTTTTAGGTTGGTATATTCTGGCAACAATTTTGACATATCCAAACTATATTTCGAACTTAAATATATTAGCAGGACAAAATCAAGGTTATCAAATTTTCACAGATTCTAACTTAGATTGGGGACAAGATTTAAAAAGACTTAATAATTGGACTAAACAGAAAAATATTGATACACTGTATATAGATTATTTTGGTACTGCAGATGTCAATTATTATTTGCCTGATACCAACATAATATCCGTTAAATCAACTGATGGTCCGCAAATTGGGTATACTGCAATTAGTGCCACAATGTTCCAAGATTCTTTCTATAATAGAAAAAACAATCCGAACTACCAAGAATATTGGTGGTTAAAATGGAGAAGTCCAGACTATATTATAGGGAATTCTATTCTAATTTATTATAATGACAAATATTAAACAAATTTATGCCAGAAATACCTAATAATACTGAAAATAATACTATTGAACAAAATCAACCCTCCATAGAGAGGAAGTTTGAGAATCTAAATACAATAGAATCTACTCAATCTGAATCTCAGATGCAGGTTTCTCAACCAGAAGTAGAACCTCCTGTGATGTATGAAGCTGAGCAACATATAAAGCAAGTTGTAGAAACTCAGAGACAAATATATCAATCTAATCCAACCACTAAACCATTATCTGCTAAAGTACAAGAGAAATATAGTTGGTTACTCAGTATTCCAGAAGAAAATAGAGTTGAGGTATCTGTGAAATTAATTACTACTAAGGGAAAAGATATCTTAGAAGTAATTCATGCCTTTTTAGAGATTGAGGATTATGTTGCTCTAGATAGGCTAGAGGAGAGTCTCAATGCAATTTACCCTACTCTAGTAAGTGAGGGTTTGCTTCCAGATGTACACGATAAATAAAATTTATTATGCTTACAGTTCTATATATAATTCTAATCATTTGGGCAGTAGCTATGATATATCTAATTACTAATTTGATTGCTCAGCCCTTTTGGGAAAAAAGAAGAGTAAATAGAGGTCTATCAATGACACAATATCAGATTATTGTTCCTCGTAATATACCTAAGCCTGAGTCTAATATCAAAGATTTGATTAGTATAATGGAACAAGTTTATGCTAGTTTTTCTTATCTTAAGTTAGAAGATTTTATAAATAGAATTCGTTATGGTAATCCATATATATCGCTTGAAATAGTGAGTCCTACTGAGAGAGATGAAATTAACTTTTATATTGGAGTCCCAAAGGGTTATGAGTCAATTTTTGAGAAACAAATTCATGGAGTGTATCCTGAAGCCGAACTAAAAAAAATTACCGATTACAATGTACTTGTTCCAGGAGCAGAGATTCGAGCAGGTTATCTTAAGTTAAAAAAACCTTATATTTTGCCAGTTAGAACTTATAAGGAATTAGAAGCCAATCCTTTGAATGTTATTACCTCAGCTTTATCTAAAATTCAGGAAGATGAAAGTGCTGTAGTACAAATTTTGATTCAAAGAATATCTGACAATTGGATTGATAATGGTCAGAAGGTAGTGAAGAAAATGCAAAAAGGGGAGTCTTTCAAAGACGCTTACTCTGATGTCTTTGGAAGTTTAGATAGACAGTTTGTAAAAGCTTTAGGGCAAGTTACAAAATCCAAAAACTCTTTAGAAAATGAGCCTAAAATGCTATTACCTCAAGAGTCAGTGATGTTAGAAAAAATTAGTCAAAAGACCTCTAAAGTAGCTTATTCTACCAACATAAGATTATTAACTATATCTAAAGACAAACAAAGAGCAGATATGTTATTTGATCAGCTAGAAGGAGCTTTTGCTCAATTTGCCAACGGAGATTTGAATGAATTTAAGGTTATAAAATATCCAATTTATAATGTCAAACAATTCATTTATACATTTATATTTAGATTATTCTCTGGTAAGGAGGCTATGATTTTGAATACCGAAGAATTAACTAGTATCTATCATATACCAGCCGTTGGAGTGGAGACACCTAAAGTTACTTGGATTACTTCCAAAACCTCACACCCTCCAGTAGATTTACCTCATACGGGATTACTGATTGGTAAAAATGTATATCGAGGAGAAGAAGTTGAAATTAAAATTCAAGATGAGGATCGAAGAAGACATATGTATCTGATTGGACAGACCGGAACAGGTAAGAGTTCCTTGATGAAAAAAATGATTCAAGAAGATTTAGAGGCAGGACATGGGCTGGCTTTGCTTGATCCAAATGGAGATTTTGCAGTAGAAGTGTTGGGTATGATACCTCCGCATCGTATGGAGGATGTTATTTACTTTAATCCAGCTGACACTCAATATCCTATGGGACTTAATATTCTGGAAGCTCGTACTCATGAAGAAAAAGATTTCCTGATCCAAGAGATGATTTCTATATTTTATAAATTAGTCTCTGACCCTAGTATGATAGGTCCAATTTTTGAGCATAATATGCGAATGGCAATGGCAGCATTAATGTCTGATGTTAATAATCCTAGAACTTTGGTAGAAATTCCTCTAATGTTTACAGACGAAGCCTTTAGAAGAGAAGTATTATTAACTGTAGACGATCCAGTGATTAGGCATTTTTGGGAAAAAGAATTCCCAGCCACTCAAAAAGGTTCACAAGCAGGGGACACTTTAGGGTATCTTTTGAGTAAATTAGGTAGATTTATAGAAAATGAAATGGTCCGAAACATAATTGGACAATCAAGGTCTGCTTTTGATTTCCAAGATATTATGAATTCAGGTAAAATTTTGATTGGTAATTTATCCAAAGGAGGATTAGGAGAGCAAAACAGTAATCTATTAGGTATGTTATTAGTATCCAAATTGCAAATGGCGGCTTTTAAGCGAAATGAAATTCCAGAAGATCAAAGACGAGATTTTTATCTTTATCTAGATGAGTTCCAAAACTTTACTACAGATAGCATCTCTACAATATTATCTGAAGCTCGTAAATATAGATTATGTCTAATTCTAGCTCATCAATACATAGGACAATTATCTGATGGAATTCGAAATGCAGTTTTTGGCAATGTTGGGACTGTGGTAAGCTTCAGGATTAGCTCAGATGACGCTGAAATTATAGCTCAGAGAATGCAACCATATTACACGGCTGAGGATTTAGTATTAATAGATAATCTAAAAGCAGTTATTACGTTGATGATTAATGGTAAGACTAGTAAAGCCTTTAATATGGAAGTCATCTTTGCCAATAGATCAGATTTATCTCTGCAACAAACAGTAATAATGCAATCAAGACAAAAATATGCAAAACCAGTAGCTGAAATTAGGGCAGATATTGAGAGTCGTACCCATAGTATGTTACAATAAAATCTATTAAATAATATATATGAGTAATATTTGTCTTACCGGAATTCAGCCCACAGGAAAGTTGCATATTGGTAACTATTTTGGAGCTATGCAGCCTATTTTAGAGCTATCCAGACAATCTGAATTTGATAGAACTTTAGTATTTATAGCTAATTTACATTCTCTTAATAGTATTAAAGATGGGGAGACTCTGCGAACCTATACTCAAGAAATTGCTCTTGATTATTTAGCACTAGATTTAGATTTGTCTAAAACTAGCTTATTTTTACAATCAGATGTGAAGTCCTTGACTGAACTTACTTGGATATTCAATAATCTAGTATCAGTAGCTTACTTAGAAAGGTCTCATGCCTATAAAGATGCAGTCGATAATGGCAAAGAAGCTAATATGGGATTATTTGATTATCCCGTTTTGATGGCAGCAGATATTTTATTATATCAATCCAATGTAGTACCAGTAGGACAAGACCAAAAACAACATATTGAAATTGCACAAACCATAGCTAAAAAATTCAATTCTCAATATGGCCAATTATTCACCATTCCAAAACCATATATTCAACCAAATGTAGCTATAGTCAAAGGTCTTGATGGGCGAAAAATGAGTAAATCATATAAGAATACCATTGAGATTTTCGAGGAAGCTGATTCGATTCGAGCTAAAGTAATGAAAATAACCACAGATTCTAAAGCACCCAATGAACCAAAAGACCCCGATACTTGTAATATAATGTCAATATATAGGTTATTAACTAGCCCAGAGGAAATAACAAAGATGGAGTCTAGATATATCTCAGGACAAATTTCTTATAAAGAAGCTAAAGAAATACTAGCTGAGGCAACTTTAGAATACTTCACCCCAATACGAACTCGCCGTCAGGAATTAGCTCAAAACCCAGAATATGTAGCTGAAATATTAGCAAAAGGAGAAAAAGAAGCTAATATAATAGCAGAGCAAACCATTCAACAAGTCAGAAAATTGGTGGGTATTAGTTAAAATCTTAATTTGCTAAAACTTAAAATTTATGATATAATATTAATATATTAAAGTAATATAAATAAAAACGATGGTAAGTATTCAATTTTGTGGAGGAGCGGGTTCAGTAACAGGGGCTAATTATGTTATAGATAATGGTAAAATTAGATTTGTTGTGGATTGTGGTCTTATTCAGGGAAATAAAGAAGCCGATGAATTAAACTATGTGCCTTTTGTGTATGATCCTAAGAGTATTGACTTTATGATCGCCACTCATACACATATTGACCATATTGGACGTATCCCCAAATTGGTCAAAGAAGGCTTTAGAGGTGAAATATACTCCACTTATCCTACTCAAGAGTTCTCTGAAATATCGCTAAGAGATACTGTCTCTATTATGGAACATGATCATACTCAATTACCTTTATTTAGTGGTGAAGATGTAGATCAGGCTGTATCTCAGTGGAGAGGTAGGGAATATCACGAAATATATGAGATCAATGAGCATATGTCATTTAGATTTCAGGATGCGGGGCATATTCTAGGCTCAGCCATTACTGAAATTTGGGTGCTTGATCCAGAGACTGGAAAGAGAATAAAGCTAGTTTTCTCTGGAGATTTAGGCAATGTCCCATCTGTTTTATTACGAAAATATGATTATATAGAGGAGGCCGATTATGTTATTGTAGAATCTTGTTATGGAGATAGAATTCACCAAAAGTTAGCTGAGAGAAGGGAAATTTTAAAACAAGCTATCAAGGATACGATTGAAAGAAAGTCAGTTCTATTAATGCCAACATTCTCTATTGAGAGGACTCAAGATATTTTATATGAATTAAATGATATTATCGAAAATCATTCAGGACAAGGTATCCCTAGAGGTAGTGTTGGTAAAATTGATGTGTATTTGGATTCTCCTTTAGCCATTAAAGCTACAAACATACATGCCAAATATACTCAATATTATAATCAGGAGGCAAAACAATTATCTAAAACAGATAAAATTTTTGATTTCCCATTTTTAACCTTTACCGAAAGTAGAGAAGACTCTATGCGTATTAATAGTCAGCCTCAACCTAAGATGATAATGGCAGGATCAGGTATGTCTACTGGGGGTAGGGTTCTATATCATGAAGAGAGATATTTGTCTAACCCAAAAAACATTATACTTTTTGTAGGATATCAAGCTCCTTATACTTTGGGTAGAAGGATTTTGGAAGGAGAGAGCCCAGTATACATACATAATCATCCAGTAGAAAATAGAATAGAAGTTAGAAGAGTAGAAGGATATTCAGCTCATGCAGACCAAGAAATGTTATTAGATTGGTTATCTAAGATTAAAAATTCTAAAAATGTCTTCGTGGTTCAAGGAGAGCAAGAAGCCTCTCAAACTCTAGCAGACGCTATTCAAGATAACTTACATATTCAATCTAAAGTTCCTATAGAAAATGAAATAGTCATATTAACTTAAAATTTATGCAAGACTTATTTTATCCAGATAGTATAGCCATTATTGGGGCTTCTCGTAATCAATCTAAAATTGGATCTATAATCTTTCATAATATACTAAAGACTAATTATAAAGGTGATTTGTTTTTAGTTAATCCATCAGCTAGAAAAATTGAAGGCTACCCAGTATACTCTCATATTAATCAATTGCCTCAGGGGATAAAGGTCGCTATTGTGGTTATTCCAGCAGCTTTTGTCTTAGAAGCTGTGGAGGAATTAGGTAAGAAGGGAGTTAAATATGCTGTGATTATCTCTGCAGGATTTAAAGAATCTAGCTCAGAAGGTAAATCTAGAGAGAAGGCTTTGACCAAAATAGCTAAAATATACGGGATAAAAATTATTGGACCAAACTGTTTAGGAATAATCAATAATGATGCTAATAGATATGCCTATAATGGTTCTTTTGGTTTATTATCTCACCTAACTGGTAATGTTTCGCTAGTGTCACAGTCAGGAGCTTTAATATCTGCCTTTATTGACAGAGCAGATAGTTTGAATATAGGGTTTAATAAAATTATTAGTTTAGGGAATAAATTAGATATAGATGAAGTAGATGCTATTAAGTATTTCGAGCAAGACTCTAAAACTAAAGTCATTAGTCTATATCTAGAAGGTATAGCAAGGCCAATAGAATTTATTAAAGCCATTAAAAATTCTACTAAGCCAATTATTATCCTCAAGGCAGGTAGGTCAGACAAAGCTAAGAAAACCATCCAATCTCATACCGGCTCACTAGCAGGAGATGAAGTTATTATAGATACTCTCTTACAAGAGGCAGGAGCTATTATAGTCTATTCATTAGAAGAATTATTTGATACTGTACAATTATTCTCTCGATTTCAAAGTATATCTAGATTTGGGACGGCTATTATAACTAATGCTGGAGGGCTGGGAGTTTTATCTGTAGATGCTAGCTCACAATATAATCTGAAATTAGCTAATCTAGAAGCTAAAGCTATTCAGCAATTAGATCAAGTTTTACCCTCAGCAGCTAGTACTCATAATCCAGTAGATATACTAGGAGATGCTGATGCCATTAGATATAGGGAAACTTTACAAGTTTTAGTCAAAGAAAAGTCAGTAGGCTCATTAATAGTACTAATAAGTCCACAAGTAATGACTCCACTGACAGATATAGGTAGAGTCATAAAGGAAATAGCTACTAAGTATCCGCATAAACCAGTTTTAACAGTTATAGTAGGAGGAGATAAAACGGTTCAACTAACAAAAGAAATCAAAAATTATCCTTATTTTGATACTCCAGAAAGAGCAATTAGAGCCTTATCTAATTTATACAAATACAAGTATCAATCACGAAATGCTAAGCTTTGGGATGAACCAACATCTTATGTCAAAAAATCATCAATTCAGAGTATTAAACAAGCTTTAGATCAAGATAAATCTCAAAAACTAATAAGTGCTTCTTGGGATACTGTTAATTTAATAGCCAAAGAATTATCATTAGAATTGCCAAAAACTTTAGATATTAAATCCAATACAGATATAAAAAAATTAGAGAAAAAACTACAATACCCAATAGTACTAAAAGATGTCAATCCCAATATATTACATCGTACAGACTCAGGTTTAGTACAATTAGGAGTTAGTAGTCTAGATGAAGTTAAGAAATTTTATAAAAAACATAAAAATGGTCAAATCATAGCTCAAGAGCAAGCCCATAAAGGGATAGAAGTCTTCGTAGGGGTAAAACGAGACCCACAGTTAGGCACAGTTTTATTACTAGGATCAGGAGGAATATATGCAGAAATCCTAAATGATATAGCATTTGCTAGTATGCCAATCACAAAACCATATATCCTCAAAACTCTCAAAAAAACAAAAGTTTATAAAATACTGAATGGAGCTAGAGGTAAAGAATATGACATCAATTGGCTAGTAGATACAATTTTCCAACTAAATCTATTGATATATTCAGTTCCTTTGATACAAGAACTAGATGTCAATCCAATCATAGTATATCCAAAAGGAGGTTGTATTCTTGACTTGAAAGTGATTTTATAGTTTATAAATTGCAGGGCTTTAAGTAAGAGATATTGTGTAGGAGCGACCTTTCAGTTGCCTGCATTTTTCCTTTGGTGGAGGGAGTGCTGAGCTAAATTCCCCTCTCTGCCTACGGTAGATAAATTGAGGGGTGGACAGCTATGCTGGACGGGGTGGATTATTTTGCAACTTGAGCTAAATTCTCCCTTAGAAAGAGAAACATAAGTGCTGAGAAAACAGCACAGGCGACTGGCAGCCCCTACGAAACTCCCAACTCCCAATTAATAATTCACTACTCACAAGACATAATTTATACTTTTTCTAATTTATGCTATACTAAATCTAATAAAAAAATTTTTTATATAAACTATAAAAGTAATTGTATAAGTATTATTTATAAATAGCTTTAATAAAATTTCTCTTTCCTTTTTGGATAATTAAACCTTCCTTTACAATATTAATTTCTCTATCTGAATTAATAATATTACCATCAATTTTTATTCCATTTTGTTCTATTACTCTTTTAGCCTCACTTTTACTTTCTACTAATCTAGTCTCAAGTAATATTTCAACTAAAGATATCTTTTTTTTACTAACTATAAATTCTTTTATTTCAGTAGGGATACCTTTGTTTTGAAAAGTATTAATAAAATATTTTTCAGCTTTCTGAGCCAATTCTTCCCCATGATAAATTTCGGTAATTTTAAAAGCTAATTTCATTTTTACATCTTTTGGATTAACTAGATTAAGTTCTAAATCTTTTCTAATTTTATCAATATTCCCTAAACTCTCATAAGTACAGTCTACAAAAAGCTGATATATGTTCTCGTCAGGTTGAGCCATTATTTTACCATATATATCAATATGATTCATATTTAGAAATATCCCAGTTCCAAGACTCTTGGACATCATCTTTTCTTTAGTAATTGGGTTTTCTAAAAGAGTTGTAATTATTACAAACTTTTCTTTTTGTTTATATCTTTGCAAAAGAGTTCTTCCACATAGAGCATTAAATTTTTGATCATTTCCACATATTTCAGCATCTACATCTAAGTGAACACTATCATAGCCTTGCATTAGAGGGTAAAAAAATTCGTGTACATAAATAGGTTTTTCTTCTTTTAATCTCTTTTCAAACATATCTCTCTCCAGCATTCTTTGTACTGTGAAATTGGAAGCTAAATCTATAACATCTTCAAAACTCATTTTAGATAACCAATCGTGATTATAGACAATCTCTACAGGGTTTTTGGTATCATTAAAGGAAATAATAGGACTTAATTGCTTAATCCAAGTTTTAGTATTTTCTATAACCTGTTTCCGAGTTAACTGTATTCTGGTAGCACTTTTATCAGTAGGATCTCCTATTCTAGCAGTAAAATCTCCGATTAATAATATTACTTTGTGTCCTAAACTACGAAGTTTTTCTAAAAGAATATAATTTGTAGCATGCCCAATATGTAGGGCTGGACCAGTAGCATCAGCTCCTATATAAAATCTTAATTGTCTACCAGACATCAATTCTTTTTTGAGAGCATCTTTAGATGGCAGTATTTCAACAATGCTACGAGATAATATTTCATCTATAACTTTTTCATCTATGATAATTTTATTCATATATAATTATACTACTTCTAAGCACTACTTATATATTACATTATTTTTACATTTTATACTAGTTAATTTAAAATTTTTATTTGACATTAACTAAAAATCAATATATAATATTAAGTATATGATATGGGTAAATTTAGAGTAGATCTGCTTTTTGGAATAAAGAGTAGATCTATTTTATTTCATATGGTATTATGATAATAACATTAAGAATATTAATATGTTGAATGCTAAACAATTTACCTTTGCTATCACTCAAATTGCAGAGGAAAAAAACATCCCAGAAGATAAAATTATAGAAGTTATTGAAAGTGCTATTGCAGCTGCTTACAAAAAGGACTATGGTGAAAAAAGTCAGATTATTAAGGCTAAGTTCAATAAAGACACTGGTATATTTTCAATTTTCGGACACAAAACAGTAGTAAATGTAGATGAGGAAGGTTATATTATCTTGAGTGCAGAGCAAAACGCTGAAGATTTGGGGCCAGCTCAAGAAGAAGAATCAGAAGATGGTGTAAGAAAAATTAGATTTAACCCAGATAGGCATATTTCACTTGTTGATGCTCAGTCTATTCAGCCAGAAATACAAGAAGGAGAGGAAATTGTTGAAGAATTAGAACCAAGGGAAGATTTTGGTAGAATTGCAGCTCAGACAGCTAAGCAAGTATTGATGCAAAAGATTCGCGAGATTGAGAGAACTACAGCTTTTGAAGCCTATAAAGATAGAGTTGGAGAAGTAATTACAGGTACTATTCAGAGAATGGATAGAGGGATTATATTTGTAGACCTTGGTAAAGGAGTTGGTTTGTTATTCCCATCAGAGCAAGTTTATGCTGATAATTATCGTATAGGTAATAGACATAAATTCTTAATTCAAAGCGTAGAAACTACTGAGAGAGAACCTAATATTGTCTTATCCAGAAGAAGTACTGATTTTGTCAAAACATTATTTGCTCTAGAAGTGCCAGAAATATTCGCAGGTTCAGTAGAGATAGTATCTGTTGCAAGAGATGCTGGAGTTAGAACTAAATTAGCAGTCAAAGCTAACGGAGAAGGTATTGATCCAGTTGGGGCTTGTGTTGGGCAAAGAGGAACTAGAGTGCAGTCTATCATAAATGAATTAGGTGGAGAAAAAATTGATATTATAGAATATTCTGATAACTTAGAAGATTATATTAAAGCTGCAATTGCTCCAGCTAAGGTAGAAAATATTACTATTGATTCAGCTAATAGACAAGCTGTTGTTATTGTTCCGCAAGACCAATTATCTTTAGCTATTGGTGGGTCTGGACAAAATGTAAGACTAGCGTCCAGATTAACTGGTTATGATATTAATTTAAATCCAGAGTCTAAAACTGTAACGACTCCAGTTATTGAAAAGACTGAAACTATGTCAGCTGAAGAAGTTGTAGATAATACTGCATAAGAAATAGTAGCCGAAGAAAACACTTCTAATTCAGAATCTCAAGACTAATTATTATTAAATTTAATAAATAAACATATGAATCTATATACTGATGTTCCAAGATTAGAGTCTTTGCCAGAAGAATTCAATGTAGTCATAGATATTCCTATGAATTCTACCTCAAAATTTGAATATGATGAAAAGGGAGGGTATTTTAAATTAGACCGAACCTTATATTCTCCTTTAATATATCCATTTGAATATGGTTTTATACCACAAACTCACGGAGAGGATGGAGATGCTTTAGATGTTATCTTATTAGCTACCAGACCTACTTTTTCAGGTTGTGTAGTCAAATCAAGAGCGGTAGGAGTATTAAAAATGAGCGATGAGGCAGGCATTGACCATAAATTAATTTGTGCTCCTGTAGCTAAATTAGATCCTAGATTAGCTCATATTCAAGACTTAGAAGATATTGAATTACATTTAGTCAAAGAAATAGAATTATTTATGGCTGACTATAAAAAATTAGAGCCAGGTAAATATGAATTTGTAAAAATTGAAGGCTTTGGGGATAAAGAAGAAGCCAAGCATATTTTGACACAAGGAGCAAAATCTTATGACAATAAATAAAAAACATGAAAAAGCTATTTCTGTGGGTAAATAGCATATTACTACTAATTGCTAGTGCAGTAGTATACTATATAGTTGTTTATACTAATCCTACTGATATGCCAGCAGCTACTGTTTGGGCTTTTTTGGTATGTATTATAGTTATAGTTTGGTCTATAACCACTTATTTAGGTTATTCCATTAGACTATTTTTATCCCATAATTTATTCAAAAATAGAGATACTAGCTATATCTTAATGAGATCGGAAAGACAGGGATTATTATTGGGTATTTTATTTGGGCTACAATTGGCATTACAAGGATTTTTGCTTTTTAATATACTTAGTGCTACAATATTAACAATAGCGATATTTTTACTGGAGTTTTTCTTTATCGCTCAAGAGAATAAATAATAAATTTTAGAATATGATATCAATTGAAGAAGTAATCAAAGAGTATAAATCAGATATAAAAAAATCTTTAGATATAGATAAATTAGAGCATAAGTACCTTTCTCGTAAAGGGTATATTGCAGAACTATTTAAAGCTCTAAAAGATATTATTCCAGAGAAAAAATCAGCTTATGGACAGCAACTTAATGAATTAAAACAAGAAATAGAAGAGTATATAAATAAACATAAAACTCAAGATACCGAATCTAAAATAGAGATTTATCCAATACATCCTCTAGATATACAATCTACTGTAGGAGGTTTATCTCCAATTTCCAGATTAATATTCAAAATCCAAGATATTTTTGAGGAATTAGGTTTTTCAGTGGCTGTAGGACCAGAGTTAGAATCTGAAAAATATAATTTTGATTTATTAAATATCCCTGAATCACATCCAGCTCGTGATGTTTGGGATACTATGTGGGTTCAGAATCCAGCAGGAGTTCAATCATTATTACGCACTCATACTTCTCCAGTACAAATTCATTATATGGAGAACAATAAGCCTCCAATTAGAATTATAGCTCCTGGTAAAGTTTATCGGTATGAAGCTACTGATTCCACTCATGAAACAGTATTCCATCAAGTAGAGGGGTTATTTTTAGATGATAAAGCAAGTATAGCTACCTTTAAGGGCGTAATTAACTATTTTTTCAAAGAATTATTTCAGCAAGATATCAAAATTAGATTAAGACCAAGTTATTTCCCTTTTACTGAGCCTAGTTTTGAAATAGATATTTGGCTAGAAGATAAATGGCTAGAAATTGCTGGAGCTGGTATGGTTAATCGAAAGGTATTAGAAAATGGTGGGATTACAGACCCTAATATTCAAGGATTTGCCTTCGGGTTTGGAGTAGAAAGATTAGCAATGATACTATATGGTATTGATGATATTAGGCTGATACACTCTGCAGACATTAGATTTACATCTCAATTAGGTAAAATACAATTATGAAAATCCCATATTCAATCATCAAAAATTTTGTTCCCCAATTAACTCAATCACCCCAAGAGTTAGCAGATTTAATAACATTAAAAAGTTATGAAGTTGACTCAATTTATAATCCAGCTGAATCATTCCAGAATATAGTAGTCGGACATATACAAAAGGTGACACCACATCCTAATGCAGATAAACTAAATATTGCTGAAGTTTTGGTAGATAATAATGAAACTTTAACTATTGTATGTGGAGCTAAAAATATAGAGTTAGGACAGAAAGTTGCTGTAGCTAAAATAGGTGCCACCTTGCCTAATGGTTTGAATATTCAAGCAGTAAATTTAAGAGGTCAAGATTCTTTTGGTATGATTTGCTCCGCTCAGGAATTGGGGCTGCAGGAAGTATCAGATGGAATTTTGATTTTACCAAACACTGCAGAAGTAGGTATGTCAGTAGCTGAAGTGTTAGGACTAAATGAAGCCATTATAGATATAGATAATAAAGGTTTAGGAACTAGAGCTAGTGATTCATCATCATTCTATGGAGTGGCAAGAGAAGTTGCCTTAATTAGTAATAATGCATTGCAACCATTAGAACTATCTCCAATACCAGTTAAACAAAAACTCAAAAAACATATTAAGGTTCAAACTAACTTATGTAGTTATTATTCAGTTTTAGAACTCTCAGGACTTAGTAAATATAAATTTGATTCTAATATTTTGAGCAAAGGAGGGTATAGAGTGGATCTATATGTACAAACCGATATATTTAAATTGGAATCTAGTATTCATCAGACTTTATCTCTTTTAAATCAAAAAACTCATCATCCAGCTGTTGATTTGGGAAATTATATTTTATTTGAGACAGGGCAGCCAGTACATGTTTTTGATGCTGAGAAAGTAAAAGGAGATTCCATTATAGTGAGAGAAGCCAAAAAGGGAGAAATATTTAAGAGTTTAGAGGAGGTCGAAATATTGCTAGAAGAAGGAGATATTGTGATTTGTGATTCAGAAGAGATTATAGCACTAGCTGGAATCATGGGAGGTGCTTCTACGGTTGTGGGAGATGGGACAACTCGTGTGATAATTGAAAGTGCTCACTTTGACCATAATAGAATTCGTCAAACAGCTCGAAGATTAAAATTATTAACAGAATCAGCTAAGAGATTTGAGAGACAAATTCCAGTAGAGTTTGCTGATATTGCAATTCAGAGGATTATAAATTTAGTAGAAAAGTCAGGATTAGAGCCTTTAGGATATCTTAATTATGGTAATAATAAAACTACACACAAAAGTGTGAGTTTGGATTATAATTATGTTAGAAAATATATAGGCATAGATATTAGTGATGGAGATATTAATCAAATATTAAAATCATTAAATATAGAGTCTCATAAGTCTTTTGGTTCTCAGAAATATAGTCTAACAGCTCCATATTGGAGATTAGATTTAAATACTCCAGAAGAGTATATTGAAGAAATAGCTCGCATCTATGGTTATGATAACATTCCAGCTAAATTAGATATTAATAAAATACAAATAAATTCTGACTCAACTTTTAAATTTAAACGTACAATATCTGAAGAATTGTCTAAAATTGGATATAATGAAATTCTTACTTATCCATATAGCAAAGAGGGGACATTACAGCTTTTAAATCCAGTTGATGAGTCTCAGTCATATCTTAGACAAAATTTAATAGATTCTATGGTAAAAGCGATAGATAAAAACTCTAAATATCAAGACACACTAAAATTATTCGAAATTAGTAATGTCTTTACTGCAGAGCAACATTTGCATCTGAGTTTGGGTTGCTATCATAAAGATTCAGAAAAAATCGCAAATATTAATCAAGCTTATGCTGATTTTATTAGAGTTATTACTCAACTTGGATTTGATTATACTAAATTTACAACTCAGATTATAGAAAATAATACTATTATTAATTATGTTGAACAAGCTGTAGGCTGGGCAGATGTATCAGGAGTAATAGAAATAGATTTATCAGTTTTGGTAAATATTTTATCTCCAATGTCGGAACATTATAGTCAAGTTCCCAAATATCCAGCTGTAAAAAGAGATATTACATTAAAAGTATCAAATTCTAGTTCAGCTCAAGAAGTTTATGATAAAATCACGACTTTAGTTTCTCCAAAATGTTATTATATTGGGTTTAGAGATAAATTTCAAAATGGAGATTTCACTAACTACACCTTCCATCTTGAATTTAGAGATCAGGATAAATCTCTCTCAGATGATGAGGTTAATGTAGAAATAGATTCAATTCATCAACATTTTATTCAGTAAATTATAACCTGCAGTAAATAATTCACTCTTAATCATTAAAAATTATCTGCAATCTCAAGACTTGCCAAAAATAGTACATATATATATAATAAAATATAGATAAATAATAACAATAAATAAAGTCAAAAAGATGACTAAAATAAAACAAAACAAAGGCTTCACCCTCTTAGAAATACTTCTAGTAATAGCAGCGATAGGGATATTAGCAGCAATAGTACTAGTAGCAATAAACCCAAATAGACAGATAGCATTAGGAAATAATGCAAGGAGGAGTAGTGACGTAGGAACTATATATAAAGCAATACAGCAATATAACATAGATAATCAGAGATATCCAGAAGCAATAGAGAATATGCAGACAGGATACGATAATAGGAAAGAAATATGTAGGGTAGGAGAATATGGAATAAACTGTATAGATATAGATGGAGATATAGTACCAATATATATAGCAAGTATACCAGAAGATCCAAATAGTACTACAGTAATAAGTACAAGATATAGTATAGTAAAAAACCTAAATAATACCATAGCAGTCAGAGCAGAAGGAGCTGAATTAGGAAGAGAGATAATAGCAGGAGTTATATTAGATGGAGGAGGTACATTGAATGCACCATCTGCTATAACAGATTTAAGTATACAGGTAATAGATGGTATTAGTGTAAGTTTAACTTGGAGTGCTCCAAATAGTCCATTGCCAATAGAAGAGTATGTTATTATATATAGTAGTGGACAAGGATTTAGTAGTCAAACAGTCATTGGGGAAGTATTAAGCACAAGTTATTTGGTAGAAAATCTACCAATAGGTATTTATGAATTTAAAGTAGTAGCAGTAAATGCAGAAGCCCAAGGACCAGACTCTAATATAGTAGAAGGAGTCTTATGTGGAGCAGGGACTTGTATAGATTATGCAGGAGCTGATTGGATAATAAGTAGTAATCAAAATATATCAGGTCTACATTATAATGTAGGAATATTTAGAGTAAATACAGGAATTATGGCAAGTACGGTATTAGGAGAGAGATTTGTAGTACATGCAAATCAGTATCAGGGATTAGGAAATATAGATGCAAGTGGAAGAGGTTACCGAGGGGGGCGAGATGGGCATAGTGGAAATAATGGACTAGGCATAGGAGGTGGAACACAACAATATGCAGGAGGAGGCTATGGAGGAGCCGGAGGAGGAAGTGGAGGAGGGATTGGATATGGAAGTATAGAGCAACCAATAGAATTAGGAAGTGGAGGAGGATCAGGCTATTATACAAATACCTTAGGAGGCCGAGGAGGCGGAGCGATCAAGATAGTAGTAAGTGGGGATATAGAGGTAGGAGGTAATATATTGGCAAATGGAGGAAATGGTGCTAGTGGAGGTTTTTACAGTGGAGGCGGAGGAGGAGCTGGAGGAAGTGTATGGTTAGAAGCAGGAGGAGAGATGAGAGGTGCGGGAGAGATAAGAGTAAATGGAGGAAATGGAGTCGGTGGATCGGCAGGCGGAGCCGGAGGGCGAATAGCAATGTATTATGGAAGTAATAGTTTTAGTGGAACAGTAACAACAAATGGAGGTAATGTAACATCAGGTTCCGGAGGAGCTGGTACTATATTTCAACAACAGAGATAATAAATTAACAATTAATAATAGAATTATGAAAAAGTCAGCAATAATAGTAATAAGTATAATAATAGTAATAGGAGGTATAATATATGGGTTATGGAGAGGAGGACATTTAGAGCAAATAATCCCCGGAGTTGGAGTAGACACCTATGAATATAAGAGTGAAGAATTGAAAAAGATGTCAGAAGAGGCAGGAATAAATCTAGAGAAGGGAATGGTAGAAGAGCAAAAAGATTATATTAATCAAAAAGAAGAAAGGATAAGGAATGAGAGAGATATAATATATAGTGGAAAGATAATAGAGAATATAGATAATAGTAAAGAATGGATAATAAGAGTAATGATACCAAAAGGAGAAGAAGAGAAGAAATATGGAATATGGGAGAGTATAGGAGAGAATGTATTTATAAGTGAGTTAAGTAGTAGAAGTTATGAGGAATGGGAATATGTAAGTAAAGGAGATAGAGAATTAAAAGGAAAATATATCATAGGAGAGATTGGAGAAGGGAATACAGTACAGGATATACAGTATACTATAGAAAGGTAATGTATTATTCTTAATAAAATATTGACAACAGGACTAAAATGCTATATAATGAATATCAATGTTAGATAATTAATTTGTATGTTTGCAATTATTCGTACTGGTGGAAAACAATATTCAGTTGAAAAAGGAACTGTTTTGAAGATTGAAAAGTTAGATAAGGAAGAAGGATCAGAGGTTATATTTGAGGATGTTTTATTATTAGAAAATGAATCTGACATTACTATTGGGACTCCTAAAATTGAAAAAGCTAAAGTTATAGCTAAAGTTTTGTCTCAAGGTAGAGGTAAGAAGCAAATAGTCTTTAAATATAAGAATAAAACTAGATATAGTGTTAAAAATGGACATAGACAGCCTTACACTGAAGTGGAGATAACTGATATTAGTCTTTAATATATACTTTTACATCTAATTATGGATGTATATACACAAATACAAAATGTTTTAGAAGAAATCAGCCCTATGTTAGAGGCTGATGGTGGTGGTGTTGAGATACTAGAATTTAAGGATGGTAATCTTACTCTGAATTTACTGGGAGCTTGCTCTGGCTGTCCTATGTCATCTATTACCTTTGGAGTAGTTGTAGAAAATAAACTGCGTGAAGTATGTGGTGACAAAATTAAAAATATATATTATAATAAAGATAGTCCAGATAATAATTATCATTTAAGTAAATAAATATGGCTATTAAAACCTTGGCAATAGATAGAGATCAATGTATAGGAGCTGCTAGCTGTGTAGCTGTATACCCAGATATATTTGAAATAGATGAAGAAGCAAAAGCAGTGCTTAAATTAAAGGGAGGAGAAACTACCTCAGAAAGAACAGATATTAAAGCTCTTGATGTTAGTAGTGTAGATGATGATACTTTATTGCTTGCAGCTCAATCTTGTCCGACTGCTGCAGTATATCTTTATGATGAAGAGGGGAATCAAGTATTTCCAGCTTAAGAATACTTTAAAATATTAATTGCATTATGCTCAATTTCCAATTCTTAGAATTTTTGAGTGAATACAGCTTTGAGCTACCTATCTGGGGTATAAGCTTTTTGTTTGCATATAGCTTGGTTTTAATTTTATCTTTAGAGAAAGCTACCAGAAAAGGTGTGCCTACGAAAGATATATTTAATTTGGGAAGCATTATTGCTATATCATCTATAATTGGGGCTAGGATGGTTTATTTAGCTATTCTTCAAACAGATTTAGATTGGGAGAATGTATTTAGTTGGGGAGAGATTTTTTATGAAGGTAAATTAAGTATTGTAGGTGGATATTTAGGGGCTTTAGTGTCAGGATGGTTCTATCTGCAAGGTTTTGATGCTATTAAGAGATCTGGTATGTCATGGCTAAGATTTTGTGATACCTTTTTACCCATAGTTTCAATTGGAATGATATTTGGCTATATAGGTACATTTTTTGTTACTGTTAATAAAGGCTTAGTTACCACAATGTCATATCCATGGCTAATTATGCTGGGTGATGATTATGTACATCCATGGGCATTATATGTAGCCTTAGGTTATTTGATTTTATTTATTACTATATCTATATTGTATAGTAAATCTTATGTCTTTAGAAAACCAGGATATCTTACAGGTTGTTTTTTGATAGGGATATCTTTAATCCACTTTATTACTGATTTTTGGCAGGTTCAAGATTTACAATATGGGACAGCTAAAATTAATGGGTTGACTTTAACTCAGGGAGTGTCTCTATTGATTATATTAATAGCTAGTTTGGGTTTAATATTTATAAAAACCAAATCTTCACATACTAAATAAATATTTGTAGAATTAATTTTAATATATCCGTGAATTGTATATGAATAATGAGGCTAAAGATTTAATTAAGCAAAAACTAGATATAGTAGATGTTATAGGTGAATATATTACTTTAATTCCAGCGGGGTCAAATTATAAAGCACTGTCTCCATTTCGTACTGAAAAAACACCATCTTTTATAGTAAGTCCTGAGCTTCAAATCTATAAAGACTTTGGGGGAGATAAATCTGGAGATATATTTCAATTTATTATGGATATAGAGGGGGTAACTTTCCCAGAAGCTTTGAATATATTATCTCAAAAGGCTGGAATATCTATTAAAACTTATTCTAAAGATGCTCATAGTAATATCGATAATAAAAAAACTTTACTTCAGATTCTAAGTGATAGCGCTAAAATTTATCATTCCATATTAAAACATATATCCTATGGACAAAAGGGGATAGAATATCTATCTTCTAGAGGGATTACTACTGAGTTAATAGATTTGTTTGAAATTGGCTTGGCTCCTCAAAGTTATCATACTTTGAGTAAAAAATTATCTCAAAAATACTCACATAATGATATTGAAGCTGCAGGTATGGCTATTAGTAGTGATAAAAATAATATTTACGATAGATTTAGAGGTAGAATTATGATCCCAATTAGAGATACATTAGGTAGAGTAGTTGGTTTTACAGGTAGGGTTTTGCCAGAATATGATGATGGGAAAATGGGTAAATATGTAAATTCTCCGCAGACAGTTGTATTTGATAAAAGTAAAGTTTTATTTGGTTTGTCTCAGGCTAAGATAGATATTAAAAGTACCAATAGAGTCATTATAGTCGAAGGTCAAATGGATGTTATTATGTCTCATAAGGCGGGTGTGAAAGAAGTAGTAGCAGTATCAGGGACTGCTTTGAGTGAGCATCATATAACGACTTTATTGAGATATACCAATCAATTCGTATTGGCTTTTGATAATGATAAAGCTGGGATTAATGCTTGTCTTCGCTCAGCTGCAATGATTACTAAAAAAGGTGGTATAGTCAAGGTTATCCATATTGAGCAGGGGAAGGATACAGCCGACTTAGTAAGAGAAAATCCAGCTTTATGGTTAGAAAGTGTAGAAAAGTCACTAGATTTTATTGAATACTATATTAATCATATAGTCTCTAAAATTGAAGCAGAAGATACTCCAGCTAAAAATCAGGCTTTACAAAGTTTAATAGCATGGATACAAGAGATTACTGATCCTATTACTAAAAACTATTATATTAAAAGGTTAGCTGATTTATTGAATATGGCGGAAAAAGATATTTATAATCAGCTAAAATTAAGCACAGTACAGTCAACTCCCGACTCTAAACAATCTGTATTAGAAACACCTTTAGTGAAGTTACAAAAACAAATTATTGCATATCTACTTTACAAACCCACAAATCATGATATTCTTATATTAGAGCAATCTTTATTTACTCAACCTAAATTAAGAGAGTTATTTATCAAATTAAGAGACTATTGCAAGCAAAATTCCCCACAGCAATTAAATTTAGTGGACTGTAAAGAATTTCTTTCAGATTCGGAGTATGCAACACTGGAAGAATTGCTATTGCCAATTTTTTATAAAATTGAACAATTACAATCGAGTGAATCTCAAATACAACAAACAATTCAAGAAAACATTAATCTTTTAAAGAATCAATATAAGAGCCTTGCTCGTAAGACCTTATTAAAAAAATTAAAAGAAGCAAAAAAAAATGGAGATAATGACAAGGTCCAAGAAATTCTAAAAAAATATAAGTCATTCACCTAAATATACTAGATAACTAACTTAATTATATGAAAAAAGCTATTACTCCATCCTTAGAAAAAGTTATTAAGTCACTAATTTCTCAAGGCAAGTCAAGAGGTTTTGTTACTGAAACCGAAATTATGTATGCTTTACCTAATATTGAAGATAATTTAGAGCAGGTAGAAGAAATATATGATGCATTAAAGGAAAAGGGTATCAAAATACAAGATGAAGTCGAGTTTTTACCATTAGTCACAGTAGATGGGATAGAGGACATAGAGTCATATACCCAACTTGAAAAGTGGGAAGAAGAATTACCAGATCCGGTTAATATATATTTAAAAGAAATTGGTAGTATACCTCTTCTAAGTAAAGAACAAGAAATCTATATCTCAAGAAGAGTACTCGAAGGTGATGAAGATGCTAAAAAAGAATTAGCAGAAGCTAATTTGAGATTAGTAGTTTCGATTGCTAAAAAATATGTTGGAAGAAGTCCAAATTTAACTCTATTAGATTTAATTCAAGAAGGAAATTTAGGTTTGTTCAAAGCAATAGAAAAATTTGATTATTCTAAAGGTTTCAAATTTTCTACTTATGCAACTTGGTGGATCAGACAAGCTATTACAAGAGCCTTAGCTGACCAATCTAGAACTATTCGTATTCCAGTTCATATGGTTGAGACTATTAATAAATACTCCCAAG
Source organism: Minisyncoccia bacterium (assembly GCA_044356725.1). GTDB lineage: Bacteria > Patescibacteriota > Minisyncoccia > SW-4-49-11 > SW-4-49-11 > CALRBF01. The sequence continues at coordinate 95,540 of JBIKVS010000001.1, forward strand.
TTGTTCGTAATTTAGTGCAAGAATTAGGAAGAGAACCATTGCCAGAAGAAATTGCGGCAGAAATGGATTTAGAAGTAGAAAAAGTACATCAGATTATTAAAATTAATCAAGATACTATTTCTCTACAAGCTCCTGTGGGAGACGAAGATGGTAGCTCTTTGGGTGATTTTATAGAAGACACTGATTCTCTAAGTCCAACTCAAACAGCTAGCCGTAACCTGCTAAGGTCACATTTACAAGAAATACTAGATGACCTGAATGATAGAGAACAAAAAATTCTACAAATGAGATTTGGGCTAGAAGATGGAATAACTCATACTTTAGAAGAAGTGGGAGCTGAATTTAATGTAACTAGAGAGCGTATAAGACAAATTGAAGTTAAAGCTTTGGAAAAAATAAGAGAACATATCAATATTAGAAAGCTAAGAGATTACTAATCTATTAGCTTGAATGCATAAAATTTTGACAAGATTCAAAATATAAGGTAATATTATTTGTACTATTAAAGAATATAATGATAACGAAGCCTATCCAATATATCAAAGAAGCTCAAGTAGAAATTCAAAAAGTTACTTGGCCTACTAGAAAACAATCATTGCAATATACTGCTATTGTGGTTATTATATCAGTTGCAGCTACAGTAGTATTGGGAGGTTTAGATATATTATTTAATTATATTCTGACTCAATTTATTTTATAACTTATACTTTCTCTATATGGCAAAACAACATCCTATTAGTATTGAAAAAAATTGGTATGTGATTCACAGTGTCTCAGGTTTAGAAGACAATGTTGCTCAAAATCTCAAAAAACGTATAGAGTCCTTATCTATGGAAGATTATATTTTTGACGTAATCGTTCCTAAAGAGAAAAAAATTAAGGTCAAGAATGGAAAAAGAGTAACAGTAGAAGAAAGAATTTATCCAGGCTATGTCTTTGTAGAAATGATTGTGACAGATAACTCTTGGTATGTAGTAAGAAATACTCCCAATGTAACTGGATTTATTGGAGCCGGGACAACTCCTATTCCAGTCTCTCCAGATGAGATGAATTTTATTACCAAAAAGACTACTAAAGAAGAACCTAAATACACTCTGAATGTAGATGTTGATGATTTGGTTAAGATTATCGATGGTCCATTTAAGGATTTTGAAGGTAAAGTATCGGAAGTAGATGAATCTAAAGGTAAACTGAAGGTTTTAGTGAATATGTTTGGTAGAAATACCCCTGTGGAATTAGACTCTCTGCAGATTAAAAAAGTTTAGTATATAATCTCATTCAATGAGAAAGTTTGTTCGTAATAAAGAAAACTTTGTCTGTAAAAAATGTGGAACATCTGTAGAAGGTAATGGTTATACAAATCATTGTCCAGAGTGTTTATATTCACTACATATAGATAGAAATCCAGGAGATAGACAAGAGCAATGTCATGGATTAATGAAACCAATAGATATATTGACTAAAGGTGGCGATCCAAAATATGTAGTACATCAGTGTATGATTTGTAAAATAGTGAAGCGAAATATCTTAAACCCATTAGACTCAAGTCAGGCTGTGATTAATGTGATGCGTGAGAAAGTACAAAGAGAAATGATGCGTTAGCTTCTTGTTATATTTTATTTATGCTATAATAAAAATAAGTAATATAAAAATAATATGAATTATATAAATCAAATTATACCACTAGAAGTTGTAATATTTAGTGGTATTACCCATCTATTACTGGGAATATATATATATTTATTTGCTTATAAATTATCTAATAAAAATTATATTGCAGCCAAATACCTGTCATATATTTGTTTTGCAGTATTTAACTGGATACTTTGGATTATTATACAAGATCTCTATATAATACCTTTAGAAAATATTTTGACATTATATATTACTAATGTTTTAATTTATTTTTCTTTTATCACTATCATCCAATCCTTTGTCTTTTTTGCAATATCTTTTAATAATAAACAAATTTCTCAAAAATATAATTTTTTAAATTATCCATATATATTGACTATATTATTAATTTTTATTCCACAAATTGGAATCTTCAGACTCGATACTAATAATCCTATTACGTATAACTCTATATCTTATTATATATTATTTTTATATGCTATTTCATACTGTACTTTATATATAAAAGTATTCATTGATAAATACAATACTATACATAATAAAAATATACAAAATAATATACAGCTTTTTCTAACCTTACCTATTTTAGGCTTGGTTGTGACATTAATATCTAATATTATAATCCCTTCAATATTACGAGATACAAGCTTTATTTATTATGGGCCTATATTTATGTTAATGTTAGTAGTTACAATTTTTGTATCTATATTTAAATATAAACTATTTTATATTAATCTTCCAGTGGCTAATCTTTTAATTACTTTAATTTTTACTTTGATTCTGTTAATAATGAGATTTTCTCTAATAGATAATAGTGTATTGCGGCAATTACAAACTAATATATTATTTACCTTTATTTTTGCTTGGATTTATATATTTTTAACTAGAGAAGTTTATATCGGGTTGAAGAAACAAATTTTATTGAATGCTAAGAAAAAAGAGTTGGAAGTTGCATTAGATTCTAAAAATAGTTTTTTACAAAATTCATCGCATCAGTTTAGAACTCCACTTACAGTTATTTTAGGATATTTAGGAATGATTATAAATAAAGAAAATCCTAAATATGAGCTGAATCAAGTAGCCTTAGAGGATTTGAATAAAACATATATCAGTGCAAAAAATTTAAATGAAATCATTAATGATGTATTGGCTGCCAATGATGTGAATACTGGTAAATTCGGAGTAAGAATTCAAGATAGGGTGGATTTAAAGAAGCTCATACAATCTATTATTGTTGAAAAAAAAGAATTATTATATAGTAAATCAACAAAGGTGAATTTAAAAAGCAAGGGTAAAAATACCTTAGCTAATATAGACTCTGCTAAAATCAAAGAAGCGCTTAACAATATTTTTGACAATGCAGTATTTTATGGTAAAGGTCAGGTTGATATTTTGATAAACTATGAGCTTAAAGATTTTTTCTCAATTTCGATTAAAGATAATGGGGTGGGTATTACAGCTGCTGATGCCAAGAAGATATGGAAAAAATTTGAAAGAGGTAAAAAATCTCCACAAATCAATCCAAATGGTTCAGGATTAGGTCTATACTTAGCTAAGCAAATCATAACTCAACATGGTGGAGACATTACGGTGGAGTCAGAGGGATTAAATAAAGGTAGTAATTTCATATTAACTATCCCCAAAAATATTCATCGAAATCTTAAGCAATAGCTTTTTTCTATAAGATATGTTATAATCAGCCATAGATAACATAATTTATGTCTAGAAAACTATATATAGCTAGTAATTCAATTGGATTTAGAAGTGGACTAAAACATATATTGAAAGATATATCTGTGACAATTCATCAAGGAGATAAAATTGCCTTAGTTGGAGATAATGGGTCTGGTAAAACAACTTTACTCAAAATTATAGCTAATTTAATTAAACCAAGTCGGGGTAAAATTGAAGATTTAGGTACAGTGTGGTATTTTCCACAACTACATCTAGAAATGCTCAATTCAAATTTAAGTATATCAGACTATCTCTCTACTTTAGTTGAGGAGTGGTGGGATGTACTTGTAAAAGTAGAAGATATATTCAATCTACAAGTGGATCCAATGCGAACCATATCTAGTTTAAGTGGTGGGGAATTAGTAAAACTGCATTTAGGATTAATATTTTATATTAAACCACAAGTTTTATTATTAGACGAACCAACTAACCATCTTGATATAGAGGCTAAGGAATGGTTAATTAAAGGAATAGAAGAGTATCCAGACAGTGTAGTTATTGCCTCACATGATACTTCTTTTGCAGATAGAGTCGTTAATAGAGTTTGGGAATTAGAAGATGGCTATATCAGAGAGTTTGGAGGAAATGTATCATTTTATAGAGAGCAAAAGAGATTAGAAAATGAAGCTAGATTGAGACGCTATGAAGTAGCCCTCAAGGATAAAAAAAGACTAGATAAGTCACTACAACTAGAAGAAAGAAGACAAGAGAAAAACACTCAAACAGGTATCAAGGCAAGGCAAGACAGAAGTATGTCCAGAATGGACCGAGGTTATTTGAAGAGTAAAGCCGAGGTAAGAGCAGGACAGAAAAAAACAATGTATGACTCCAGAATACAGGAAAACAAAGATTTATTAAATGAATTAGAACCACAGATTAGAAAAACAGTTCAATATATAGTTAATCATACCCCGAGACCAAATACAGATATTATCTTAGACATAAGAGATGGAGTAGTACGGGTTAATAATAATAATGAATTAATCAATAATATCAGACTCAGCCTAAATGAAGGAGCAAGAATTGCTGTTCTAGGAGCCAATGGTACAGGTAAAAGTCAATTGTTAAAAATGCTAGCCAAAAAGCAATTATCAGCAGGCAATATTGATATTAACTCCAAAACCAATATAGTTTATATGGATCAAAACTATAGTATAGTCAAGCCCAATTTGACTATTTTAGACAATATGAAAAGTTATAATCCCAAAGCATCCTTGATGACCATAAGACAAAAGTTAAGAGAATTCTTATTTTGGGATGATTATCAAGTCAATCAATTAGCCTCTAATTTATCAGGAGGTCAAGTAGCCAGACTAGCCTTTGCAATGATCAGTCTAAGTCCAGTAGATTTGTTATTATTAGATGAACCAACTAATAACTTAGATATATCTACACAAGATGCAATAATCCAAGGACTATTAAATTATAATGGAGCTTTAATTGTAGTGTCACATTCTATAGATTTCCTAGAAAGAATAGAGATAGATGAAGTTTATTGTGTTTCTAAACAACAACTTATACAACATCCATATAAAATACAAGACAGCAGATTTCATGACAAGCTATTACAAATTATAGGTCAAGGAATCATCGAGTAAATTATTAATGGTAATTTCGTAGCGGAGCCGTCCCTACTGGAGGTAAACGTTTATCCCTCCACCAAGTACAGGCGACCTTTTAGTCGCTTGTAATTTTTCTTCGTCTGAGTGAGAACTGAGCTAAATTCCCCTCTTGAGGGGTGGACAGCTTTGCTGGACGGGGTGGAAAAATTATTAATTATGAATTGTAGTAGCGCCCTTTCAGTCGCCCGTATTTATATAAACTGTTTCAGGCGACTGGAAGGTCGCCCCTACGAAATTCCCAACTCACAGTTCACAATTTAAAACCATCTCAGACAAACCTGTCTAGGATGAAACACATCGTGGAAAGAGAGAAGAGGGAGGATAAATAGGAAGAGGAGCCGT
>JBIKVS010000010.1:0-38152 GCA_044356725.1 Minisyncoccia bacterium
CCTATTAACTTCCTTCATCTTATCTCTAAATCTCCTAAACTTTCCTCTAAACCTTCCAAACTCTAAAGTGGTGCGTTTGTTCCTTGACTTTTCCAGGTATTGTTCTATTGCTTTGTAGATTGTATTTATATCTGCTCTTCTTTGTGCATTCCTGGCTTGTGCTATCTGTCTATTTGGGTTTACTGCTACTAGTACTATTGCCGCTAATATCCCTATCGCTGCTATTACTAAGAGTATCTCTAGTAGGGTGAAGCCTTTACTTGCTCTCTTTTTATTTATATTCATATGTTTGAGTTTGTTATTGTTACTTTTATTACAGTCTATTTTATCTCTATATTCTATTGTATCATACTATTGTCTTTTTTTAAATTTTGTATTGTGGATAACTGTAAAAAATTATAAATTATGAATGGTGAATGCTGAATTGGGAGTTTCGTAGCGGAAGGTTTATCCTTCCATTTCGTAGGTGCGACCTGCCCCAAGGGAGGACAAATACAGGCGACTGTAAGGTCGCCCCTACATAATATTTCTTTTACACTAGCTAATAGGAGGACAGAATAAAAGAAAAAACCGAGCCCCTTCAAGGTGCTCGGTTACGATTTCGAGGTTTTGAACTTAAACTAATATCTACAATGATTCCGACTAAAAGATAGATTAAACCTATTACTATTAAAATATACCTAACCCAATAGTATGAAAAGAAGAATATGCATAGTACAATTATTATCATTGGGAGTACAATGAATAAAAATTTTCTCCAAAAGAAATTCCAAGACATAAAAAGTACAGTGTCACAACCCCAATATACTACCCCACTATACTCTATTTTGTCAAATGATTATTTAGTTTTCTTCTGATTAGATAAGACTTTTGTGAGCCCCAATTTCCAAGTTATAAAGATATATATGGCGAGGGCAGGGGAGGATGCTCCTAGTACTTGTATTATTAAGGATATAAGAGTATTGGTTCCAATAAATGACCCTATTAATTGCTTGAATATATAAGCAATAACTAACATGCCAATTGACCACATAGATACTTGTACTCCGTATATCATTGTCTTAATGACACTACCGTGATTGATAGCTCTAAATATAATAACTCCGTATATAATACAAGTAATAGCCATAGTTATAGAAAAAGCTGCAGCCACACCTAAGACTCCCCAGTAATTACTCAAAACTAGGGCTAGGACAATATTTATCAGCATACCGATGATACCCACTATCATTGGAGTTTTGGTATCATGCCGGGCAAAAAGGGCACGGCTAAATAATGGGATAAGTCCCTGAAATGGTATGGAAAGTGCTAGAATAGTAAAAGTTTGAAAAGTAATTTTAGTTGCTTCCCAACTAAATCCGCCTCCTCCGTATACTATTCGCACGATTTGTGACCTAAAGTTAAGCATTAACATCATTATTGGGATTAGCAATAATAAATTCTTGGATATTCCGCCAATTACATAATCTCTAAATGATTCTTCATCCTTCTTTGCATACGCCTCAGTTAAATATGGGAATATAGCAGTAGCAAAAGAAATGGCTATAACTCCTAGAGGTAGTGCATTTAGATTAAAGGCTAAAGTAAAGTAAGTGACGGCATCAGGTTTAGTAGAAGCTATAATAGTACCGATAAATAGACTGAGCATAGCGGTGTCTATCACTAATAATCGGGGCCAATATAAATCCCATAGTCTTTTTAGATTTTTTATATATAATTTGGTATCTACCTTTAGACTAATATTGAGTTTAAGGACACTTGGAATCTGGATTAATAGATGTAATATTGCTCCTAATACTACTCCATACCCTAATCCTGAAACTCCCCAAATTGGATAAAAGTAAATAATTCCGATTATAATTCCAATATTATAGACTATTGGAGCTAGAGCCACTATAATGAATTTTTTATAAGCATTCAGAACACTAGATAAAACACTAGATATACTAAATATAAAAGGTGAAATAGCCATAATACGAGTCAGGGTGACTGCATCTACAAGTTTCTGTCCTTCATAAGAAATCGCCACTAATTTCACTAAATAAGGAGCAAAAACAACCATTATGACCGATATTATACCCATCACAACTCCTACAATCAGTAAAACATCATCTACTAAACTCTGAGCTTCTTGTTGTTTATCTTTACGATGGATTAATTTACTAAATAATGGTATAAAAGCACTAGAAAGGGTACCTAGAATCAAAATATTATATAAAAAATCTGGTATTCTAAAGGCTGAAAAATAGGCATCTAGAATTGAAGTCTCAAAATTACTAGTTAATAATCTATCTCGAAACAATCCTAACAAACGAGAAAATATACTCAAGATAACCAAATATCCTGTAATATGCATAATAGCTGACTTAGGCAAAAATTGCTTTAATTTTTTGACTGTAAACATAATAGAATTATTATACACTATTTTTACATAAAATAAAACAGATTCCTCAATATTAGAGAAATCTGCTTTATTAAATCATTTAATAACTATATCAGATATTAGTAAATAGCTTTTAGCAACAATCTGACGCACCTTGTCTCAAAAGACAAGGATTTGTTGGTGTAAAAGTATCAAGATATAAATCTTGACCGACCATTCCTTGTTGAATTACTTCAACAGGCATATCCTTAGAAAGGAGGTGATCCATCCACAGCTTCCGCTACGGATGCCTTGTTACGACTTAGTCCTTGTTATCGATCCTACCGTGGTATGCCCTAGATGGACATGCTTCGGGTATTACCGACTCCCCTGACTTGACGGGCGGTGAGTACAAAGCTCGAGAACGTATTCACCGCAGCGAGGCTGATCTGCGATTACTAGCGATTCCAGCTTCAAAAGGGCGAGTTGCAGCCCTTTATCCGAACTGAGGAAAGGTTTAGGAGATTAGCTTCACTTTACAGTGTCGCGACTCATTGTCCTTCCCATTGTAGCACGTGTGTAGCCCAAGGCGTCGAGGAACACGCTGATTTGACGTCGTCCTCTCCTTCCTCCTGGTTAACCCAGGCAGTCGACACAGACACTTGTAACTGAGTCTGAGGGTTGCGCTCGTTTCCCGACTTAACGGAACACTTCACAGCACGAGCTGACGACAACCGTGCATCACCTGTCTAACGATCTCGAAGACAGTCTCTGTTTCTAGAGACCCACAGTTAGATTTCTAGCCTTGGTAAGGTTCCCCGCTTAATATCGAATTAAACCACATGCTCCACCGCTTGTGCGAGCTCCCGTCTATTCCTTTGAGTTTTAATCTTGCGATCGTACTTCCCAGGCGGAACACTTAACGCGTTAGCTTCGACACTCCGAGGGTCGATACTCGAAATGTCTAGTGTTCATCGTTTAGGGTGTAGACTACGCGGGTATCTAATCCGCTTCGATACCTACACTTTCGTCTCTGAGTGTCAGCAATGTCCCAGTAAGCTGCCTTCGCCTTTGGTGTTCCCCATGATATCAACGCATTTCACTGCTACACCATGAGTTCCGCTTACCTCTAACATGCTCTAGAATAACGGTTTCAATACCAGACCTCGGGTTGAGCCCGAGAATTTAAGTAAAGACCTTTTATTCAACCTGCAGACGCTTTACGCCCAATAAATCCGGATAACGCTTGAGGCCTTCGTATTACCGCTGCTGCTGGCACGAAGTTAGCAGCCTCTATTAGAATGGTACTCTCTCTTGAATTGCTCCCATTCGACAGAAGTTTACACCCCACAGGGCTTCTTCCTTCACGCGGCGTCGCTCCGTCACGCAAATATGCGCATTGCGGAAGATTCTCGGCTGCTGCCTCCCGTAGGAGTATGGACCGTGTCTCAGTTCCATCGTCGGGGGTCACCCTCTCAGGTCCCCTACGCGTCATAGCCTTGGTGAGCTATTACCTCACCAACAAGCTGATACGTCCAAGGCCCCTCCCAAAGCACCGAAGCTTTACAATTTACTCTTTCGAATAAATTGACCATCTTGTATTAGCTTGCGTTTCCGCAGGTTATCCAAGACTTTGGGGTAGGTTACCAAGGTTATACTGACTCGTTCGCCACTAATATTCTTAAATGCAAGCATAAAAAAAATATCCGTTCGACTTGCATGCCTTATCCACGCCGCCAGCGTTCATCCTGAGCTAGGATCAAACTCTCATTGAAAACGTCAGATTGTTCCTAAAAAACATCTACTCTTTAAATATTCAGGATATAGTTATTGAACCTTACAATTTTTAGTTGTAAGTTGATTGAATTATAAACGAACTGTCTTGCTTTACAAGACGGTATGTATATAATAATTGAAATCTAAACTTTTGTCAAGAGATTTTGGAACAGTTTTGATTTATTTTTGATTTAGTCTAGGAAATATGTGTAATTCCTCACCATTTAAGAGTTTTTGCATCAATATTGAGGTACTTGGCATAATAGGTTTTATAGCTTCTGTAATCTGAGTTAGAGATTGTAGCCATTTGTGAATATTTTGTTCTAACTCTTCTATTTGCCCTGATTTATATAGTTCCCATGGCTTAGTACTTTCAATTTCTTGCCCAATTAGAGTGATTTGGTCTAATAATAAATGTATAGCTTTATAAACATCGTATTCTCTCATTGCCTCATGATATTGTTGATCTGGCAAATTATCTGCTTCATATTGGGCTAACATATTATATTTGCGAGCCATACCAACTACTCTGCTAAAGGTATTCCCAAATTTATTAACTAATTCTGAGTCATAAACAGACATAATTTTCTCTTTGGTAATATCTCCGTCATTGCCAATTTTCATCTCTCTTAATATTACATATCTTAGAATATCATTCCCTAGATTATCTGTAGTCTGATTTAACTCATTAATTATATCTTGTGGTACTATTACATTTCCAAGACTTTTAGACATTTTTCTACCATCAGATAGGAAAAATCCTGTAATTAACATTGTCTTTGGTAATTTATCTTCAGCTACTCCAAGAGCTAATAAAAAGGCTGGCCAAAATATAGTATGAAATTTCATTATATCCTTACCCATCACTTGTAAATCTGGAGGCCAAATATCCTGAATTTTCTCAAGAATTTCATCTATAGATAAATTATTAATATCAATATTCTGACTGGCTAAAATTCCAGACATATAGTTAAATAGAGCATCAATCCACACATACAGTGTTTGAGTGGTATCAAATGGCACCGGTATTCCCCAACTAACTTTTTCTCTGGTGACAGAAAAATCTCCTACATCTGGATTCTTTAACAATTCCAAAGCCTCATTTCGTCGTGATTCTGGGATAATTTGAATAGTATTATTCTCTATTAATTCACGGACTCTATCTTTATACTTAGTAAGCCGGAAAAAGTAGTTTTTCTCTAAGATTATCTGAGGTTTCTCATCATGATAGGGACACAAGCCACCTTCTCTTAGTTCAGATTGAGTGACAAAAGATTCATCTCCCACACAATATAAAGCTTCATACGAATTTGGATAAACCGCATCATTTTCTAATAATTTGGTAATTACAAATTGACAAAGAGCCTTATGCACTGGATTGGTAGTACGAATAAAATAATCATAGCTAAGTCCTAACTTATCCCAAGAGTCCTGCCAAATCTTTGACATTTTATCAGTATATTCTTGGGGAAGTAAATTATTTTTTTGAGCAGCCTCTGCTACTTTCTGTCCATGTTCATCAGTTCCAGTTAAAAAAAATGCACCAGAAGAAAATTGCCGATGATAGCGAGCTAAAACATCAGCAATAGTGGTAGCATAATAATGCCCAAGATGAGGTTCTCCATTTAAGTAATAGATTGGAGTCGTGACAAAAAACTTTTTCATATATCTATTACTATATCAGATTAATACTTTTGCTTCAAGTATCTACTTAATCTCCAAAATAGTATATTTTTGGATACCTGCTGGAGTTTCTACCTCTACTTCTTCTCCAACACTACGATGGATAAAGGCTTGTCCAAGAGGAGACTCATCAGATATTTTGCGCTCAGCTGGATTAGCTTCTGATGGTCCAACGATTAAGAATTCCCGCTCTCCTGCACCATTCCTTACCTTAATCTGAGAACCTAAGGATACAAATTGAGAGTTAGTTGGAGATTCTACAACCTCAGCATTACGAATCAAATCTTCTAGTTCTAGAATTTTGGATTCATTAAAGGCCATATCATTTTTAGCTTCATGATATTCTCCATTTTCTTTCAAGTCTCCTTGTTCTTTCGCTGATTTAATCTTCTCGATTATTTCTTTACGCCTTAAAACCAGAGCTTCAAGTTCTACTTGTGCTTTTTCAAGACCCGATTGTGTCATATGATATTTCTTCATACTTGAATATAATTAATTTAATAAAATACAGTAAATACTTATATTTTATATTGGGCTTAATTCTGGTTGATGTGATTTGATATTCACTTTTACTGTGATTGGAGTATACTATAGATATGTATATTTTGCAAGTAGTACCCCTTATCAAACTTCCTGGGCAGATGAGCCACACTCTGACTTACTATTCATCCGAAGAGATACTTCCGGGTAGTCTTATCATAGTTGAAGTTCGTACCTCCTATATTACATCAATTGTTTATTTTTGTCAAGAGTTGACAAAAGATAGGCAAAATCTCCGTAAGTTCGCTAGTTTTAGCCCTAAACCTATAGAAAAGAGTTTTTCTAATACTCCCCTTTTAAATGATAATCAATTAAAATTAGCTGAATGGATTAGTAATTATTATGCTCATCCGTTGGGGAATATTATGAAGTGGTTTTTACCAAGATTATCTAATAAAATTAAAAGATACCCTAAAATCCTTGAGGCTCCTGTTGATACTGTAAAACTTGGAGCAGAATACATCCCTAAATTAATCATTTATCCTACCTCTAAAAGATTTGAGCATTACCATAAAATTATTCGTCAAAACCAAGGTCAGATTCTAATTCTAACCCCAGATAATATTAGTCTTGAAACCCTAACTCAAGAATTACAACATCATCAACCAATTATTATTCATTCCGGACTAAAGACAAGCGAATTTCGAAAAATATGGATGCAAATCAAGTCTGGAGAAGCTAAATTAATTCTAGGGACTAGAAGTAGCTTATTCCTACCATTTCAAAATTTGGAACATATTATTATAGAAGATGAGTCATCAGAAGCTTATTATTCTTTTGAAACCAAACCTCATTATCAGACCACTAAGATTGCAATCAAACTAGCCAAACTATATAAAGCTACTTTGACCTTAGCCTCTAATCTACCTAGTATTAACAGTTTGAATATTTTAGAAAATCGTCATTTAAGCCTACCAGCTGAATTTTATCCAGATACTAATAATCTCAAGACTGAATTGATAGAAATGCCCGTAGAGTTTTATAAAGGGAATAAAGAATTACTATCTATTCCAGCTCAGAAAGCAATTACTAAAGCTCTTAAAAATAATCAATCTATTATTATATATATCAACCGTCGTGGTGAATCACTATATATGTCTTGCCGTGATTGTGGATATCACTTAAGAGACCCAAAATCTGGTAGTTTGTTAACTGTGCATAGAGTAGATACTTTATCCAAAAAAATCCCCAATTATACTGAGACCCAAATTCTAATGTCACATACCTCTCGGAAATGGTTCAAGATGATACACAAATGTCCTCAATGCAAATCTCTGAACCTCAAACAAGGTGGTATAGGAATACAAAAAATACAATCTATGATACAAGAGCTATATCCACAAACTCCCAATTTTATTCTCTCCAGTGACACTGCCTCTAATGTAGATACACAAAAAGAAATTATCACTAAGTTTATACATACCAGTCCCTCTATATTGCTAAGTACTAGTATGATTCATAAATTTTTAGATATTATCCCTCAAACAATTACGATTATCCCATCTGCCGAATCTTTGATTAATTTTCCAGATTATAGTATTCAAGAAAAATCAATTCAGACTTTAACTGAACTTATTCAACATAGTAAAAAAACTTTTATCCAAACCTTCACTACCTGGAATAGAGATGAAGAACTCCCATCCCATATTTATAATATTATCAATCGCCCAGTATCAGAACTTTGGCAACAAGAATATAATAATAGAAAATTATATCAGTACCCACCTCATTATGAGATTATTGCCATTCACTCTCAGCATAACAAGCGACAATTCGCACTAGATCAAGCTCTCAGGATTAAAACAGCTCTTGATAATATCAGTATCAAGGCTTTAGGACCACTAGAAAAATATTTAGCTAAAGGTAAAGGGATATATAAATTCACTGTAATTATACAAAGTTCCCCCACTCAAGCCAAAACAATTAAAGCTAAATTAGTCCCAATCTTAGAAAGAGGACAGGATATTGAGATTAATCCACAGAATTTATTGTAATAATTTTCTTATATCTCAATACTCCATTATACCCCCACCAAATTAAGTTTAGGGCTATAGCTACACTAAAGGATTTGTAGTTTAAGATAGTTTCCCATAGCTTATTATACCAAGTTTTATTCTTAGAGTTAGTATCAACTCCTGAAATCTGATATTCATCTAGCCCTCTATATTCTTTTGTGGGAATAGACACAAGGTTAGATGGATTATTATCTAGCACTGCCTTGTTAATTTGGGAACTATTTGTAGTAGATTTCTTGATTGCGGGAATTACTTTAATTTGACTTACTTTCCATGGGATTACCCTTATTTCTCCATCATAAACCTCTGTAAACCCAGTCAATTTGACTAAGTCTCCTTTTTTCATCTTGGGTTTAGTGAATTTATCAGAGTATAATTTCACGGTAGTATCTGAATTTTTATTATTTAATACTAATTTAGTTTTAGTATTAGTATCTAAAACTCCTGTGACATTGACTACTCTACCCCAATCGGAAGTTTCTAATTTGGTAGTATTTTGTGTTTGTAGTTCTATTTTTTGATCTGAGATTATCTGTATATTATCTATAGAATTGGTTTTGAGATATTGCTGTGTATCGGTATTATGCCATTCAGCTTGAATTTTGACTATATCCCCTTCTTTTAGTGTTGGGAATCGCTTCTGCCTATCATAAATCTTCACTACTCTATTATCTTTGATGATATAAAAACTATTATCAATCAATGTACCTACTGGAATAATAACCTGACCTTCAATTTCTACATATTCTCCATCTTCTATTTGTGATAATTGCTCTATATTTTCAATTCCAATATAGTTTTTAGTGCTATCTGGATTCTCTTTTTCGGTGAATATATTCGAAGCATTAGGAGTTATAGTTTTAGTCCAGCCCCATCCTTGTAAAATTGGAATATAGGAGAGACCATTATAAGCTTTGGTATAAGAAGTTGTTGACTGTATTTGATTATAATTATCTGTCAAAGTGACTGTCTCACTCGTATTATTAAGAGAAATCTTAGTCTCTGATTGAATATACATTTTATAGCTTTTAGCTGGTATAATACCTGACAAAATAAAGCTTTTAGCTAAATCAGATATTTTCCAACCGTTAAGATCAATATCTTGCTCAGTATTATTATACAGTTCTACAAACTCTTCCCCTATACTGGGATAAGGGTAAATCTCAGATATTATAATACTTCCAATATTATATTTTGATAATTGAGGAATGATTGGGATAATGGGCTTTGGCTCAATCGGAGTAATTTCTACAGGCGGGGACACTGGAGCTATATTAATATCATTAGGTGAAGAAGTTTCATTCCATATCCAAATATTATCTATCAACATATAGCTATACCCTTTTTGAGATGTTTTCATTGTATAATCTACTTGAGATTGCATCTTACCGTCTGGGTCATATAATATAACTGAATCTTGATCATTATTTAATATAATCTTAAGTCCTGACCCACTTTCTAAGAGTAGAAATCCTTTAGCAGGGATGATACCACTTAAAGTCTGTATAGTAGAGCCACCATTAGGTATATCATCTAATTTCCAATTATTAAGGTCTATGTCTTTGTCTGTAGTATTATATAATTCTACAAATTCCTTGCCACCATCTATTGGATTTGGATAAATTTCGGATATGATTACACCTCCGTAAGATATTTTCTCTGGCGCTGGTACTATTTCTGGTTCTGGAATGGTTGGAGTAATAGGAGTTAAAGGAATATTTAATGGCGAGTGTGCTTTAACTTCCCAAACTAAATTACTAACTTTGTGTAGAGATTGAGTGTTATTAGTGGTAGCAGGCCATTTATCTTTAAAATTTACCGCATCAATAGTAATGTTTTCACTATTTCTAAGCTCAATATAAGCTCCAGTGGTATTATTTAGAGATCCAAAATTAGTGCTAGTTATATTAATAACTTTTTCAATAGGAGGCAGACTGCTTTGAGCTGAGGTAATACGTCGAATAACTAAATAGTCAGTAATAGTACCAGACAAAGTTATAGTCTTGTCTCCCGAGCCAGATAAAATTCTTAATTTCCAGCCATCTAATATAATTGGGGAGCTAGGATTAGAATTCTTTAGTTCAATAAACTCATCCCCCGAACCTGGGGTATTATCTTTCCAGTCAGTATAGCCAATATAGTTAATCTCATTTATCTCAACTGATTGAAAACTAGCCAAAGTAAGATTTGGAATAAACAAAAATAGCCCCAAGATGAGGGCTATTAATTTATGATATTGTATTGTCTGTATTAGTGGTATTTTCTTGTGAGTTTTGATTAGGTTCGGTTTTATTTGGCTCATAAGTATATGCATTATGTAATTCTACAGTTCTATTGGCCTCAGCAAATTTTAAGATAATATCCTTCGCCTTATACGGATAAGGGATATTATCAAAAAATAAGGTTTTTTGGTCGGCTCCAGCCGTTTGTATTCTGACATCACCAAAATGTAATATATTTGAAAAAAAACCTTTGGCAACAACTTCTATATCTTGAACATTGCCAATATCTGCCTCGGACACTTTACGATGAAAAAAGTCAATCTGGTCAATGGTAAGAACCCTCTGATTAGTCACAATATAAGCATCTAGATAATAATGCGTCCAGGTTAAAAAGGCAGTATATAAAATAAATAATATAATCAATGTAATTATAAAATCAAAAAC
Source organism: Minisyncoccia bacterium (assembly GCA_044356725.1). Taxonomy (GTDB): domain Bacteria; phylum Patescibacteriota; class Minisyncoccia; order SW-4-49-11; family SW-4-49-11; genus CALRBF01. The sequence goes on from JBIKVS010000010.1 coordinate 11,043, forward strand.
CGCTCCAAAAAATGGATCTTGTAATATTGTGATATTATTGGGAATAATATTAGATAAAATTAATACTGCAGCCAATAAAAATAAATTGAGTATATATGGCATTATAAGAAAGAATATAGCTCTCCTGAAGACAATTTTTACTTCCTCATCTTTATGTTGTCCTGGGAAATGGATATGTTGACCTGTAATTCTATCAAGCATATTTGTTTAATTAGTTAGATTCAAAATTGACTGTAAATTCATAAACAGCATAATTAACAAAAAAGAACTACCCACAATATAGGCAACAGTAGAGACAATTCCAATTTTATTATTAATCCCAAAAGCAAAAATATGATAAGTCATCACGATACTACCAATGATATAAGCTATTAGTATAATCAGATAGGTAATAATAAACAGTTGATTAGACATAAAGTTTTTATATTAAAGGTTTTTGAGGAGGGGTCTTACCAAAATATTCATAACATAAATTTGTCACCATTCTACCCTTAGGAGTCCTTTGTAAAAGACCTTGCCTCATTAAAAATGGCTCATAGATCTCCTCAATTGTGACTGTTTCCTCAGAAGTAGAAGCCGCCAAAGTTGACAGCCCAACTGGACCACCATTGAACACATTCATAATAGTCTCCAGGATTTTCCTATCCCCTGCCTCAAGCCCCTTATCATCTACATCTAAAAGCTCAAAAGTATCTCTTATAACCCTATTATCAATCACTCCATCATTATGAACCTCGGCATAATCTCTGACCCTCTTCAATAATCTATTAGCTACTCTAGGAGTATGACGACTTCTAGTTGATATATGTTGATATACTTCAGGAGACTCAGCTTTGACGCCTAATATTGTACTAGATCTTTTCAAAATATCTATAATATGATCCTGATTATAAAAGTCAAAACTATAAATATTACCAAAACGACTACGGAATGGACCAGATAAAGAGCCAAACTTAGTCGTAGCCCCAATCAAAGTAAATTTAGGTAAATCCAGTCTCAAAGTTCGAGCAGATGGCCCCTTACCTACAATTATATCCAAGACAAAATCCTCCATAGCTGAATATAAAATCTCTTCTAAAGTCTTAGATAATCTATGAATTTCATCAATAAACAAAATATCTCCTGCCTCTATATTGGTAAGTATTGAAGCTAAATCTCCAGCCTTTTCTAGAGCTGGTCCTGAAGTAACTTTCATATTAGAACCTAAATATTTAGCAATAAGATAGGCTAAACTAGTCTTGCCAAGCCCGGGAGGTCCATAAAACAAAAGATGGTCTAAAGAATCTCCCCTTTTCTGAGCTGCCTGAATTGAAATAGAAAGATTTTTTTTAATCTGGTCTTGTCCAATATAATCATCAAAAGTCTGTGGCCTCAAACTCTGATCTATACTGCTATCTTCTTGTATTTCTTTTGATGATGTAATCATAGATTACTATAGTTATATAATCTAATTATATCATATTTTGGTAGGTTTGTATAGAGTTGATATATCCACAAAACATATAATCTTATAATTTCATCTCATAGATATAAGGCCAGAGCTTACCGGTGATGAAAAAAGTATCTGTACTATCTCTATAGGCTATGCCATTGAATTCTGCTATATTTGGGTATTCTGCCAACAACTGGTTCACAACTGGACTTAAGTCTAATATACCTACTATATCTCCATTTTTGGGATTGATTTTGACAATTTTATTCGTCTGATAAATATTAGCATAGATAAATCCAGCTACATATTCCAGCTCATTGATATTATATTGAGATTGACCTTGATACTTAACTGAGATTTGTTTTTTTATCTCAAAATTCTCTGGATTAAGATAAGTAATTTTATCTGTACCATCACTCATAATGAGATGAGCTTCATCATTAGTCATGCCCCAACCTTCCTTACTTGAAAACTGAAATTCTCTAATTTTCTCAAAAGTAGTTGCATTATATACAAAACCTTTTTGATTTTTATAAGTCAATTGATAAATTTTGTCACCCAGGATTGTACTACCTTCACCAAAATATATCTCTCGGTCTAACTCTACTTTCACATCTATATCTCCTGTTTCTAAACTTAATATCCCGAAGACTGATTTTGTCTCTGGTAAATACCCTGGTGACCCTGTGCTTTCATACAGAATATCTTGACTAAAAAATAATCCTTGAGTATAAGAGTTAGTGCTATGTGGATATTTTGCTATAAGATTATATGAAATATTATTGTCTGTATTGGGTCTGATATAGCTTAAATATAACAAAATAATAGATATACAAAATAATATTAGAGCAATAATTATTGATAGTTTTTTCATATATATTTATAGCTTATACTTATAAATATATCATAATTCTATAAAATATATACAAAAATCAGAAATATGATAAAATATTTTAGTGAATTTAAGAAAATATATATGCCAACAAACAAATGCCAGCTGATTGTATATCCAAATAGTTTAGGGAATAATCTGTCTGATTTAAACTATGCTTTAGAAACTTATTTTAGCGATATCATTGGAGGAGTTCATATTTTACCCTTTTATCCCTCTTCTGCAGATAGAGGTTTTTCTCCTATTACCTATGATACTGTGGATAGCCAATTTGGTTCTTGGCAGGATATTCATAAGATTGCTGACAAATTTGAAATTATGGTCGATTTTATGGCCAATCATATTTCCAAACAATCAATTTATTTTCAGGACTTCTTAGAAAAAGGTCATTCTTCCGAATATGCGGATATGTTCTTACCAACTACTAAGCTAGCTCCAGATGGAAATATATCTACCCAAGATATTGCAAAGATTTATACCCGTAAGCCCCGAGCACCATTTGTAGAAGTTGTAGCTAAAGACGGTACCAAACATATTGTATGGAGTACCTTTGAGGAAGAACAAATTGATGTAGACATATATTCTCCTGTAACTCGACGAGTTTTTGAATATTATTTAGATTTCTTATGCCAACAAAATATAAAATATCTGCGAATTGATGCCTTTGCCTATGTGACAAAACAACTAGGAACCCATTCTTTTTTCTTAGAGCCTTATGTTTGGGAAGTATTAGACTGGATTGAAAATAAAGTCTCTTCTTATGGAATAACCATATTACCCGAGATTCACGAACACTATTCTATCCAAAAATCTATTCAAGAAAAAGGATTTTGGGTATATGACTTTTCCTTACCGATGTTATGTCTAGAAGCTATTTTTCATAATAATGCCATTAATCTAAAGTACTGGTTAAGCATCTGCCCACGGAATCAATTTACCACCCTAGACACTCACGACGGGATAGGAGTTGTAGATGTAGCAGATTTATTATCCGAAGAACAAATTCAAAAAACAGCTGAACAAATATCTATTAGAGGAGGCAATCTCAATGAAAGGTTTAGTAATAATGCCGAATACCAGAATGTAGATATATATCAGATTAACTGCACCTACTACTCCGCTTTAGGAGAGGATGATAACTCTTATATAGTAGCCCGTACCATTCAAATATTTACCCCTGGAATTCCTCAGATATACTATGTTGGACTATTAGCAGGTAAAAATGATGTAGAATTATTAGAACAGACAAAGGTCGGTCGAGATATTAATCGACATTTTTATACTTTAGATGAGATTAAAGAAAATATCCAAAAACCTGTAGTCCAAAGATTATTCAATTTGATGAAATTTAGAAATAATTGTGAAGCCTTCTTGGGAGAATTAACTATTTTAGAATCCGAAAATGATATTCTACACCTTAGATGGGATTATAATGATATCTATGCCATTGCTTATATTGATTTGACCAATTATATTGCTCAAATTGAACATAATAACCCTCAGGGAGAAGTTGTATATTTTAATGCCTAAAGTATAGGTTTTATATATTTCATTGTACAAAAATTTAATAATTTGATATTTATTATGTCCTCCCTTGGGGGAGGTGTCACGAAGTGACGGAGGAGGACAATATATCTATATTAGATTAAAAATAATTAATTTTAATTGTTCGAATGCAGGGACTCGAACCCCAATTGCTGGTGCCAGAAACCAGCGTCCTACCGTTAGACGACATTCGATTTACATTGTTTATTATACATTATATATGTCAAGTATTCAAGGAGTGAGACGGGGGTGAAAAAAATGAAATTATGAATGATAAATTACGAATTTTGTAGGGGCGACCTTTAAGTCGCCTGTTTTTGTCCTCCCTCCCCTGTCGCAAATAGGATTTGCTCCTGTGAAACCTCACGGTTTCCCAACCTTCCTCCACGGAAAAACTACCGTTTTCCCGACCCCTTTCCCAGACTTGCAGTCTAACTACGGGTACTCCCACTCCCTCCTAAGGGAGACAAAAATACCAACCAACTGTCCTCCTTTCTACCTACGGCAGATAAATGGAGGAGGTGGCACGAAGTGCGGGTGGTGGACTAGTCTAAAAATTACATTCAAGAGGGGCATTTTTGAATTTCATACTTTTATTTTAATCTTATTTTTTCAAAATAATTGTTTAATTCTTTATAAAACTCGCCATTTACTGCTAAATCTTTTACAAGCTCTCCTTCATAATCATCGAACTTCATCATAGCTGCACTGGTGTCTACATCAAAAATTTCACTTGGTTTTACAGCTGGTTTGGTATCTGAGATTCCATCCCAAGAATTTATACTAAATATTCTAGTAAGCCCAATATCCCAAGTAGGATCTAAGATAATCCATTTATTATTTATCAAGACCTCTAGCCAAACATGTTCTGCATTATCATTATGTTCGGCTTTCATTACCTCCTCTGGAATATTTAACTGACTCCATAAAAATGTACATATTCTATATCTACATTCTAAACCTTCTGATTCTAATAGATTTTTGAGTAGTTCAACTTTATACAGACAACTCCCCCCATACTCACCTTCTGTCTCATCTAAGGCTAAGGGTATTCTATAAGGTATATCTCGAATTTGATTAAAAATTTCTATTAAATTATTTATTTTCATAATTACCAAACCCTCTGGGTCAAGATATAATCTGCCTATTTTATAATCCGCATAGCCTTCTGGTCTGTTATTATTAACCGCATATTTACCTTCTGGAGGATTGGGTATGCTATGCACAGTTTTGAATTGATTATATAACATCACAGTTCTATCGGCATTATAATGCTCATGATAATAACTTGCTGGACCTTTTATCTGATGATGTACGAAGACTTCCCAATTAATTTGCTCAGTTATAAATTCTATATATGGACCATGATCCCCATAGACTACTCTCTCATAGCCTATAGCTAAAATTTTTCCATTTTTATCATAAAATACAAATTCATTTGACCCTTTTTCTGGTAAATTATATTCTTTTTCTATTCTCTGACGGTCTCGCTCACGATTCGGACTATTGACTGTGGAATAGAATTCACTAGGCTTAGGTGTGGCTATAGGTAAATCCATCCCAACCGCCTGCCAAGACTGATTTAATAGTTTGTCAAATTCTGCTTTAGATGTATTCTCCAGCTCGATGTAGAATTTGTGTGGATTTGGAGTGTTTTCTTGAATATTATCTTGTACATTAAACTTGGGGTTCATCCTTAAAATAACATCTTTACGGTTTGGATATTCCTTCATTCCATCATTTGTAAACCCAAAGGAAGTATATAGATTTATAACATATTGATTCCAAACTGCTGAGTTATTTTGAATACTATAATTAACAGATCCTTTTAGATGGTAAAATTTTATATTAAGTTCTAACCATAGTTTCAATAACTGTTTGGCAATACCTTGCCTTCTATAATTTGATTTTACAGCTAATTCAGATATATATATAGTATTTTGGGGATAGAGATTATTATTTTCTGATTGCCTTTCATAGGCTATAATTATAGCTATTGGTGTTTTATTATCAAAAACTATAAGACTATGCTCCCATTTCCCATAGAATATTCTATCTTTTTTATAATCTGCTAAAATATCTTGCTCTTTATATTCAACTAAAGGAATATCATTGACTAAATTAGTTATTTGTTTACTATATATTTTAGCTATATCTTTATCTAATTTATATACAATGTATTTTCCAATTTGTCCAACTTCTTTCATACAATATAATTATTTCATATAATATAGCATATTTTAGATAAAAGAATAAATGGTTATTATATTTTGTAAACTACTATAGTATTGATTTCATACTTGGATATCGCTTACAGGCTTTTAGCTGGTCGTTGTTTTATTATCTGCTTTTGCTTCATCTTTACTAATTGAAGTCCAATTTACACTAAAGGCTAAAATAAGTTTCATTGAATATAAAAGTATTACTATTTGGAGCAAATTGTCGGAATAATTTAATATTGGAGTTAGAATTATACACAAAAGTAAAAGTGTCACAGCAATTATTCTTTGGGTATACTGATTTTTTAAATTCAAAACAATTATTGAGCTTGTCAAAGTCAATAATGATATGCCCATTATAGCTAATGAATCACTTGGATAAATCCAAATTAGAATTAAAGGCTGTAAAATATGAAAGAAAATAAACAAGTATCTCTTTCTTAATGACTCAAAATAATAATTGTTTGCTCCTGTCGTAAAGTTTGCAACAACACCTCCCCCAATGTCGAGAGCCAAGATGGTGAGGATAATTTTTTTAATTGTTGATATGTCTACATTCCATTTCAGTATCATTGTCAGTGTTGCAAATGAAACAGAGCAGATAATTATTGCCAACAAATCAAATCTTGTTGTTTCTCGACCGAAAAGTTCAACTAGAAACTTATTTACTTGAATTTTCTTATTTTGCATATTCATTATTTTATTGTCTTTTTACAGTAACCACATACGCAGTGTTAGCTGATGTAATGTAGATTTTTCTTTTGGCGACAGCCAAACAAATAAAAGAGCAATTATTTTTCGTCGTTTTTTGGAATCCAATAATCTCTAAATGTCCATGTTGTTCCTCTGGCCGTTGTTTTCTCATATTCTCTATGGACTTTACCACCAAGTGACTCTGCTAATTTACAACTTGATTTATTCGCAACCGCACAAGGCCAGAGGATATGACCATATTCAAGATGCTCTTCAGCCCATTGCTTAAGAGCTGCTGCGGCTTCTCTGCCATAACCGTGACCATGAGCAGATTTTTTTAGCCATCCACCCATTTCAGGATTTTCTTCTTGGAGATCTTCCAGAGCCATACAGCCAATAAACTCTCCAGTTTCTTTTAGCAAAATAGCCATGAATAACTGCACGCCTTCTTTCATTTCAGTTTCACGATTTTTCATCCGTCCTTTTAAAATTTCTAGACTTTCTGGCGGGCCATAGTTCATATATTTAATGACTGGATCACGATATTCTAAAAAAATATTCTCCGCAAAATCTACATTTCCAGACACTAATAGCAGTCGCTCTGATTCTATTTTTACTTTGCTTAAATTCATACTAAAAAAATAATTGCTCTTTTATTTTATGTCCGAAGGAGCAAGAAAGATATAAGTTATCTCAGCTAACACAAATTTTTGCGAAGTTCGACTATTAATCGCAAATTAAATGTATTTATATAATATCATTTTTAATTATTTTATACCAGTGTATATAAATTATATATAAATATATGATTAGGAATTTTTTAATTTCATATTTTACTACTATGTACTTACAATATTATAACATATTTTAACTTCCCAAAACAAAAAAGTCCTTGCAATGATCTACTTTCCCCACTTTTTCAAAAATTTTAATATCTATCCTTAATATATTTAAGAACTTCTATATCGTGGTCAATAATTTTTAGCCCATCAATTTCTGAAAGATGAAACCAACCAAGATTTTGACCTTCACATAAAGTGAGTTTTTTACTAGGATCATATTCTTCCATAAAAATATGTTTTTCGTTAGTTTCGTTTTTCCACAAAAAATCTTGCTTTAATATTAATCTCGGGTTTTGGAGAGTGTAATTCAACTCTTCAAGTGTTTCTCTCCTAACGGCTTTTTCAGGAGTTTCACCAGCTTCAATACCTCCACCGAAAAAAGCCCAATATCCTGGTAAGTTTTTTGCATCCTCAGTACGATGCTGAAGCAATATTTTTTTGTCTTTATCATACAATATGATAATAGCTAAGTTTCTTGCCATATAGAAATTCTTAAATTTAAACTTAAATTTTACTTGATGGGCAGATCACATAAAAAGTATACAAGAAAAAAGAAGCTTTTGGAAGTATATTTTGTATAGTTGCTGTTATGTGCTGGGCGGTGTTTCCATGATATTTATACCTTTTGATTTTAAATAAATGTAAAAATCAGAATAATTTACAATATCATTTTCAAGAACAGCTTCATATATATCAGTACTATAAAATTCTTTTCGATAATTTATTTGCTTATAACATTTAGATTTAATATCAAGAATTATTTCCCTATTGGATTTATTTAGTAAATTGCATATTTTAGAGGTATATGAATTTAATTTTTCGAATTCATTTTCATTGATATACCAAATATCAATTTTCCATTTATTATTATAAGAATCTTTAAGATAAATTCCCCAGTATAAACCAACAGGTAAATGCTTTGCTTTTAATAAGTATTCATTTCTCCAATGCATTTTCGAAGGAGTAAAATGGGATTCAATTTGTTTCCCTAATTCGAAAAATTGTTGTCTGGATATTTCATTATTTACAAGATAAATATCTAAATCTCTCCATGTCATCAGATTGAGTTTATAGCTACCATGCAGATTTACAACACCATATTTTTCGAGAATATTGTGTAATTTATTATGGTATAGAATATTGTCGGCTTCACTTTTTAAAATATCATTCATAAAAATAATCCATAAATTATTGAATCCGTTTCAAAGCTGTCTTGTACATAACACTAATTTTTGCGAAGTTCGACTATTAATCGCAAATTAAATGTAGTTATATAATATCATTTTTAATTATTTTATTCTAGTATGTATAAATTATGCATAAATATATGATTACGAAGTTTTTAATTTCATACTTTAACATAATTATTATATTTAATTATATCGTATAATTTTATATACCCCATAATAATACATAAGTTTGTAAATATATATTGACATTTTTAATATTTTATGGTATAATGACTTTTGTAAATTTGAGGAAACTCTAGTGCTTTTATCAGAACAACCTGAATACCACGAAATGATTCGGGGTATTCTCGAAGATGGTCCGCTCTCACCGAGAAGACTACTCGAAAAAGTTATTTTGGATACCAGTGGATGCAATCCCAACAGTGAATTTGGTATCCAACATGCTCTAGAATGCTTTCTGGGATTCTCGATTCCAGAAGGTGAAGAGGAAGGATTTGTATTCCTCCAGGGAGATTTGGTAAGAGCAACCACAATTAGTTATGACATCCTTCTCAAGGATAGTCAGTCTATATGGAATGATATTTGCGACATTCCAGACGTAGAAATACCACATCAGACTTGATACTTCACCACTCTCCAAGCATTCCCACCTCAGTCAGCAATGGCTGGGGTCTTTTTTTATAAACAAAAAAGTCCTTGCAATGATCTACTTTCCCCACTAGGAGTATCATCGACTCACAGAGGCTTAACTTCTAGGTTCGGAATGTAACTAGGTGGACCCCTCTGCGATAAATCACAAGGACATTTTTGTTCTCGAACACAAGATTATCTAAAAAAGATAATCTTATGCTCCAGAATTGGTGTAAATTTAGGTAATGCAATACTACATTCTCTTGAGTATCAATCAAAAGTTAAAAAGATGAGTTTTAGCGACATTAGTATCACTCGACTGAACACATTACTATGCTTACATCTGTGACCTATCAACGTGGTAGTCTTCCACGGTCGCATGAGCTACCTAATCTTGAGTACGGCTTCCCGCTTAGATGCTTTCAGCGGTTATCCAGACCAAACTTAGCTACCCAACAGTGCCATTGGTATGACAGCTGGTACACCAGAGGTTTGTTCATCCCGGTCCTCTCGTACTAGGGACAAATTCTCTCAAGTAGCAACGCCTACAGAAGATAGAGACCAACCTGTCTCACGACGGTTTGAACCCAGCTCGCGTGCCCCTTTAATTGGCGAACAGCCAAACCCTTGGGACCTTCTCCAGCCCCAGGATGGGACGAGCCGACATCGAGGTGCCGAACCTGGCCGTCGCTATGGACGCTTGGGCCAGACTAGCCTGTTATCCCCGGGGTAACTTTTATCTGCTGATCTTCCACCTTTCTACAAAGGATGGTCGGTTCACTAAGTTCCACTTTCGTGACTCAACTAAAGTATTCATTTCTAAAAGAAACATATACAATAGAGGTGTAATGAAAACCATTACAGCGCGACATACACGTCTTGCAGTAAAGCTAGCTTATGCCTTTGCACTATCTCCCGAATTTCCATATCGGGATAGCTAACCTTATAAACACCTCCGTTACTTTTTAGGAGGTGAGCGCCCCACTCAAACTACCCACCAGGCACTGTCTCTCATAGTATTAGTATGAGGTTAGTATTCTCATAAACCAAGGGTGGTATCTCACTGGCGACTCCTTCTTGTCTAGCGACAAGCTATCATAGTCTCCCACCTATTCTGAACAAAATAAACAAAAATACAATACCAAGCTATAGTAAAGCTCCACGGGGTCTTCTCGTCTTTCTGTAGGTAAACGGCATCTTTACCGTTATTGCAATTTCACCGGGCAGTTGGTTGAGACAGTTTCCCAGTCGTTACTCCATTCAAGCGGGTCTGAATTTACCAGACAAGGAATTTCGCTACCTTAGGACGATTATAGTTATCGCCGACGTTCACTGGCGCTTCGGACAGTCAGCTTTCACTGCCATCGTTAACGTTCCAGCACTGGTCAGGAGTCACCCCCTATACTTCCTTCTTGTGAAGTTAGCAGAGAGCTGTGTTTTTGATAAACAGTCGCTGGGAATCTTTAGCTGCGGCCTATATTGCTATAGGCAGACCTTATCCCGAAGTTACGGTCGCTGTTTTGCCGAGTTCCTTAACCAACTTTCACCCGTTCACCTTGGTCTTCTCGACCTACCCACCTGTGTCGGTTTTCGGTACGGTCGACAATGGATCTCATAATAAATTATGAGCATAGTGGCTTTTCTTGTCACCTTGGGTCTCTTATATTGAATTCTCTCGCGAGTCTTCTTTATGCGTTTTTCGGGCTTTAATGACTTCAAGGATTTGCCTCAAAGTCAGCTCTACAGAAACACATATGTCTCAATCCATTAAGACACATAAAATACCATGATGCGTCCCCACATTTACAAGCCATTGCCGGTACAGGAATATTAACCTGTTGTCCATCGGCTACCTCCGTTTCACGAAGTTAACCTTAGGCCCGACTAACCCCCCGATGATTATCATTGCGGAGGAATCCTTAGGATTTCGGTGGCTCAGAATTTAACTGAACTTGCGGTTACTTATTCCAACATTCTCACTTCCTTGCGCTCCACCGGCCCTCACGGGTCCAGCTTCAGTGCACAAGGAACGCTCTCCTACCATTATAATACTAATAAATTAATATATAATCCGTAATTTCGGTACTACACTTGAGCCCCGTTACATTTTCAGCGCATATTTTCCTATCTCTCCCGAAGGAGGGAATAGAGTAGTGAGCTATTACGCACTCTTTAAAAGATGGCTGCTTCTAAGCCAACTTCCTACCTGTCTCAGAAAATACACAACTTTTCCCACTTAGTGTAGTTTAGGGACCTTAATTGACGGTCTGGGCTGTTTCCCTTTTGAACATGGAGCTTAGCCCCCACATTCTAACTGCTAATCTATAATCTACTGGTATTCGGAGTTTGGTTAGATTGGGTACCCGAAGGCCCCAGATCCATTCAGTGCTCTACCCCCAGTAGGGATCAATTAACGCTAGCCTAAGAGCTATTTCGGAGAGAACCAGCTATTACCAAGCTCGATTGGAATTTCTCCTCTATTCACAGCTCATCACCTAGAATTGCACGACTAGTGTGTTCGGGCCTCCCTTTGATGTTACTCAAAGTTCACCCTGGCCATAAATAGCTCGCCTGGTTTCGGGTCTACTCCCATCAACAATATCGCCCGTTAAGACTCGATTTCTCTATGCCTCCGTCCTTTTGAGACTTAAGCTGCTGATGAGACGTAACTCGTTGGATCATTCTTCAATAGGCACGCCGTCACCCTTGCGGGCTCCGACTCCTTGTACGTAAATGGTTTCAGGTCTATTTCATTGTCCTCTCGGACTGCTTTTCACCTTTCCCTCACGGTACTAGTTCACTATCGACATTAAGTAATATTTAGCCTTACCAGGTTAGTTCTGGTGGATTCAGACAGGGCTTTCTTTTCCCGTCCTACTCAGGAATAGAACCGATATATATACATTATTTTCGATTACTCGGCTATCACGATCTACGGCTAAGCTTTCCAGCTTACTCATCTAACAATATATATACATCCTCCTTACGGAATGTTCTACCCTACAACCCCTCTAGACCGAAGTCTGAGGTTTGGGCTCCTTCCGTTTCGCTCGCCGCTACTAAGGAAATCACATTCGTTTTCTTTTCCTCCGGGTACTGAGATGTTTCACTTCCCCGAGTTCGCTCCCTATATAATAGGATACTTAGGCATTACCCTAAGTGGGTTTCCCCATTCGGACATCTCCGGATCAAAGCCTGATTGGCGGCTCCCCGAAGCTTATCGCAGCCAGTCTACGTCCTTCTTCGCTTCTTAATGTCAAGGCATCCCCCATTTACGCTTACCAACTCATCTTTTTAAATTCTGATTCATACTTTATTGGTGAAAGTAGTAAAATTGCATTTACCTAAATTTACTTGTGAATGAACCCTCTTATAGAAACAGATGATAATATCTCAAAGGTTGAACTTTAAGAGGTCATCTCTGTCGCCATATTGCTCTCTTGGTGAGCTGAGTGTGAAGTTGCGAGTACGATATTTATAATACATTAAATCTGAAGAGGTGTCAAGGGTTTTGGGAGAGGAATTTTATATATTCCAAAATATAGTATATTTATAATGATATTAAACCATAGCACTCATTAAAAACACCTACAAGAAAGATATTCATACTATAAATAATTTACTATATATTAAGTATGTGTGGATGTATAATATACTTAATTTTTAAGTTAATTAACCTTGACAAAAACCGCAAAATATGCTATGTTTGTGAAGCACACCCAGCTTGATTGCAGGTCTTGAAGCAGAAAGACCTCCCAAACTGGACTCGTCCCTTGGAGGGCAAAACAATGTTCGTTTCCAATCTCTGCGTCCGTACCGGACGAATCCTCAGTCTCATCGACTGGGAAGAAGTGAGCAAGATCGTGTTCCACGGTCTGATCGCCCTGATGGTCGGCATCTGGGTTGCCGGGGAAACTCTCGGCCACTGGGTGCATCGCCTCAACGACTGGCTAGCCCATCATTGGGTTCAGCTGATTGTGCCCCAGACTTCCGTTGAAACGGAACAGGCACTGATCATCGTCGAGGAAGTCTCGACCACTACCCTACCCATCGCCGTCGAGGTTGAGCCGAAGCTCCCTCCAGCAACAACTGAAGTGGTCGAGACTCCAGTACTTGACGAGCCCCCGCCAACATCACCATGCAAGCGCCGCAGGCAGTCCGCACCACCAACAGCGGTGGTAGTGACTGAAGAGCTTGAGCTCTTGCAAAAACGACGCCCTCATGGTCGCCGAGCTCACGAGAGACGTCATGAGGCTGCTTGACAATCAATATACCAAGACAAGAGAATATAATTCTCACCATTACCACTAACCCACCCTAGAGACCCCAGCATAGTGCTGGGGCTTTTTTATTTTTAAAAATAATATTTTTCTATATAGCAATAATTGACAAAATGTAATAATTATGCTAATAATCAACTGCAAACTTTTATCTCCAACATCAGGAGAAGGAGCTCTTTATGGACACTGCTTGTGTAGCTTTTGCCTTTGGAGCGCCTAGCTCCACAATGGCAAACCAAAAAATTGCCAAAATGGCTTGCGGGATACAAATCCCTTCATACCCTGGAATCTACACCCAAATAGATGTAGATATAACTCTTTTACAAAAGGCTGGGTTTAGAGACAGGATGCAAGTGCTCTACACTGTAGAAAGACCCGGTTATCCACCACCAACATTGAGAATAGCTAGAGGAGCCGTTGCTTGGGCAATGGCGAACAATTTAAGCACATTATATATAGCTTGTGCTTACCCACATCTGTGGAGATGTAGAAGAGATCTCAAGTTAGCAATCAATGAAAAGAAAGCTAATATCGCAATCAGAGTTTGCCCTGAAGCCTTGAGCAAAAAAGGCTGGTTCTGTAAAGACTGCACTCAATCTAGAACCAAGACCAAATCCAATTGGTATTTCAGAGAATTAATTCTCATGATAATGCCAGTATGGCTATACAAAAAGATCGCTAGTTGAAAGCGCCTTCAGGCCGTTTAGATAGTTCAGAGTAACCCAATACTCTGAACTTTTTATTTTGAATAAACGATCTAGACCACCTTCTGAAAAACAAATAAATGTTCATGCATTATGAGGAGAAAGAAATACACAAAATATTAGATAAGTGACTATCCTCCTTTGGAGGATGTGGAACGAAGTGCCGGTGGTGGATAAAGTTTAATATTATTACAAACAAGAGTTTATTTTAGTATTTCAAAGTTTGTCCTCCCTCCCCCGTCGCAAATAAGATTTGCTCCTGTGAAACCTCACGGTTTCACAGCCTTCCTACACGGGAAAACTACCGTTTTCCCGACCCCTTTCCCAAAGGCTAAGGCCTTTTTACGGGTACTCCCTGCCTCCAAGGGGAGACAAAGTAAACTTCAACCTTAAAATATTACCTATGATGTTTCTCATCTAATTAACTATTTTAATCGATATAAACCACTTCCTATAAACTCAAGATATCCCTTATCTCTTAAAAACTGTAGTTGTTGACGAATTTTAGGTTTAACATTCTTATTCTCAGGATGAATAATAGATAAATCATATTCAAAAGCATATATCTCTTGCAGTGAAAAATCTTCTTTATCTAGCATATCAATACAATTCATAATATCCAAAATCCACCCCTTAGATTCAGTTTTCTTTATTTGTTTTAAAAATACCGTTTTTTGCCATTTATCTAATACCTCTTGTTTAGGAATGATACTCCCATTTTCAATATAAAAAATTTTACCAGCTTTTGGTATCTTTGAAAAAATAATATTTGATCCAACCCATCCAGCTCTACGAGCTGTATCTGATAATGGGTTTCTTTTTTCAATAATTTCAGTTATGAAAAAATGCTTTGGGACTACAAAAAAATTATTCACACCTAATACATCCAACAGATAGCTCATAAAGAAAAAATTTGGCTTTTTGTCTGAATTAACTCGCTCTATCATTTTAGAATAGGCTCCAGCCGATATCTTATTACCAAATTTACCTTGCTTTGACTTTAACTCAAAATCCTCTAAACATTTTAAACAATAAAAATCAGCTACAGGTTTATTATTCTTATAGCCTGAGACTACACCTCCACAATTTGGGCAATAAATTTCTTCCAAAACCCAAGACTCACTCAGAACTCTTATTTTTTGTGAGGTATTAGTATAATTTGCTACGAGATTTTTATCTAAAGTTAACTTCATATTATTATATTTTGTATCCTATACTAGATTATTTAATTATTTTTGATAATTTGTTGAGCAAGCTCAAACTCCTCAAGTAATATTAAAAACCTATCAAATAATCCATATATGATGTTTTTGACTTCTTCATTTTGTTTTACTTCAGAAATTAATTTATTTATAAGGAATGCATCTTGTTTAGAAAACCCAATTTGTGTAATGAATCGCTCTCGACTCTCAGGAGTTGGTGAAAAAGCAAAATATTCACGAAGAGCTGAATACCATTTATCAATATAAACTTTATCTAATTTAAAAGGTATATTATCATAGGGAATATTATTATTAAGAGATTGTGATATATCTTGCCATGTATTGATTTTTTCATATAATAATTCATCTTCTAAACCTTTTATACACTGTGTCAAATACTTAGATTCTGGGACTAGATTATATAAATTATTGTTAACAATATATTGCTCTCTAACTTCATCCACTATAACATGAAACTGGGCACCAGCAATAAAGCTATTATCTTTATCTAAACTTTTTAAGTTTAAATTAGTACCATTAAAATGTGTAGTGTCCCTATCTATACTGTTTGTTAAATAGCGTATATCTGGAAAACTAGTACCTATCAAAAATTCATTTTTATTAAAATTTGAGAAAAATTGATTAAAAATTTTATCCGTTAAGACTATATGTGTTATAGGTCCTGCCATATTTTATTATTATAATACATGCTCATTATAGCATTTCCTAAGCTATTTGTTAAATATTTACTCATCTCAATGTTGAAGTATGATATAATTTAATAATATTTGATAAATCTACTATATGTCCCTCAAAATTAGGCCTATTTATATTTTTATTATAGTTGCAATTATTATTTTTCATTATAAAATTGGGATTTGGAATGTTTTACCTTTTAATGTGGAGTGGCTTTTACAAGCTTCGGACTGGCCGCAACATCATTTAGGTTGGGAGTTTTTTAGAAGAGATACTTGGAATTGGCCTTTAGGAGAATTTAATAATTTACTATATCCTGTCACAACTAATATTGGATATACTGATAGTATTCCCCTTTTAGCGATTAGCTTTAAGTTATTTAACTTTATTTTGCCGGGATTTTTTCAATATATCGGATTATGGCTTTTGCTAAACCTTATTTTACAAGGCTATCTGGCTTTTCTGATATTCAAAAAACTTAATTTACCTAATAATTATTCTATTTTAGCTGGAGTATTATTACAATTAACTCCGGCTTTGATTGCTAGATTTAATCATCCTGCTTTGACTGCTCATTGGCTAATCTTATTGACTATTTACAATTATCTGAATTTCAAGGGTAGCTCTAAAGATATTTATCTAAACTTTTTAGCTATTATATTGAGTAGTTTAATTCACCCTTATCTAGCTATTATGATTATTACTTTGAGTTTAGCTAATTTATGGAGATTTCAATCTTGGCCTAAGGTTATATTACTATCTATATTAGCTATTATCATACCTTATATTTTATGGTTATACATTGGCTATTTTGTAGAATATTCTATTGGAGACAGACAAAGTCTGGGATATTATTCAGCTAGTTTACAGACTTTCTTTAATCCTGCTTATGCGATTTGGAATCATCATATTAGAGACGCTTCTTTTTGGCTAAATGTTCGCGAACCAAGATATATGCTACAGTACGAGGGCTTTGCTTATCTTGGATTTGGTTTGTTGATTGCTATTATATTAAATTGTATTGTTTTAATAGTAAAACTTATTCAAAAACCAGTTCCAATATTAAAGATTATATTTAATTATATAAAATCTTTATTACAAAGTAAAAAAATATTCTTTATCTTGGCTATATTAGGAATATCTTTGTATGCCATATTATATAGAGATATTGCAGTAAAACTGGAGGCTCATAGTAATATTTATTTAATTAGATTGTTTTTGGAAAAAGCTGGAGTAATTAGAGCTAATGGTAGGTTTATATGGCCTCTGATGTATGTTGTTATAGTTTTTGTTATATATTTATTGTATAAATTATTACCTAAAAAAGCTTACTCTATTTTATTAATCTTATTAACTGCCCAGGCTTTAGATATTGGTCCATTGATTAAAGAGAGATTATTCAAGAATCAAGAGTTTACTACCATCAACTCTAAAGAAGGAGCTTTTTGGAGAGATTTAATCAAGAATTATAAAGCTGTATACATGTATCCCGGGGGGCAAAGAACTTATAACAGAAGTGATGATTATATAATATTCACCTTCTGGGCAGCTCAAAATAATATTCCTATCAATGCTGGATATTTATCTCGTTACGATGCTGATATAGCTAAAAAATTTAATACTCAATTAGAAAAAGATTTACAGAATAACAAATTAGAAAAAAATGTTTTATATATTACTAATAAAGAAAACAAGGCATTATTCCAGAATATTAGTCAGTCTACTGGAAGAGAATTTGTTGAATTTGATAATTATTATATTTTGAAATAAAGAAAAAAGCCCCCGCAAGCGAGGGCTTGGGGGGAAGGGGTTTTTTTTGGAGGTGAGTCAGGTAGAAAAACATTCCTTAATCGACCTGAAAAGTAAATTGAAATCGGTGTCCCAACCATTCCAGGTAATTTGCCCCAGTTTGCTGGAAATACACCGGGCTACATCCAGAATGGTTTTCTGACCATTTCTATGAGACTGTGAAGACTCGGTGCGAGACTCCTGTCTCAGAGGCTGTTGTAGCACCACTGGAGGTGGTGGAGCCACTGGGTGAGGCAAGGTGGAGGCTTCAGACACAGTCTCGTGAGAATTATATTCTCCACAAAATCGTATATTGGGGTACCCACTATTAGGTTCACTTTTTATAACGATTCTTTGATCATATCTCCCAGAAGGAGTTAGTCCGTATGTAGGAGTGACGTACACCTTATCAACTGCATAGCATCCGCCCTTATAGATTGGGTAGGGGTTACTCACCCACCTACTTGTAACTTTTGTTAAAGTTATAGGATGAGGATGATTATGGAAGAGTACTCCAATCTCATTTGATACTGGACAGTCAACTGAGTTGACTTCGTCGATTGCCAAAACATTGTTACGAGTATCAAAGTATACTAGAAAATCATCTGCTCTGCAATCCCTTATTGAAGGCGTGGCCTTGGCCGGGGATGCAGGAAGTGCAACCCCAAGAGTAGCGGTTGCAGCCAGCACGGTGCCGGCAAGTTTGTGAAATGAACTGGACATTGAGGAAACTCCCCAAAACTGCCCTTTATATATACCAAAAAATACTAATATTGTCAAGTCTTAATAACATAAAAAACAGCTGAACTATATACAAAATAGCAATTTTATGATATAATAATATTATATAATTAAAAATTATATAAATGGGATTTATTATTTCGATTATTGCTAATAGTGTGGGGCTGTATGTGGCTAGCGTTATAGTCCCAGGGGTTATAGTTAGTCCTGATATACCTTTATATTACTTTTTGATTGCTGGGTTGATATTTACTGTTATATTCTCGATTATCTTACCTATTATTAAACTTATCTCTTTCCCGATTATATTTCTGACTCTTGGTTTGTTTTCTTTTGTCTTAAATTTAATAGCTTTCTACGCTCTAGATCAGCTTTTAGTTGGCTTAGATTTTAGTTCTATTTTATCAATGATATTGACCTCAATCGTAATTAGTAGTATAAATATGTTATCTAATGTATTTTTACGATAATAATTAATTCTTATGGAAACCTATATCTCTATTGCTCTTATTACCCTTTCTGTCTTGCTAGTAGCATCCGTTTTGTTACAACAAATGGGTAGCGGACTATCCTCTACCTTCGGTGGTGGCGGAGCCTCTTACCAAACTAGAAGAGGTTTAGAAAAAGTTTTATTTAGAGCTACTATATTTTTTGGAATTCTGATTATAGTTGGAAGTGTTGTCTATATTGCTCTATAGATTAGTATTTAATATTTTATTAGATATCTTAACTCATTAAATTATATTTATGGACATTATCAAACGAATTCCTAGATCTATTAATCCAAAGAATATTCCTAAGAATATTCCCAAAAACATCCCTAAAGGCATCAAGAACCTCAATAAAAATAATCCTCTAAATCACTTAAATCTCAAGGATATTTCTAAAAATATCCCTACTGGTAAATTACCTAAATCTTTTAAAAATAATATCTTTTTCAACTTTATTATTCTTTTTATTGTTTTAATCGTACTTGGAAGTGTAGTCTATCGTGTTATAACTAAAGAAGTTCCTACAACTGGAGGTATTATCAGAGAAGGTATTATAGGGCAACCACAATATATTAACCCTGTTTTATCTTTTTCTAATGATGTCAATAAACCTGATAGAGTTTTGGAGTATTTGATTTACCCAACATTATTTAGATTGAATGCCGAAGGAAATATAGTAAATGAATTGGTGGAAGAATATACAGTTGGAGATAATGGCAAGGAATATATTTTCAAGATTAAATCTGGAATTACTTGGGATGACAATACTCCTCTGACTATTGATGATATTATTTTTACAATAGAGACTATACAAAATCCTGATTATAATAGCTCTCTTAACTCTGCTCTCAAAGGGGTTATTATAACTAGAGTGGATGACTCTACCTTAAAATTAAATCTAAATGCTAGCTATTCACCCTTTTTATCTGGATTAACCTTTGGTATTTTGCCAAAACATATTTGGAAAAATCTAGAGCCTAGTGCCTTTCTTTTATCTAAAGCCAATTTGGAACCAGTAGGTGCTGGTAAATTCCGTTATAAATCGATTCAAAAGAAAAAAGATGGGAATATTGCATCTGTGACCATTGAGAGAAACCCTAATTATTTTGGTGAAAAACCTAATATAGAGACATTTATTTTAGTGTTTTATGCTCAAGAAGAGGATATGATTCAAGATTTCAAACAAAACAAAATACAAGCTATCACCCAACTCAAAAACCCTTTAGATGAATCAGATAAATTCCAAACCAATATTCTGAACATCCCCCAATCTTTTGGAATTATATTTAATGTCAAAGATCCTTTATTCACTAATAAAGAAATCAGACAGGCTATTTCTAATTCAATTAATCGAGATGAGATTATAAATAATGTTTTACAAAGAGAAGCAACCTCTATTAATGGCGTGCTTAGTCCTTTTAATAAATTTTATGTAGACACTCCGATTGAACAAAATATTGATAATGCTAAAAGAATATTAGATGAAGCTAATTGGAAAGATAATGATGGGGATGGTATTAGAGAAAAAGATAATCAGAAAGCTGAATTCACCCTATTAGTGGCTGGAGGTAATAAAGTAGATGAAGTTACCCAAATGCTAAAAGAGCAAATTAAGGCTACCGGAATCCAAATGAATACTGAGGTAATACCATTTAATGAACTATCTAATAATCAAATTAGAAATCGCTCTTATCAAGCTCTATTCTTGGGACTTGGGCTTAATATATATCCTGACCCTTATATTTATTGGCATTCTTCGCAAATCAATAGTCCTGGTCTGAATTTATCTCAATACACCAATATAAATAATGATGGATATCTTGAAACTGCTAGAACTAACACGGATGTAAATGTTATCACTTCTAGTTTAGCTCAATTCCAAAAGCAAATCGCTGATGATGTACCTGCTATCTTTATCTATTCACCACAATATCTATACTATACTAACCCGATTATTAATAATATTAAATTATCTACTGGTAATTCATCTGTTGATAGATATGCCTCAATTTCTGAGTGGTATGTGATGACCAAAAGAGTATTGAAGTAAATTATGGGTTATTTTATCTTTGATAATACCACCAATAGCTTAGATCTAGATGAAATACATCATATAAAAGATGTTTTGAGATTAAAGCCTGGGGCTAATATCAAAGCCACTGATGGCAAAGGGAACTTATATAACCTAAGAATAGCTAATCTCAAACCATTTAATCTAGAGATTATAAATATAGAAAATATAGCTAATAATAATATTTATATTAGATGTGTTATAGCCACAATCAAAGTACCTTTATTAGAGTTGATAATTCAAAAATTAACTGAAATTGGGGTTGATGAGATTATTGTCACTAAGACAAAGTTTGCTCAAATTGGCCTAGACAAACTTGAGAATAAATTACAGCGTTGGCAAACTATTATTAATACGGCTTGCAAACAAGCTGAAAGAGTTCACTTCCCTACTATGTCAATTCAAAATATAGATGAAATTGAGTATGCAGCTAATAACAGTTTAAACTTAATTGGAGATACTCAGTTTAGTGATAATCCTCAGGATATAAAATCTATCAATCTTAATAATATTACAAATATCACACTTCTAATTGGTCCAGAAGGAGGTTTTGAGAAGCAGGAATACACTAATTTAGTAGAGAAATATAATTATGTCCCTGTAACCTTTACTCCATATATTCTAAGGTCTGAGACAGCTGCAATTGTTGGTACAGGAATATTAAAAAATTTAGTTTTATAGTTCTAACTCAGCTTCTATAACATCCACTTCTACCTTGGGTAGCTCTAGAGTATCTACATTTTTAAGTTTTCTCTCAATTGCACGCGCTCTCGTTGCTCCTGCATCAATTTGATTAGAGGCTTCTTGTAATTTTTTCTGAGTTCTTTCTAAAATTTCTCCAAATCTACCGAATTCAGTTTTAACCTCAGATAAAGTTTGCCAAATTTCACTGGATTGTTTTTCAATAGCGAGTGTCCTAAATCCCATTTGTAAGCTATTCAAAATCGCAGTAATAGTAGTAGGTCCAGTTATCATAACTCTATATTCTCTTTGTATAAAATCCACTAATCCAGGTAATTTTAACACTTGTGCATAAAGACCCTCAATTGGTATAAATAAAATAGCAAAGTCGGTGGTATTAGGCGGATCAATATATTTAGTCTTAATCTTTTTACCTTCATCTTTGAGCCTTTTTTCAATCGCTTTATTAGCAGCATCAATAGCTAGTCTATCATTAGCATCCTCCGCATCTAGGAGTCGTTGATAATCTTCAATCGGGAATTTTGCATCAATAGGTAGCCAAATATGGTCTAGATTTTTATCTTTACCTGGTAATTTGATAGCATACTCTACAATATCTTTAGAATCTTTTTTAGTAGCTACATTAGCTTGATATTGGTCTTTAGTCAAAATTTGCTCTAAGAGATTGCCAAGCTGAACTTCTCCCCAAGTTCCTCTAGTTTTAACATTGGATAATACCTTTTTTAAATCTCCCACTCCAACTGCTAAATGCTGCATTTCTCCAAGCCCCTTATGAACTTGTTCTAATCTTTCACTTACTGACTGGAATGATTGAGCTAATCTTTTTTCTAAAGTAGATTGTAATTTTTCATCTACAGTTTCTCGCATTTTTTCAAGCTTCTGATTATTATCTTTTTGCAGTTCGGTTAATCTTTGTTCTACTGTATTACGAATAAGTTCTAATTTAGTACTATTTTGTTTAGTTAATTCCATTAATTGCTGAGAGAATATTTCTAATTGACTTTTTTGCATTACAGAGGATTCATGCATTCGCTTCAATAATGAATTGCCAAAGGCATTTAAATTATTCCCCATTTCAACTCTTCCTTCTTGAGCTAATTCTCTAGAGTCTTTTCGAATTGTCTGTAAATCATCCTTTAATCTTTTTTCTGAATTAGATAATAGATTATCTAGATTATTATCTGTTTTATTGTTTTTAACCAAAAAGATGACTAATATCTGTAAAATAACAATAATTGATCCTATTATATAAATTTCCATATTATTCTTCTTCTAAACCTTTTACAAAAATTGAGATAACCGATACTACTGGCAAAGCAATTAAGGCTCCTAAAGCCCCAGCCAATGATGTACCTAGTAGAATAACTATCATCACAATCAAAGTATGTATACCGGTTACTTTTCTCATAATTAATGGGGTCATAAAGTTCCCATCCACCTGTTGTAATATGAGATAAAATAAGCCTGTAGCTAAAAATATCTTAAAGCCACCAGTTAAGGCCAAAATTAAAGCTGGTATTGCTGATAGAATTGGTCCAATAATTGGAATTATATTCAAAAAAGCAGCTATGACAGACAATAACAAGGCATAAGGAACTTGGATAATTAATAAAAATGGATAAGTTACAATGGCCAGTATAAGGGATATAAGTAATTGTCCTGCCAACCAATAACCCACCTTATATCTGGCTTGATTAATTTTAGTACTGACCAATCTATGCTTTTTGGCAGGGAAAAACATATTAATAATATCATCTAAATTTTTTGGTCTAATCGCCATATAAAAGGTAGCGGCAAAGAAAAACGCTATATAAAAGATAGTATTAATAATATTTTGGGTTGTAAAAAATAAACCCGTAATAATATCCCATGTTACCTCACCAATATTAACATTCCCTCCTGTGGTAGAGTTCAGATATTCAACTATATTAAAGTCTGGTCTATCAATGATATTACCTATAAATGAATTAAAGTCACTAAATAGTTTTGGCAAATTATTAACTAAAGTTGTGAATTCACTACTAATAGTAGGCACTATTAGTTGATATAATAATGCAGCTATTCCAAATATTACTGAAAGTACGAAGAACACTCCTAGCTGATAAGGAATTTTTAGTGAGCTATTCATAAATCTTGCCCCCAATACAAGCCCAGAAGAGACAATAAAAGCTAAAATAGTAATAACTACTACATCTCTTAGTAAAAATATAATCCAAATCCCCCCCAAAAATAAAGCTCCTTGCAATAAAGATTTCAAATTAAGATCGAGAACATAATTATTATTTTGTTTCATATATATATTAGATTATATAATCCTATTATACACTATTTTTGACAAAATGGACAGAAGACAGTAGTACGACTATTAATGACTGTTTTCTGTAAGAGTTTTTGGCATCCAAAACACTGTTTTCCAGCTTTACCATATACTTTATGTTCTCTAGCATAAGTCCCTCTAGAGCCATCAGCCATAATATAATTAGCAATTGAAGAGCCTCCCATCTCAACAGCTTTTGGTATAATTTCTATAATGGACTGATAAAGTTTATCCACCTCTTTTTTGGTTAGGGTATTAGATAATCTAGTTGGTAGAATACCCGCTTTGAAACATACCTCATCGGCATAGATATTCCCAAGACCTGTGACAATTTCTTGATTTAATAGAACTGTTTTTAGCTTAGATTTTTTGGCTTTTAAATTTTTATATAAATACTCAGCCGTAAATTTATCATCAAAAGGATCAAGTCCAATTTTATCAAAATGTCCTAATTTATAAACCACCTCTAAATCTGGATAAAGGAGCACATACCCAAACATCCTCACATCATTGTAATATAAATTACCTTTATCTAGCTCAAAAATAATATGACTATGCTGATTTGGCAATTTACTCTCTGATAGCTCAATCGGATGTCCTCCTAGGACTTTATTTTTATCATCATCTTGATAAACTAACTGACCTGTCATCTTGAGATGCACCAAAAGAACCTTCCCATTACTTAAATGAATAATTAAATTTTTGGCAACTCTAGTAATATCTGTAATCTTACTCCCAATGAGTTCGGTTTCAAACTCTTGTTTTTTATGCTCTAGAGGTTGCCTCACGGTCCCAGAACCACTCACTAATTTAGGTTTATGAACTACTATAGATTGAATAGTCTTACCGATAACATAGGGTTTTAGACTTCGTCTTAAGCTCTCTACTTCTGGTAATTCTGGCATAATATTGAATGATTATTTTTTCTTATACTCTAATTTTTGCCTCAAATCATCTACAAAATCAGTTTTAATATCCAAAAAATCATAGAGATTAGAATATGCCTTTTCATTAGGTACTAATAAGGTATTTAGTTTTCCTTGACTTTTCAGATACTGAACTAAAGTATAAAAATCACCATCTCCACTCACTATAACTGCTTGGTCATATTGATTAATTTGAGTGAGAGCATATAATACCATCTCAGCATCTACATTGCCCTTTAATTCACCTTGTTTAGTGGCTAAAGTTGGTTTAAAAACAAGATGATATCCAAAATCTTGCAAAGCCGAATATAATTGCTGATTGGTATTCACCATACCAATAAACATATACGCCTTTTTAACCCCATAATGCGTATCTAAATACTCTCTGAATGCCTTATAATCTAAGCTCCAACCTTGACTTTGAATAGATTTATTTAAATTCTGCCCATCAATGAAAGCAAAGTTTGGCCGCTTTGGAGAGTACTTGGATTGTGAAGAATTAACTCCCACTCCAATATTCTTCTTCATACCTTTATGCATGGGCTTTATTGCTTTCGACTGCGGTGTATGTGAGGGTTTATAGGCTTTATGCTCTGATAATAACTTAGCTTTAAGTTCTGAGTTATTAGCTTTAACTTCAATCTTAGTAGCTGGCTTAATATCTTTATCTACAATTTCATCTGCACTACTAAAAAAGCCTCCTTTAGGTCTAAAGGGTTGCTTATATTTTTTTTTCATAACAAAATATTAAAATAATAACAATTTAGAGTAACAATATTTAATTAACAATAATCTCAAATAACCAATATCAAATACTACTCTTTGCTTATTATAGCTTATAATTTGAATTTATGCAAAAACTCATCAATACTATCCAGAGATTGTTTTACCGTATCTGCAAATTTAATATTAGGAATAACTATATCAAATTTATATTTAAAAGATAATTCATACTCTGCGCGTTGCAATCTTTTCTCTAATTCGGCTTGTGTCTCAGTAGCTCTATATTTTAATCTCTCTCTCAATACTTCTATACTTGGAACATCTAGAAATATAGTCAATAATCTACTTCCAAGTCGTTTTTTTAATTCCAAAGCCCCGTGTACATCTATAGCTAGAATTGGCACCTTACCCTGTTTAGCAAAATTTTCAATCTCCGAGTTAAGAGTGCCATACAAAATATCCGGATAAACTTCTTCCCACTCCAAAAATTCATCTTTTGATATCTTCTCTTGAAATTCTTGTAAACTTAAAAAATGATAGTCTTTCCCTTCTATTTCATTCACTCTTGGAGCTCTGGTAGTAGCTGAGATAGATCTTGCAAATCTCCTAGATGATCTTAGTATTTTTTGAGTTACAGTAGACTTCCCTCCTCCTGAAGGTGAGGAAATAGTGATTAACGGAGATTTTAACATTAATTTATAATATTTTATAGTATATCTTATAATTATACCATAAATTAGATAAAAATTCAATAAAACAAAGAAAAAAGCCCGCTTCACCGATACTGATGTGCAGGCCATAGAGTTTACTAGTATCCGGTTTCATCTGTATATTTATAATCTATTCTTTCGTCACCATTGATACCATTATCTTCTTCCGCTTGTTCTTCCGCTTGTATGCGCATATTCTATAATCAAAAGCACCACTAGGGTATATAATAAATAAGTAGTGGCATATATAAGCTAAGAAATAGAATATATGAAACATATAGATATAGAAGAAAGGGTAAAAATAAGTGAATTTGTC
>JBIKVS010000002.1:0-100022 GCA_044356725.1 Minisyncoccia bacterium
CCTCCCCCTACTATCTTACCATCACTTTGGATAGCGAGGGTATTTACCCAATTATTAAACCCTGTGCCTATATTAAAGCTAGTATCTATACTGCCATTACTATTTAGCCTTACTATTCTATTAGCTGACACTCCTTGGTAAGTGGTAAATTGTCCACCCACTACTATCTTACCATCACTCTGGATAGCGAGGGTGCTGACAGTATTATTAAACCCTGTGCCTATATTAAAGCTAGTATCTATACTGCCATTACTATTTAGACGGATTATTCTATTAGCTGCAACTCCTTGGTAGCTGGTAAACCATCCTCCCACCACTATCTTACCGTCTGTCTGGATAGCTAGGGTGTTGACACCATTATTAAACCCTGTGCCTATATTAAAGCTAGTATCTATTGTGCCATCACTATTTAGCCTTACTATTCTATTGACTTCCGTACCGTTATAGCTGGTAAAACTTCCTACCACTACCATTTTACTATCACTTTGGATAGCGAGGGTGCTGACAGTATTATTAAACCCTGTGCCTATATTAAAGCTAGTATCTATACTGCCATTACTATTTAGACGGATTATTCTATTAGCTGCAACTTCTTGGTAGCTGGTAAACCATCCTCCCACCAATATCTTACCGTCTGTCTGGATAGCTAGGGTGTCAACATCAAAATCAAACCCTGTACCAGTGTTAAAACTGGGATCCCTAGTCCCATCACTATTTAGACGAATTATTCTATTAGCTGCAACTCCTTGGTAGCTGGTAAACCATCCTCCCACCAATATCTTGCCATCACTTTGCTGCAATATTGTACTTACATTACTATCAAACCCAACAGGCACACCTGTATCAAAACTAGGGTCTTTAGCTCCTGCGAGTAATACGGGAAATAAGTTTACTCCTATTTCTCTTTGTTCTGCATTATCTGACCAGACACTAATACTATTATTTTCTGGGTTTAAACCTATCTTATAATTATTCCCGATAGGATCTTTTGGTATACTTTTTATATAATTCGGGACTAGCATACTTAAATCTACACATTCCTCTGTTACCTCTCCTTCTGGACATATATCTTTATAGTTTCCTATTGGGATACCAGCTGGATAGGCCCCAGAGTTTCTAACGGCATATAATTCAACTGCTTGTTGTATGTCTGAAATATCTTTTTGTCTATTAAGGTCTCTACTCTGACCTAGTTGTCTATTAGGATTAATGGCTATCAAAGCTATTGTAGCTAATATGCCTATTAAAGTTATAGTTAATAGTATCTCTAAAAGGGTAAACCCTTTGTTTTGTATCTTGATTCTATTATTCATATGTATGAGTTTGTTATTAATACTTTTATTATAGATTATTTTATCTCTATTTAGTATTATCACATGCTCCCCCCCCACCTGTCAAGTGTTGTTTTGTGGATAAGTGTCGGATTGTAATATTATATGCCATACACTACTTGCAAATAATTTGCAAGTAGTGTATACTAGATTCATAAATTATAAGTTAATATTTAAAATATGAAAATATCAAGACTATTTTTAATCGCTTTAATTATAGGCTTAGGAATTGGATCGGTACTATTAGCAAATAGACCAAATACTCAAAATCCAACCGCTAGCACTGGTGAGAAAGAGGTGAAAAAACCAATCATAGTAACTACTCTCTTCCCATTCTATGACTTTACTAGTCAATTAGTAGGAGATAAGGCTGAGGTTTCATTATTATTACCCCCTGGTGTCGAACCACATTCTTTTGAGCCGACTCCTCAAGATATAATCAAAATTCAGGAAGCTGATATATTTATCTACACTGGAGATATTATGGAGCCATGGGTTGCCAATATTGTAGCTAATATACCTGAATCAGTCAAAGTCATTAATGTAAGTGAAGATATCACTTTGATTGAAAGCACTGATGATCACTCTCATGAGAATGATGATGACCATAGTCACGGTCACGAAGATGAGAAAAAGGAAAAGAAATCTGACTCTAATCTAGATCCTCACTTTTGGTTAGACTTTAGTAACTCTGTTATTGCTACTCAGACTATCTCGAAAGTAATATCTAGCTTAAATATAATAGACAATACAATCTTAGAGAACAATACTAATGATGTCATTGCCTCATTAAATCAACTGGATACGGACTATAAATCTACCCTGGCTAAGTGTAAGAATAAAACTATTCTTCAAGCTGGACATAGAACTTTTGAATATTTAGCTAATAGATATAATCTGGCATATATCACCACCGATGAATTAAGCCCTAATAGCGATACTTCTTCCAAAGATATAGCTAAATTAATTAGTGAAATTAGAAAAACTAAATCTACAACAATCTTCACTGAAGAATTAGTGGAACCTAGAATTGCTAATACTATTGCCTCTGAAACTGGAGCTTCAGTTCTAGAATTAAATGGGGCTCATAACATTAGTTCTGAACAGTTCAAATCCAAAATAAGTTTTGTAGATATTATGAGACAAAATTTAGAGAATTTAAGTATTGGCCTTGAGTGCAAATAAATGCTATAATAATTTATAGTATGAAAAATCCAATTATATCTATTCGGGACTTAGCTGTAGAGTTTAATAATATTAAAGTATTAGACAATATTAATCTTGATATTTATCAAAATGATTTTATTGGTATTGCAGGACCCAATGGAGCTGGTAAATCTACTTTGATTAAGACTTTACTAAATCTGAATAACTATACTGGTGAAATTAAACTTTGGGATACCCCTTTAAATAAATTCAAAAACTGGAATTATATAGGTTATTTACCTCAATCTTTAAACCAATATTCGCATCAATTCCCTGCTACGGTTGAGGAAATAGTATCTTTAGGCTTAATATCATCAATCAAATGGCCTCGTATCTTAGATTCAAAATCTATCAAAAGAGTAAATGATATTCTGAATGAACTTGAAATTAATAATCTTGCTAAAACTTCAATTCATGATTTATCTGGAGGACAAAGACAAAGAGTCTGGTTAGCTAAAGCATTAGTTTCACAACCAAAAGTATTAATTCTGGACGAACCAACCAATGCTCTTGATCCCGAAATCAGAAAAGTATTTTATCAACAGATTACTACATTATATAAAAAAGGTGTAGCTATTATACTAATAACTCATGATACTAGTGACATAGGAACTTATGCTAGAAAACTACTCTTATTGGATAATAAAGTGATTTTTTGGGGTGAGTTTAGTGATATTTGCAACTCTAAGGAAATGAGTAATTATTTTGGAGAGGACGCCAAACATCTTATCTGTCATCAACATGAGTAATTTAATTAATATATTACAATATCAATTTATTGAAAGAGCTATTATTGCTGGATTATTCCTAGGAGTTGTCTGTGCTGTGATGGGAGTGTTTCTAGTGTTAAGAAAAATGTCATTAATTGGAGATGGACTTGCTCATATTAGCTTTGGAGCTATTGCAATAGGGCTTGTATTTGGGTTTTATCCATTAATCATTGCTATTCCCTTAGTCATTATAGCCTCTTTGATAATATATGCACTAACTCGCAATCATATAATCGAGGGAGATGCCATTATTGGGATCCTAGCCTCTTTGGGTCTTGCTATAGGAGTAATTTTATCTAGTATTTCAACAGGATTTAATGTAGATATATTTAGCTATTTATTTGGGAATATATTAGCAATTACACAGCAAGAGCTAAGTTTTGTAATTATAGGATCTATTGCTATATTATCTATAATCATACTGTTTTATCAAGAATTTATGGCAATATCATTTAACCCTGAACAAGCCAAAATCAGTGGGATTCCTGTCACTATATTGGATATTTTATTCTCCATAATCACAGCCATCACTGTTATTATGAGTGTAAAATTAGCAGGGGCTTTGTTAGTCTCAGCCTTGATTATATTACCAGCCAGTTCCAGCTTACAAGTTTCAAAAAGCTTTCAAAATACAATTCTTTTTGCCATTCTATTTGCATTGATTAGCATCATAATTGGTATAGTTATATCCCTAATCATTAATATACCAACTGGAGCTACAATTGTTACTGTCAATGCTACAATTTTCTTTTGTATACTTTTAATAAAGTTACTAAAATCTAACCAATAGGAATATGCAGGGTAAACATAGTGCCCTCCCCCTCTTTTGATTGTACCTGAATAGTTCCATTATGTAACTCTATAATAGCCTTTGTCAAAGTTAACCCAAGCCCCCTACCACCAGTATGTTTTGATCTAGAAGAGTCAACTCTATAAAATTTATCAAAAATCCTGTGAATCAAATGTTCAGGAATTCCAATACCATTATCTCTAATATACATTGTAAAAAACTTTTTATGGATTTTCGTCTCAACTTCAATGTCACTACCGTCTGTAGAGTATTTAATAGCATTCTCTATAATATTCTCTACCGCTTGAGTAATTAGAATTGGCACTAGCTCTATTTTTTTATCCAAATTCTTACCTTTGAGTACAATATTTATATTTTTTTGTTTAGCTTTAGCGTTAATATTATTTAGAATAGTATCTAAAATAGATTGTATACTTACAGATTCAAACTGTAAATGCTCTTTAGATAAAGATAAAAGAGATAAATCATTAATTAAATCATTCAAATAGTCAACTTTACTCTGAATCTCTTGCAATAATTTTATATTTTCTTTAGCTAACTTATTATCAGTTAAAATCAAATCTGTCTTTGCCATTATAACTGAAAGTGGGGTTTTGAGCTCATGAGAGGCATATTCTATAAACTCTCTTTGAGAACGAAAACTTTTACCTAATCTTAAAAGCATTTCATTAATAGAAGATATCAACTCTTGTAGCTCCTCATCAATATGGGGATATGATATTTTCTCCATTGACTCTGCCTGTATCGCTTTAATCTGTTTATTAATATCTTTAATCGGACTTAGAACTTGAGCCGAAATAGCATTACCACCCACCAAAGATAATGCCACCAAAATAGCAAAAATAAAAAATGAACTTCTCCTAATTGTAGATAAATCACTTTGTCTAATATCCCGAATAACTTCAATAAATTTATCATGAGGAAAAGAAGCATCTCTTAATTCAGAAAAAACCGTACTATACCGAGACAATCCATCTAAACCTAGCTCGGTTCTCTCATAATATCTAACTGCCAACACATTAACTGTAATAATTATAATCAAACTCAATAACACAAAAAGCCCTGTATAATACAGAGTTAATCTAAATTGTAAAGTATGAATATACTTGAACATATATGAAAATTATAACATAGAAAATAGAGAAAGATATACTTTCTCTATTTTCTGCTCCCCACTAAGGAGAGTATTTATCTTATATTTAAGACATTGGATTAATTACTATGTGTAGAAAAGGAGCTATATTGTTGGCCTCAGATTAATTTTTGTAAGTTATGTCCATTGCGGACTAGGTTTGCCTTTCCAAAATTTCATAGTTCCATCTTTCTTGTGATGAATAATATGCTGCCCTATAATATGCTTTTGATTACTGAAAATACTTCTACTATGAGCCTCCCCGAGTACCCTCATTTTACTTTGGACAAAATGTTTCTGGTATCTCATATTGTTGTCTCTTAGTTAATACAGAATCATTTAATTGATTCTATATACACTATAGATAATGATTGGTGAAGTTAATGTGAAGATATCTATAATATGCCATATCCTTTGCCTTTGACAGTTTTTATAATAGTTTTATTAGGGTCTATCTTTTTACGAAGAGTCTTAATGTGAGTTTTAACCGTATCAGAGAACATATCCACCGAATCATCCCAAACATGCTCTAAGAGTTCTTCAGCTGGGATAATGCGATTTTTGTTACGAATTAAATATTCCAATAATCGCATCTCTTTAGTGGATAATTCAATCACCTTATCTGACTGAACCACTCTATTTTGAGTGGGAATAATTTCATAATCCTCTAGATACAGGCTATGATTTTTATTATATGAAAATCTCCTAATTACAGCCTCAATACGAGCTACCACCTCCGCTAAATGAAATGGTTTTGTAATATAATCATCGGCTCCATGCTTAAATCCATCTAACTTATCGTAAATCTGCGAACGAGCCGTAAGCATAATAATTGGCACAATATTACCCAATTCTCTAATATCATGAATAATCTCCATCCCGTCCTTACCTGGAAGATTAAGGTCTAGAATACAACAATCATATTGATTTAATTTTAAAGCCGAAAATCCAGAAGTACCATCATACCTTACATCAACCGCAAAACCTTTTTTTTCAAGATAAATTTTTATAGTATCGGCAATATCAGCTTCATCTTCTATGATAAGTATTCTCATAAGTTAGTCCTCGTAATTATCAAAATCTTCATCCACATCATCCTCTTCATTAGATTCATCTGCTTCCTGTACTGAACCTGGTTCATATTCTGGAGGAGCATAAATAGTATATAATTTAAGCTCTCCCTCAGAATCATTAATAATATTATGCTTCACTCCAGCTGGAGCAAAAATCAAATCTCCAACTTCAATCGGACCATCATCACCCGGCATTTCTAATCTGCCAGCACCATCCACTACCACTGTGATCTGATCTACTTCACCATAAACTTCCTCGCCAACATCATCCCCTGGTTGTAAATTCATCAAAACTAACTGACTGTCCGCCCCAGTCGCAATAACCTTACGATAATCTGTATTAGCTTGAGTTTGAGTTATAATGTCAATTTTCATATTGTATAGCATTAATTATATAAATATACCATAACATATTTTAAGCCAAATCTCAATTTTTTTATAATAGGGCTGAATGAAAATATACTTCTCCCTTCCATCCCTACGGAGGCTATCTCCACAAGGGAGATAAAAATTTCAACTAAATTGTCCTCCTTTGGAGGAGGTGGCACGAAGTGCCGGTGGTGGACTTAAGGCTACTGAAAGGGCTACCTAATAAATGGAGGTATAAACCCTCAGCTACGAAATTCATAATCCATCATTCATAATTATAATAACCTAACTTAATAAACTTGGAATTTGGTTGATATCTAGTGATGCTCCGCCGATTAGAAATCCCGAAATTGAGTTGATAGTTTTTAATTCTTCTATGTTATCTTTATTAACACTACCTCCATATAAAATTTTAACTGTTATATTTGCTTCTGTAGGGACTATATCTTGGAAAGTTTTTTTAATAAATATGCTAACCATTTCTATATTATCTAGACTTGGTATTATACCACTGCCAATAGCCCAAATTGGCTCATAGGCTATTAGAATATGTTTGTTAGCTAATAAATCTTTATTTGGGGAAATAATATCGTATAATTCTTGCTTGATTAGATCTATATTTATTTCGTTAGTTTGAGGCTTTGATTCATAACCTAGACAAAGAATAGGAGTTAGATTATATGTGAGTGCTTGCTGTAATTTATTCGCTATATCTTGGCTTGTATATTGTTGGTATTTTCTAGTTTCTGAGTGTCCTATGAGTGCATATTCAACACCTAAGTTACTTATCATTTCAGCAGATAATTGTCCTGTATAAGCTCCTTTGGAGGCACTGGAGATGTCTTGTATTCCTAGTGAAGCAAATATATTAGATTGTTTTTGCTGTAATAAGTTCATATAGACGCTAGGTGGCAAGATTATAAGCTCGGATCTACCTACGGCTACAGACTCAGACTCAAGCACTTCTATAATTTTATTCACTTCATCTATTGAGCTAGGATTCATTTTCCAATTAAAGACTATTGTTTTCATATTATTTTAGTATAAACTGCAACTAATAATAGTATACCAAGAATTAGACGATATGCAACAAACACTTTAAATGATTGTTTTTGAATAATTTTATATAGTATATGAATGGTAAAATAAGTTACTATACCAGAGGTAATAAACGCTACTAAACTAGCAAATGAGTAGCTATATGTGGTTATAAAATCTGGCAGGGTAGCAATAGTGGCTAAAAATATAACCGGAGCTCCCAAGAGAAAAGCAAAAGCTGCACTATCTTTACGATTTAGCCCCACAAATAAAGCTCCTGTCATTACCGAACCTGTTCTAGAAAAGCCTGGGATAAATGATAGTACCTGAAAAAATCCAATTACTAATACCTTAAAAGGATTGATATTACTTATAGATTTAGTACGGTTACCAACTTTATCTGATATACCTAGCAATACGCCTCCAATAATCAAAGCTATAGCTATAATTAGAGGTGTACGAGCATTATTCTCAATCCAATCTTTACTAAAATATCCGATTAATAATGCTGGTATAGTGGCTATTATCAAAAATAATGATACCTTGAATGAATGTAGAGAATCTTGATAGAATTTAGTCTCTTTGGAATAAGCAGTTTCTATTTTGTTAAATCTAGGTACATATTGTTTAATGTGAGGTCTAGTGGATAGCCATACACTGCCTTTGATTTTAAAAAAGTTGAGCACTCCGACTATTAAGTCAATCCATATGTCCCAAAAATATATTATAATAGCTATCAAACTACCAAAATTCATCATTACATCAAATGACAAACTAACTTCTTGTATATTCATTACTTTTTGAGCCAAAATCAAATGAGCGGTACTAGATATTGGTAGTACTTCAGTTATACCTTGTACTAGACCTAGAATAAAACCTTCTAAAATAGTCATATTTTATCTAAATATATTTCTACCTCCTCCCATGTTTCAAATTTATGAGCATTGATACCATTCTCTTGAAATAAATCTATGGTCTCTTGAGTATCATCTAAGAATACATCTATATCTAAATCTTGAGCTAATTTTAACTTTCTATCTGAAAAACCTTTTTTAAGTCCGACACAATACAGATTATCATACTTAATATTGGCTATGTTTTTGAGCCAATATGCTGTATAAGGTTGCATTGCTTCTGGTCTCGCTGTGATTATAGATATTTTATGCTTAGAGGCAATTTGACGAGCAATTTCTATATTATCTTGCAATGGTTGAGTTAATGTCCAATTTTCAATAACTTGAGGTAAATATTTTTGAAACAAAGCAAATAAACCTCTAACTCCTAATCTAGAAACATGAGTATAGTCTCTTTTAGTCAGTACTCCATCAATGTCATAGCCTATATGCATAGCTTAAATTTTATCTAGAGCTTTCTTGGCAGCATCTTGTTCAGCTTTTTGCTTAGAGCTACCTCTACCAGTAGCATATTCTTTTACACCTATGTAAACCATCACCTCAAATATTTTATTATGATCAGGTCCTTCTTCTGAAATAACCTTATAATGTGGGGTAATATTAAACTTTTCTTGAGATTTTTCTTGTAAGAGACTTTTTGCATCTATAAATGATTGTTCCGCAATAATGGTATCTAAGTCTGGAATGATAAAGTATTCGATAAATTTTTGAGCTACTTCATAACCTCCATCTAGTCTTAACGCTGCTATCATTGCTTCTATAGCATTAGCTGTAATATAGGCTTTAGCTGTATCATCATTTTTTTCTCCTTTAGATATATTTAGATACTGGTCTAGCTGAATTTTATCTGCTACTTGAGCCAAATGAGCTCCTCTTACTAAAGCTGCTCTTAAGTTTGTTAATTCTCCTTCATTTTTATCAGTATAATGATGAAAAAGATAAGCAGTAACTACATCTTCCAAGACTGCATCTCCATAAAATTCCAACCTTTCATTATGTCCCAAAGTAAATTGAGGATTCTCATTCAAAAAAGATCGGTGTGTTAGAGCTTGTCTTAATAAATCAATATTTTTAAATGTATATCCTATTTTGTCTTGCAAGTCACTCAATGCAATCATACTACTGATTCTATCTTATTTTTATATAATCCACCTAAAACCCCATTAACAAATTTACCAGCTGCTGGTCCGCTAAAAGCTTTGGCCAATTCAATAGCTTCATTAATTGCTACTTTTGGGGGAATATCCTTATCGTTATAATACTCTATCTCGTAAATAGCTAATCTCAAAATACTTCTCTCTACAGGAGCAATAGTATCTACGATCCAACCAGTTGCATACTTAGTTATAGCTTCGTCTATTTGTAGTTTATTTTGCAAAACTCCAGATATAACTTCTTTGATATAAGAAATATCCTCTATACCTGTTGACAATCTATATAGAGATTCTTGAATAATATCCCAAAGTTTTTCATTTTCCCAAAGATCAGACACATCAATTTGATAAAGTGTTTGCATTGCTACTGACCTCATAAGGTGACGATTTGCCATATATTTTTTGTATTAGGAGCGATTTTTATAATTTTTGATAATATTGATTTAACCGTTAGTTCTAGCTAAAAACTTTTTCAATCGGTGAGACACTCCCCGAACTTTAGCCTCTACTTGTTTTAAAGCATGATGAGAACGATTTTTACCAGTTCTACTATGATTATGTCGTTTCTTAGGTACTGCCATATAATATAATTACTTAATTATTATTAATTATACAGCATTATCCTTGTTTTTGTCAATATTTGATTTATACTTCGAGATTAGCAGAATATATTCTATTGTGGCTTTATAAATTCTTCTGATTCTTTTAGGCTGCTGAATAAGACGATATAACCACTCTAAACCTATACTCCTCATCCATTTTGGAGCTCTTTTTTGAGTCCCTGCCAAAAAATCAAAGGTGCCACCAATACACATAATTACACCTTTATGATCATTTTTTATAAAGTATTGTTTTAACTGAGAGGCAAAAATTTCCTGTTTGGGATAAGATAGAGCTATTAGAACTACATCTGATTGAGTATCTAGAACTTTTTGAAAGAAACTTTCATCATTGAGAGATATTTTTTTGGAATAAGTACCTGTAATATTAATCCTAGGATAAGTATTTTGAATATAATCTTGCACTTTTTCAGGTACCACGCCCTCTCCTCCCAATAAATAGACTCTGCTTTTTTGTTTATGAGTCAACTCTAGTACATCATAAATTAGATCCGAACCACTAATTTTTTCTGTGAACACCGAATATAAATTCATATCTCGGTTTACAATCCCTAATAGAGATATGATTAAATTATTCCATTTACCTGCCAAATAAGCTCCCGCCCATAATATACCAATGCCATCTGGGATTCGAATTTCACTATTATTCAAAGCCGTCCTAAATTCCACATTATACTCAGCTTCAACTATAAATTCAGAATATGGAGTCACTACTTGCAAAATTTTGTTTTTTTCAATAGCTTTCCCAATTTTAGTAATCACCT
The DNA here is from genome assembly GCA_044356725.1 of Minisyncoccia bacterium. Taxonomy (GTDB): domain Bacteria; phylum Patescibacteriota; class Minisyncoccia; order SW-4-49-11; family SW-4-49-11; genus CALRBF01. The sequence goes on from JBIKVS010000002.1 coordinate 11,183, forward strand.
CTTTGCGAGTCAATGTATCTACTTCAACACTAGCAATTTTAACTGACATATTACATTCTTACTCTTTTTCAAATAAAGATTTCACTGATACATTTTTAATTGGTTGTTTGGCTAAAGGCAAGACTCTATTCTGAATATTAGCCTGTAACGATGGCCTGCTCTCATCTTGGAATATAATTCCGATTGGGAATTTTTTTCCTCCTTCAATTTCCATAGATTTCTTCATTGCCCTAAATCTATCATTTGGCTTATATGGAGTTGTTGTAATATCATAGACTCTTTTAGAATAATACTCATAGGTATTAATATAATTATAAGTCACACAAGGCTGATAAATATCTACCAAAGCAAAACCTGGATGCAAAATAGCTGACTTAATAACTTGAGCCAAATGTGGGGTATTACCTGCAAAGCCTGCCGAGACAAAGGTAGCTTGAGCTGTGAGAGCCAATAGAGATGGGTTAAGCGGAGTCTCATAGGAGCCTTCCGGAGTGGTAGAGCTTTTATAACCAGGATCTGAGGTTGGAGAAGTCTGCCCTGTAGTCAATCCATAGACCTGATTATTATGTAAAATTACAGCTATATTAACATTACGCCTACAAGCATGCAAAAAGTGCTGTAGACCTTCTCCCAATAGTCCCCCATCTCCTCCAACTACAATAACAGTTAAGTCTGAATTAGCCATTTTGACTCCCTCGGCAATTGGAATAGACCTTCCATGCAAACTCCCAAAACCATTATAATCCGTCCAATAAGCTAATTTGCCAGAACACCCAATATCTCCTACCAAAACAACTTTATGGGCTGGTAATTTTAATTCTTGTAAAGCATTTTTCAGAGCCACCCAAATTCCATAATTACCACAACCTGGGCACCAATTGGGAGTGGATTGAGTATAATGTGATGATAAATCTTTTTTTGGCTTCATATTTTAAAACATTTTATTACGGATAATTTTAGCAATTTCATTTGGATAAAATGGATGCCCATCATACTTCAAAAGTGAATGTTCTGGTTCAAAATTAAAATATTGCTTCAAAAGACCTGCAAACTGACCTGTAGCATTATTTTCTAATACTATTGCTCTTTTAATCTTACTTAATAAAGGTTGAGTTTTGACTATATTAAAAGGGTAAATATAATTAAAATGAATTACATTAGCTAAAATATTATGTTCAGCCAATATTTCGGTTGCTTCTATAGCTGCCCATTTAGTAGAACCCCAACTAATCAAAGTAATATCTGCATTACTATTCCCATAAACTTGAGGTTTTGGAATTGATGGCAACATACTTTTTTCTTTCTGCATCCGCTTATCCATCATTTTGACCCTATTTTGAGCATCTTCACAAATCTCACCATATTCATTATGCTCATCTGAACCACTATGGAAAGTAATTCCTTTAGCCCCTGGCAATGCTCTTGGGGATACTCCGTCTTTAGTAAATAAATATCTAGCATAACTTTCTGCTGACCCAATTTCATTTTTATTATGAATCAAGACACCTCTATCAATCTCTATAGCATCTAAATCTATATCTTTAGGGAATATCATTTGAGAAGTAGCTAAATATTTATCGGTTAGAACTATCACCGGAAGTTGATATAAATCAGCTAAATTAAAGGCCTCCTGTATCAATTGATATAACTCCACACTATCTCCTGGAGCTAATACCACTCGAGGAAATTCTCCTTGAGAAGCATGCAAAACAAATCTTAGGTCAGACTGTTCGGTTTTAGTGGGGAGCCCTGTACTAGGACCACCTCGCATAGCATTAACTACCACTAAAGGAGTCTCTGTAATCCCAGCCAACCCAATAGCTTCCACCATCAGAGAAAACCCTCCCCCTGATGACATCGTAATAGCTCTAGCTCCTGCATAAGAAGCCCCAATAGTCATACAAATTGCTGAAATTTCATCTTCTGCCTGCTTAGCAATAATCCCATACTTATCCGAGTATGTAGCTAAATGGTCAAAAATTGGAGTGGCCGGAGTCATAGGATAGGCAGCCGTAAATTTAACCCCCGCTTTAATAGCTCCAAAGGCTAAAGCCTGACTTCCATCAACTGAATAATAATCTTTCGCTTCTCCTTTTTTTAATGGATGATGAAATAAATTGTCATAATTATCCTCAGCATATTCATAACCCTGCTTCATAGCTAGAATATTGTCATCCACAATTTGCTGATTTTTTTTCTTGAACTTTTTATCTATAATTTTAGCATAAGTGCCAAGCTCCCAGCCCAAAACATAATGTAAAACTGCAATAGCAGCAGTATTAGAATATCTTGTCGATTTATTAATACCTCTTGAGATAGCGTTAAATGGAACTCCGACTCCAAAGAAAGATTGAGATTTATTAGGTTTACGGCTAATTTCTTTTTTTACAATATCCTTATCATAGATCAAAACTCCTTGTTTTTCAATTTCATCCCAGTGTATATCTAAGCTTTCAGCATCAAGAGCGATGAGATAATTAATATATTCCACCGGAGCATAAACAGGCTTATCAGACACTCTTACAAAGACAACATTATGACCTCCTTTAATCAAGCTAGGATAATCCACCCAAACAAAGCTATATAACCCAACATTATGAGCAATTTGTTGGATAAAATCACCCATACTCAAAATACCTTGACCGGCCTTTCCAGAGATTGCAATAACAAATTCATTTTTCAAATTCATACTTTTATCTTTATATTTTAATGTAAATATATTATAACACATATATATATATTTTAACAAATATTGCATTTTTAATAAAAATCATTATAATAGTATAAGTATAGGGCGCATAGCTCAGTTGGTAGAGCAGAAGACTCTTAATCTTTTGGTCGGAGGTTCGAGCCCTCCTGCGCCCACAATAACCCTTGTAAAATAACTCTATTTATGCTACAATAACATTAGATTATTGTGCCTTCATTTTATAATTATGAAATGCATCATAATATATCGTATTATTAACTAACTTTGGACAAACTATCAATATGGCAAATGATATTAATATAATGGAGGACTTACTCCAAAAGAACCCTTTGGACTTACCTGTAGTGGGAGAAGATATACAAGGAAAAGTTTTAGACATTGGAACTAATGCAATGTATGTAGATTTAGGTCCAATTGGGACTGGAGTAGTACTAGGTGAAGAATTGCATGATGGTTTTGGGACTATCAAAACTTTGAAAAAAGGTGATGAAGTTACCGCTACCGTACTTACAACCAATACTACTGATGGGTATATTGAATTATCCCTCAGACAAGCTTCTGAAGATAAAGTTTGGGAAGATTTGTTTGCAAAGCAAGCTGCTGAAGAACCTGTAGATGTCAAAATTATTGATGCTAATAAGGGAGGTCTATTAATCAGCATCAATGGAATTAGTGGATTCTTACCTGTTTCTCAATTAGCTTATGATCATTATCCTAGAGTAGATGGTGGAGATAAGACTAAAATTTTAGGTAGACTAAAAGAATACACCGGAGAAATTTTCAGAGTAGCTATTATCAATGTGAATCGAGAAGAGAACAAATTAATTGTTTCTGAAAAGGCAGCTCGTAAAAGTGAAGAGCTAAATCTAGTAAATAGTTATGAGAAGGGAGATACCATAGATGGAGAAGTTACAGGAGTTGTAGACTTTGGAGTATTCGTAAAATTTGGTAAAAATGGACAGAAACTAGAAGGTCTGGTGCATATTTCTGAATTATCTTGGCAGTTAGTAGAAAATCCTAGAGACTTATATAAAGAAGGAGATAAAGTTCAAGCTAAAGTTATTGAAATTGTGAATGGAAAGGTTTCTCTATCTATCAAAGCTTTGACAGAAGACCCTTGGAATACAATTGCTGAAAAATTCTCAGCCGACCAAATTGTAGAAGGACAGGTTGCTAGAATGAATCACTTTGGAATATTCGTACAACTTGATGCCGAAGTAAGAGGGTTAGTCCATAACTCTGAAATTGAAAAAGACCGTCCTAAATACACTGAATTAAAAGAAGGTACAAAAGCTAAGTTCAAAATATTGTCCGTAGACCCGCAAGAGCATAGAATAAGTCTAGCGCTGGCCTAAATAATTTAACCCCTATTGCTATATGAAAAAATTTACCAAAAACATTCTCTCCGGACTGTTGTCAATTTTGGCTATTATAGTAATATTTGGATATTTAGTTACTCAAAACAACAGTAATGTTAGTAAAGTAGCTCTATCTGATATAGTACAAGATATTCAAAATGACAATATAAACTCCATAGTAGTTTCTAATAATAATATTAAAGCTACTCTTAAAGATGACAGTATCAAAGAGGCTCAAAAAGAACCATCAGGAACATTTATAGAGTCACTACAAGCCTATGGAGTATCGGAAGAAAAAATAAATAATCTCAAAATTGAGGTTAAAAACAATGAAGGAAGTAGTTTGGCTTTATCTATATTCTTGAATCTACTCTTCCCTATTATCTTGATTGGTGGACTATTATGGTTCTCATTAAGACAAGCCCAAAAAGGTAATGCCCAGGCTATGATGTTTGGTCGCTCAATGGCAAAAGTCATTATGCCCGACAAAGATAAGAAAAAAATGATTACCTTTGCCGATGTAGCTGGACTAAAAGAGGCTAAAGAAGAATTAGAAGAGATTGTAGAATTCTTGAAGAATCCCCAAAAATACACCGATATAGGAGCTAAGATTCCAAAAGGAGTATTATTAGTAGGGCCACCAGGAACTGGTAAAACTCTGCTAGCCCGAGCCGTAGCTAATGAAGCTGAAGTACCATTTTTCTTCACCTCCGGATCTGAATTCGTAGAAATGTTCGTAGGAGTTGGAGCTAGTCGTATTCGAGATTTATTCAAAACAGCAGAAAAGAATTCCCCCGCCCTAATCTTCATCGATGAGTTAGATGCAGTTGGAAGATCTAGAGGAACTGGAGTTGGTGGAGGTAATGACGAGCGAGAACAAACCTTGAATCAAATTCTAGTAGAAATGGATGGATTTGAAGCTAATAAAGGTCTAATTGTCCTTGCTGCTACCAATCGCCCCGATGTATTGGATTCGGCCTTAATGCGACCAGGAAGATTCGATAGAAGAGTCACCTTAGATTTACCAGATATCAAAGAGAGAGAACAGATTTTAAAAGTTCATGCTAAAGGTAAGCCATTAGAGAAAAAAGTTAGCCTCAGAACTATTGCTGAGCGAACTCCTGGATTTTCTGGAGCTGACTTATCCAATCTTTTGAATGAAGCTGCCATCGTTAGTGCTAGACATAATAAGAAAACTATCTCTGAGGATAATATCTTAATGTCCATAGATAAAGTATTGATGGGACCAGAGCGAAAAAGCCGAGTGATTAGCGAAAAAGAGAAGAAAATTGTAGCCTACCATGAATCTGGACATGCCGTCACCGGACATTTCTTAGAACAATCAGACCCTATTCAGAAAGTCACAATTATACCTCGTGGACGAGCTGGAGGCTATACCCTCAAAATGCCAACTGAAGATAGAAGATTTATTGCAAGGTCTCACTTTGAAGCCGATATGGCAGTGGCTCTAGGAGGATATGTAGCTGAGGAGATGATATTCGGAGAGATGACCACTGGAGCTTCTAATGATATCCAACAATTAACTCAAATTGCCGAACAATATGTCAGATACTATGGAATGAGTAAATTAGGACCAATACATTATTCCGATTACAGGAATAATAGAACTGGAGAAATTACCAATCATAGTGAGAAAACTCTACAAGAAATTGATGATGAGGTTAAGACTATTATAGAGAAGGCTTATCAGACTTGTAAAAAAACTCTAACCGACAATAGAGACAAATTAAAACTATTAGCTCAGGCTCTAATAGAACATGAGACTATAGAAAGACAAGAATTCGAAGACTTAATGAATGGTATAAAACCTGAGTTAAAGCCTGAAAACGAAGAAGTGATTGAAGAATCTTCAACTGATACTGCTGAAAAAGTATAAATATAAGTACTAGTATTTTCATAACATTTTATGATATACTAGTATAATATGGATGTGTAGCTCAGCTGGTTAGAGCAGTCGTCTTATAAGCGACAGGTCGGTGGTTCAAGTCCACCCATATCCACCAGAATATAGTTTAAATTAGGTCAGATTTTACTAAAATCAACACTATGAGAACCCAGTCTATACAACTTCCAAGCTATATAGAATTGTGTAACATCTTATCCTTCGAAGCTAATAGACAAGTTCCATCTAAGAAAGAAAATATACATTATACTGATTTCTCTTGTATTATTGAACTTCTAAGAGAATTTAAGTTATCAACTCAATTTTTTGATTCAAGTTTTAAATTTATAGATTTTCAAAACCCTAGACTTTTTAATGAGGTTACATCAATTTTTTCAGATTTAGTAGATAATATTTTAGAAGCACAAAATGATAAGAATAAAAAGATATTATTTAATAAATTATATGATTATCTTTCAGAAAATGATATAAAACAAAAAGTAGATATAATCTTTGTTTTTGGTTCTCAAACTACTTTCCGAACACAAAAAGCTATAAATTTATACAAAGATGGATATGCTCCCAAAATTCTTATTAGTGGGAAATGTCCCTTTTATAAAAATAGTAAAGATATAATTCCTGAAGCAAAAAAACTAGCAGAATTTGCTATGGAAAATGGAATACCAAAAAATGATATTATTTTAGAACAAGAATCTATAACATTACCTGATAATGTTAAGCGTTCTCTTAATATGCTGGAGAGTAAAAATATTCCTCACAATAGTTTTATTTTAGTAAACTCACCTTTTTCACAGAGAAGAGGATGGGCACACTTTAACAAGTTTAGTACAGCTGACACTAAACTAATAAGATGTAATGTTGACACTATATCTTATAAATATTCAAAAGATGGTTGGTATAAAAATGAAGATGGAGCGAAAACTATAGTTAAGGAGTTTATTGCATTAAAAATGGGTGAGATAATTAATAGCTTATAGCTATAGATCCATCCCCCCCCCTACGGGTACTCTCTCCTAAGGGAGACAAAAAACCAGACCAAACTGTCCCTCGCTGGCGAAGGGGGACCACGGAGTGGTAGTGGTGGGTGTGGACAAATACTTATAGCTTGATTTCACTGTAAGTCCTCCTCCGGCCTATCGGCCACCTCCCCCAAGTGAGGATAAAATAAAGACGACGACAAGGTCGCCCCCTCCTAATATCTCTTTTTCAAGAGCTAATAGGAGGGACTTAATGCCCTACAAAAGAACAATGTCGGCGAGGGCGCCGACTCTACGAACTTACAATTAACCATTTATAAGTATATACTCCACCCCGTCCAGCATAGCTGTCCATCCCTCAAGAGGGGAATTTTAGGAAAATCCTAACACTCCTCAACAGCAAATGTCCTCCTCCGTCGTCGCAAATGGGATTTACTCCTTTGTCCTCCTCCGTCACCTACAGTGCCACCTCCCCCAAGGGAGGATAGTTCTTATTTTGTCTCCCTTTGGAGGGAGTACCCGTAGGGGGAGGGAGGACTGAGTTATATATTTTTGTCATCCCCCAAGGGAGGACAGGCTAGCTATTATCTAATATTCTTGCTACTACTTAGATTCATTGACTTTTTATCTAGCAATTTGTCTCCAATAATCTCTTTTTTGTTCATTCTATATATTTAAGACTTAGTTTCATCTGCTATATATTTCTCATATAATTCGAATAAGAATACCATTCTATTGGCTTCACTGGTAAAGGCTTGTGGTCGATAAGCTAAATCAACGGCTTTGTCTAAGGCATTATGAGCTTTGATGAGTACTGGGGGCATAGTCAAGGGATCATACAAATCAGCTAGTGAGCTATTCGGGAATTGTGCCCTTGCATCTAATACATTCTGAGCGGCTATCTCTATAGCTTTGACTTGCTTATCACTTGGATTTTCTGGCCAAGGGAAAGTATTGTAAGTGTATAATGCAGAATATCTAAAGTCACTTTTCAATCTACCACATGTATATCTTACCCAAGTCATGTGAATGTATGAAGTCAAAACTCCAAATTCATAAACAGTTCCTTTAGGTACAATTTGAAGGTCATTACTTGCAATAATGTCAGAGTTTAAATAACCAATAGGGATATACTTTCTATTTTCAGACGAAGTACGAGGAATAGCAATATAAAAGCCATCATTAGGCTGTCTATCTTCAGTAAACAATGATGGTATTTCAGCTTTTTTCTGAGTTGCAATCTTTGTACTTTTAAGCCTCGTCTCTTTTACCAAATTGACCCTTTTCATAACTTCAGGCATTGCCTTTAGTTGTTCTGGTGGACAATTTTTAAGCCAGAGGCAATATCTCGTTCCTCCATTTAAAAAATCATAGCCACCAAGGTACTGTTTAATCCAAAAACTAGCAGATTTATCATTTTGCTCTATAAAATCTTTATCCTCAGCTAATAAAATCAAATGCCCACCATCAGCAGGGACACTACCATTTACAAGTTTAGCCATTGAGCTTAAGGGTTTTGATCGTCCTTCAATAAATAAATCTTTTGCATCAATCAAATATGGATTAATATTTTTAGCTTTGATTTCATGAGCTTCACCTCTAATATCTTCATATTCAAAGATTCGTTTATTATTAGTATCATAACTAGCAAAGCCAATAATCACACAATAAACTGCCGCATTTCCTTTGGCTTCATTACTCCATCTAAAGGTTCTATGAGCAAAATGAATCTTGATATTATAATTACTTAATAAATATCCCCATAGAATACTAGTCTGCTCTCCTTGTACAATTGAATTTGTGGATACAAAGGCTACTTTGATATTGGTATCTTGTATATATTGAGCAGCTTTGATATACCAACCTGTGACATAGTCTAATGTTCCCCCACCTGCTTTTTTATCAAACAATTGTATGATTTGGTCTCGTTGATTTTGTTTCATTATTTTAGCCCCAATAAAAGGTGGATTCCCTAAAATATAGGATAATTTATTTTTGGGGACTATATCTTCCCAATTCACTTCTAGGGCATCTCCATTTATAATTTTGGCAGATTTTTTGAGTGGTAAGCGGATATAATATTGTCCAAATTCATTGCTGACTTGCATATTCATTTGATGATCAATCAGCCACATTGCAACTTCAGCTATTCTAGCAGGGAATTCTTCATATTCAATTCCATAAAATTGGTCAACATTAATCCACATAATAGTACTAATGTCAAATACTCGCTGTCCTGTCTTATGCAAGGCTCTGAGAACTTCTATCTCTAATAATCTTAATTCTCGATAAGTTATGACAAGGAAATTACCACAACCACAAGCAGGATCAAGGAAGGTTAGGGTGCTGAGTTTTTTATGAAATTCACCTAATTTATGTGAATTATCTTTGATACTTTCAAATTCTTTCCATAAATCATCTAGGAATAGCGGTTTGATGAGTTTGAGAATATTGGTTTCACTGGTATAATGAGCTCCTAAATTTCTTCTTTCTTTTGGATTCATTACACTTTGGAACATTGATCCGAATATGGCTGGGGAGATTTGACTCCAGTTAATATAACAACAATTAAGTAATGCTTGTCGCATATTACTATCAAAACTTGCGGTTGGGAGTATTTCTTCAAAAAGTTTTCCATTAATATACGGAAAATCAGCAAGTTGTTCATCCAAATTGCTAAAACGATTTTCTTTGGGGGTATTCAATACCTGAAATAATTCTTGTAATTTAGCTGCTAAATCACTTCCGTCTTCTGCTGTCCGTTGTTCTAAATAATCTTGGAATTGTTGTTTATTAAAAATTGTGGTATCTTCTGAGAATAATAAGAATAGAATACGAACCAAATAAACTTCTAATGGATGTCCAGTATATCCAATTTCTTTTAATCTGTCATGAAGTTTTCCCATTAACTCAGCAGCCTTTATATTGGCAGGATCTTGCTCTTTATAAATTTTCTTTTGATATCCAAGCATATATCCAAAATGCTGAACATTGTCGATAAGTTTATTGAGTGTAAAATCTATAGTCTTATCTTCTTCTAAATCATATAATCTAAAATTCTCAAAATCACATACCAGAATATATTTGGGTAATTCGTGTTGTTTCAGTCCATGAGTATATTCAATTGCTTGCTGATAGGCTTTATCGAGGTTTTTACCTCGACTTTTCATTTCAATTAAAATTGTTCCTTTCCAAAATAAATCAATATAGCCATCTTTATCATCTAGTTTTTTTACTCTATGTTCAAAGGTTGATACTCGTTTACTACTAATCCCAAAAACATTAAAGAACTCAACTAAAAATGGTTTCGCATCTGCTTCCTCATTGGTAGTATCTTCCCATTCTTTTGAAAATTTTAATGCTCTATCTTTTATTTCATTCCAGCTTAATGCCATATTTGTAAAATTATTATTTTTTATTTAGCTGTTTTTTGTTGAGTGACTATTTCATAGGCCATAATGGCAGTGGCGGTGGCTACATTGAGTGATTGAATTTGTCCATACATTGGGATATACCCGAGCATATCACAGCTAGATGCTATACTTGGTCTCAAGCCTTTGCCTTCACTACCCATTACTAAGACGGTTGGTAAATTATTAAAGTCATATTGATAAAAAGGTGTAGCTTCAGGATTACATTCACTTCCTAATATCCAAAATCCTGTTTGTTTGAGAGTATTAAGAGCTGTGTTCATATTCCCAACTTGGACTAAGGGGACATATTTATCTGCTCCTGAGGCTACTTTAGAGGCTACTGGGGAGATAATTCCTCCGCGATGTTTTGGGAATAATACTCCAAGAGCTCCCATAGTTTCAGCTACTCGGATAATAGCTCCGATATTCTGCTGGTCAGTAATCTCATCTAGGGCTATGACTAGTCCACCTGGATTTTGTTCTAACTTAGCTTTGATACTATATATCCAATCCTCTAATCCTAATAATGGCTCGGCTGTAATAAGGGCTACGATGCCTTGATGTATATAATCCCCTGCTTCGGATATTTCTTTTTCAAGTAGTCCTGTGATTTTTTGAATTGGGACATATTGTACTAGTGCTAAAGACTCTTTGGCCAGTTCCAAAATTTGCTCTAATCTCTTGTCTCTAACTTGATTTTCTCTAGTGATATAAATTTTCTGTACTCTCTTTGGTGATTTTTTGAGTACTTCTAAAACTGAGTTTTTACCATAGATATATTGGCTACTGTCTTTGTCTATTAAAACTTTACCTTTACTTGGTTTGGCGATTTGATTGGCTGGATTTCGTCGATGTTTGGTAGTTGGCAAAGCTGACTTTGGTACATCTTTTCGGGGAGATGGGCGATTTGACTTTGACTTAAGCTTTGACTTCTTCTTGGTAGGATATGGCATATATAGTATGAATTATTATGCCTATATTAGCATATATTAAGGGTTTTGTATAGGTGGGAGGGTATAATTATGAATTATGAGTTGTTAATGATACTTATACAGGCTCATTATATTTTAGTCCTCCCTCCAAAGGGAGACAATATTTCAAGTTGCAAAATAATCCACCACCGGCACTTCGTGCCACCTCCTCCAAAGGAGGACAATATAATACAAAGTTCAGGCGACTAGTAGGTCGCCCCTCAACGAGGGGAATTTAATTCAAAGTTCTAAGCATATATAACATTAGGATTATATTCTATTAACTCTTGTTGATTTCTTGAGAGATTATCAATTTTTTGCTTTAATTCAGTGATTTTTGATTGTTTAACATAGAAGTCATCAGGCATTTGATAATTATCTATGTATGCTTTTAAATCATTCAATGCTTTAATAATAGAACTATTATCTGTAAGTTCTATTTTCCCTAATCTACTCCTTATATATTCACTTTGACTATATATTCTATTTAATTCTTCTACGCTAGATGTGTTAATAGAAAATTCAGAATTTATTGTATTATATTCACTACTATATTGGTCTCGATTATTAATTCTTAATTTTATATTTTCTAAAATTGGACTTAATCTAGATATGGCATCTCTGTCTTTAGTAAGATCCCATCTTGACTTAGATTTATTCTGTTGTAGGTAATCCTCTATTTGTTTTAGTTGCGCTATTCTCAAATTTCTTTCTTCTGGTACTCTAAAATCACGAAGTGCTCTGATATTGCTTATAGCTTTCTTTAAGCTATTTAATTCAGTGTCTATAGATTTTGTATTATCTGTGATTTGACTTGCTAATTCTCCTAAAGTTTTTTGATAATCTTCTTGTAATTCAAAACCTTTATCCTTTAATCTAACTTCACAAGTGATTTCTGCTAATTTTCTTGATAATAAATCTATATTTAGAATATCAACAGACCTATCTCTTTCTAAATGAGAAGCTTCTTGATATGATGAATCTCCCTCAATACCTTCTACTTCTTGTTGTAAATTATTTTTACTATCTAAAAGTAAATTCAATTCTCTCTCTTTAGCTACCCCAGCAAAATATTGAATAGATCTTTCAGTTTGTTCTGAACCTGAATAAACTCCTGAATCTGTTTTAAGTTTTTTAATTCTATCCATTCCTGCAACATACCCGTATAATTCAAATATTCTAGATAGATTTTCATCAGATATATCAAACATATCTACTCCATCCACTGTCTTAGTAAATTCAGTTTTAGATAATGTTTCTTCTAATTCTCTTTGAGATTGTTCTAATAAAATAGGTTTGTCATTAGCTTCAGCTCCGATTTCTGTATAATTGGTTTGTGCTTCTTTTAATTTCTCTTGTAGATCTCCTAATCTCTTTTGTATATCTGTATCTACTAATGCTTTAGTCTCTGCATCAAAAGCTGTTATTTTTGATTCTACCTCCTGTAAAGCTTCTTCATTGGCACTTACTCGTTTACGATATGTCGGAAGATTCTTAGCTTCTTCAGTGAATTCTTCAAATGTCTTTTTTGTATCAGGATTTAATTGTTTTAATTCACCATAAGCTTGTGCAATCATCTGTGAAAGTTGTAGTTGTCTTTCTTCTAATTTTATTTTTTTATCTTCCAAACTAATTCTAGTTTTTTGTCTAGATTCTAAGGTTTTATTTTGTATTGCATCAAATACTTCTCCCTCCCCACTTTCTAATTGCTGGATTTGAGATTTAATGTCTTGTATTTCTAATCCTTGTAATGATAATCCGTCTTCATTCACTTCAAACTTTGGCTTTGACGCTTCCCCCTCTTGCTGAACTAAACTATCTAATTCAGCCGCAAGACTATCTTCTGGCACCTCAGTATCTACCCCTTCACCACCTTCAGATATCGCCTCGCCTTCAAGATTCTCTCCTACCAGCTCTGCAGTTAAATCTGCTGGACTCATTATCTCTGGCTCGGTTTGGGGTACAGATGATTGATTACTGACACCTCCTCCTTCTGGCAACTCTGGGCTGCTTAATATATGTGGGTTTTGGTCTGGATTGAAGCTATTCATATTAATGATTTTTTAATCTGGGAATACCATTTTTAAGAGTTTTTGAATTGGATTTAATATTTTTGATGAACTTTTTTTCATTACATTAGATAGATTGTCTTTGGAGTCTTGTGAGTATTCTATATGGTCAAACTCTGATTTTATTAGTCCAACTAAATTAGCATAGATTGGATTATCTACATCAGCTATACTACCTTCTACTCCTTGAGGAGTGCCAATTTTGACTGGTAATTTAAGCTCTTGCTTAGCTAAATCAGCTATTGCTTTCAAATTCGCTCCTCCACCTACTAGCACTACTCCTGCTGGTAATAATCCATCTCTTTCAATTTTCTTTAATTCTTGAGTGATAAGTTCGAATATTTCTTTTGACCTAGCTTCGATTATACTAGCTATATAGGCTACTGGAAATATTCCTTCTTCTTCAGAATCAATTTTTGATAAATCAATTTTTAATTTAGCACTCTCTCCTAAGGATTTTTCTAGAGCTACTCCATATTTTAGTTTTATTTTCTCAGATACTTCAATAGATGTTCGAAGTCCAATAGCTAAATCATTAGTAATATGATTTGCTCCAACTGGAATTACTCCTATATGGATTATATGTCCTTCTTCATATACAGCTATTGAGGTTGTACCTGCTCCTAAGTCTATCACTGCTACTCCTAAATCTTTTTGTTTTTTGGTTAATACAGAATTAGCTGAGGCAATTATACCAATTTCTTGAGATGCTACTTTTAGTCCTAAATTATGGACACATTTTTCTAAACTTTTGATGGATGATGAATTATTTTCTACAATTAAAGCCTCTACTTCTAATCTAATACCATTCATTCCGACTGGGTTCTTGATACCAGTTTCTTCATCTAAGGTATATGTTTTGGGAATTATATCTATAACTTCCTTATTTTGACTACTTGGTCCTGGATTGGCATTAGCAATAACTCTGTTTACATCTTCCTCTGTGACATCTCCATCTATTTTGGAGACTGCTATTCTTTCTGAGGAAGAGTAACTTTTAATATGTACTCCATTAATTGAGATATGTATTTCTTTGATATCTTCCTCTACCATTTTAGAGGTGTATTCTAAAGCTTCACTAATACTATGGGTAGCATCTTGAATATCGCTCACCACACCTTTTTTCACTCCTTCACTAGGAGCTACTCCAAGCGCAATAATAGAAGGTGTTTTATCTTCTCTTAGACGCTTTCCTATGGCCATCTTAGTAAAAGATGTTCCTACGTCTAATCCAACTATTATTTCATTTTGGGCCATAATTTATATATATTGTTTTTATATTTTCTATTATATCATATAGTTTTAAGAAAATGAATAGTGTTGTTTAATAATTTTTAATAAATCTTCTTCTTTAGAATGCATCTCCTCATAATCTTCATCTGTCTGATGGTCATATCCTATCAAGTGACATAGCCCATGGACACATAAAGTGGCTATTTCATAGTCTATACGATGTCCTAATTCTTCAGACTGAGATAGAGCTTTATTATAACATATTACAATTTCTCCTAAAGTCATATCTTCCATAGAATAGTCTGACATCAGATTAAAAGATAAGACATCGGTAACTTTGTCTTTATTTCTATATTGAGCATTCAAATTTTGAATAGTACTTTCTGATACAATTGCCACACTAACTGTTGTATCCTGAAATTTACGGTCAATATTTTTACTAAATATGTCTACACATAAAGCTATCAGATTATTATAATCTGGTATATTAGGAACTTGTGATTCAAATTCCAATATCATAATTTAGGCTAATTTAGTTTGAACTAAATCTTTAATTTGATTACCGTCAGCTTTACCTTGAGCTTTACTTACTACTAGTTTCATCACTGAACCAAAGTTAGCAGAATCTCCAAGCTCAGAGATACTAGCTTCCACTAATTGCTCTAGTTCTACATCAGTCAATTTAGCTGGCAAATATCTCTGTATAATCTCTAATTCAGACATTTCAGAGGCTACCAAGTCCTCTCTTCCTCCCTCTTGATAGGCTTGAATAGAGTCTTTTCTTTGTTTCTCTAGCTTGGACAAAACTTTAATCACATCGCTGTCTTCTAATGGACTCCCTTTATCAATTTCTGCATTTTTAAACTCTGAGCTTAGAGTTCTAAGTACAGTTTTGGCAAGGTCATCTCTATCTTTCATTGCCTGTACCATATCTTTTTTAATTGTAAGAGCAATATTAGACATAAATCAATATATTATTTGATACTAGCTTTAATTTTGAGCTTATACTTATTGGGTAATTTTTCTGTAGATCGAACTTTTCCCATTTTGACAAGCTTATCTTTTTCAGTTAAGAATTGTACTTTTTTGATTGCAGCTTGTCTTTGCTTAGTTTTAGACTTACCTTTAGTCAAAAATCTAGAGGCTCTAGCTTGGCTTAAAACTTCACTTTTTTGAATGCGTCGAGTAAATCGTCGAATCATAGATTCCACGTTTTCCTTTTCTCTCTTTATTACTTCTACCATATATTACAACCTCCTTTCATTATTTTGACCAAATAAAGTTGGTCTTATAGCTTATATTAAGACTTTAAAATCAATTTTACCACAGAATAATATTTTTTGCAATAGTATGTATTGACATTTATTTAGTTACTTTTTTACTTAAAATAGATATCAACTTATCAATCGGGATAATTTCTTGATTTTCACTTTCTTTATCTCTTAGAATTACAGTTCCATCTACTGCCTCTTTACGCCCTACAATCAAGGTGACTTCTGCATCTGACTGTTTAGCTTTTAATAGCTGTTGTCTAAGACTTTTAATTCCAAAGTTTTCTTTGACATCTAATCCGTGTTTTTGAATTAAAGATAATATTTTTAAGGCACTTTTCTGTCCCTCAAGCCCAATAGAAGCTACAAATATATCTGGCTTTTTACCTTTATTTAATTTATTAGGGTTGATTTTTTGCACTAAATCTAATAATAAATCGACATAAATTTCTATTCCGACAGCACCTGAACGCTTATTACCACCTAATAGTTCAAATAATTCATTATGTCTACCTCCTCTGACCAAAATCATCTCTGGATAATCTTGACTCATAATTTCAAAATATACTCCTTCATTAAATCCAATGGAACCCGCCAAAGTAGATTCTAAATTATATTGTATATCAAGAGTATCCAAAAATTCTAATACCGCTTTGAAATACTGAGTCTCTTCTGTACTAAGATAATCTACTATTTGAGGTATTCTAATATTAACATCTGTATCTAAACTCAAAAGCTCATTGTATAATTGAATGGGATTATATGATAAAGAACTTGATAGATCTTTAAATCTTTTTGGAGTCTTTGATATTAATTCTTTATAATACTGTTCTCTAGAATCTAAATTTCCAAGAACATTAATATTAACAACTAAATTTGTGATTCCTTGTGATTCCAGCATACGATAAGCCGTCAAAATCAGTTCTGCATCCCGAATAGGATTAATATCTCCTATACATTCAGCTTTAAATACATGGAATTGTTTTGGAGTAGTAGCACTGTTATTATCATCATCTACCAAAGATATACCATAATCAAATAGCTTAAGTGACTCCTCTTGATATGGGATATTATTATCTATCACCGTTTTTAATATTCCAATTGGACCAGGCGCTCCTAATACGATGGTATTTTTAGATTTATATTTTACAGTAAATAATGATTCTGTAGCTCCAATATTTAACTTATGTAAAATTTTATTATTAAACACTGATGCTTCTTGAGTAAAAGTAAAGCCACTATTTTGATATCCCACACTTTTTAGAGTATCTCTAATATCTGAGACCACACAGTCCCAAATATTTGAAAATTCAGGATTAATAATGGCTGTATCTAATGAGTGATTTTTTCTTACACCTCGTCGTCTTCTCATAATCTATTCGTTATTATTGGCAAATATTGTTATTGTATTGAATGGGAATAATCTAATAAGTGGCTTTCCTACTATATAAGCTTTATTTACTGGTCCCCAATATCTTGAGTCTGAGCTATTACCTCTATTATCTCCTAGTACAAAATATTGATTAGCCTTTAATACTACATCTACAGGCTCTTGGGATAATGTTTTTAAGCCATCTATGATATAGTCTTCATCCAAAACTGTAGGGGTCTCTGCATTGTTTTCATATAAAAGGACTCCTCCATCCTTAATTACTATCCTATCTCCTGGGATACCGATAACTCTTTTAATATAATATTCTCTTTCACTACCCCCTGGGATAAACTCAGTATGAAATACTATTACTTCAGATCTTTTGGGGTCAGCAAAGTTATAGGTTAGCTGATCTACAATCAGATAATCTCCATCTGAGAAAGTTTGTTCCATAGATCGTCCTTTGACCAAAAATGGTTGTGCTATATAACCTTTAATTCCAAAGTATAAAATTGCGAATACAATTAATGTCTTGATTATGTCAAATAATTCACTCTTAAAGACATTTGTTTTTTGTTGATTTGGCTGCTGATACTGTTCTTGCTGCTCCATGTATAGGCTTCTTAATTAGCAACATTATACATCATTTTTTGATTTTAGTAAAGACCTAAATATATCTAATTTAAGCTATTTTTTTATATGTTAAAAATTAACATATAAAAGACTTAAATACTCCTATAATCTGACCTTGTTACTATAATATGGTCTAGTACTGCAATTGATAACAATTCTCCAGCTGCTTTTATAGTTTCTGTTAAAGATATGTCTGCTTGACTTGGGGTAGCATCTCCAGAGGGGTGATTATGAACTATAATCATTGCGGCCGCATGGTATTTTATAGCTGGGACAAAAATATCTCTTGGATGTGCTATACTCTGATCAATAGTTCCGATTGATATTATCTCATCATGTATAATTTGATTTTTTATATTCAAATACAAGCCTCTCAAATACTCTTTTTTTAAATTATGCATATCGCTTACAAAATCCCAAACATCCTGTGGAGATCGTATCGTAGGAATATCTATACTTTTATCAGCAAACATTCTTCTTCCAATTTCAAAACAAGCCAAGAGCTGACAGGCTTTTACCTTGGGTAACTCAAAATCAGTCATAACATCAGAGACTCGACTATAGCCTGTAATAGTTTTGGATCCATAATCTTTAAAAATTCTTTTAGATAACTCTAAAACATTCTCTTTTTTATACCCAGTTCCTAGAATAATAGCTAATAACTCTTCTAAATTCAAAGCCTGTACTCCAGAGTTTATCAACTTTTCTCTAGGTTGCTGATCCTCTGGCAAGAATTTTATTTTATACATATTTAAGCTAATATTTCGGCAGATATTTCTGGGGCTACCACACAAATATCTGTATCTGTACCCACTTCATAACCACCTACAAAATTAATTCTAGGAGTTAACCTAATAAACCATCTAAAACCTTTATACAAATTTCCATCTACTGGAGCAGTTATAATACTCATATTATAGTCAATATCTCCAATTTTTTCATAATAAGATTTGAGTATAGCTTTGTATATTTTGGCCAGATTATATAACTCAGTCTGATTGGAATAAGCAAAATGAGTTTGTGGATATTTAGGATAAATCTCAACTTCATAAGCTACTCTAGAGGCATAAGGAGCTATAGCTATAAAGTAATCGTTCTCTACAATAACTCTTGTCTTAGCAGTTTGTTCATAATCAATAACTACTTGAGCTAAATCTCTATTATTGGAGCGATGGTATTCTCTTGTACCTTCAATGATTCTTTCTATACCATCTGGGACAATTGGAGTTGCTATGATCTGAGAATGGGGATGCTGTATAGTAGCTCCTGCTTTCTGCCCATGATTATGCACAATAGCAATATATCTAATCTGTTTATTGCTCATTAAATGCAAACTTCTGGCTTGAAAGGCTTTGAACATTAAAGCTAATTTTTTAATGGAAAAGTCTCTAATCTGAGTTTTAGATTCACGATAAATTACAACTTCATGAACACCCTCCCCTGCCACAAAGTTATATGGACCTGCTGTATTATAAGTTGGGGAATTAATATCTTTTAAAAGTGGATATTGATTTTTGACTACAAATATTTGTGATTCTTGTCTGTCATCTTGTAATTCTAGTAAAATTTCTTCTTTAGATTTACCAGATACTATATCTGCAAAAGGATTTATTAAGTTAGATAAATTACTAGCCTGAGCTTCATTGATTATTAATGTATGTGGCCTATGATTACGATTAGTCGAAACCAAGACCCATTCTCCTGTGAATATATCTTGACGAAATTCTTGAGTTATTTTTTGTTTTTGCTTCATATGAGTTTATATTTTATTTATAATATCCTGTAAATAATCTATATTTTATTATTATAGTGTCTATTAATACTTTTATATAATCTTTTAACTTTACATGAGAACTATCATCATTATACCATATAACTGGCATTTCTTTAATACTATATCCAAAATGGCGAGCTAAAGCTAAGAGTTCAATATCAAATGACCAGCCTTTCATATGGATTTTAGAGAAGATATGACGAGCCTTATCCCCAGCGAAAACCTTAAATCCACATTGCGTATCTTTAATACCACCCACCAAAAGTATCTGTATCCATAAATTTCCTAAATCGCCTAAAATCTCTTTATATCTAGCTTGTCTGATTTCAACTTTACTACCTTGCATATCTCGAGAGCCTACTACTATATCTACTCCCTGCTTCATCACTGGCAGTATTTTATCTAATTCATCTATATGAGTGGAGTTATCTGCATCCATAAATAAGACATATTCGCCTTTTGACTCCATAATTCCCTGCCGTACTACTGCCCCTTTACCTTGATTGACTTTATTATCAATGATTGTAATTGCTTTATATTTTTTAGCCAATTTAGAAACTACTTCTAAGGTATTGTCTTTGGATCCATCTAGTACAATTATAGTTTCATAACTATCTTGAACCAAATTATCTAAATATTCTACTACACTTTTGATTGTAGGAGTAATTCGTTTTGCTTCATTATAGGCAGGTATTATTACGCTTATTTCCATATCTTTTATCTATTTTCTAGCCATTCTTCTAATAAAATTCTTGCTGATTCTATGTCTATACTTTGTCCTTTTGGAATATATCTTTTAGCTAGAGAGCTTGTTAACCTTTCATCGTATTCTTCTATTTCAATTTGAAACTTGGATTTTAATTCTTGAATAAAGTTTCTAACTTTGAGAGTTTGCTGAGTATCCGTGGATTGAAAATTAAGAGGCAATCCAACTAGAATATAGTCTATAGAATATTCTGTTATAACTTTTTCTAACTCTTCCCAGATTGTACTATTATTGTGAATAACTTTTAATGGAAAAGCAATACTATGCTCTGTAGATGAGTGAGCTAGACCGATTCTAACATCTCCATAATCTATACTGAGAATATTCATATCTAATTATTGAGATAATTTTTTATATAAATTCTCAATTTCGGACTCCTCGAAAAAGTTTAATGTAACTATATATCTTTTACCCTTCTTTCTTACCTCCACTTTATTATGAATAGTCTCAGACAACTGAGATACCCATTGCTTCACATCTGAGCTAACTTGATTTTGGGCACTATTAGGGTCTTTTTTTATGACTTTAGCAGTTTGCCGAACATTGAGAGCATTATTAATAATATTATCTAAAACCTGCTCTTGCATCTCTTGAGTTTCTAATCCAGCAATAATTTTGGCATGTCCTTCAGTAATGTCTCCTACTGCTAAGGCATTTTGCACCTTTTCTGGTAATTGTAAATATCTAAGAGTATTAGCTACGGCTGACCTACTAATATCTAATTGCTTAGCTATAGCTTCTTGTGTGATATTGAATTTGTGCTGTAACTCAGCAAATCCTTTTGCCTTTTCAATTGGATTTAGATTTTGTCTTTGAATATTCTCAATCAAAGCCAATTCTGCTTTGTCTTGGTCAGTAATTCCTTTTTTAATTACTACCGATACCTTTTTGAGACCTGCTAATTTAGACGCTCTTAATCTTCTCTCTCCGGCTATTAACTGATATTTACCCTCACTAACTTCTGTTACTACTAATGGCTGCAATATACCTTTATCTTTAATGGACTGTGCTAAATTTTCTATCTCTTCTTGTAAAAATTCGGTTCTAGGCTGATATGGATTTGGCTCTATGGAGTTAATATTTACTTCTAGTAATTTATCTTCTGATACAGGAAAGTTTTCAGATTGTAAAACCTGAGCCTTAGATGGTTGATCTGATGTTTTATTCGGGATTAGAGATGATAAACCTCTACCAAGTGGGCTTTTACTCATAGCATTATTTTATATTAAATAAATTATATCACAAATACAAATATTTGATAATCTTAATTTTGATTAGTTAACTTGATGAGCTCCTGGGCTAATTGACGATAAGCAAACGAACCCTTAGATAATGGAGCATAATCATGTATAGCTTTTCCAAAACTAGGAGCTTCAGAAAGGCTAACATTACGGGGTATAACGGTATCAAAGACATATCCAGGGAAAAACTTACTAACCTCTTTTGCGACCATAGCAGATAATCTATTCCTTCTATCATACATAGTCAAGATTGCCCCCAATACAGATAAGTCTGGTTTCAAGTTATCAGATATTAACTGAATAGTCTCTAAGAGCTGTCCTAACCCTTCCAAAGCATAATACTCACATTGTACTGGGATTATCACTTTATCTGCCGCTACAAGCCCATTAATGGTTAAAAGTCCCAAGCTAGGAGGAGAATCAATAATAATATAATCGTACAAATGCACGAGACTTTGTAACTGGTCATACAATACAAACTCTCGACGATTCATATTGACTAACTCTACTCCGATACCAGCTACATCTTGAGTCCCAGCAATTATATCAAGTTTAGGGTACCTAGTAGTATGAATACTGTGACTGAGAGGAGTTGTTTCATCCATCATTAATTCATATAAACCTGGCTTATTTCCTATTTCAAATCCAAGCCCACTTGTAGCATTGCTCTGAGGGTCTAAATCTATTAATACTACTTTTTTACCAAACTTAGCCAAATAAGAAGCAAGATTAATGCTTGTCGTTGTTTTACCAGTTCCTCCCTTTTGATTCGTAACAGTTATAATCATATCTCGTAGTTATCCTCTACCCATTTTATCAGATTTCTAGTGTCTTGGAAACGATAACCACCAATTCCGGATTTCAAAACTACAATTCCAACGATTCTATCTTTAATCGAGACTACGGAGGACAAAGTCTCGCCAGCCTCATCAGTAAGACCAGTTTTTCCCACTATCATCTGAGTGTCTTTCTCTAACATTTCATTAGTATTACCAACTCTAATAGCTTGCCCTGATTTAGAATTAATCATAGTCTCTTTTTGTTTTAGAACGGCTATTAAATCTGGATAATTGTCATATAAAGCTTGAGTTAACTTCATCACATCACTAGCAGTACTATAATTACTAGTTGGTTTTTGGTCCAAACCATGAGAATTAAAGAATTCACTACCTTGCATACCCAAATCTTGAGCTTTTTTATTCATTTTGGACATAAATTCTTCTGTACCTCCAAAGCTCTCAGCCAATAATTGAGCAGCATCATTACTAGAAACCATCAAAGAAGCCCGTAATATATCCTCAACCGTAAATTGCTCACCTACTGTGAGAGAATTCCCTCCATAAGTATCAAAGGCAGTCTGAGTCATAGAAATATATCTCTCACTACTCCATTTATATTCATCCATTACCACCATAGCACTCAAAAGCTTGGTGATGCTTGCTAACTGATATCTATTAAGGGCATTTTTATTATATAATATATCTCCAGTCTCAAAATCTACCACCAAAGCTGACTCAGCTGTAATACTTGGTTCTATAATTTCTTTATCAAGTTTACGAAATTTTACAATAGGAGCGGGTTGTAAAGTATTGGTATTAGTATTAGCTACAACCTGAGTAGAAGGCATATTCAGAATTTTGATATGATGCAAAACTCCTAAATTATTAAGACTTTCTACACTATTTTGAGTCGCACCCAAAACCACATTACCAACACCAACAATGGCTATAAGAATTCCCAAATACCAATAAAAATTTTTGAACTTCATAGATTATTTATATTTTATATATTATATCATAAAAAAATATAAATATGAATTGTAGTTTGTGAATTGTCAATTATGAATGGTGAATGATGAATTGGTAGTTGTGCTTTTGTCTCCCTCCAACTACCTACGGCAGTTAAAAAGGGAGACGAAAATTAAGTATAGGCGACTGAAAGGTCGCACCTACTAAATTTAAGTATCGGTGAGAGCACCGACTCTACGGAATTCATAATTCACCACTCACAATTTATCATTAAAATTGTGCTCTCACCAAGACTCGAACTTGGATTAGAGGCTTAGGAGTCCCCGGTTCTATCCTGTTGAACTATGAGAGCATTGGTCTTATTATACTCAAAAAATTAATTTTTGTATATAAGACACCTTAACAGGTTTGGATTTATATATCCAAATTCTGTACAGAGCGGGCTCTAGATTGAATAAATTTTCGTCTTGGCAAGACTTCTTCTCCCATTAGCATATCAAAGACTCTATCGGCTTTCTCAGCTTCTTCAATAGTTACAGACTTCATCACTCTTGTTTCAGGATCCATAGTTGTGCTCCAAAGTTGCTCTGGGTTCATTTCTCCAAGTCCCTTATAGCGTTGAATATTTATCTTGGATTGAGGATTTTCAACTTCCCATTTGGCTACTAATTGCTGTTTTTGATCATCGGAATATACATATTGGAATTCCTTTCCCCTAGATATACGATATAGAGGTGGTTTTGCAATGAACACATTCCCAGCTTCAATTAATTCTTTAAAATATCTAAAGAAAAGGGTCAAAATCAAAGTCATAATATGAGCTCCATCTACATCAGCATCGGTCATAATAATAATTTTATGATACCTGAGTCTACTAATATCAAATGTCTCACCGATAGAGGTTCCAAGAGCGATAACTAATGATTTTATTTCCTTAGAGGCTAACATTCTATCTAGTCTAGCTTTTTCTACATTTAAAATTTTACCTCTAAGAGGCAAAATTGCTTGAAAAGCTCTATTTCTACCTTGCTTAGCAGAACCTCCAGCAGAGTCTCCCTCTACGATAAACAATTCACTTTCCTCTGGTCTCCGACTAGAACAATCAGCTAATTTACCTGGTAAGGTCATCCCTTCTAGTGCCCCTTTTCTGATTACAGTATCTCTAGCGGCTTTGGCTGCTCGACGAGCTTTAGCTGCTAAAAGAGAATTTTCAATAATAGCTTTAGCATCTCCTGGATTTTTATCTAGATAATCAGCTAATTGCTCTCCAAAAATCTGGTCTACTACACTACGAGCTTCTACTGTTCCTAATTTTTCTTTAGTCTGACCTTCAAACTGTGGTGATAATGGAGCTTTTAATTTAATGGATATTACAGCTACTAGTCCCTCTCTCACATCATCTCCTGTTAGATTTTCGTCTTTTTCTTTGAGAATTCCTTTCTTTTTGGCATAATCATTCAAAACTCTTGTCAAAGCTGTTCTAAATCCAGTGACATGAGTTCCTCCTCCTGGGGTAATAATATTATTAACAAAAGATAATTCAGTAGATTGTAAATCACGAGAATATTGAAAAGCAACTTCTACCAAAATATTATCTTTTTCTTGATTACAATAAAATGGAGTTGAGTGTCTAGGCTCTTCTCCATGGAATAAATAGCTTAAGTATGAAACAATTCCACTATCAAAGAAAAATGTATAATCTAGAGGTTTAGTCTCTTCTCTTAGGTCATTGACTTTAATTTGAGTTCCCTTGGTAAGATAAGCTTGAGACCTTAAATAGGTATAGATTTTTTCTCTGTTGAATTTTGTCTCTGAGAAAATAGTTTCATCAGGCTTGAATACAACCTCAGTTCCATTTGGATGAGTAGTTTTGCCCACTTTTTTGAGTGATCCTTGAGGAAACCCTATAGAGAAACTCTGTGTATATTCATATCCATCCTTCCAAACTGTGACTTTAGTGTCAGTGGACAATGCATTTACTACTGAGATTCCTACTCCATGCAATCCTCCAGAAACTTGATATCCACCTTTTCCAAATTTACCTCCAGCATGAAGCTTAGTCATAATAGTCTCAAGAGTGGAAACTCCAGTCTTAGGGTGAATGTCTACTGGGATACCTCTTCCATTATCCTCTACTCTGACCATATCATTTGGTAATAAATCTACCGTGATAGTATCACAGTATCCTCCCATAGCCTCATCAATGGAGTTATTAACGATTTCCCAAACTAAATGATGCAACCCTTCTGTTCCGGTTGATCCAATATACATTCCAGGTCTTACTCTGACTGGCTCTAATCCTTCTAATACATCGATTTGTGCTGCTGAATATTCTTGAACTGGTTGCTGTTTTTTTGCCATATATGTTACTATTCTGTTATACTTTATTATACCATATTTAGCCAAATAAGTCTATATGCAATCTATTATTACTATTTTAGGTCCAACTGCGATTGGTAAATCTAAGTTAGCCGTGGAGTTAGCTAAGGAATTTTCTGGATCTATCATCTCTGCTGATTCTAGACAAATTTATAAAGAATTTGATATTGGTAGTGGTAAAATTACTCAGAAAGAGATGCAGAATGTTCCCCATTATATGCTTGATATCCAAAAATTATGGGAAGATTATAATGTAGCTGAATTTCAAAAAGATGTGGAATCTATTTTACAAGAATTAGAAGTGCAAAAAACTTTACCATTCTTGGTAGGTGGGACTGGCTTATATATTGAGTCTATTATATATGATTATCAGCTACCTAATATACCTATTCAAAATCAATTACGACAAGAGTTGTCTCAGATGAATAAATTAGAACTTCAAAATAAACTTTTATCCCTAACCCCCCAAATTAACTTAAATCAATCCGACTGGAATAATCCTGTTCGATTAATTAGGGCTATTGAAAAAAACATTTTAGGAATTAAGCCTACAGACACAAACCCATCCCCTATCTATAAACCTCTATTAATTGGCTTAAAATCTGATTTAAATAATATAAGGGATAGAATTACACTTAGGGTAGAAGAAAGACTATCACAAGGTGCTATTGACGAGGTGCAGAATATAAAAACAATTCTAAACTCACAACTATCCCCTATTATGGCTCAAAAAAAACTTCAACAATTTGGGCTAGGTACTATAGCTATCTGTGATTATCTGGATAAAAAAATTGACTATGAAAAAATGAAGAGTAAATATATTCAATCCGAGTACCAATATGCTAGAAGACAAATGACTTGGTTTCGTCGTATGTCAGACATTCATTGGTTTGAGGCTGATGATAAAAATTTATTAATTAAAACTAGTCAACTGATTTCTGACTTTCTTGAATAGCAGTCTTGATGGTAGTGTGTCCAAGAACTAGAGTATCATAAATAAATACATAAAATCTAAATCCAAGTACAAATACTCCAAAACTAAATAAAATAAGGGATAAAGGTGGGTACAATATATCTGAGTTGATATAATTTTGCCAGACTGGTAGCTTTGCTAAATATATATGCATAGTAGCTAATATAAAAGCTGTATAACTTACATATCTAATTAATCTTCGCCATCTTTTTGGACCTAATGTCTTGATTACTATAATCTCAGAAATAGCATAGCAAATATAAAATAAATATAAGGCTATAATGCCTAAAGCAACTGCCCAATAGTTTATAATTAGAATATCAGGGTTTGGGAATACATATATCATTGTACCCACAACTCCGTGGATTAAGGCATACATAAATCCAATTATCCCTAATTGTTTACGATAAGTTAAAAACTGGTCAAAATAATTCCAAAATTTACCAAAAGGCCCTAGTATTAATGACAGTCCTATTAGCAAATACCCTGTATTAGTAAATCCTTTAAGCACCATCTCAACTACAGACACCGATTCAGAAACTGTCCCTACATAATAAACAGAGAAAAAAGGTATGGTTGTCAGACTAAAAAGTATAATATTTTTCCAAGGATTTCTTTTTTTTATAATATTGGCCATATTTATTTTAAAATAATATTTTTAGTATTTTCTATAGTGTCTTTAAAGTTGAATTTTTGACTATAATCTTTAAGAGCTTTGATATCTTCTTTAGATAAATTAGTAGCTAATATTTTTATAATAGCCTTAGCCCAAGCTCTGACATCCTCAACTTCTACATATTCTATCATAGACTTTCCAATTTCTCTAGAACTGGGAATATCTGAGGCAATCACTGGGACACCTTGTTGCAAAGCCTCCAAAATTGGAAACCCAAATCCCTCATAATAAGATGGGTATAATACAGCTTTTGCCTTTTGATATAATGTCAATTTTTCTAAATTATTAACTCGATTGAGATTGATAATATCTTTTTTATACTCTGATTTATCAATGACTTTGACTATATCTTGATATCCATATCCTGGGATACCAGCTAATACTAATTTCAAATCTGGATGACTTAATTTAACTAAATCAAAGGCTTCAATAATAGTTATTAGATTTTTTCTTAACTCTTTTCTACCAATAAATAAAAGATACTCTTTACCCTCTAACGCTGTAATTGTTGTCTTTATCTTATCCTTCTGATTGATATCTAAACTTGGAATTCCTGATGGTATGACTTTAATTTTATCAGGGTTAATCTCATATTCACTTGACAGGTCATCTTTGGTAGATTGACTAGGAGTGATTATAGTAGATGCCCATTTAGCTGATAACTTTGTAAAAATAGCCAAATGCCAAAACCTGAATAAAGAATAGGCTTGAGGGAAAGCTTCATACTCTAAACCGTGGATTACTATAATGCTATTTTTAGGATGAATTGGTGGGATAATACTAGCTGGGGTATAAAATCTATCTGGCTTATCTTTTAGCAAAGCCAATGACAATCCCCATAATGTCCATACAAATTTAGTATTAATAATCTGGTTAGTAATGTTCGGTTGTAAATCTAAAATTTCTCTATCTAAAGGTGCTCGTGAATACAGAATAATTTCATGCTCCGCTGGGATTGATTGAAGTAAGCCTAAAATTATATTTTGGGCATAATATTCAGTACCTGTTTTATTTTTAACTTCTAATTTGGAAGCATCAATGGCTATTTTCATATAATATTATTTAATTATTTTTATCTTTGATAACCTAATACTCTCTTATACTTATCGAGACTATCGAGCATTATACCAGTACCTTTAGCGACACAGTATAATGGATCCTCCGCAATACTACAAGGCACACCTGTTGACTTAGAAATAAGCTCAGCTATATTCTTAAGCAATGCTCCCCCTCCGGTTATAACAATTCCTTTTTCTATGATATCACTAGCTAGTTCAGGTGGAGTTTCTTGCAGCACATTTTTGACTGTTTGAATTATTTCTCTTAGCTCGGCTTGCATAGCTATAGTTACCTCTTCTGAAGTAATTGTGACATTTTTAGGCAGACCAGTTAAGACATCTCGTCCTCTAATATCCATTGTGTCTGTTTCAATTGGAAGAGCTGAGCCAAGTTGTTTTTTGATATCCTCAGCGGTTTGCTCTCCTATAGCTAGGCTATATTTTTTCTTGATATGAGTCACAATGGCTTCTGTTAATTTATCTCCTGCTACTCTAGCTGAGGCAAAGGCAACAATTCCACCTAGAGAAATAACTCCTACTTCAGTTGTCCCTCCACCAATATCAATCACCATACTTCCTGAAGGAATATCAATAGGAATCCCAGCTCCTAGGGCTGCTAGAATTGGCTCTTTGACTACATAGGCATTCTTTGCCCCTACATTTAGAGCAACTTCAATCACCGCTCTTTTTTCGGTAGAGGTAATGGAGGCAGGTACAGATATAATACAATCTGGTCTAAAAACTCTAATTCGCCCACTGACTTTATGAATTAAATACCCAATCAAAGCTTCAGTCATACGATAATCAGCAATTACCCCATCTCTAATTGGTCTGACTGCTTTAATGCCATCTGGTGTTCGGCCAATCATTTCTTTAGCTTGATTACCAACTGCTAGAATAGAATTAGTATAAAGATCTACTGCTACTACAGATGGCTCATCCACTACAATACCTTTATTAGGCAAAAATACTAATACATTTGCTGTTCCTAAATCTATACCTATTCTTTTTACCATATCAATTCTTAACTATCTTTATACTATTATATCATCTTTATCCTAATTTGACTCCTTGTTTTCTCAAATTATTCCTGATGGCTCGGGCAGCCGAACCAGTTTTAACCATATTAAGCCAATCGCGATGAGGTTTTTGCTTTTTATCGGTAATAATTTCTACTATATCTCCATTTTGTAAACTTGCTGATAATTTAACTGGACTACCATTAACTTTAGCTAGAACTGCATGCTTACCTATATCTTGATGTATTCTAAAAGCAAAATCAAGGGCGGTGGAGCCCTGCAATAACCTGATAGCATCTCCTTTTGGAGTCATTACAAAAATCTGGTCTTGAAATAAATCTAATTTAACATGCTGTAAATATTCTTCTTCCGATAAAGGTTCTTTACCTAAATTTACTAAATCTTGAATCCATTTAAATCTATCTGTATCAATAAAAGAATGTTTGTCTAAATCTGATTTTTGCTTATATGCCCAATGTGAAGCCACTCCATATTCACAGTATTCATGCATCTCTTCAGTCCTAATTTGTACTTCAAAGATAGTATCTGTCTGCTTGTCCCTGACAGTAGTATGAATACTTTGATAGCCATTGTCTTTTGGACTAGCAGTATAATCTTTGACCCTATTTGGCAGAGGCTCAAAATATGATTGTATAACAGAAAATACCTGATAACAAGTAGCTAAGTCTGGGGTTATAATTCTCAAGGCTATTAAATCATACACCTGCTCTAACTTTTTACCTGTACCTAATTTTTTATATAAAGAATAGTATTTTTTGGCTCTACCATATAAGCGACCATAGTTAATATTCTCTGATTGTAAGACATTTTCTAAATTTAATTCAATTTTTTCTAAGATCTCTTGTCTTGTCGTATATTCTTGTTTTACTTGTGAAATTAATGACTTATATTCCTCAGGATAGGCATAAGGAAAACTTAAATTTTCTAACTTCTCTTGCAATTTTCCCATTCCTAATCTTTCTGCAATAGGGGCATATATTTCTAAACTCTCAAGAGCAATTCTTTGAGCTTTTTCTTGAGGTAGAGCTGATAATGTTTCTAGATTATGTAATCTATCTGCTAGCTTGATAAAGATAACCCTAATATCGCGACTCATAGCTACAAACATCCTTCTTAAATTCTCAGCATATCTATCCTCACCCTTATATTTAATCACAGATAATTTGGTGACTCCTGAAATCAAGAAAATCACTTCT
This sequence comes from Minisyncoccia bacterium, assembly GCA_044356725.1. Taxonomy (GTDB): domain Bacteria; phylum Patescibacteriota; class Minisyncoccia; order SW-4-49-11; family SW-4-49-11; genus CALRBF01. The sequence goes on from JBIKVS010000002.1 coordinate 41,965, forward strand.
CTACTAAATACTTTAGATAATTGACTTAAACTAACTTCAGTATCCTCAGGTACATCGTGGAGTAACATAGCAATTAGACTATCTCTATCTAATTGCATATCAGCTAGTATAATACAAGCTGAAACAGGGTGAATAATATAAAAATCACCACTTTTTCTTCTCTGCTCCTGATGGGCTTCAACCATTTGGATAAAAGCCATCTCAACTTGATCTAAATCAGTGTTTGAAAGATACTCTAAATGTGGTTTTAGTACATCCCAGAGTTGCTGACTTGCTAACTCTAGATTATCCTTGCTAATATTATCCATGTCTAAAACTTAGATTGTTGATAATTATTTCTCTAATTCACCCTCACTATATCAAAGCCTAGCTGAGTTAATCTTTGTTCAATCTGCTCATACCCTCTATCTATATGATGAATATTATCAATGATGCTATCTCGCTCTGAAATTAAAGCTGCCAATAAAAAAGTCATCCCTGCCCTAATATCAGGACTCTCAATTTTTTTACCATATAATTTAGTTGGGCCATTTACTACCACTCGATAAGGGTCACACATAATTATATTGGCACCCATCTGATTCAAAATATCAGTATAGAATAATCTTCCATCAAAAATAGTCTCTTGCACCACTGATGTCCCCTCAGCCTGGGTCAACAACAAAGTAAATGGTGCTTGCAGGTCTGTTACAAATCCAGGATATTCGTGAGTTTTTAGTTGTAATCCTTGATAAGGCTCATTATGAGATATAATTTGTATAAAATCATCACCCAATTCATATTTTACCCCAGCTAAATCTAAAAACTTCCAAAATACTCGCAAATGCCTTGGTTCAATACCTGTCACCTTAATATCACTTCTAGTCAAAGCTCCTAATATAGCAAAAGTTCCCGCCTCCAATCTATCGGGTATATTAGTATACTCCAGGGAGTTAGAGTCTAAAACATCTACCCCCTCAATAATAATCTCAGAAGTACCATCACCTGTAATCTTAGCTCCAGCTAATCTTAACATATCACAGAGAGCTGTAATTTCAGGTTCTAGGGCTGCATTATAAATAGTAGTCTTCCCCCTAGCCTTAACTGCTGCCATAATAAGATGTTCTGTAGCAGTATGAGAAATCCATTTGAATACATATTCTATACCATTGAGAGATTTATTTGGTAGTCTAAATATATATTGGCTACTCTCCTCTATTACCTCAGCTCCCATTAGAGAAAGACTTTCTAAAGTCATATCAATCGGCCTTCTGCCAATAGCATCTCCACCTGGATGAGGGAATACTACCTCCCCAAATCGTATCAATAATGGGGCAATAAACAGAAAGGAAGCTCGCATTTTTACAGCTAAGTCGGTTGGAATAATATTAGTATAGACTTTAGTAGTATCTATATTATAGGAATGATGAGATACTCTCTCTACTATTGCTCCCAATGACTCTAAAATGGCAATCATATCTCTAATATCCTCAATGTCTGGAATATTACGTAGAGTTATTTGACCATCTATCAAAAGTGTAGCTGGCAAAAGCTTTATAGCTGAATTTTTAGCTCCATAAACTGGAATTTCTCCCTTTTTACCAAATTGATTACCTTTAATTTGAAACTTTGCCATATAATTTTAATTTAATAATTTTAGAATCTCCTCTGTATCATTCCAATTTTCTTTAACCCCTCCAGCTCTCATAATACTAGTCTCACTGCCTTTACCTGTGATTATAATTATATATTCATTCTGAGATAATTCTATAGCTTTTTTGAAGGCCTCTCGACGAGATAAAATTCGCCAAGCATTTTTATGTTCTTGTTTACCAGCTTCCAATACTCCAGCAAAAACCTCATCTATAATAGCTTGTGGATTCTCATCATAAGGATCCTCATCGGTAATGATAACATAATCATTCATCTCACCTGCCACTCTTCCCATTGGAGATCTTTTCCAAGTGTCCCTACCACCACCACAAGAACCCAAGATAGCAATAGTCTTACCATTATCCTTAAAGCTAGTATTAATAGTCTGATAGACTTTCTCTAATGCCTCTGGGATATGTGCATAATCTACAAATACAGTAGGATTAGTATACACTTTATTCATCCTACCTGGAATATCGTTTAAGTTGGCTAAAACTTTATTAATCTTATCATAATCATACCCCAACCAATGGACAATTCCAATTACAAATAAAAGATTATAGCCCATAAATTCTCCTAAAACTGGCGTTTTTACATTATATTCTTGGTTAGTATTATTATCTTTATACCTAAATTCTAGCCCATTTTGGTCTGATTTAATAGATAGCATTTGCAAAGTAGCTTGACTGGACTTACCAGTAGAATATACTTGCTTATCAGTAAGGCTGCGATAATAGTCTTGATGAGCATCATCTTGATTCACCCAAGAGAGAGGTTTTATAATTTTAGAGTTGATTGTCTTAGATTGAGACTTATCAAAGGACTGGAACAATAATCCTTTAGCTTTCTTATAATTCTCAAAGCCTCCATGAGCCTCTAAATGTTCAGGATATAAGTTAGTAATGACAACTGAATCAAAATGTATACCTCGATGCCGATTCTGAGCTAGTCCCTCACTAGTGACTTCTACTATGAAGACTGTTGCTCCATTATTCTTAGCCTCTCGCATCAATTTATGAATTTGTCCTCTACCAGGCATAGAGTTACGGATTTTATTCTTAGATAATTCTATACCGTTGCTAGAGTAGACCGAAGAAGTAAGCCCCACCTTCAACCCTAATTTAATTAAGGTCTGATACAGAGTATAAACTGTACTAGTCTTACCTTTTGTACCTGTAATACCGATTACAATCAGACCTTCACTAGGTTTGCCTAATATAATATTAACTCCATAGTTTAAAACCAAGTGATAGAATGATTTTAACTGTTTTAATATTTTTTTTATCATACTGATAAATTAACTTTGCAATTTGTCTACTAAATCTTGATAACTTTGTGCTGGATTATCTGACTTAAATATAGTGCTACCAACTGCAATTCTTGTTACTCCCAGACTTTGAATATGATCAATATTATCTAAACTCACAGCCCCATCCCAAGCAATATCTCCCTCATACATAGTATAGCGATTCTTAAAATCTACTACCTTATCATATACTTTATCCTGTAAGGCTGATCCATAAAACCCTGGATTTACTCCCATAAATTGTACTCCGTCAATTTTTTTCACCACTTTACCGATATCTCTTATATCAGTATCTGGATTAAGTGCAATTGCCACTTCTTTATTGATAGATTTAATCAAATTGACTAGTTGACGAAGTTGTTCCAAGTTAGCACAAATCTCTTGATGCACAATAATGCGAGAACAAGGCTTAAAGGATTTGACACTTTCAATAATATCACGAGTATTATTGAAGTTAGCCATAATATGTAGTTCGACCTGTAAGTCTCCAAAGTCTTCATAGAAGAATTCTCTTGGCAACAAAGATTTAGACTCTACGAACTCCCCATCCATAATGTCAATTTGAATAATTTTAGCTACAGGCTTAATGCTAGACAAATATTCTCTAAACTCTTGTTTAGAATTAGTCAAAATAGCAGGGATAATAATACTCATAGTTTATAAGTTAACTTGAACATAATTATAGCATATATTAAAAAAATTATGAATTGTAGGTTGTGAATGGTAAATTGTGAGTTATGAATTATTAACTGTAGGGCTTTTGTAAAGAGATATTAGGAGGGGGCGACCTTTCAGTCGCCTGAATCCTCCTCCGTCACCTACGGTGCCACCTCCCCCAAGGGAGGACAGTTCTTATCTTGTCTCCCTTTGGAGGGCGACAGAGACGGAAACTCAAATCACAAAACACTCCACCCCGTCCAGCATAGCTGTCCACCCCTCAAGAGGGGAATTTTAATACAAAAGACCCTAAAATTCATAATTTACAATTCACAATTTATAATTAAAGCCTACAGCCCAAATCTACCTCTAGTTACATTGAAGTTTTGTTGGACTTCTTGTAGTGTTAGACCTTTTCCCTTATAAACTAAAATATTAGCAATATTACCTTGATGAATATATCCTCCACCCCCATATCTTCCTATATTGAAATTAGTTCCCCATGTACCAATATTCCCTGAATCATTAGCACTATTTATTAAAACACCATTAGAATAAAACTTAGTACTACCTGATATCCTTGAGATTACAATATTATACCAAGTATTAATACTATGTGTTGGTCCAGAAGTATAAAGTACTCCTCTAACTCCTATAGTTGGATTATAATATCTAAATCCATTATTAATACTAGTTCCAGTTGATAGAGTCCCTCCATTAGCACCAAAATCCCAAATGTATCTATTTGCAACTATTTCTGTTTTATATACCCAAGCAGCAACAGAGAAATCGCCAGTTCCTGGGGAGATATTATTGGAAACTATTACATAATCATTTATCCCATCAAAAATAAGAGAACCTCCATTAGCAATATTATACCCGACTCCATTGATGAGAGTTCCATGATTATTTCCCCCACTCAAATCAAACCAAGTTGTACCAGATCCAGGATAACTAGCTGGAATACCTGCATCTAAATTCAATATTAGACCATCTGTCACGATTGGTAACTTTGGCACAGTAGCTGCTAAAGGAGTATTGGCATTACTAGTTTCTACACTAGGTAGGGGGTCATTTATTTTAATATCCACACCTCCTTCTCTTAATGCTTCTTTTAATCTAATACTAACAGTACTGCTAGCTTCATCTACTGCTATCTCATAACCCGAGCCACCTATATTATCGGTGTCATTTGGATCCTGTGGTATAGCTTGGATAAAATCAGGGACTAGAGATGATTTTAAATCGATAAATCCTGTACAAGAAGTAGCATCTGGGTCACAAATTTCCTGATAATCTCGGGTAAGACCTGCTGGATAGCTTCCTTTTTGTAACTTATATTGGGTAATAGTGCTTTCTAAAGTTTGAATATGAGTCTTTCTAATATCATTACGAGCATCAATAAATCTAGCATCAGCATTAAAATTTACTAAACCAATAGTTAGCAATATACCTATTAGGGTAATTACTAATAATACTTCTATCAGAGTAAATCCTTTATTTACATTTTTAGTTTTCATTGATTTAATATTAACTTAACTTTTTATTCTGACCTTAATGCTTTAACTGGATTTAAGCTAGCTGCCTTAAGAGATGGGTATATTCCTGCTAATATTCCAATCCCTATACTAATAGCCACTACAATGAGAGTAGAGACTAAGTCAAAGTTAAAGAAAGTCTCAACTTGGAATCCAATTTGATTCAATTGCTCTACAATAAATATATTCCCTATTTGCATACTAAGTATAACTATTATCAATCCTGTAACTCCACCTAAGAGACCTATTATAGCTGACTGGATTAAGAACACTCCTAATATCTGTCCATTAGAGGCTCCCATAGATTTTAGAATTCCGATTTCCTTAGTTTGCTCATAAATACTCATTATCATAGTATTAGTAATACCAATCGAGGCAATTACAGCAGAGATTGCTCCAAATGCAAATAAAGCTATAGTGAATGCCTGAATAATATCATCTAAAAATCCTAAGACATCATCGGCGGTGAATATACCTTGAAAATTATATTTTTCATCAATAGCAGTTTTAATAGCTTGCAATTTTGCTTCCTCTCCAGTTACTCTTAATAGATCATATCCCACGGATGAGACATATTCTTCTTTAGAATCAAAACCTCCAATATCAGCTAAAATAGAAGTTGAAGTTGTGAGAGATACAATGGCATCATTTCTATCAGAACCTGGGTCGAATACTCCTTTAATAGTATAATCATATTGTTTATCAAGAATTTCCTTAGTCTTGACTGTTCCAAACAAAGCACTCTTAGAGGTTACAAAGCTAACTTTTTTGCCTATCAACTCTTCTGGAGCGACATTATAAAAATCTGCTACGAACTTGGAGACAAAGATATTATCTCCAGTTGGTTTACTTTTATCTCCCCAGAAATCTACAAAATATGAATCATCCCCTGTCAAATCCCAACCTGAGATGAAGGCAGGAGCATAAGCTTTATCTTGACCATCTAGTTTGATCTCTAAATTATTGACAACTGTTACTGGGACTATATCCGTCACTCCATCTATTTTAGCAATATTATCTACTACTTCCTGTGTAATAAGGGTTGTTTCATTCACATCGGTACTCTCTGCAGAGGGTGGGTTAAAAGCTCCTGGACCACTGGAATTGGTAATAAATATTTCATTAGATTTAAATTGAGTCTGGATAGCAGAGACTAACAATGTCCTTAAATCTTGCATTCCAAAGATTATTAAAGACAATAAAATTACCGCAATTGTAATACCTAAACTAGTCAAAATTGTTCTTAATTTCCGTCTTGCCACTAGACTAATAGCATATTTAATCATATATTTAAATATTATCTACTAATTGACCGTCTTTTAGGAATAATTTTCTGTCAATTCCTTCAGCTAAATGTAAATCATGAGTTACGAGGAACATTGTCATATTTTCCTCAGCATTAAGTTCAAACAAAAGATGCATTATTTCCTTACCTGTTACTGAGTCTAGATTACCAGTTGGCTCATCAGCTAATAAGATTTCTGGTTTAGCAACTAAAGCTCTTGCTATAGCGACTCTTTGCATCTGCCCACCAGACAGCTCATTTGGTCTATGCTTCAATCTATCTGACAGCCCCACTTTATCTAGAAGATATCTAGCCCTATCTTCTGCCTCTGAACCTGCGAGTTGATGACCAAATTTAAGTGGCAATAATACATTTTCGATGACATTGAGTGCTGAGATTAAATTAAATTGTTGAAATATAGTCCCGACTTTAAATCTTCTATATATATTGGGATTATAATCTTTAATATCTTTATTATCTACAATTACTTGTCCTTCATAAATTCTATCCAAGCCACCTAATATATTAAGTAAAGTGGATTTACCTGATCCTGAGCTACCAATTATAGCTACCATTTCTTTGGTTTGAGCGGTAAATGAAATATCATTTAAGGCAATAACTATATTGTCCTTATTCATTTGATAGACTTTTTTGAGATTTTTGACCTCTATCATATAGATTGTCTTAGATTTTCTACTTGTTCCACAATGCTATCTACATTTATTTGCTCAAATTGTAATAACTCTTCTGGAGTTCCGCTCCTTGGAGTTTCTTGTACCGATAAAGATCTAATTGGAATATGTACATCCTCTAATTCAGATCTAATCGCTTCAGCTATACCTCCAGCTTGATGATGATCTTCCACCACAATCAAACCTTTAGTCTCCCGAGCAGCTAAATGTAGTGTTGCAGTATCAAGAGGTTTTATACTATATAAATCTATCACTCTAACACTAACCCCTCTTTCTCTTAGTATATCATAGGCTTTCAAACATTCATAGAGAGTAATACCTGCTCCAACTAAAGTTATCTCATCTAATTCACTATTATAAATAGTTTTACTACCTCCAACAACAAAGGTTTCATTATTACTATATAGAGTCGGAACACCCGCCCTGGTTAATCTTAGATAGCTAAGACCTTCATACAAATAAGCTTGTTCAGTTAATTTAAGAGTTGATATTGAATCACTGGGATATAAAACTACCGAACCAAACATACCTCTAAAAAAAGCAATATCATTCAGAGCCATTTGAGAGGGTCCATCAGCTCCAATTGAAACTCCTGGATGAGTTCCTACTATCACAATATTAGCTTCATTGTATTGAGCCATACGAATTTGGTCATAGGCTCTAGTTAGAAACCCAGCAAAGGATGAAACAAATGGCTTTTTACCAGTCAGGGACAATCCTGTGGCTACGGATAGCATATTTTGCTCAGCGATAAACATTTCTAAAAATCTATTCTCATCAATATGATTAGCATAAGTAGAATTACTTACTTCAGCATCAAGTACAATAATATCATTATAATTACTGGTTAAAATTTTCATAGCTTCTCCAAAAGCTTTACGGGGAGAGACTAATTCATCCAAACTATAATTAGGATATATTGTATCATCTACTTGTGGTGGAGTATAATTGTATGGAGATAACTTAATAGGAGCTTCAATTTCAGCCCGCAAATCTAAATTAAGTTGTCCTAACTCTTCAATATAAACCTCAAATTGCTCTTGAGTAAGAGCCTTACCATGCCAATTATCTTTATCCTCAATCAAAGATATTCCCTTACCTTTAAGGGTTTTAGCTAATATAACTGTAGGCTTATCTGAGTTTTTTGCTTGCTTCAAAGCATCTAAAACTTCATCTAGATTATGACCATCTATTATAATAGCCTCCCAACCAAAAGATTCAAATTTTTTCTTATAAATTTCAATATTATGACCCTCCATAGTCTCTCCTCGTTGCCCTAATCTATTGATATCTACTATAGCAACTAGATTATTAATTCCATAATGAGCAGCACTGGCAACACTTTCCCAAACCGAACCTTCTGCCAATTCACTATCCCCTAACATAACATAAGTGTATGAATTAACTTGGTCAAATTTTTTAGCATTAATTGCATAGCCAATACCAATCCCTAATCCTTGCCCAAGAGACCCGGTGGCAGCATCTGTAAATATAAATCTACGACTAGGATGCCCCTCTAAAACACTTGTGAATTGTCGCAATGTTTGAATTTCCTCAGGGGTAATTACTCCAGATAATAACCAAAGACTATATAATAATGGTGAAGCATGGCCTTTAGATAAAATAAATCTATCATTATTTATATCCCTAGAATTATTAATATCATACTTAAACTCACCTCCAAAAAATAGTCCTACCCCTAATTCAACAGACGATAAAGAGGAAGTGGGATGCCCTGAACCAGCCTGAGTTGTAGAATATAAAATCCAATATCTAACTAATTTGGATATTTCCTCAAGTTGATTAATTGTATATTTCATAGTCTGTATTATTATTTTCTAATTCTGTAATTTTAGACACTCTTCTAATATGTCTTTCTTGATATGATGGTTCGGTTATAATAAAAGTTTCCACAATATCTGGCATTATATCCAATTCTAGAGAGGCTGATAGTGCTAAAACATTAATATGATTATGAGCTCTTGCAATAGCGGTAGTCTCAATTGAATCCAATAAAGCAGCTCTTGCTCCTGCAATTTTATTAGCTGCAATACTAGCTCCCACCCCAGTACCACAAATCACAATACCTAAAGCATCGCTATCCTCTACTACTCGTTTAGATACCTCAGAAGCATATTCTGGATAATCATCATCTGGATCATAGACTGTATTACCACAATCTATTACCTGTAAGTTTTTGGCATTTAAAAACTGAATAATTTCTTGTTTAAGTTCAAATCCTCTATGATCTGAGCCTATGTAAATTGTATCTATATTCATATATTTAGAGTTATTTTTGTAATAATTTAAGAGCTAAGCGAATTTGTTCTGAGACCTCAAGAGTACCGTCTAAATTTGAGAGTACTTTTTGAATTTGAGACGGTTTATATCCAAGAGACTCCAAAGCATCCCAAACATCTTGAGTATTTTGAGATGAAGCTGAGTTAGTAGAAATATCATCAGCAATAGTAATATGATTATATAGTGGGCTTAATTTATCTTTTAACTCTAAAATTATTCTTTCAGCAGTTTTTTTCCCAATTCCAGAGGCTTGATTCAAGACACTGATTCTTTCTTGTTGAATTGACTGCATAATAGCTTCTGGTTGGTCTAAATCTAGAATTGCAAGTGCACTTTTAGCTCCTACTCCATTCACTGAAATTAAATATTTGAATAACTCAAATGAAATCATATCCAAAAAACCAAATAGAGTAAGGCTATCTTCTTTTACATCTAAATATGTTATCAAAGAAACATTTTCCCCAACAGAACCAACTGAAGTATAAGTAATACTATTTACCAAAACACTATACCCCACTCCACGCACATCCACAATTAGGTTGTTATTTTGTTTGTATTGAATTGTTCCAGCTAAACTAGCTATCATAAAGTGATTTATATTTATATTTTTATTATATCATATAAATTTTTAATTATGAATGGTGGATAATTTAATTATGAATTGTAAGTTGTGAATTATGAATGGCGCTTCTGTCTCCCTTCGGAGGGAGTACCCGTAGGGGGAGGGAGGACTTCAGACAACACAAGATAACCCCCTCCTAAACTAAAGTATAGGAGGGGCTTAAGAACAATGTCGGCGAGGGCGCCGACTCTACGAACTTACAATTTAGAATTCATAATTATATTATTTTATGCTATAATATATAAGGTATAATTTTATACCCGATTATTAAATTAAATAAAATCATTATGATGAAAGTAGGACAACCAGCTCCTGACTTTACCTTACAAGGTTATCAGGACGGAAAATTTGCAGAATATTCACTATCTCAAATCACTGGTTCTGGGAAATGGGTGGTATTATTCTTCTATCCTCTAGACTTTACTTTTGTATGTCCAACAGAAATTACTGGATTTAACAAAAAAATTGAGGAGTTTGATAAGTTAGGAGCTCAAGTATTAGGAGCTAGCGTAGATAGCGTTCACTCTCACAAAGCTTGGGTTGAGAAAGATTTAGGAAAATTAGAATTCCCTCTTCTATCTGACTTCAAAAAAGAAACAGCTGATAGCTACAATATTCTAGTTGATGAAGATGGTGGTGTAGCCTTAAGAGGAACATTTATTATTGACCCTGATGGAATCTTACGCTACTCAGTAGTTTCTGACTTGAATGTAGGACGAAGCATTGATGAGACTGTAAGAGTATTATCTGCTCTTAAAAATGGAGGTCTTTGCCCGGTAGAATGGGAAGAAGGAGAAGCTACCTTATAATAGCTATCCCTTAGATAATAAAAAAGGCGGTTTTAAACCGTCTTTTTTATTTAATATTCTTTAAACAGTGTATTATGCTTCTATACCAACTAATTTAGCTAAAGTAGCTCTGTCATATCCAATTAGAATTTGACCATCTACATCAATAACAGGGACTCCCATCTGTCCGCTTTTTTCAACTAATTCATTACGCTTTTCTGCATCTGCAGCAACATTATATTCTACAAAAGGAACATTGTTTTCAGCTAAAAACTCCTTAGCTTGCTTACAAAAACCACAAGTTGGGGTGGAATAAATCTGTATATTTGGTGTGCTCATAATTTTAATAGTTAATTTAATACTCTTATATTATATCACAATTATTGTAAGAATTCATCTATATATGTCTTAAAGGTATCAATTGGTAAAGCTCCAGCAATTCTAATACCTTGAGTTAACTTCCCATCTTCCAGTTTACCTATTATGAATCCTGGAGTTCCATTAACACCATTTTGATTAGCAAAATCCATATCAGCTTTTACTTTATCCAAAGTCTCTTCTTCTTTAAGACAGGTATCAAATTTATTAGTATCTAAGTCTTGAATCTCCCTTGCCAATTCATTAAGCTTGGATTCTTGCATACCCTCTCCTCCACTTTCAGTATTAGCAAAAATTAAATCCACATATTCAAAGTAAGCTTGATTTCCTTTTTGCTCATACACACATTGAGCTGCTACAGCTTGTTTAGTAGCTAATGGATCATGAAAATCTAGGGGATAATCTTTCCAAGCTAAGATTGCTTTATCTGTATTCACGTATTGTTCTATAATTTCCTTACGAGCCTCATCATGGAATTTTTTACAAAATGGACATTCAAAATCACTAAATTCAATAATAGCAATTTGTGATTTTGACTTAGAACCCAGATAAGGCGTATCTTTTGATAAATCTACAGATATATTCCTAGCATCTACTGGGTCATCTTGTTCTTGCTGGGAATCTGTATTGGAAGCTGTATTATTGTTAGCTCGAGACTGTGCTCCATTATACAAAACTGCCGAAGCAATCATCATACCAGATAAAAGAATCGAAGCGACTATTAATAGAATTGATTTATTTTCCATATTATATTATGCTAATTATATAGATATATTATATCATATATTTTTATCTACATCAAAACACCTTATAAATTTATAATTAAACAACAATATTACTATGATTTATGACACTATTATAATCGGAGGAGGACCTACAGGAACAGCTGCCTCTATCTATGCTGCCCGAAAACAACTCAAAGCTATTCTTATCACTGATAGCTTTGGTGGACAATCTGTAGTATCCAATGACATAGACAATTGGATTGGAGACATTAGAATTTCTGGTTTTGACTTAGCTCAAAAGTTTGAGGCTCACATCAAAGCTCAACCTGGTCTTGAGACTTTAGTAGATAGAGTTGCTAAAATTGACCAAGTCTCAGAGAATCCTTACCCAATTTATGAAGTTGTGACTGAGGGTGGTAAAACTTTTCAAACTAAAACTCTTATTCTTGGAATGGGAGCACATAGAAGGAAATTAGATGTACCAGGAGAAGCAGAATTTAGCGCAAAAGGAGTAGCCTACTGTGCAACTTGTGATGCTCCATTCTTTGAAGGTAAAAAAGTAGCCGTAGTTGGAGGCGGGAATGCTGGACTTGAAAGTGCCCTTGACTTACTTGCCTATGCTAGTGAAGTATATCTATTCAATCGTAGTGATGAGTTGAAAGGAGACCCTCAAACAGCTGAGAAAATTCAAAAGCACCCTAACTTTAAGGGGATTCTATATAATACAGTTGTAACTGATATTTTTGGTGAGACTATGATGACAGGAGTGCATTATCAGAATGTATTAACTCAAGAAATAACGGAGTTAGAATTAGATGGATTATTCATTGAAATTGGATCTCTGCCAAATTCAGATATAGTCAAACATTTAGTAAACACTAATCAAATTGGGGAGATTATCATTGATCATAAATACTCCACCACCTCTCGAGCAGGGATATTCGCAGCTGGAGATATCACTGATGAGGCTTATAAACAGAATAATATCTCAGCTGGAGATGCTGTCAAAGCTGCCCTCTCAGCTTATGCTTATATTCATAAATTGGAGGGGTAGTTATTATAATTGCTCTAAAGTAAAAAGAGTATCTTATGGTTAGGATACCCTTTTTATAGTTATTTACAAGGAAGAGAATATAAAATAAGTATATTATTTTTATCTATCAGCTCTATTGGATCTCCAGGATATAAAATTATATGTCCTGAATTTTGGTTTTCATTAACTATTTCATTACACCGAACAGCGTATATAGTGTATAAATATGATCCATACCTTAATAAAATTTTAGATCCGTGATTTATCCTTAAAGCATTATATGTTCTTTCTTTTATTGGTTTTGACAAGATAGGTTCTGGGAAAAAAATTAATCCCAATAATAAGATAAAGAACAACCTTTTCATAAATCGATTCCTAAGAACTGGAACACAAATACTATATCATAAAAAGTAGTTATATACAATTGTCTGTACTAGATGATATGATCGAAATATATAGAGTACTAAATAAGCAATTGTCCTCCTTTGGAGGAGGTGGCACGAAGTGCCGGAGGAGGACTAAGGCTGATGTTGTTGTTATAAAGTTTATTCTAATATTTTAGTATTTCAAGTATAGTCCTCCCTCCCCCTACGGGTACTCCCTCCAAAGGGAGACAAAATAAAGTTCAACCTTTTGAATATAAGAATCTAAAAATAAATCTATGTATGCAAGATGAAACTGATTTGATTTAAGATTTTCAGGATTCACATTGTTTCTCCATTGATCAAATACTATTTTGATTTCAACTATATCAATCATCCTACCTCTCCATAAACTCCTGAAACACCTTCGTTTTTTCCAATAATCTCAATTCCTCTTTACACCATTCTGAAAAGGTTGTCTCATCGGCAAAGGCTCTCGCCACAAATTCTTCCCAGTCAAGCCAACGATAATTCTCTACTTCCTCGGGGTGGGGCTTGATAATATCTGAGCTAATACCAAAGAATATTGGGCAAATTTCATTTTCTACCACTCCATCTCGCTCAAAACGGTAACGATAAGGACTAGCCTCTACTAAAATCTCAAAATTTTCAATCCCTAATTCATATTTAGCTCCTCTTCTTACAGCATCTATAGTATCCTCACCAAGTTCAGGGTGACCACAACAGCTATTAGACCAAACTAATGGCCAAGTTTTTTTACCACTCCACCTTTGTTGAATTAAAAACTTTTTATCCTCAGGACGGAATACGAATAAAGAAAAAGCTCGATGAAGCGGAGTGTCTGCAGTATGAACATCAGATTTAGGAGCAACTCCAATTACTTCATCAAGATCCGTCACTAAAACAACATGTTCAAAATCTGGTTTCTGTAGCATTGCAAAAATTTATTTCTTTAATTCGGCATCTATTAGAGCTTTGAATTCATCTACTGTTTGAGGATTTTTAATAACAACCCCATTTAAAATGAAGGTTGGAGTTGAATTAACCCCAAGTGCTACTCCTGATTGATAATCTTTCTCTACTCGCTCTTTAGCATCATCTTCAGGTAATAAATCTTCATCAAATTCAGCTACATCAAGACCAATAGCTTTAGCATAAGCTCCAAATAAACCTCTTGGATCTTCTTCTTTAGACCATTCTGCTTGATTTTTGAAAAGCTCATCTTTCATCTCCCAGAATTTACCTTCCTCACCTGCAGCCTCAGCAGCTTGAGCAGCTAGGCCGGCATTAGGATGAATACTTCTTAGAGGGAAATGCCTATAAACTATTCTCAAATCCTCAGCACTATAGTCTGATCTTAATTGTTTTACAATATCTTCATAAGCCTTACAGGCTGGACATTGAAAGTCAGAATATTCAACTAGAGTAACTTTTGCATCTTTATTCCCCAAATAAGTATCCTCATCTGTAACCTCTACATTCACATTCCTTGAACCTGTATCTTGAGTTCTAATTCCCCAAAACACTGCACCTGCTACTACCAAAATTGTAATTATAACTATTACTTTTCCGATTAAATTATTTTCCGTTGCTTCCATATATATCTGTTAATAATTAATTTATAATCCTTTTTTATTATACCATATTTTACATTAAATTAACAATAATATGAATTATTAATGACTATGCCCGTGATGATGTGTATGTTCTGTTTGAGATCTTGGCTTATGAACGTATTTATCAAACACCTTAGCAGCAATCAAACTAGTAATTGGTACAGCTAGTATAATAGCAATACTTCCTGAAAGAGTTCTTATTAATTCCTGTCCAATAAATTCCGAATTTAAGGTCACCCAAATTGGAATATTGGAACTATTAATATACAATAGTAAGAATAGTGGCAAGCTAGATCCCACATAAGCTAAAGCGAGAGTATTGACTAATGATGCAATATGATCTCTTCCAACTGACATCCCAGCACTATATAATTGCTTAAACTTAGTCTTGGGATTTGCTCTTTTTATCTCATCTATGGTGGCAGCTTGAGCTACGGTAACATCATCTAGAACCCCAAGCATACCTACAATTACTCCTGCTAATAGTATTCCTCTTAGGTCTAAATCCGAATTTACAACTGAAGCTAAATAAAAGGTATCTTCACTACCAACCCCAAACATCTGTGCCAAATAGACAAAAATTGCTGAAATACCATAAGCCAGTATTAAGGTTAGGTTCATACTAACAAAAGCGATAAAAGTACGAGTCCTAAATCCATGAGATACAAATATAGTTAAAGTAATAATTGTAAAACTAGCTATAAAAGTTACTAAAACTGGATTTTGCCCTCCTAGTAATGAAGGTACTAGATACCCAACCAGTACAGCTACACTAGCAATTAAGCCTATCATAGAACCTATCCCTTGCCTGCCAGCAAAGATTACAGTTAAAATCAGAAAAAAGACAAGCATTCCAAGCAAGCCCGGCAATCTATACCTATCCTGAATATAGTACTGCTCATTATCACCTACCATTGTCCTTACCACTACCAAAACATCTCCTTTTTTATAAATTTGACTTTCTTGCAAATCAGTCCCTCCCCCATTTTCAACTACTATAATTTCACCATTTTTATCTTTATCTAAAATTTTGAGAGTCAAATTTTGAGTTATAAGTTTACGGCCTAATAATTCACCTTCTTCTGTTTCTACTGCTTGTACCTCCGCTCTATAAAATCCATCTGGCTCAGTATATTGATCACTTTGACCCCCCTTTCTATTGTCATTATCTATAGGAGTCTCATCTAAAATTTCTTGTTCCTCTAAATT
This sequence comes from Minisyncoccia bacterium, assembly GCA_044356725.1. Lineage (GTDB taxonomy): Bacteria > Patescibacteriota > Minisyncoccia > SW-4-49-11 > SW-4-49-11 > CALRBF01. The sequence continues at coordinate 58,130 of JBIKVS010000002.1, forward strand.
ATTAATCAATTCACTTTCTTGCTCTTGAGCAAAATTATATTTGGGTAAAAAAATTAAAGATATAATTCCAAGAGTATAGATAAATTTTTGCATATTTTATAATTATAGATTATTTACTTTTTGAAATAATGTCTTTAGCAAGATATGGTCTTAATACCTTAGGGATTACAATACTACCATCAGCTTGCTGATAGTTTTCCATAATCGCAATTATAATTCTACCGATAGCAAAGACAGTAGCATCATTCATATGTACAAAATTCTTTTTGCCATCGACATCTCTGTATCTGGTCTGCAATCTACGAGCTTGGAAATCTCCCATATAATCTGAAGTATGCGTTTCACGATATTGATTTTGTCCAGGTAGCCAAGTTTCTATATCATAAGCTCTTATATCTGGAGTTCCCATATCAGCAGTACATTTTAGTACCACCTGATAAGGTAATTCTAATTGTTGCATAAGATATTCTTGAATAGCTACAATCAAATCTTGTTCTGCAAACCCTGAGTCCTTATCACTAAATACTTCAATTTCAATTTTATCAAATTGATGTAATCTCAAAATACCCTTCATATCCTTACCATAAGTACCAGCTTCTCGTCTAAAAGCAGTTGAATACCCCACATATCTAAGAGGTAGTTGTTTATAATCTAAAATTTCATCCATATGAAGTGGTCCCAAAGTATGCTCAGCACTACCAACCAACATCAATCCATCCTCAGTAGTCTGATACCTATCATCAATTGGATCAAGCCTTCCCATTCTCTTCATAACTTCTGCCTTCATCAAAACTGGGGGAACAACAGGGGTATAGGCTTTATAAGATATATTTCCAAGCCCTGATTTATGAATAATTGCTTGAATAGTATTACTGTCTTTGAGTGTAGATAACACCCATTGCACTAAAGCAAATTGCAAAAGCACTAAATCTCCTTTTAGATAAGCAAATCTTGCCCCCGAGACTTCGGCTGACTTTTCAGTATCAATTAAATCCAAAGTTTTACCCAATTGCCAATGTTCCAAAGGAGTAAAGCTAAAGACTGGCTTTTCCCCAACTTGTCTTAATACCACATTCTCATCCTCAGACAATCCAATTGGAGTATCATCTGAATAAGTATTAGGAATTTTATACATTAAGTCACTATAAATCTCATCAACTTTCACAAAATCTAAATCTAGCTGAGATAATTTATCTTTAATATCTTTACCTTTTTGAATTAAAGCCTTTTTCTCATCATCTGTAAGAGTAGACATTTGCTTCATTTGCTCAGCAATAGAGTTTTTGTCAGTCCTCAAACTTTCAATTCTTTGTAATAAACCCTGCCTTTCCTCAAATACAGACATCAGATAATCTATATCTACTACTACTTTTTTATTCTTTGCAACTTCAATCAGAAAATCTCGATTGGCTTTAATATAAGATATATCTAACATATTTATGCATAATTTTATATAATATTAAGTATATCACAGCTAAGCTATACACTCAACACAAATTATATGATATAATGAGACATATTATTAAGTAATAAAAATGAAAATAAGAATTAATAAAGGTTTTTCACTCCTAGAAATACTCTTAGTAATAACATTATTGTCTATATTGTTTACTATATTAGTGGTGAGAATAAATCCTCGAAATATAGTTTATATATCAGAAGACAATAAAAGAGAGGCTGATGCATTGACAATTTATCAAGCCTTAGAGCAATATGCTATCAAGAATAATGCCTATCCAGAGAGTATAAAGAATATGCCTAATAATAGTTCAGCTTATATCTGTAAAACCTCCGCCCCAAATTGCCAAGCCCCAAAAATAAATTTATCTTCCATACTAGTACCAACATATTTCTCTAAAATTCCAGAATATTCTACAGATAATACTAATAGTGGGTTTTATGTAATTAAAGATATTAATGGTAAAATTGGAGTTGGAGGAGTAAGACAATTAGACGAGACGACCTTTGTCAAAGGATTGGAGAGTCAAAGTTTTGCGACGATTCCAAATCAACCATCAAAGTTAGCTGTAACCTCCTGTACATATGCGAATAAAAAAATAAGTATACCCTATACAGCAGGAGAAGTAGGCTATAATTATGCTAGTCAAACAATTAACTCCACGGGAGTAACCGGATTAACAGCAACATTATTAGGAGATGAACCTCTCGCAACAGGAGGCACCGTCATAGATAGTGGAGGTTTCCGCTATCACGTCTTTACGAGTAGCGGAACATTTAATGTAACAACTACCAACCAGATGACTGTTGTTCTTGTCGGCGGTGGGGGTGGCGGTGGTGGTGGACACGCTAATGCAGGTGCAGGTGCAGGTGCGGGCGGTAAACTTGTCACACTTGCTGAATCTATTCCATCAGGCTCATTTAACATTGTTATCGGTGACGCCGGAGGCGGAGGAGCAAATGGTGTCGCCGGGAATAACGGCCAAGCGTCAACAGGATTCAGTTATACGGCTACCGGTGGACAGGGCGGAGGATCGGGTTGGATCGGAGATTCACGAAATGGCCAAGGTGGGACTACGGGTGGTTCTGCGGGTGGGGCCAGTGGTCTTGCAGGAAGCCAAGGTGGTGCAAACGGTGGCGGATGGGATGACGGAGCAGAGGTTCTTAATTCGTTTATCGGCAACGGTGCCGGCGGAGCAGATGTAGGTGGTACTTATTCTGGTGGAGGCGGCGGAGGTGGTGTTACGGTATCACTTTCCAGTGTGGCGGCGATAAATGGCACCATAGGTTCAAATGCGGTCAAGTACTACACAGAAAATGCAGGCCCTGGCGGAGCTGGGTATGGGGCTGGCGGTGGAGGTGCATCTGGACCGAATGCCGGGGGTGCAGGAGCAAAAGGGATTGTCATAGTGAGGTATCAATTAGCAACAGGAGGTAACTTAGCTACCAGTGGACTTCTAGAATATACAGTCACAGGGACTCCTAGTGGAGTAGGAACCGCTAATTTTGATCTTAGCAATATTGGTAATATGGGAGTTGGTTGTAATAATAGTAATATAGCGGTTAATGTGACAGGAACTCTCGCAACAGGAGGAGATACTACAACAGATATAACAGTAGGAGCCGATACATATAGAGTACACACATTTACAACCGTCGGTACATCTAGTTTGAATGTAACACAAGGTGGAGAGTTTGAATATCTAGTAGTTGGTGGAGGCGGTGCTGGAGGTCCTACATATCATGGCGCCGGGGGAGGAGCAGGGGGATATCGTTCTTCAGTGATAGGAGAAATGTCTGGTGGAGGAAGTATGGCAGAGCCAAGTTTAACTATAAATAGTGGATCCTATCAAGTTACGGTTGGAGCTGGTGGAATTGGAGGAGTGAATAATGGTAATGGCGTAAATTCAACATTTTCTAATATAATAGCACTAGGTGGTGGAGGCGGTAATGGCAGAACTGGAGGATCAGGGTCAGGTACTTCTTACGGTTCCTCAGGTGTTAGTGTTGGTTTAGGAACTGCTAGCCAAGGATATAATGGTGGTACGGGACTTATGACATCTGCTGCACCTAATTATGGCTCAGGTGGTGGTGGTGGTGCCGGAGGAGTAGGCCAAACAGGGACATCTACTTCTGGTGGAAATGGAGGTATAGGTTTAACCTCATCAATTAATGGGACTCCGATGACACGTGCAGGTGGTGGTGGTGGATCTACATATAATGGGGGCTCCCCAGGACAAGGTATTGCTGGCGGTGGAAATGGAAGTAACGGACAAGGTACATCTGCAGCATTAAACTCTGGAAGTGGAGGTGGAGGATCTGAACGATCTGCTGGAATAATTCAAGGTGGCTCCGGTGGTTCCGGCATCGTAATCGTGAGGTATAAGTTATTTGACTATTGATTCTATATTAAGTGTACTAATTCATAAAGTTAATAAACATATCGACATAGTATTTTAGCACTTTGAGTTCCTGGACTCCTTGATGGGAGGTGGAACCGTAGGTGTCGTAAGAGTGCAGATTTAAATTTCCCTCTATTCCTTAACTTAATAAAAAAATAAAGTCACCCGTAGTAGAAAAAATGTTTTCCCCTACCCCCTCCCTGTCCGTTCCCAACATAAAAATAATCCCCAAGTTTTTGGGGATTATTTTTATTGTGCTGGTGAACGGACTTGAACCGTTACGGAGTTGCCTCCAAAGGATTTTGAGTCCTTCGTGTCTACCATTCCACCACACCAGCTATGTATTATTATAATTGTGGATAACTATGTTAGTATACCTGTCTATAAACCCCTTGTCAATAATTTTAAAGTATGTTATAATATAAAAGTATTAGCGATATCAAAATAAAATATTAAAGATATGCATAACTCAGACGACAAATCTCAGCAAATTGCTGAACTAGAACAAATTGTAAAAGAAGCAGAAGCTAGGCTAAACCAAGCAAGGGCTATGTTAACTCAAGTTGCTGGAGCTAGCCAACCCTACACAAGTGTAGCTGGACAAGCAGAAAAAATTGTATTGGGAGAATTTACCGGAGAATATATGGTAGATGAAAACAAAAAACAATATCCTGTACCTGCCAACTATGCTAGTAAATCTAAGTTGATTGAAGGAGATCAGCTTAAGCTTACAATAACTGCAGATGGAGCTTTCATTTATAAGCAAATTGGTCCAGCTCCTCGTAGAAGAGCTATTGGAATTATTACCTATCAGGATAATAGTTATTTTGCTAAAGTTGGAGATGAGCTTTATAGATTATTAACTGCTTCTGTTACCTACTTTAGATTATCTCCAGGAGATGAAGTAACAATTTTAACTCCTTTAACCAAAAAAAGTGAATGGGCAGCTATTGAAAATGTAGTTAGTTCTGTAACACTTGGAATAGTTAATCCTAATGCTCCCTCACAACTTGGAACTACAACTGTGACTAATTATCAAACTTCTACCCCTAATAACCCTACTGTTACTGAGACTGAACCAGAAACTACGCCAGCCGATGAAACTGATTCTGATGAAAAATCAGATGATGAGGAATTAAAAATACAGCCTTGGTAAATCTCAGAGAAATTATAGTATTTGGTATAATTGGAGTCATAAATACCTCGATTGATATCGGGGTATTTATGTTTTTAAAATATATATTTCAGATTAATAATCAATCTGATTGGCTAATTTTCATAAATCTAATCGCTATTATATTAGCAATTATTTTTAGTTATTTTGCTAATAAATACTTTACTTTTCAACATAAAGCAAAAACTAATACTAAAGAAATAACTAGTTTTCTAATTGTAAATTTAGTTGGATTTTTAGTTAATACAAGTATTTTAAGGCTTGTTATTTATTTATTACCTAGTGAAGTTAGTTTGCCTGTAATTCCATTCTTGATAGATCCTGCCTTTATTGGTAAAATATTAGGAACAGCTGGCTCAATGGTAGTTACCTTTATTGGATATAAATTTTTTGTATTTAATAAATAAAAGAATAGTTTTATGCCCGCTTTATATCGTACTTATAGACCTCAAAACTTCAAGCAAGTTATAGGTCAAGAAATTATTAAAACCACCCTACAAAATGCGATTATCAACAATCGCACTGTACATTCATATCTTTTCAGTGGACCTCGTGGAACTGGGAAAACCACAATGGCTAGAATTTTTGCAAAAGCCTTAAATTGTATCAATCGACAACCTAATTCAGCCGAACCTTGTAATCTTTGTGATAATTGTAAATCTATTAACGATAATTCATTTATTGACTTAGTTGAAATTGATGCCGCTTCCAATCGTGGAATCGATGAAATTCGTAATTTAAAGGAAGCTATTCGATTTGCCCCTTCTCAGAAAAATGGCTATAAAATATATATTATAGATGAGTCTCATATGTTAACCAAAGATGCGTCCAATGCTCTTTTAAAAACACTAGAAGAACCCCCTCATAATACCATTTTTATTTTAGCTACGACTGATGCTCATAAAATGCTACCCACCATTCTCTCGAGAGTTCAAAAATTTGATTTCAAACCATTAGCTCACTCAGAGTTAAAGCAAAAGATTTTATTTATAACCAAAGAAGAACAAATCAAAATCGACGAGCAAGTAGTGAATCAAATTATATTACAAGCGATGGGAGGAGCTAGAGATGCTGAGAGTATTCTAGGTAAATTAATCTCAGCTGGAACAGAAGATATTACAATAGATTTTGCCTCCACAATTCTAGGTAAAAATTCTTACTTTGAAGCTTATACTTTATTGGAATTTTTATCACACAATCAACTATATTTAGCTATTCAACATATTCATAAATTATATAATGATGGTTATGGAATGGAACAATTAATCACTAATTTACTAACTATTAGTCATAATATATTTTTATTACAAATTGATAAAAATCTAATTCAACAAGAATCTTTATTGGATGATGAATATTCCCGATTAGAAATATTAGCTACAGATATATCTAAAATGAAAGTTAGAGATTTTATTCAGGATCTTGAGACTATTAAATCACAAACCCACTCAGCTTATTTACCATATCTACCTTTGGAATTAGTTATAGCTAAAATTTGGGATATAGATAGTATGAATCAAAATTCAAATAATATTATCCCCGATAATATAGATAAGACAACAATTATAAATTCTGATACAAAATTAGCCCCTAAAACTAAGCCTATAGAGAATATTCCTCCCCAGAATACACCTCCACCAGCTCCTACAACACCCCAACCTAAAGATAACCCAATAGTCAAAGAAACATCTGGCTCTGCAGATATTTATAGTGTATACAAAGTGTATCCCGCTATTAATAAATCCTTAACTAAAACTAACAAAAGTTTAGCTATAATTTTTGCTCAAACCCATCCTGTTGAGATAATAGATAATATCATTATAATCGCCGTAGAATCTGATTTTTATAGATCTAGATTAGAGAAAACCACCAAGCTTATCTTAGAATATATAACAGAACACTTTCCTTCTATAATGGGAATAAATTTTATTACTAAAAAAGTTGAACCTGTTTCATTTGATTTCAACCAAAACCCAGAATCTGATGTTGAAAATGATAAGCCTAAAGATATTAATGATACTATAGCCGATATTTTTAAGGATAGTCTATAATAGATTGTCTCTTTCTTTCAATAAAATTTCTAACTGAATATTGGTGTTTTGAATATGAATGAAAGCTTCATACGGAGAGCTAAATTGTAATATTTGTTTCTTATTATAATTGTAATAATTAACATAATAAAAGAAATCTCTATTCATACTATAGAACAAATTCCTCATCAAAGGGTCATCGTCAATTGTATCAATTTCTGCATGTTCTTTACCTAGCATATAAGTAGCATATTCCCAAAGCCGAAATATAGCTTTTTCTAAATTAGAATATCGTGACCAATTTCTCTCTTCTTGAATACGAATGGAAGATTGTTTTTTAGATTTATTTTTAATAATTTGAGCTTTAGTAGCCGTCAAGGCAATTTCAAGCCCCATAGATTTGGTCATTAAATCTATATCTTTATGGTTTTTTATATTCATTAAATCAAAATAATTATTACAGGTATACCAGTGAATATGAATATCTTTTTGCTCCACTTCACGAATCCAAGTCACGCGACCTCCTCTAAACCGTCTAAAGGACTTCAAAGACATAGTCACTGAGCCTCCTTTTCTTTCATTCACTGTAGTTATAAAATTTTTAATTCCAAGTCCAGTTAATAATTTTTCTAACGGTAATTGTCTATATATAAGTGGGATATAGACCGAATTTGGATTAAAATCTAAATAAGTTTTAATCCTATCTATTGTCCCTGCTATTTCATCCTTCCACCAGTCAAAATAATACATACTAAGATGACTACTTCCCCAATAGGCATCTGGTATTATATAGATTAAATCTTTTTGTAACATTTGCTGCAAAATATCCATAAATTCAGGATATTTTGTATTAGCTACATCTAGAAAATGTCCCGTCACAATCACCGAAACCTTAATATTTTGAGTATATAGAAACTTAAATAATGGAATATAAATTTGTTCAAATTCTCTTTGCCAAACAGATTCACTTTGTTGCTTATTTACAAATGGTAATTTCGGATTTTGTAATATATCCACCAAAGACTTAGAAGTATAAGAGAATATCAAAGATAGAGAAATAACTACAGGATATTCTTGCGGGATTGAAATCAAATTTATTTTATCTTTATTACTCATACCTTATCAATTAATCCTAGTAACTTAGATACTTCCTGTGGCCAATTATGTTTAGCTAAATCTTCCTGTTGCCTTGTTAAAAGGTCAACTCTAGCATCTTTACCCTGAATGAAATGTAAGATACTATTTGCAAAGGCCTCAATATCATAATAGGCAAAAGTAGGAGTGGATGGAACCACACTAATAAATCCACTAGTCTCCGAGGCGATAGTAGGGACGCCTGAGCGAATTGCCTCAAGAGCAGTCAAACCAAAAGGCTCATTAGGAGATGGCATCACGAATAATTGGCTCGTTTTATAAAGTTGATTTCGTGAATTTTCATTCACCCAACCTGTAAATAAAATATTTCTCTCTAACTTTCTTTTCGCCACATGCTCTACAATTTCTGGCAATAAATTACCTTCTGTAGACCCATCTCCTGCAATAATAAAAGTCACTTGAGAGTCAATTTGTAAGACTCTGACCGCCGTCTCGAGAAGGAAAAATAAACCTTTCTGCCCAACTACCCTACCCACAAAAAGCACATTCTTACCCTTATCTAAATGCTCAAAACCAATTTTTTCCGGCTCAAAACTAATATCATTATAAATAGGATAAATTTTATTCTCATCAATATTATAGTCTTCAATCAAAATCTGCTTAGATATATCAGAGACAACTGCTACTTTAGAAGCTTGATAAAAACCTTTTTTTTCCAGCTCATACAAAGCCTTAGCTGTATGGTCATTATTCTGTATATACCCACCCGATCTATCTACCTCACTGGAATTAATATGATAATAAAAAGGTGTCTCAATCTTATGACGCAAAAGCAAAAAATGAGCAGGGATAGCCATCCAATCCATACCATAAATCACATCAAATTTCTGCTTGTTTTTGGTAAGCCAATCATACACAGCATAGGCATAAGCTCTGGTCAACACGGGAGCATTATTGGGGTATAAAGTTTCTTTTTTATTCTCACCCTTGCTATACAATAAAGGCCATTTGATATTATTTTGTTTCTTTTTACCTTTTGGGACAAATTCAGTTAAAGTAAAGTCTTCTAGGCCAGGAATAGGACTGTCTGTTTTCGCATATTTTTTGACAGCAGTTTCTAATGATATTATATCAGGGATATTATCAGCATTATGAGGGACTAGAACTGTAACCTCAGCACCTTGACTTCTTAGCTCATCTACCAAACTTCTCACCAAAACCCCCAAACCACCTTCCATCAAAGGCAAAATCTCCCAAGATAAAATCAGAATTTTTTTGGGAGTTTGTACCATATTTATAATATATTATATTTCTTATATTATATCATAAAATTTTAAAATAGGCGAATTTGTGTAAACCAATCTTACAAGATTCTTTTATATAAAGAATATCCCTCTTGATTATCCATATTAGGAGCTAATACCCTCACACTATTCGGAGCCATAGTAATATTTAATAACCCTGCATAACCTCCTAAAGGTTCTGTTTTCCCTGTATATAATAAATCTTTAAGCATAGCCACTTCTGTAATAGCCCCATTTCGCCATTGTATATGTTCTGTAACAGCATAATCATTTGGATTTATAATAATCAAAACCGTATCAGCAACATTATTAGTATATCTTTCAAAAGCTAATAATTGATGAGCAGGAGCTATACGAAAATCACCTATTCTCAAAGCTCTATTTTGTTTATGTAAATTGATAAGGCTTTGTATCCATTCTAAATCAGGGTGATTTTGCTCTACTTTATCCCACTCCATAGCCCCTCTTTGTTCTGGGTCCCAGTGACCTGTCATCCCAATTTCACTACCATAATAAATATTGGGTGATCCTGGTAAAGTAAATTGTAAAACTTGAGCCAATTTTCTTTTGGCATTGTCAGGTATTCTAGAAGCTAATCGCTCTAAATCATGATTATCTAAAAATATCCAACTCTTCAGTAAAGATTCTATTCCTATATCTTTGACCATATGCCTAAGCATATAAGCTACTGTTTCGACTTTGATTTCTCCCTCTAACATTAATATAATTAAACTTCTCAAATGATAATTCACAACCCCATCCATAGCAGGCATCCAACCAGCTGGATAATTGATAATCTCCCCTACCACTAAAGAATTTTCTTTTTCTTGATGCGAAACTGCTGTAATTTGGGATAAAAAGTTATGCCCCAAATCATAAGCAGTATCCAATCTTAAACCATCAATATCATCCTGCATATATGCTCTAATAACTGAATCTTGAGCTTGCCATAAATACTCTTGTACTGCGGGATTTTCTAAATTTAATTCTGGTAAATTGAGTTGACCTCGCCAAGTACAAGCTCCTCCTGGTAAATTTTCATCAAAATAAAACCATTCCCTCCAAATACTATTAGGATTATGCATTGCATCTTGAAACTGAGTAGAATTTCGTCCAATATGATTAAAGACGCCATCTAGAATTAATTTCATACCTCGCTTATGTAGATTCTCAGCTAATTTTCTCAAGTCTTCTCTAGAACCAAGCTCTGGAGAAATTTGCTTAAAATCTAAACAATCATATTTATGATTCGTAAAACCTAGTTGAATAGGACTTAAATATAAAACCTCAACACCCAAACTCTGTATATAATCTAATTTACTAATTAAACTTGCTAAATCCCCTCCCCAAAATTCCAATTCTTGACTATATACTTTTAACTCCTCAATATACTCCCCTGCTGTGGGCTTATCATTCCAATTTTTAAGAACTCTAGGAGCTGAATATAAGTCTTTTTTAGCTTCTAAATTCAAACTAGGAGCAAATCTATCGACAATAACTTGATACACAGTAGCCCCATTTCGCCAATCTAATTCTCTTGCCTGATAAACATCTATATTATCTTGACTGTAATCTGACATTATTGAATTTAATATTATTATATTTATAATAGCATAAATTAAGAAAAGTATGAATGGTGAGTTGTGAGTTCCGTAGGGGCGACCTTACAGTCGCCTGAGTCCTCCCTACATTAGAGTAATGTCGGCGAGTACATCGACTCTACAAAATTCATAATTTATAATTCACAATTTATAATTATCTCCTATTCCAAAACTGTAATCTGGACTGAGATTTGTTCCTGTTCGAATTTGAAAGTATGAGTATTGGCTGATTCGTCTAAATTACCAAAAACCCATTCTACTACTCCAACTGGCTGGCTGATAGTATCTTGATATTTATTGATTAAAGCTTGAATCTCTGTTGAAGCTTGTATTGCTAATCTAATATTCTGCTCTTTAGATAATTTGGAGTTCTTACGGGTAATTTGTAAGTTTCTGATTAACTCTCGGACTAGTCCTTCTTCTTTTAGTTCTGGAGTAATTGTATCATCTAAGCTCAAAGTAAGTCCCTGATATTGAATTATATTATCTGAGACTTTTTGAGCTGAGACTTCTTTAACATTAATTTCAGTTTTGATAATCTCTTGCATCCAAGTCTCTAATTCTATACCCTCGACTCCCATTGCTTGTAATGGTTGTCTAACTTTGATGGCTGAGACTTCTCTTAATTTGAACCCTTGTTCTAGAATTCCTTTGACTTGCTCTACTTTTTCTAATAATTGGGTATCCACTTGTCCTGTATATTCTGGATATATACTTAGGTGAATGGACTCTACTGCCTCGGCATTTTGACTTACCACTAATTCCTGATATAGATATTCTGTGATAAATGGAGCAAATGGAGCTAAGAGATGAATCAAAGTCACAAAATTATTATACAGCGATTGTAAAAATTCTATGTCGCCATTGGCAAAATCTGTACGAGCGGTGCGAATATACCATTTAGAGATATCCTCCATACAAGCTTTGATTTCTCTTGTAGCTTGTGGGATACGATAATTATCTAATGCCTGATTGACTTCCTTAACTGCTTGATTAACTCTAGTATATAGCCATTGATTTTTTGGATTTAATGGATTATGTTCTCCGCCTTGAGGTTTCCAATCACTGACATTAGCATAAGTTACCAAAAAGCTATACATATTCCAAAGTGGTAATAGGTATTCTTGAGTAATGATTTTGACTGTTTTAGCTGAGACTGTAGTGTCCTCTCCAGATGAAATTGGGGTGGAGAAAAAGTTTAACCGCAGAGCATCGGCTCCGAATTGGTCAATCAAATCAATTGGATTGGCATAATTTTTCTTACTCTTTGATAGTTTTTGCCCGTCGTCAGCCAATACTAACCCATTTACAATTACACTTTTATAGCTTGGTTTATCGAATAAAGCCGTAGACAATGCTAATAATGAATAAAACCAACCTCTAGTCTGGTCTACTCCCTCAGCAATATATTCTGCTGGAAATTTGGACTCAAACAATTCCTTGTTCTCAAATGGATAGTGAAATCTAGCAAATGGCATCGCTCCAGAATCATACCAGACATCTAATACATCTGGAATTCGGTGATACTCTTCTCCGTCTATATTAAAGGTAATATCATCTACAAAGGGTCGATGCGGGTCATTAAGTTTAACCCCAGATAATTCCTCAAGCTCAGCGAATGAGCCTATAATTTTAGTTTTCCCTGATTCAGACTTCCAAACTGGCAAAGGAGTACCCCAATATCTGGTACGAGAAATTCCCCAATCTTTGACTTCTTTTAGCCAATTACCAAATCGCCCTTCTTTGATATGTTCAGGAATCCAATTGATACTATTATTATTAAAAACTAATTTTTCTCTAAGAGTACTCATAGATACATACCAAGATGTAATTGGCTTATAAATTAAAGGGGTATTAGTCCGCCAACACATTGGTAAATCATGCTCATAATCCTCTACTTTGAAGAGTTTATTAGCTTGTTTTAAGTCCTCAATTATATATTTATTAGCTTTGCGGTAAAACATACCAGCATAATTAGGAATAGCATCAGTAAAATCTCCCTGATCATTAATAACATCCACCGATACTATACCTACCTTTTGGAAAATTTCATTATCCTCCGCACCATAAGGGGCGAGATGCACAATTCCAGTTCCTGAATCAGTAGTCACATAATCTCCTTCATAAATCACAAACGCATTTTCTTTACCCACAAAATAATCAAATAAAGGCTTATAGGTCTTGCCTAATAAATCCTGCCCCTTATATTCTGCGATTACCTCATATTCACTGCCGAAAACACTCTCCGCTAAGTCACGAGCTACAATATATTGCTCTTCAGTGTTAGGAATTTTAACCTGAATATAGTCAATCTTACTATTCACAGCCAGAGCAAAGTTAGTCGGTAAAGTCCAAGGTGTAGTAGTCCAAGCTAATACAAAAACATTAGGGCTATCTGTTAGCTCAAATTTAATCGTCACGGCTGGATCGACTTGTTTTTTATATCCTCCAAGAGCCACTTCAGCATTAGATAAAGTTGTCCCCGCTCGAGTGGAATATGGGACAACCTTGAAGCCTTCATAAAGTAGTCCTTTATTATATAATTCAGACAAGCTCCACCAAATAGATTCTATATAATTATCATCCATAGTGGCATATTCCTCATCGGAATTGGTGAGTCTTCCAATTTTATATTCAAGCTCAATAATTCCTTCTCGGTGTGCAGAGACAGACTCTCGGCAAAGTTGATTGAATTTATCGATACCATAGTCTTCTATGTCTTTTTTTTGTTGGAAACCTAATTTCTTCTCCACCTCATATTCTACTGGGATACCCTGACAATCCCAACCAAGACTACGAGTTACTCGATATCCTTTCATAGTCCAATATCTTGGCATTATGTCTTTTAAAGCAAATGTTAGCATATGTCCAGCATGAGGTTCCCCATTAGCTGTAATTGGTCCATCATAAAAAGCTTTAGTCCTGTCAGCCGGTCTAGAATCTATAGATTTTTGTAGAATATTTTCAACTTTCCAAAACTCTAAAGTTTGTTTTTCTAACTCTGCAAAAGATACATTATAGGGTGGCTTGGTGAACATATTATTTTATTATATAACTAATCTATTATTAATATGTAGTGTAGCATAAGTCAGTATAGTATTCAAGATAAAAAAACCTAATCTTCTGTATTAGATATATATAATGTCTTTCGTGTTCTATAAATTTCTTTCGAACATTGTATCGTCAGATATACAGTGAGAAAAAATTTGATAGAACTACAGAAAGACCAGATACTAGGATACATATAATTTAACTTCCTTTTCAATTCACCTAAAAAGGTATATAATATTTACAAGCCTTCAGAATGGGGTTGCGAAAAATTGAAGCCCACCTTGACTTACAGGGAAAAATATATTATTTTCCGATGTTTATATAAAGGGATTCAGACGCAGTATAGCAATATACATCACCCCTGCATTGAGGGCTTTTTATATTGGGGAAAGAAAAAAGCCGACCACTGGGTAGTCGGAAAGGAGTCTTTGTCTTGAGTGATTAGGTAAATTACCGATCTCTCCAATCTGGGATTACTGGTGCTTCGATTACTTCGCCACAATCGGCTTGATATAGCTTAGTTGCAGGAGGAAATGCATAGACATGTTTTTGTGGTTCTTCATTGGTTGGGTTACCAGTTGAACCAAAATTTTGCTCTTGATCCATCTCTTTGTTAGTTGATCGAACATTCCCCATTATACTCCACCGAATAAATCTGTCAAGCCTAATTGAGTTATTTCATCAATCAAACAAAATATTAGCCTGATTATAAATGGGTTGAATGAGTAAGCTACACTTTTATCTTTTGTCCTTGAAAGACTAGTTTCAAAATATGAGGATGTATGATATGGTTGTTTTATATTGTGTATTAGCTTTAAAATAACATAAAATCTTAAGACTATCGTTTGATTTGGAACCATTTTGAAAAATCTCCAATCAGAACATTCCCAATTATACTCTCCTCAATAAATCTGTCAAGACTAATTGAATTTTGTTTACTCTCAAGCTGTATGTTATAATAAAATTATATGAAAATAATACCAACCAAAATTCCAGATGTACTAATCATAGAACCTCAAGTTTTTAAAGATAGTCGAGGTTATTTTGTAGAAACCTATAATCAAGCTAAATTTGAAGCTAATGGTCTTAAATATAATTTTGTGCAAGATAATCAATCATTTTCCCAGTATGGTACAATTCGGGGCTTACATTTTCAGACTGGAGAATATGCCCAAGCTAAATTAGTCCGAGCTATGCAAGGCACAGTGCTAGATGTAGTGGTGGACTTGAGGGAAAATTCTCATACTAAAGGTCAGTATGTAGCCGTAGAATTATCTGATACCAATTTCAGACAATTATTGATCCCGAGAGGGTTTGCTCATGGCTTTGCGGTATTATCAGAGACTGCAATCTTTGCCTATAAATGTGACAATATCTACCATAAAGACTCAGAGGCTGGTATTTTATACTCCGATACTGAACTACAGATTGACTGGCAAATACCAACGGACAAACAAATTATCTCGGACAAAGACCAAACTTGGCTAACATTACAAGAATATTTACAAAAAATATGATATTAATCACAGGAGCTAATGGACAATTAGGACAGACATTTAGAACTTTAATCTCCCCCAAGCAAGCTATTTTCAAAGGGAGAGAATTAGATATTACCAACTTTGAGCTAGTAGAAGATTTTATTGCTAAGCATTCTGTTACTGCAATTATCAATGCAGCCGCCTATACTGCGGTTGACTTAGCTGAGACTGAATCTGCTCTGGCATTTCATATTAATAGTTTTGGGGCTCGTAATCTTGCCTTAATTAGTCAGAAATTTGAAATTCCACTAATACATATATCAACCGACTATGTCTTTGATGGGACAAATTATAAACCCTATGTTGAGACAGATATACCCAATCCAATTTCAACTTATGGTAAGTCCAAATTAGAGGGTGAAGAAGCCGTCTTAGAATTAGCCCACTCGGCTTATATAATTCGCACATCCTGGTTATATTCAGGTTTTGGAAAGAATTTCTTAACCAATATTACCAAATTAGCTCTGGAGCGAGAAAGTCTATCGATTGTAGCTGACCAAATTGGAACTCCAACCTATGCTCAAGATTTAGCAGAAGTGATTTTAGAATTATTACCAAACTTAGAGGCAGGAACTAGACAAATCCTACATTATTCCAATCAAGGCGTAGCATCTTGGTATGATTTTGCCTATGAAATTATCAATTTACAAAATATCGACTGCAAGCTCACACCAATACCAACTACCAGCTACCCCACTCCTGCAGCTAGACCTTATTATTCTATTTTAGATAAAACCTTAATCTCTAGTTTACTCCAATCTCCAATTCCACACTGGAAAGACAGTCTCAAAAGGAATCTTATACCTGAATAAAGCTTTTTATTTGCTCTAATCTCTCTTCTACGCTGCCTCTTGCAATACAATATTGCTCTGGTTTCAACCATAATTGAAGATGCTCTTCCAAAACTTGAGCTACTTGTTCTTGAGACTTTGGATGAGCTCTTAGATACTCTGGCTCAGCTGGGAATTCCACCGGCAAATATATAATATAATCATATTGCAATAATCTCTCTCTAATTAAAGCTTTATACAAATCTAAATCTGTCTTGGACATAGAACTTGCCACCACGGCATAACCAAGATAATCCAAAACCGATCTATCAGTAATAAATCCTTGCTCCCAGATTGAATTTTCTTTCTCTAATTGATTTAGTAATAAATGCTTTTGAAACACCGCCCGCACATCAGTAGGCAATAATTCAAAATCACTAATACCATTATCCTCCCAGAAGTTCCTAACCGTTCTCTGTAAAAACTCTAGATTATATTCTTGAGCTAAAGGCTTTACTAAAGTGCTTTTACCAGTACCGTGAGCACCTGTGAGAATAATTTTCATATTTTTATGATATAATATTAATATAACTAAATTATAACATATATGAATATTGGAATTATAGGACTAGGAAGAATGGGAATGGCAATTGCAAAAAGAGCTATTCAACACAATCACACTGTATCAGGGTTTGCACCTTCATTAGAAACTAGAGAGTTAGCAGCCACTTTTGGAGTCACACCTTATGAGTCCATCCCTGAATTAGTAGCTAATCTACCCACACCCAGAACAGTTTGGTTAATGGTACCAGCTGGAGAAATCACCCGCTCTATAATCACTATTTTGGCCGAAATTTTAGAAACTGGCGACACCGTGATTGATGGAGGAAATAGTTATTTCAAAGATTCTCAAGCTCAAGCTGAATTATTAGAATCAAAATCAATTAATTTTATTGATGTTGGAACTAGTGGCGGACTGAAAGGAGAGCAAATTGGATTTTCTCTAATGATAGGAGGACAAAGAGAACTCATGAATTCGTATAATTCCCTTTGGGAGGCTTTAGCAGCCCCTGAAGCTTATACCTATATTGGACCAGCTGGGTCAGGTCACTTTGTCAAAATGGTACACAATGGAGTAGAGTACGGAATTATGCAAGCTATGGCAGAAGGTTTTGAGCTAGTCAAAAACGGTCCATATCCTAATCTAGACCTACAACAAGTCTCAAAAGTATGGAAAAACGGATCTATTATTCGGTCATTCTTAATGGACTTAGCCTATGATGCCTTCCAAAAAGATGCCAACCTAGATTCTTTAACCGACTATGTAGATGATAATGGAATGGGACGCTGGACCGTAGATACAGCTATTGAACATGCCGTACCCGCTCCAGTAATTACAGATGCTGTATTTGCAAGATTTAGGTCCAGACAAAATGAATCTTTTGCTGGTAAAGCTCTAGCCGCTCTTCGCAATGAATTTGGCGGACATGAAGTTAAAAAGAAATAGTTATATACTTTAACTTAATTAAAGAAAAGACCCAGGAATTACCCTGGGTTTTATGGTCATAGAATTTTATTCCTCACCTCTATCAACCCTCTTGTGAATATAACTTTATATATTTCTGCAAGGCTTGTTCAAGAATAGTAGGCTTGTCCAAGTTCTTCTTAACTACAACTTCTTGCCACCTTCTAACTAAATCTTCGCTCAATCCTATAATTTCCTTATCTCCCAATCTAGATTTCTTCTGAGACCTGAGTTGACGGATGAAGAACAAAGCTACTCTCTGTAGAAGACCCAGCTGATTATTTGTGTAATCCACAAAAATTGTCGCTCTATATAATTCTAAGTCACAATACTTATCTAAAGCATTTTCCAGAACTCTTTTCACACTCATGTTTTCCATAAGTGCTATCTCTTCTATTACTCTCAGTAGCTCCTCCTCCAACCGAATTTCAAAATAACGTAAGGGTCTGATTTCAACCGAAAGAGCATTAGCCATGAGTAGACCTCATTTTAGAGAACCACCTAGTTTATAGCATATATAGCCTTAGCTGTCAAAATAAATAAATTTATTTACTATATTCCTTAATTAAACTATTATACTTTTTATTCTGCTCGACAATATCTTTTAACTGTTCCTCACTCACAGGAAATTCAAAACAATCTTGAGTATAATTGTCTTTATTTTTACAATTATCTTTAACTTCGGTATAAAAAGCAGCTTGACTTTCTGTTTGAGTAAAATCTTGAGTGCTAACAGTCAAGACTTCGACAGATTTACCAAAAGCCTCTGACAGGACTAGAATATACTGCTTGCCTTCCTTTTGTCTACCTAATTTATATTCAGCCTGATTACAAGGCAAATCTTCTGAGCACTCTCTTAAAGTTATTTTTTTATCTCCTTGAGTTAACTCACAAGCAACCCCAGTTAAATCTGTCTTGGCACATCCCTCTCCAGTTAAAGCAATTTTAATAATTTCAGTACGAGGACTAAAAAAAGCAAAGATAGCTGTCACTAATACAACCACTATAACCGCAATAGAATTACGCCATAATCTTTGCCTCCCTAGATTGGGAGTTGCTGCTGATGATAAATCTATTCGATCGGACATACTTTAGGAGTATTATCTTCAGTTTTTTGCTCTGTTTTAGAGTAATTAGCATATAGATATTCTACAATAGCATCAGATTCATATAGCATAACTCCCTTTTCTTGGTCTACCAAAAATGGCACTTGAGGTTTATCCCCTAACTTCATCATCACTTCTCTCTGAGCTGAGCCGGTCTTTGAAATACGACAAATAAAGTCTAGCTCTAAGTCATTCAAAGCCACTCTTACTTTATGACAAAATGGACATTCTTCTCTTTGATATAATTCCAACATATATTTTTGATTAAGTTAATAATATAATTATATTATATCATAAAAAAGCCCGTGATGAAATACCACGAGCCAGAAATGCTAGGTAAGCTATGTCCGTTTGGGACCAAAGCCTCTCCCATTAACACCCCCTGTAGAAATAGGAGGTTTGTTTTTTGGAGTATATCGTTTTTTCCTTTCTCTTGTTCTCATATTATCCCAAGCTTGGATATCGACTCCAACTACGAATACTTCCTCTTTTAGAGACACTTCTTCTATTTGAGATTGATGAGTTAAAGTGTTTAATACAATACGCATTCTGCATGTACAAGTATCAGATATACATGGTACAATTACCCACTTTGAATTATTATGTGGCCTTATTGGAGGTGATAATAAAGCTGTCATTTTCTTAAAGCAGATTCATTTATTTATATAACACAATATAAAACATTTGTCAACATTTATCTACAAAGTGTAGTTTTTGAATAAAAAAGCCCCTGCCAAAAGCAAGAGCTTGTAAAGTTATTCGCACGGTTGACTATATAGTCAATTAGAGCTAATAGTGGCTCTGATTGACCATTTTTGTTATATGGTTCCAGAGCTTGGTTTCCTTCCTCCATTAGAGATGTAACACGCCTCCTACACTCCGCTAAACCCAATAACTTTGGATAAGTAGATTTATCCGCTGTCAGGTCTTTACCCGCCATCTTACCGAAAACTTTAGCACTAGCGGTGACATCAAGTATATCATCACTTATCTGAAAGCCCAGACAAACACACTTAGCATAGACTCGCAGAGCCTCTATCAAATCCTTATCTGCTCCACCGATTATAGCTCCACTGACTACAGAAGCTCGTAATAAAGAGCCTGTCTTATGGAGATGTATGTATTCAAGGGTGTCTAAATCAACTTCTTTACCCTCAAACTCTAAACCTACTGCCTGACCACCCATTAGACCAGAAGCACCAGAGGCAAGCGAGAGCTCGCCCACAACTGCAAGCAAACGCTCAGCTGGCACATCAGGACTCTGCAAGGCAATCTTCTCAAAAGCACGGACTAGCAGGGAGTTCCCTGCAAGAATAGCCATTGCCTCCCCATAAACTTTATGATTAGTCGGCCTCCGCCCTCGACGAAAATTACAATTGCCAAGAGGGGGTAGATCATCGTGAATAAGAGATGAAATGTGTATCATCTCTAGTGCCACCGATGTGGGCATAGCTTGGGTTACCGTACCCCCAGCTAACTCGCAAGCAGCTAGACACAGAATTGGCCTTAACCGCTTACCACCATTCAGAAGAGAATACCTCATTGACTCCTTAAGTTTATTTAGCCTATAAATATCCAGACTCAATGCTTGATCAAGAGCAGCCTCAATCTGTAGACGCCTATTTTCAATATATTGAGCAAAATCAAACTTAGCAGAATTTTTACTAGCCATTTTAAAGAACTCCCTCTCGCTGAAGCGAGAATAGATTAACCCTACACTTATACCATATACTCCTCTCTTTGTCTACGATGTTCCTCATCTTATTTAGTATTTAAATTCCCCTCTTGAGGGGTGGATTCCTGCTATGTTTACATAGTAGGGAGACGGGGTGGAATAAAATATCAAAACAACACTCCACCCCACCCTGCGGGTACCCCTCAAGAGGGGAATTTAAGTTCAGCACACATCAGAATCAGACTATAAAGCCAAATTCTCCAAAAGAGGATAGTTTATAGCTAATATATACATATTGTATACTTTCATTGAATAAAATCTCTAGATTTGCTATAATTAAACTTAAATATAGCTTAATCTAACAAACTATGCCTCTTGTATCCAAATACGAAATTACCGAACGCGAAGCCTATTGGCGTGAATTTTGGGCGAAACAGAATATCTATGCCTTTGATGAGAATTCGGAGAAGCCTATTTTCTCCGTAGATACTCCTCCACCCTATGTCTCAGCAGATCACTTACATCCAGGACATATTATGAGCTATTCTCAAGCTGAATTTGTCGTACGATTCAAGCGAATGCAAGGTTATAATGTGTTTTATCCAATGGGATTTGATAATAATGGACTGCCAACTGAAAGGCATGTAGAGAAAAAATATAAAATCAAGAATAAAGATGCCATTAGTCGCTCTGAATTTATCAAATTATGTCTCGAAGAAACTCAAAAAGGAATCCAAACCTATCGCAATCTCTGGTCACTTTTAGGAGTTTCAGTTGATTGGTCTAAGACTTACTCCTCTATCAATCCTCACTCCCAGAAAATTGCTCAGTGGTCATTTTTAGATTTATATAAAAAAGGCTTATTAACTCAAAGAGAAGAGCCAATAATGTGGGATATTAGCTTTCAATCGGCTCTAGCTCAGACTGATCTTGAAGACTCCGAGCAAGACTCTCACCTCAATGATATAATCTTCAAAGCCGAAGAATCTGGTGAAGACTTAATTATAGCTACCACCAGACCCGAGTTAATCCCAGCAGCAGTGGCTTTGTTCTTCCACCCAGAAGATAGCCGATATCAGCATCTTATTGGTACTAAAGCTATCGCCCCGATTTCTGGACACACTGTGCCAATTTTGACAGACGAGAGCGTCGACAAAGATTTTGGAACAGGTTTGATGATGGTTTGTACTTGGGGAGATACTGAGGATATAGCCAAATGGAAAAAATATAATCTGGAGACTAGACTAATCTTCAATCAAAAAGGGATTTTGAATGACCTAGCAGGAGCTTATGCTGGAGGACATATTAGTAAATTAAGAAAGACGATATTAGAAGATTTACAAACCCAAAACTTATTAGTCAAACAAACCCCCATCACCCACACCGTCCAAGTTTCTGAAAGGTCAGGTACTCCAATAGAATTTATCCTGACCAAACAATGGTTTATCAATGTAGTAGAGCATAAAGAAGCCCTATTAGAGCAAGGTAAAAAACTCAATTGGTATCCAAAGAGAATGTTTTCTATCTACTCTGACTGGGTTAGCTCACTCAAATGGGACTGGTGCATCTCCAGACAAAGATATTATGGAGTTCCAATACCAGTCTGGTATCATAAACAAACTGGGGAAGTAATCCTACCTCAAGAAGATGAATTGCCAGTTGACCCAACCGAATATACCCCTAGAGGCTATAATGCTGAAGATTTAATCCCTGAGCACGATGTGCTAGACACTTGGATGACCTCCTCAATGTCGCCTGAAATTGGAGCCAAATTAGTAGCAGACACGGAGATTAGTGCTAAATTATTCCCATCCAGCCTGCGACCTCAAGCCTTCGAGATAATCCGAACATGGCTATTCTATACAGTCACTAAAGCCTACTTTCATCATAATAGTCTACCCTTTAGTGATGTGATGATATCAGGACACGGACTAGACAATCAAGGACGGAAAATTAGCAAAAGACTAGGCAATTTCACCCCACCAGAGCAAACTATAGCAACCTATGGAGCAGATGCTATGAGATATTGGGCTACAGGTACCACTCTGGGAGAGAATATCCGATACAATGAAGATGAAATCAAAAAAGGCAAGAAAACAGTCAATAAACTATTCAATGTTGGTAAATTTTCTGAATTACATCTGCAGAATTTCACTCTACCCGCGCAAACACCTGAACTAGAATTAATCGATAAATGGATTTTAGCTGAATTAAATCAAACTATTAAGACCGCAACTGAGAGCTTCGAGCAATATGAATACTACAGAGCAAAAACCGCTGTGGATAGCCTATTCTGGAATAAACTTACCGATTATTATCTAGAATTAATCAAATACAGACTATATGATGAGACCCCAGAAGGCCAAAATTCCCGCCTAGCAGCTCAGTATACTCTATATATAGTATTAGAACAGATACTCAAATTATATGCCCCAATTTTGCCATTTATAACTGAGGAGATATATCACGGACTATATGCTCAATCAGAAAATGAAAGTATTCATCAATCCAATTGGCCAAAGACAAATACAAATTGGCAACTCTCTAGTGACGAACACAATCTAATGACAGATATTCTAGCAGTCATCGAGTCCGTAAGAGCTTATAAATCTCAGAATAGTATTTCTCTAGGAAAGGAAATTGAAACTTATACCTATACTTCTACTCAAGACTTAAGCCCATACGAAGACTTCCTAGCCAAGGCTCTCAGAGTTGGCAAGTTGGTGAAGTAGCGATAATTATAAATGTTGAGTTGTGAATTTCATAGCGGAGCCGTCCCTATGGGAGTTAAACGTTTATCCCTCCATATCGTAGAGTCGGTGCCCTCGCCGACATTGTTCTAATGTAGGGTAGACCTTTCAGTAGCCTATGTCCTCCCTCCCCCTGCGGGTACTCCCTCCAAAGGGAGACAAAATAAAAACTATCCTCCCTTGGGGGAGGTGGCACCGTAGGTGACGGAGGAGGACTATTGTATAAAAGTCATAACTAAAAATTTTTAAACGAAGAAAACACCGGTCATTGACCAGTGCTCATAGATTGAATTAAAGAGGGAAATCCCTAGTAAAATCGAAGCGGCAGGATTTGAACCTACGACCCCCTGCATGTGCAGGTGCGCTACCAGACTGCGCTACGCCCCGATGGAGAAACGGTGAGTGGTGGATTCGAACCCCTGAAACTTATCACGAATTGAGACAAGTAGCTCCCAAGAGCAACTACCCCACCATAATCCGTATATTATTATACTTATATTTTCTTAATTGTCAAGAGTTGAGGCGGTACAATTATAGATTATGAATTATTAATGATAAATTCGTAGAGTCGGTGCCCTCGCCGACATTGTTCTAGTGTAGGGGCGACCTTTCAGTCGCCTGTGTCCTCCCTCCCCCTGCGGGGACTCCCTCCAAAGGGAGACAAAATAAAAACTGTCCTCCCTTGGGGGAGGTGGCACCGTAGGTGACGGAGGAGGACTGAGCTAAATTTACCCTATCCCCACCTACCTATACAAATACTTCTGAAATTCTATGAATAAATCTCGAATAGACTCAACCCCACCCAAATTCTGTTGAGCCTCTGCCAGAGAATGATATTTATTCTGTAATAAAATAGCTAATCTATCCTGATCCAATTCCTCGAATCCAGATTGAATATATTTATCCAACACAAATTGCAAAAATTGCTTCTGAGACTCACTTAAATCATCTAAAATATCCTGCTTGGATTGCAAAACTCTCATTTCCCTTGAAATTGGTTTATTCTCAGCATTAAAGACATATTCCAAAACATCAAACAAATCACTATTCTCCGCATCCACTAATTTTTGTAAAGTTTTCAGCTTATCTTGACTAAACCCAGCTTGACCTAATTTTTCCAAAAGCTGTTTACGAGTAATTGGACTACCCCAAATAGCCCTTAATTCCTGCTCTGTGGTGAATAATTTTGGCAATTCCCCAAATAAATTATGCATAAATTCTTCCACTGAAACCGGTCTTCCTTGAGCATCCCAAAAAGAAGTCGAGACCATAGACTGAATTTCCCTAATTTTACCATCTCTTAATTTCACTTTAATCTTTTTATTCTCACCTACTATAGGAGGAATTGTAGCTCCAGTTGGAGGATATACTTTAGTCCCAGAATCTCCCACAGGACTTACAGACCCATCTTCTATAACTCCACCTTCCCACTTTGGATCCGCAAACAACCGATAAGCCTCCACAAAATCATAAATAGTAAAGAAATCCTTACCCTCAAAGACTCTCGTGCCCCTACCAATAATTTGTTTGAACTCAATCATAGAATTAATCGGTCGCATCAAGACAATATTCCTGACATTACGAGCATCCACCCCAGTAGATAATTTTTGAGAAGTAGTCAAAATAGTTGGGATAGTCTTCTCGTTATCCTGAAATTCCCGCAAATACTGCTCCCCCACCTCACCATCATTAGCCGTCACTCTGACACAATAATTCGGATTAGTGCTAAGTTTTTGCTGATTAATCAAATCTCGCACCAAAGCCGCATGAGCCTGATTAGCACAGAACACAATAGTCTTCTCATCCTGATTGATAAGATTCATAAAAGTCTGCACCCGATAAGCCTCCCGCTCCTCAATCACAATTTTACGATTAAAATCACCCTCAGTATATAATTTACCAGTCTCAATATCTCCCTCCACCACATCATCATCCGGAGTATACAAATAATCATCCATCGTAGTGTGAATTCGCTTCACCTTAAATGGAGTCAAAAACCCATCCTCAATCCCATCTTTCAGAGAATAAGTATATACCGAATCCCCAAAATACCTATAAGTATCCGCATTCGCCTCTTGTTTTGGAGTAGCTGTAAGCCCCAATTGCACAGCTGGAGAGAAATATTCTAGAATTTTTCGCCATCTACCCTCATCATTGGCTCCACCACGATGACATTCATCAATAATAATAAAATCAAAATAATCCTCAGGATACTCCCGAACCCGCTCACTCAATACTTCATCTTCTGGATTATCCCCACTCATAAAAGTCTGGAAAATCGTAAAGAAAACACTACCATTTTTAGGCATTTCACCCTTATGTCGAATTTGTTTTGGGTCAATTCTAACCAATGCATCCTCAGGGAAAGCCGAAAAAGAATTAAAAGCCTGATTAGCCAGAATATTCCTGTCCGCTAAAAACAAAATTCTAGGCCGACGACCACCATCCTCCTGCAAATTCCATCTAGTCTGATACAATTTCCAAGCAATCTGAAAAGCAATCGCCGTCTTACCAGTCCCAGTAGCCAAAGTCAATAAAATTCTATCATCCCCCTCAGCAATCGCCTCTAGCACCTTATTGACCGCAATCTCCTGATAATACCTCAACTCCCAAGACCCACCTCTACTCTCAAACGGAATAGTATTGAATTTATCTCTCCATAAATTAACCTGTTCAAAGACCCGCGACCATAATTCCTCTGGAGTAGGAAATCTCTCCACAAGAGCCTCAGTCCCAGACTCCATATCAATCTCATAAATCTCCCGACCATTAGTCGCATAAGTCAACTTGAGTTGTAATTTGTGAGCATAATCTTTAGCCTGTTGCACACCCTCACCCACCACATTATCCGCACTTTTGGCCTCAATCACCGCCAACTTCACACCTTTATATTCCAAAATATAATCCGCCTTCAAAAGAGAAGCCCTCACACTAGAAGTCTGAATTTTACCCTTCGTAATATTATACTCTCGCAAAACCCGTGACTCATCCACCACACCCCAACCTTGGGCAGTCAATTTCGGATCAATCAGCTCCGCTCTAGTCTCAGCTTCATTCATAGCTATAATTTGTATCTAATATATATAGTTTAGTATAACAGTTTGTCCCCCCGCAAGCAATAGAAAAGATGTTAAGTGTAAATTGTATTTCTGTCTCCCTTTGGAGGGAGTCCCCGTAAAAAGGCTTTAGCCTTTGGGAAAGGGGTCGGGAAAACGGTAGTTTTCCCGTGGAGGAAGGTTGGGAAACCGTGAGGTTTCACAGGAGCAAATCTCATTTGCGACGGTGGAGTGAGGACTGAGCTAAATTCCCCTCTTGAGGGGTGGCAGGCTTCGCCTGACGGGGTGGATGCATTTCTGTCCTCCCTTGGGGGAGGTGGCCGTTAGGCCGGAGGAGGACAGTTGCAACGAGGTGAGTGTAGACACACAAAATCCAAAGAAAAAACCCTCCAGCCAGTCGGCGAAGAGGGGGGATAAAGTTTTGGTGAGGGAGACTACGAAGGAGTAGGCCTGCCTTCCAGGAACATTGAGTTCCGAGTATCTTGTTGAGTACCACTGGGGATACCCAAGACAGTACAAGCAGACTCCAAGAACGAGTACTGACAAAAGAGTCTGCAAAATACATCACCTGTGATTTTGCTTTCAGCAGCAGTCCTGTAAAACCAGTAAACTGCATCCCTCAATTCATCAAAGCACTCTCGGGAGTGATTCAGAATATACTGACTATAGCTATCACCAATAACTTGGATGAAAGGCTCCACTGTTAAACCTCCACTTGAAAAAGGGGCATTATTCTTATACCATATTCTATTTTTTTATGCAAGCATATACAATAATGATTCTGAATTATAAAGCCATAAAGTCGGCGCCCTCGCCGACATTTCTCTAAAAATTCCCCTCTTGAGGGGTGGCAGGCTTCGCCTGACGGGGTGGATGCATTTTTGCCCCCCTTATTTATCCCTAAATATATCCAAGTATTCGCGATACATATACGACTGACCATAAGTGATATCCTCATCCTTAGGAGAAAGTATTCCCAAATTCACAAATCGATCAATAACCCTTTGAGCTCCAGCCCAAGAAAACCCAGTCCACTTTTGAATAGTAGCCACATTGACAATAGGTTGTCCATAAAGCTGAGGCAAGACCAACATAGCACTCTCTGAAGCTCTAGCACTCAATACATTAAGCCTATCCCTATCTCTTTCTCGAAGTTCTGTAATTGCCCCAACAATATCAATAGCCTCTTGTGCAATCGTAATCACACCATCAAGGAAAAACTCAAGCCACTCATTCACCTCTCCCTTATGATAAGCATTCAGTTTCTCATAATAAACTTGTTGATATCGCCGAAAATACGAAGATAAAAATAATACCGGCTTCTCGATAAAGCCTTGTTGCCAAAGATAAAAAGTAATCAACATTCGCCCCGTACGACCATTCCCATCCAAAAATGGATGAATAGTCTCAAATTGCGAATGAATCAACCCAGCTTTAATAAGAGTCAATATATCATCCTCAGAATGAAAAAACTTTTCCAAATCATCCAAAGCCTTATTCATTTCATCCACTGGAGGAGGTACAAACCTTGCATTATCTAAATTAGTCCCTCCAATCCAATTCTGACTATTACGAAATTCCCCAGGATCAGCAAAATGAGAAGCTCTAGCATCATTCATCAACATACTATGTAATTCACGAATAAATCTTAGAGAAAGCGGAAAATTATCTTCTTCTACCCTATTCATACCATAATTCAAAGCTTTGATATAATGAAGAATATCTTGTACATCATCAGGAATATTCATATTTGTATTTGCCTCAGCTTCGATAGCATCAATCATAGTAGCCCGAGTCCCTTCAATCTGACTGGAAGAAGCCGCGTCTTTTCTCAAATACATCAGTAAGAAAAAATCAGAATCAGGTAATAATCGAGTAATCCCATCTAATTTACCTAATAATCTGGTTGCTTGGTCATTCTTTTTTAGAACAATTGAGCTAAAATTAAAACCACCCTCAGGAGGGAAAGGCAAAGGGATAAAGGCATTGTACCCCTTAGGTTGCAAAATTATCTTACCGATTGACATATGATTCATAATTGTATATATTGATAGCTTGAATATATACAAAGTATATCAGTTTGTATATATTAGGTCAATAGATATATACAAAGCACCCTAGTTTGTATATATCTACACCCGAGATGTATACAAACTTTACAATTCCCCCGCGAAGGCTTTTTGGAGAATAGATTTTTTGAGCTCTTCTAATCTAAGTAATTTATCTCTATAAATAAACTCTAATCTCTGAGTCTCGGCTCTGAGGGCATCTAATCGCTGGACAATGGCTTTTTGTTCGGTGAGTGGTGGGAGAGGGATAGAAATATTTTCAATTTGTGTTTTATTAATTGAATTAAAAACTGCTCCTGCATTTCCTTCAATTTCATTTTCATGATTTATAAGAAAATTAAAAAGAAACTCTTTATCAATACTCTTACTAGCTCTAATTGCAGCAAGCCCTCTACCAATACAGATTTTTTGTGTAGAAAAATTTACAGGACCAACTGGTGCCCTAACAGACATTAAAATATCTTCTGCCTCTGCTTCTTTGGTAATTTTGGTTGTCCATATTCTAGGTTCTCCAATATATTTATCTCCGTATTCTTTTTTACCTTGATAAAATGGCAAGCCTTTACCTTCTGAATTATAATATTTACCTTCTGGAGATTGTCCAGCAATAACCTCACACACATCCCCCAATTTCTTCTCCTCCCAATCATCACCTTTATTCTCGAACACACCTTGCAAATAACTTTGGAAAAGTTCTTTAGCATTTTTGAGATTTTGCTCCGTATTAGCCTTGACCTTATCAATCGCTTCGAAAGCCTGGTCTAAAATAGCTACAATCCGCTTTTGCTCGGTGAGTGAAATTTTTGGAAATTGTTCAAATTTATAATCTTTGAAATAAATATGTGGTATGGTACTACCATTTTTATATTTTATAAAATCTACTCCTTCTAGAAAATATTTAATGAAATCTATATCAAAACCATCTTTGGGTAACAGATATTGCATTGTTGCTACTATAGATGATTTTTCTGGATGTTTAGTAATTCTACCTATCCCAGCACCATCTTTAATAATTGACAGATACTCTTTTTCCTGATGATAAAAAGATACATTTTGAACAAAACCTTGTGCACCAAATACAGGATATATTCCGTCTTCATTTTCAATTTTATTAAGAGAAATATTAGATGATTCTTTTGATACTACTTCCTCCAAATTACAATATTGCCAATCTTTTTTCATATTATTTTTTAATTTCATCAAACTTATTATTTATAAAATCTATAAGAAGATCATAATATAAGTTTTTATAATTTTGATCAAGGCTTTGTTGTTTAATTGTTACTGTCTCCCCATAATGACTTCCTTCAAAAACTAACATATATTTACCGTACTCTGCATACTGAGAAGGTGAAGCTTGTTTGGGGTTAATTTTATTAGGATGAATAATTATATATAGTTCTCTAATAATACTTCTATATTTGTATAATTCAGCTTCAAATTCAAAACCGTCATAAATATTACTATCTTTAATTTTTTGAATCCTACTGATTAAAGAGTCCTTTGTTTCAAACATATCAATCAAAATATCTACTGTTGTAAAAAGATAAGATGAATCAATAGGGATATTAGAAATTTTGTCTTTTACTGGAACTAGTTTTATTTTTGTATGTTTTAACAACTTCCGTAAATTAATAATATCTAAACTAATAGTTTTTCGTATAATATCTTGTATTATGAAATATGAGTAGTCTAAATTATTCTTTGGTGAATCTTCTCTCTGATATTTTTTTAATAAATCTCCTAGATTAGCTAAGAGAACTTTTCTATTATCAAACTCAAAAGGTTTTACTGTATAAAACTTATCTATATATCCATCAAAATCAGCTTTTTTCCCATATTTATGATGAAATATACTTTGAATATTATGATAATCTCCAACGATGATAATATAATCAAATCCAAATTTATTATCTCCTTCTTGCTCTTTCCCTTGATCAAAATGAGCTGAAAGAATATTCAGTATCCTAAATATATGTTCAGGATCAAGTCTATCAAGATCATCTATGATGAGTACACTTTTCTTACTTCCTTTAATTTCTTGAATTTTATCTTTAATTAATTGACTAATTATATCGGTTTCAGTTATGTCTTTAGATTCATTAGCTGATAAATAATTTTTTACAAGACCTTTTTCTCCCTCTTCATATGTAACCTTAACTTCTTGAAAGTTTTTATCTATATCTAATAGTGTTTTTAGTGGTCTACCTAATTTACCTATTATTGGTATATCCTGAATCAATGGAATAGCTTCAAGCATATTAATAGTACCTGATAATATTTCATTTGTATTCTTCTGTGAGATATAATTCTTTATAAAAGAGTACCATGGAATATTTTGATTGGTCTTAAAATATTCTTCATATTTATCAAATAATTCAATCAATATATCGTACTTAATTAAATCAATAATATCCTCATTTGTAGATATCTGATAATTAACTGGGTATAAGTGTATTTTGAAATAGTCATTTTGCTTAGAGTCAAAGAATCTTTCAAGAAATTTAGTTTTCCCTACCCCATACTTACCCGAAAAGAATATACGAGCTGAACCATTATATTGATTTAACTCCTTTTCAAAACTATCCTGTACCGACTTGGTATCTATAAGATATTCTGGTTTTCTTGAGATCTCTGTTGTCATATAACCTGCTTAATTTCATTTAATAATTTTTCTACTGAACTTATTCCTAATTACCAGTAGAATATTTTATATCTCTATTATACCAGTATTTTATATATTTTCTAAGGGGGGGGCGATAGATAATGGAGGGATAAACGTTTACCTCCCGTAGGGACGGCTCCGCTACGAAAACAATGTCCCTCGCTGGCGAGAAAGGGGATCCCTCCTATACCTTGTTTAGGAGGGATGGGTGTGGACAAAATTCATAATTTATCATTCACCATTCACAATTTATTTTTCCACCCCGTCTTTGTTTCACAAAGCCACCCCTCAAGAGGGGAATTTTTAGCTCAGTCCTACTCCGTCACCTACGGTGCCACCTCCCCCACCTGTCTACCTTAGGTAGAAAGGAGGACATTTCTTAATTTGTCCCCCTTCGGAGGGGGAAGCCTGAAAGGCGGGGGTGGATAGAGTTTAATATAAAAGTTATTTAGGGTACAATTCTAAGATTATAAATTTTATAATTATCCACCACCGGCACTTCGTGCCACCTCCTCCACCTGTCTACCTTAGGTAGAAAGGAGGACAAAATGACTCAAAACACAAAAGCACTCTCCCCCCGTCTTTGTTTCACAAAGCCACCCCCTCCCAAACTAAGGTATGGGAGGGACGAAAGCCCTCAATTTATCGACCGTAGGTGGAGAGGGGAATTTTTTTCAAAAAATATCCTTTAATTACAGACATCTGTAAGCCCCATCCTACAAAATTAATTCCTCAATTTAACCTCTCATATACAAGTATAATTAACAATTTTATAATTATTATACATAAACCCTTGACAAATTTTGAAAAGTATGATATATTCTTTCACAAGCTTCGGCTAAAGGAAAAGTCTACATAGTCTTAACTTATCTGATAAAGATAATTAACCGAGACAACTCCTTTAGCCCGAGCCTAACCCACGGTACGCTGACTCGCTGTCACCGTGCCACTACCGGAGGAATCTCCATGGCCAAAGCCAGAGCTGGTCCTGCCCACACCAATTTTGTGGGCACTTCCAACAACAACGGCAGTTTCGCCAACTTCTCCTGACCATTGAGGTCGTCCAATGAAAAAACGACGAACATTGGGGCTACTCGCCCCCGACAACTACCGTCAATAAAAACACTGCTCTCCCTTGTGGAGAGATTCCAGAGAGCTAAAAGTTCAAATCACGACCCCTGTTGCTTGCATCAGGGGTTTAGACTTTATATAAAGTTATGTTATTTTATACACCTTACTATACTAGGCAACTGTCGCAAATTTTGCGATAGTTCAATGTTTATCTAATATTTAATTAGTGAATATATTTTCTAAGGGGGAGGAAGTAAGTTTATAGCTTTGTCCACACCCACCACTTCGTGGCCCCCCCTCGCCAGCGAGGGACAGTTTGTAACTGTCCTCCCTTCTACCCAAGGTAGACAGGTGGGGGAGGTGGCGCCGTAGGTGACGGAGGAGGACATAAACTCAAGTCACATAAACCATTTCACCCCGTCAGGCAAAGCCTGCCACCCCTCAAGAGGGGAATTTTAAAAACATGTCGGCGAGGGTGCCGAATCTACAAATTTACAATTCATCATTCATAATTCAAACTTCCCCTACACCAACTTCTCTAATTTTGAGAGTATGGCTTGGCTGTCGGTATCGAGGGTTTGGATTTCACTTAATATCTCTTGTGGGTCTCGAAGTTGGGTGTCGTCTTTTTTATTGGGGTTTTTGACTGAGAGGTCAAAGGTGGTCTGATCGATATCGGCTATATTGACTGTCCAAGAATTCTCACTATCTGATTTAGTTTTCTGTAATTCTACAAATTCGGCTAAATCTTGCTCATTGAGAGGATTAGTTTTACCTAGATTACGATTGAGATTGAGCTGATAATACCAAATTTTAGAGGTTGACTCACCTTTGGTGAAGAATAAAACTACAGTTTTGACTCCTGCTCCGGTGAATGTCCCGCTCGGTAGGTCTAATATGGTATGTAGATTACAATTTTCTAATAATTGTTGTCTCAAGGCTATGCTAGCATTGTCGGTATTGGAGAGGAAGGTATTCTTGATAACTATACCTGAGTTTCCTCCAGCTTTCAGGATTTTGATAAAATGTTGTAAGAAAAGTGATGCGGTCTCTCCAGTTTTGATGGGGAAATTTTGTTGTATTTCGGCTCTTTCTTTACCTCCAAAGGGTGGATTAGCAAGTACGATGTCATAGCGGTCTTTTTCTTGTATGTCTTGTAAATTCTCGGTCAGGGTATTCTTATGAATAATATTCGGAGCTTCGATACCATGTAATATCATATTCATTATGGCGATGATATAGGCAAGGGAACCTTTTTCCTTACCATAAAAAGTTTGTTTTTGTAATATTTCGGTGTCTTTACTACTAAGAGACTTGCCTTCGGTTAGATAATTATAGGCTTCGACCAAAAAGCCGGCTGAACCTACGGCTCCATCATAAATGGTTTGTCCAATTTTAGGGTCTATGACTTTGACTATGGTGGTGATTAGCGGTCTTGGGGTGTAATATTCTCCCCCATTTCGTCCAGCATTACCCATATTCTTGATCTTGGCTTCGTATAGATGGCTCATTTCATGCTTTTCGGTAGAGGTGCGGAATTTGAGTTTGCTGATTAGCTCAATGATTTCTCTCAAGGCATAACCGCTGGCGATTTTATTTTTGAGTTCGCTAAAAATTTCTCCAATTTTATATTCGATGGTGTTGGTTTCTAAGAATTGAGTTTTAAATTTTTTGAGATATGGGAAAAGTTTGAGATTTACAAAATCTGTTAAATCATCTCCTGTCAGAGCTTTGTTATGGTCATATTTGTCATTGCTATCTAGTGGCATTGCCCAAGTACTCCATTGATATTCTGGAGCTATGATGGGTTGATATTCTCTATCTTCTAATTGAGCAATGAGGGCTTTATCTTTTTCTAAATCGTCTAAATATTTGAGAAATAAGATCCAAGAGGTCTGCTCAATATAGTCAAGTTCAGTCTGAGAGCCGCCGGCTTTCCTGAGTATGTCGTCTATATTTTTGAATGTTTGCTCGAACATAGTGTTGTTTAGGTTATATATTTTATATTATAGCATTTTTTGGAGCAAATTATGAGTGTATAAAAAACTACCCTCCCAGCTGATGCGGGGAGGGGGGGGGTGATGGAATTAAGCTCGGGATTGTTGTATTAAACT
The DNA here is from genome assembly GCA_044356725.1 of Minisyncoccia bacterium. Lineage (GTDB taxonomy): Bacteria > Patescibacteriota > Minisyncoccia > SW-4-49-11 > SW-4-49-11 > CALRBF01. The sequence continues at coordinate 92,584 of JBIKVS010000002.1, forward strand.
CCTAATCATACTATCTTCATCATAAGTTAGATAAAGTGAATACATAGAGACTATAGAATTTTTTAAATGTAATTCAATTTTTTCTTCTTGATTGCGAAGCATCCCTAATAACATGCGTTCTTTATCCGAGTGTTGATGGGTAGTCTGTTCTAATATAGTTATCGCATCCAATAAATCTTGATTGAAATGAGCCCTGATTCTCATAGTGCTATCAGAAGACATAACTCAAGTTTTGATAAACTCAATATAATCTATACCATATAATTTTTATCTTGGCAATATTATAAATAAAATACCTCCCCAGCTAGGATAGTTTTTAATTGTCCTACCTTGGGGGAGACATAAACTAAAGTTCAAAAAACATCACCATGTCGGTGAGGGCGCCGACTCTACGAAATTTATAATTCACCATTCATAATTCAAAACTACCCTCACCCACCATATATAAACTATTCCAGCTATTACTAACCACCAAAAGCCTAGCCAAGCTGCAATACCTATCCAAAAAGCTAAGCTCCAAATTCCTGACAAACTCAACCAAAAACCTATATTATTATCTATTTCTTTTTTCACTGGGAATAAAACATACCAGCCAGCAAAAGCTATGATGCTCGTCACCATCCAACCAAAGAAATTCATCAAGGGCACTCCATAATACCAGCCATCTATTTCCCAAAGCCAAAATCCTAAGGCTGTTGCTCCTGGATCAAGTATCAGGTCAAAAGTTGTCATCAGCACTGCTCCTAAGATTATTTTAAGCCAAAGTTTGTATATTTTTAATTTTTGCACTAAAACTAAACTTAAGAAAAATATAGGAGTCCAAGACAAACTAACCGTCCATGGCACTAGTCCAAAGATTTTGATATCCCCTAAAACCTCCCCATATACAAAAGCACTATAGGGCCAACTTGTGGCTATAGCAAAGGATTCTATCAGCAAGGGATAGCTAAAAATTAAAATGATTTTCCACCAGTCTTGCCTCCAAGCACACCATTTATGTAGTCCATATAATATTGGCAAAGCAATCAGTACATTTGTAGCTTGAGATATAGCTTGGAATATCCAAAATGGAAAAGGTAATTCTTCTGGCCTGAAGCTAAAATACACTACAAAGAATCCACTCAGGATTAAGCTAATACTTGGAATTAAAAATAATAATTTTTTCTGCATATATGCTATACTTATTATTATATAATTATATCATAATGAGTATTACGAAACTATTAAGAATTTCAAGACCCAGATTTTGGATTTATTTATTAGGACCTTTTTTGATTGGGAGCATTTTGAGTTTAGAGCCTTTAGAAGTTGTAAGTAAGTGGCAATTTTGGCTTGGATTTATTTATTTTACCTTGCCTGCTAATCTTTTAATCTATGGGGTTAATGATATTTTTGACTATGAGACAGATAAATTAAACCCTAAAAAACAAAATTATGAGGAATTAGTCACTCCGTCCGAGCATATCTGGTTATGGATTTGGATTATTCTTACTAATATACCTTTTATTATAGCCCTATATCTGATTAATCCTTTGACTTTATTTGGTTGGCTTGGATTTATTATTCTGGGAGTGCAATACTCTGCCCTACCAATTCGAGCTAAAGCTAAGCCCTTCTTGGACTCTATATTTAATATACTATATGTCTTCCCTGGTGTAATTGGCTATACTTTATTTGCTCAGAGCCTCACTTTAGATTGGAGATTATTACTAAGTGCCGGACTTTGGACTATGGCTATGCATACCTATTCAGCAATTCCTGACATTGAAGCGGATAGAGAGAGTAAAACCCCCACTATTGCCACAGTATTGGGAGCTAAATTAACTTTGGTCTATTGTTTTGTCTGTTATACCTTGTCTGGAATATTGTTAGCTCAGTTTAGTACAGTTCTTGGAATTTTAATTGCTATTGTATATGGGTTTATGATTGGCTTTAGCTGGTCAGATAATACAGCTAAAATATTCAAATTATATACTTATTTCCCTGTACTTAATACTATTATTGGGTTTATTTTGTTTTGGAGCATTGTGATTTGGTATAGGTAGGGAGATAATTGTGAGTGGTGAATTGTTCAATACCTATTGACAAATATTAGAAAATATGATATATATTTATATGAACATGAGGTGATATTCAGTAATAGTACATATATATGGTTAGATACCTATATATTACATTACTAGATATTAGTCTAATAGTTACTATTTAATAGGCATAGGTATTTGAGATATATACAAACTCGGATACCACATAATACACCTCTGTTCAAGACAATGTCTCTTTTCTTCATTCCGATCCTAGCGCCACTTTGGTTGCTGGGATCTTTTTTTATAAAGAATTTCATAGTAGCTCGTATATTCTATACTCAAAAGGAGGATAAAATAAAAACTGTCCTCCCTTGGGGGAGGTGGCATCGTAGGTGACGGAGGAGGACTTCCATTGAAATCAATTTATAAATCTTTTGTCTACACCCACCACTTCGTGGTCACCCCTCGCCAGCGAGGGACAAAAATACAGGCGCCTGCAAGGTCCCCACACAATTCATAATTCACAATTATTTCTCCCCTCCTAATGGGCTATCTTGTTTGATTTTAGCAATTCTTTTATAAACCATTTCGGCACTAATTAACTGGATTGGGACTCCAATTCCTGGATTGGTGCCGGCTCCGACATAGTATAAATTTTTAACCTTCTTGGAATAATTATTTGGCCTAAATATAGCTGTTTGATTGATAGTGTGAGCTAGCCCGAGAGCGGTTCCTTTATAGGCATTATAATCTTGCTGAAAATCTTTGACGCTGTATAGTCTTTTATAAATAATCCTATCTTTCAGGTCTGTAATATTCATTTCCTCTTGCATAATAGTCAAGATTTTGTCCGCATAAGCTTCAAGATGCTCCTCAGTATACTCAAGTCCAGCGGCGATTGGGACTAATACGAATAAATTCTCATCCTCTGCTGGGGCTACATTAGGATCGGTTTTAGATGGGGCACAGACATAGAGAGAGGGATCTTCCGGCCACATTGGATCATCGAATATTTGCTTAAAATTAGTTTTCCAATCTTGGGAAAATAGTAGATTATGATGTACTAAAATATCTACTTTACCTTTGATTCCTAGATACATAATCAAGGCTGATGGGGCTAGAACTTTTTTATCCCAGTATTTCTCGTCATATTGTCTATTTTCGGCTGGGAGTAAATTCATTTCGGTATGAGTCATATCAGCATTGGAGACAACTATATCGGCTTTGACTATTTCTCTTGATTCTAATTCTACTCCTACGGCTTTACCTTGCTCAACTATAATTTGCTTTACTCCATTGCTACTAACTAGTTTTACCCCGTTTTTCTTGGCTATATTAACTAAGGCTTCAGTAATTTTATACATTCCACCTTGTGGGTAAAATACTCCCATATTAAAGTCAATATGATTCATTATGCTGTATAGTGCTGGGGTATTATATGGGGAACTTCCCAAGAATACTAGTGGATATTGTAGAACTTTTTTAACTAAATCATTTTTGAAATATTTACTGACATAGGCGTCCATATCACTGAATACGGATAATTTGGAGCCTTCTATCATTGTCCTGAAGTTGATAAAATCAAAGATAGAATCATAATTCTTATACATAAAACCTTCTTTGGCGATCTCATATTGCTGGCGGGCTTTATCTAAATATTCTTTTAGTTTCTCCCCCGCTCCTGGTTCTAGCTCTTCTAATACTGGGATATCTCGCTCTAAATCAGAGAACATATCGATGACTTTATTATCATCTTTGAAAAATATTCTATAAGATGGCTCTAGTCTGATTAGTTCTAAGTGATCTTCCACTTTTTCTCCCATAAATTCAAAAAAGTTCTCAAAGACATCTGGCATTAGATACCAAGATGGTCCCATATCAAACTTAAATCCTTCAGCTTCAAAAACATTAGCTCGTCCCCCTAAGTTTTGGTTTTTCTCATATAGACTTACTTCATAACCTTTACGAGCTAAGATACAAGCAGTGGCCAATCCACCAATTCCTCCACCAATAATTATGACTTTTTGCATATATAAATAATTTAACTTTATATCTCTATTATAGCATACATTTAGAGATATAAGTATGTTATAATATGATTACTCTATTTGAAGGTTTAGCGATGACTGATTGGCAAATTTTGCTAGGAGTTGGGATAATATTCCTTATAGTAGCCGCTATAAGCTTTATATCTCACCTAAGAACTCCAAAAGATAAGAATAAAAATGAGCAAACACATCCCTATCAAATAATACTTTGGGTAGATATTGGAATCATATTAACTAGCATTGTATTCTATATTTTTAGATAAGAATATCCGAACAGTTTTATTCTAAAGCCTCGCATCACTCACGGGGCTAATTTTTTGCCTTTAAATCAATTCTCTATGGCTCAAATTATTTGCAATTATTTTTTAGATATGGTATAAAGAATATGTTGTTGCTTTGAGCAAAATAGATGATTACCAGCCCAGTTTATGATCCATTTGACGAGTTCAGCCCCCCTCCAGATAACCCACCCTGTAATAGGGATTGCGCAAAATGTAAAACAAAAAAGGAGCTGGAGAAAGTACAACCGAATCAACCACCACCACTAAACACCCCACCCCCGGACTAACATTGGTCTCCGGGGGTCTTTTCTTTTTATACTATAATTTCATTTATAAAATATCTCTAAACCAAAAAAGTAGATAATATATACAAGACTATCTACTTTTTATATGCTGAATATATACTTATTCTACAGCTGGAGTTTCTTCAAATAGAGGTTCTGACATCATATCACTTTCCATATCTAAACTTGGATCTGATACAGTATCATCTAACGGTAATGTTTCTATACTTTCTAGTGTATCATCTTCAACTTGAACATTATTAACTACAGGTGTTACCTCTGATGTAGTATTATTAATAGTCTCATATGTTAAATTAGAAAATTGCCCATAAAAGAATAATGCTGCTGAAGCAATTGCAAATACTAGTAGAAGATAGGTTGTGGTATTGCTAAGTTTGGTCTGTAATATTTTCATATATTCATATAATTTATATTTGTTAATAATTATAAATTTATTATATGCTATTTTATTTTTTTATGCAATAGGAAAATTATAATTTTTATGGTATAATTTCAACAGTTGATATATTTTATGGTTAAAAAGTTTATAAAAAAACAATATAATAGCCCTCTCTTTAGAGGAGGTATGATTATGTTTGTCAGCTCTTTTGGGGTGGGTGCTTTGAATTATATTTTCAATATTATTGTTGCTCGTATTCTAGACAAAGAACAGTTTGGGGCTTTTTCTAGCCTCTTTTCTCTTTTGACTATTCTCTTAATTCTAGGTGGTGGAATTAGTTTAGTATTAATCAAATTCTCAGCTGTATTATATGCTAAAAAAGATTATACTGCTCTAGCTAATTTTATTCGACTTGCCTTTTACTATTTAGGCTTTGCTTCGATTGGACTAATGATTATATTTGGAATAGCAAGTCCATTTATATATGACTTCTTAAAATTAGAATCTTTTGGGCCTCTGATTATCTTAGCACTGTCCATTGGCCTAGCTCTAACTGGGTCTGTGGGTGGTAGTGTCTTAAAAGGGATACAACATTTTGGTCAATCTTCCGGATCAAGTATTGTTGGAGCTATCACCAAAATACTAGCTTTAATATTATTTACCTTGCCATTTTGGCCAATGTCACCTGTAACTGGAGCTATGCTATCTGTGCCTGCTTCAGCAATGATTATGATTGGCTTAGATTTATTTTTCTTAAAAAATATCTTGGCGAAATATAATCCCAAAAAACCCAAATTACCTCATTTTGCCTGGAGAGATGTATTAGTCTACAGTATCCCTGCTACTATAGCTGTATTGGGAATTACTATGTTAAACTCAATTGATGTGATTCTTGCTCGAAACTATCTATCCCCTGAAGCATCAGGAGATTATGCTGCACTGGCAACTCTAGGTAAAATTATATTTTTTGCTACCTCAGCCATCCCAATGGCTATGTTCCCAATAGTCTCAGCTCGTCATGCTGTGAATGAGCCTCATCGAAAAATGCTTTTTGCTTCTTTGGGTGTAGTAGGTTTGATGAGTTTAGGTGCTTTTGGAGTTTATCAGTTTTTCTCTGAGTTTATAATTACTCTGTTGATTGGAGAAAAATTCTTATCTACAGCTCCATTATTAGGTAAGTTTGCCCTGATTATGGGTATGTACTCCCTAGTAAATGTGATTGTAAACTACTATCTATCCATTCAAAAATATACTCTCAGTATACTTCCCTTATTAGCTAGCATTGCTTTAATTGTTATGATGAGATATAGCCCTAGCTCTGTAGAACAAATTGTTAATACTGTTTTCTGGAATATGACTGGATTATTCATACTCACTATAGTCTTAAGTATTTATCAGAGCTGGAATAAGAAAAAAGATTTGAAAAGTTAGATTTTTTGTGATATATTGAGTTTACATTTTATGTTCTTTTTGGAGAATTTTATGCAATTAAGACAATGGTTTTCTGATCGACTACCAAACCCTAGAAGCTCAATAGAAAGCGATGTTAGAAATTTACTAATAAGCTTTATATACGAATATTATATTAAATATAATAGATTTGTTACAGTAGTTGAAATTTGGAAAATGTTTCAAAAGCATCCCAGTATAAAAAATGATAGAGAGTATATACTATTCTTTTTGTTAATCTTAGGTAACTACAAAGCTAATGCTAAACTATATTTAGATGCGTCTCATAATATAATTCAAACTGAACCCGAGTGACACTTATGCGCTCGGGTTTTAAATTTATAAAAGTAAAAAGCCACTATGACAAAGCATGTGGCTGATAAAAAATATAATTCAAATTTATTTAAAGTCTCACTTTGCGACTTATTTTGCGCCACAATAAGTACCAACTGTTGATTTGTATTCCATTAAGTTCTAATGTCGCTCTTTTACACCTTTTTTCCAGACCTATAAAGTATTTATCAAACTTGTCTGGATCTTCAGAATATAATCTATCTAAACTTAACAATCTCAAATCCTCAATTTGTGATTTAACCTTTCTGAAAAGATGTCTAATTTTGACAAATTGAGATTGTGATGTCATTGTACGCGCTTAACAAGTGAGGTGTTTCTATTGTCATTTTTATCCTGTTGCCAGACTAAAATACCTATACTAAGACATGACACAATCAAAAGTATGAATATGCATAAACATGCATTAGTAAAACTTATTTTAGATTGTGGTTGAATAAGCTTTGACATAACCAGACAAATGTCAAGGTACTGTATAGGACGAATACATCGTGGAAAAATTAGAGAGGAAAGAGAAAGGAGATAAATAGTTAAGAGAAGTATGAGGACGTTTAGTATTATAATAGTAAATGTATTCTATTAAAGATTTGTTAAAATCT
>JBIKVS010000011.1:0-35238 GCA_044356725.1 Minisyncoccia bacterium
GAGCCTCCATTATATTTCTTCAAACTACTAAATGATCCTAATTCTGGTATTAAGTTTATCTCGCTATCTGTTGCTCTCTTTATCTGACTCCAACTTAATCCATAACTCTCAAATACTTCTGGTGACCATATATGTTGCTTTACATTGTTTTGCATCATATATACTTTTGGTCCACTTCCTCTTATTAATAGTCCATCTGGATAATATTCATTCTCTCCTAATTCATAACTATTTATTACTTCTTGACTTACTGCTATTATTGACTCCCATCTATATCTTGCCTCAAATATTAATGGTGATGGTACCCATCTCCTTTTTCCTTCTCTTAGTACATAGACTTTCCCATCTGGAGCTAATAATAAACTTCCATTTGGATGTCTATCTCCTATTCTTAATATCTCTCCTACTGGATGTGCTCCTAGTTCTGCATCACTTACTGCTACTATATTACTCCATTTATAACCTTTCTGTACAAATGTACTTGGTGAATCTATCTGTCTCCTTTTACCTTCTGATACTACATATACTACCCCTCTACTGGATATTAATGACCCATCTCTATATGTCATCTCTGCTCCTGTCGGTATACTGTTTATTTCTACTGGTGTTGTTATTACCAAATCTTCCCACTTGAATTGTGAATTGAACATATTCGGTGATTCTATCGGTCTCTTCTTCCCATTATCTATATAATATACCTTTGGGCTATTTGTTCCTTTTATTAAAAGTCCGTTCGGAAAGTTAACTGAATTAGCCTCTACATTATTTGTATGGATAAATAAAATATATGCTAGCAATATTATTTTTATGTATTTATTCACACTGATTTTGGTCAAATAATTCATATTTTTATTAGCTAAATTTTACATAAGTTAATTATATCATATTTGCAAATATTTTGCTATACTAATAAAGTGTATACATTTTATAAAAATATTATTAAATTATAAAGCAATGAAATCAATTATAGAAGCTCTAAATTGGCGTTATGCGACTGATAGATTCGTCTCTAACCAAATCCCAGAACAAACTTTACATACAATTCTAGAGGCTGCTAGACTAGCTCCTTCTTCTATGAATTTTCAACCTTGGAAATATATCTCTGTAGAATCACCAGAACTGAGAAAGCAAATTTTTGAAGCTGGATACAACCAACAGGCTATTATTGAAGCCCCCACTCTTTTAGTCTTGAATATTCCTAATATATTAACATCAGCCAATGTGGATAATATTATTGAAGCTACAGCTGAAGCTCGAGACACTGAAGTCTCTTCATTATCTGGATATAGAAAAATGCTACAAGGATTTGTAGATAAGACTGAGCCTGATAAATTCTTTGATTGGAGTCGTAGGCAAGCCTATATTTCACTTGGGGTATTATTACTCACTGCCGCTCAATTGGAAGTAGACACTGCTCCTATGGAAGGTTTTGAACCTGAGAAAGTCAATCAGATATTAGGCTTAACTGATTATAGTGCTGTCACCTTGATTGCCTTAGGGTACCGTAGCGCTAAAGACACTCACCAAACTTGGCCAAAAGTTAGATTTAAAATGGAAGAAATTTTGGATGTGAGGTAAAGATAACCTTCAGCCATACCTACCTCAAAATATATTTATACTATATAAGTTTGCAAAATATAAAATTTTTAGATATAATATAAAAGTTGTTTAACATCAATTTTTTGGAGAGGTGGCTGAGCTGGTCGAAAGCACCACACTGCTAACGTGGCATAGGGTGAAACCTATCAAGGGTTCGAATCCCTTCCTCTCCGCCATATACTAAAAAACGGAGTTTATTATAGCTCCGGTCTTTATTATAAATTACACTTGAATCCCTTTTGGATTTGGTCCATATTTATTATCTCCTGGAGTGCTATCTAGAATATTTAGTATCAATAACCATATCCAACCAATAATTATTACAAAATTCAATAGCATATACCAACCACTTTTACTTACATCATGTAGTCTTCTGATTTGAATTGCTAAGGTTGGAATCAAGGAGGCAAAGAAATAAATTAAACCAAATGGAGTATTTAACAAACCATCTAATATACCTAATAAAAATGACACTCCTATAGTAATCAAATAAAACCACCAATACTCTGCCCTAGTAGCTCTACCGCTAAATTGAGAGTATTTTTGAAAGGCTCTAACATAATAGTCAATAGGAGACATCTCTGGCAATACTTCAGCTGAACCTGTACTAGATTGTGATTGTTTTGGTGGATTATATATTTCGGATATCTCTTGTAGTTTTTGTGCAGTTTGTTCAGTATTTTGATTTGGATTTAGATTTTCATCTGACATATTTATAATTTATTAATAATGTATTTATATTATAATACTTTTAGTAATTTTTAACAAATGGTTTTATAAATTTAAAATACTCTTACTAAAAAACTAATTTTATGGCATAATGTAAATAATCTATATAATACTTGACTTTATCACTTATGAAAAAAGATATCCACATTCGGGCAAAATTAGAAAAGATTATTGCTGAATTACCGCAAGATAAATTAACTTTAGCCGAAATTAGATCTCATTTAGGTAGAGACGGGATGTTGTTGTTAGTAATTTTATTAACTGTAGTCTTTTTAATACCTGTCTCTATCCCTGGAGTTAGTACTATTTTTGGTGGTACAATTTTATTAATTGGAGTTAGTATTTTATTTGGTTGGGATGTTTGGTTACCTAAGACTTTTCTCAAAAAAGAATTGCCCGCTAAGTCTCTCAAAAAAGCTTTTAATACTGGTCTAAAGTGGTTAGTTCGCTTAGAAAAAATTAGTAAACCTAATAGACTCACTTGGCTTACTAAGGGAGATGTAGCTCATATTATTAATGGACTATCTATAATATTAGCTGCTATTCTACTTATGGCTCCTTTTGGATTTATACCATTTAGCAATACCTTCCCTGCTATTGCACTGTTATTCTATACTATTGGGCTATTACAAAAAGATGGAATCAGTATACTCTGGGGACATATATTCAATATAATTACTATTATATATTTTGTTATCCTAATCTCTGGTGGGTGGATTGTAATATTAGAGTTAATAAAGTATTTAAATAATTAAATTTTATGGAAAAAGATAACTCAAAAATAATTAAAGGAACCTTTACAATCCGTAATGATATATATTGTCCAAATTGTAGATTAAAGCATATAGATAGAGATGATTGGTCAAAAAGATTACATAAAAAACATTTATGTGAAGGTTGCGGAAATATATGGTAGCCATACGATGAATATACATTTGGTATATAGTTTTAGAACTAATATTATAATTTTTGACATATATTGACAAATTATATAAAAGTGTTTAAAGTTATGCTAAGATATTAATGTACCCTCGTTTTGATGTATGTTTATACATCAAAGCTTTCACCTACAAACCTGTTAAGACCTATGTAAATCCCCCCCTTAGTACCATGGAACCCCGTACTTTAGAACAGGAGGCTATTGTTAAATTTTTAGGTAGTAGCAGAAGTCAAGAAGAGTGGGATAATAGAGTTGAAACATTACTTACTATCCACTTCCAAAGTAAAATACCCCCATTTTGGATAGATCTGGTAATCAAATCTAATTTGTACTTTAGAACTAAACAAAAATGGGTTTACCGCAAACTCAACTCGTCCAGAAAATAAATCTGGGCTTACCATCTCAAACGCAGGTCTCCTGCTACTATTGGTAGGAGACTTTTCATTCTAAATTATCTAGATATTCTTGAGCAATTTTATTATAATTTTGCTTTTTAGCATCTGGCATTTTATTATACTGCACTCCGATAAAGCCTAATCTACCTTCTTTTTGTAATTTATCAAAATGTTTACCTACAAAATTCCAAAATAAAGCGTCCAAAATAGGACTCCAATCCCCTTTTTTAAAATCACTCATTTTAAGAATATAGTTAGACGAGGCAATATAAGGCTTGGTGGTAAGTAGTCCCCCATCAGCATATAAAGTCATACTATATACATTAGGCACCATTACCCAATCATAGGCATCTATATACATTTCCACAAACCATTCATAGACTTCATCAGGCTCAATTTGGCATAAATTGAGATAATTCCCAAATAGCATAAGTCTAGGAATATGATGGGTATAAGCATATTTTTCGAGAGTCTGTATATGATAATCTATTGGATCTATACCAGTCTTAGCTGTCCACATAGCTTTTGGTATCTGTCTTATAGAGTCAAAATAATTGCTAGTCCTAATTTTCTTTCCTTCTAATATATATAAAGCTCTAATATACTCTCTCCAGCCAATAATCTGCCTTATGAAACCTTCCACTGAGGCCATAGAGACTTCATTCTTAGCTATAAATTCTAAAGTTTCTTGTATAACATAATCAGGAGTTAGTAAACCATTATTGAGTAATGGAGATATAGTGCTATGGAATACCGAGTCAGATTGAATAGTAATAGCATCCTCATAGGGACCGAATAATTCTAGTCTGTTCTGTAAAAAGTTTTGAAAATACTGCTTTGCCCCTTCAAAATCTATAGGACACCAAAAAGTATCAACTTTCCCAAAATTATCTGGGAAATGTTTTTCCACATATTCTCTAGCTTCTCTAATGTATTGATTTTCTTGAGTCTCAAAGGTATTAGGTATAAATATATCCTTTGGCAACTTTTTCCTATTCTCAGTATCAAAACTCCATTTACCACCAAGAGGTTTATTATCTGTATCCACTAGAATATTGAGCCTTTTTCTCTGCCAAATATAAAAGTCATTCATCCAATATTTACGAGATCCGGATCTATTCTCAAAAAACTCTGTAAACTCACTGACTGAAGTTAGAAACATTGGGCTATTATGAATAGTCAACTGTATTGAGACTTCCTTTAATGATTGATTTAGTCGCTTTAATAGCCAATCATCTACTACATCATAAATCTCTACTGCTTGAATTTGATACTGTTGCAGTATATCAACTATAGACTCAGTATTAAATAATTGATGAAATTCTAAATATTCTACCTTAATCTGATTTTGCTCCAGATATTGTTTATACTTCTGCATACTAGCCCTGTGTAGGACCAGCTTTTGTTTATGAAATTTAAGTTCACTAAAGTACAATGGCTCTTCTATTAAACAGACTATATCACTAGTCTTGAGCCTTGTAATATCTTCAAAGAGTTGATGTGGATAAATCAAAAATACTTTTTTCATATTTTATATTATAGCATACCTGAAAAAGATGAGAAACATAATATAAAATATTTTAAGGTTAAACTTTATTTTGTCCTCCTTTGGAGGGAGTACCCGTAGGGGGAGGGAGGACTATACTTGAAACACTAAAATAACCTCTTATTTATAATAAGATTAAACCGAAGTCCTCCTCCGCCCTTGCGGGCACCTCCTCCAAAGGAGGACAGTTACTTATTCAACTATGTTTATCCTTTTAATTATTTGATTTTTTCCTGAATGTGTTATAATAAAATAAATTAATTAATAAATTTATATGTCCTCCTACCTTAAACAAGCTACTCTAGTCTTTCTCATAAAAAAATCTGGCTTTGAGACTAAGGAGATATGTCTTGCTATGAAGAAGAGAGGTTTTGGTGCAAATAGATGGAATGGAGTTGGTGGTAAGGTGGAAGTTGGAGAGACTATTGAGCAATCCGCAATAAGAGAAGCTGAAGAAGAGATATCAGTCAAAATAAAAGATTTTTATAAAGTAGCTGAATTAACTTTTTATTTTAGTGAAAATCCTGATTTGAATCAAACTGTATATGTATATTTAGCTGAGAGTTGGGAAGGTGAGCCAATTGAAAGTGAGGAAATGTACCCTCAATGGTATCAGGTAGATAAAATTCCTTATGATACTATGTGGCCAGATGACATATTTTGGTTACCTAAAGTAATACAAGGTAGTAAACTTAAAGCTAGTTTTACCTTAGGTGTAGATGATATTATATTAAATCAGAATATTAAAGTAGTAGACAAATTATAATATTTAAGTTTATATATCTAGATTACCATTAACCTCCTGAGGTCTATTCTTGATATTATATATTATATCTAGACAAGCTACTACTCCGATCATAATAGCATTATCTGTGGATAAAATTTTATTTGGCACTAAGAGTTCAACTTGATTTTGATTAGAATATTCTTCAAAAGCTTGTCTTAATTTTAGATTTGCAGTAACTCCTCCTCCTATTACTACTTGTCTTACATTATAGGTATTTACCGCCCAGTTTAATTTAGTCACTAGTACATCAATGACAGCTTGTTCAAAACTAGCACAAATATCAGCTGTATCTTGCTCAGTTTGAGGTGGATGATCTTTGATATAATATAGTACTGCAGTCTTGAGCCCAGAAAACGACATTCTTCCATCTCCAGATTTAAACATTGGTCTTGGGAAATTAATTGCTTCTTTATCCCCACTCTCAGCTAATTTAGAAACTTTTGGTCCCCCTGGATAAGGTAAATTTAACATTTTAGCTACTTTATCAAAAGCCTCTCCCGCAGCATCATCTTGGGTTATACCTATAATTTCATAATCATTATAATCTTTTACCAAGACCAATTCGGTATGCCCCCCAGAGATAGTGTAGGCAATGAAGGGATATTTTGTAGGTACACTCCCCTCTAGCTGGTCATTCAAAATACCAGAGAACATATGTCCGTGCATATGATTAACTGGAATTAAAGGAACCCCCAAAGTCTCAGCCAAAAGTTTAGCCAAATTCACCCCCACATACAAAGATGGCTCCAATCCAGGGCCTACGGTCACGGCAATAGCATCAATGTCCCTACCATTACGATGAATAAATTCCTGCAACATAACTGGGAGTTTTTTATTATGCAGTCTAGCGGCTAAGGCTGGTACTACACCACCATACTGACTATGCTCATCAATTTGTGAATATACAATATGATCCAGTACTTTAAAACTATTAGATTTTGTATCTAAATTTAATAGAGCCAAAGCGGTTTCATCACAAGATGTTTCAATAGTTAAAATTTTCATATATGATTATTGTGCCAAATTTTAGTAATTAAGTCAATTAAGAATTTATATTTTAGCTAATAAATGAGCCCAAAATTGTGCTATAGCTTGATAGCTATATTTTCTTTGAAATTGTTCTGATGCCAATTCTCTAATTGTAATTCTTTTAGTTTCATTTTTTTGAATTATATCTATACAAGCTGATAATTCACTACTAGAATTTGGACTATAGTATAATGCTCCCCTTCCTAATAATTCTTGATAGATGTCATTTCTGGGAGCTATCACTATTGTACCTGATGCCATAGCATTAAAAATTTGGAATTGAATTGTATCATCCAATTCTCCACTTACAACTATACAATCTAGTAACTCATAAACTATTGGTAGATTTTTAGACACATTTTGAGATAACATAAAACTGCCCTGTTTAGTAATTACATCATACCATTCGCAGTTATTATATTCTAGATATCTAATAAACTCATTAGTTAAATCCCCGGCATGTCCACAAACGAAAGATTTTTGTATTATATTATTTTCATAACTGATTAATCCTATATTTTGTTTTATATCTAGTACTACTTGTGTATCTAAATCTAGAAAATTTTTATAATTAATTTGTGGAAATGGAGTGTAGGCAATTTTTTTATTATTATTAACTTTGGCCGCATGATTAGGATAAATTACAAGAGAATAGTCATTATTATCTAATTGTATAAAATTTTCTGATGCTTTTATTAGATTTAATATACTATTTTGCTTTAATTTCCAACTAATAAATTTAGGCATCTCTCCAATTTCTATAGTTTTTTCAATTTTATATTGCTGAACTAAAAGATTAATTGATTTATAATCATTCATCTTAAATAAAGAGCGTGACATTAAGTGTACTTTATCAATATCTACTATGGATCTAGCTATATCTGCTAAATCTTCATCCCACATAATAAAGTGTATCTCCGATTTTAGATACTGTTGAATTTGAAGGAATAGCTCAAACCAGTGAATTGCCTTTTCTCTATCACAATCTATCAATACAGCTATATGGTGAACTCTAGATATCATATTTTTAGGGGAGATATTTTCTTTTAGCTTGTAAATGCTCTTCGAATGTCTTGGAGAATATAGTTTTAGGTGGATTATCTCTAGACGTTAAGAAGAAGTAATATTCACTTGGAGTGTAATTTACTACTGATTCAATAGCATTAACACTCGGATTAGTAATTGGTCCTGGGGGAAGCCCTACAACTTGATAAGTATTGTAGGGGGAATCAATTTTTAAATCTTCTAATGTAGACTGTGCCCTACCTGACTGAGTAATAAAATTAACTGTAGCATCGCTTTGTAGTTTCATTTTGTCATTCAAACGATTTATGAATATGCCAGATACTATTTTTCTATCTTCTAATTTAAAGACTTCTTTTTCTACTATTGATGCTAGAATTAAGACCTCGTACGCAGATAGTTTATCTGTACTTTTTAGACTAGGTAAAGCTTTCTTTTGAAAATTATTAAGCATTTTTATAATTACAGCTTCTGCAGTAGAATCATCAAAAAATCTATATGTATCTGGATATAAATATCCTTGTAGAGATTTATTTTCTATAAATTCATACTGCTTTGTATCAAATTCCTCAGTTGCTTTAATAAAATCCTCTCTGCTGAACTTTAGTCCTGATTCTAGAATATCACCTATTGTATATATATCTGAGCCCTCTGGAATAGTTACAGTCACTTCTGGTTTGGTCAAGAGACCTCTAGCTATCATCTTAATGACCTGATCCGTGTTCATATTGGTGGTAATATTATAGGTAGCAGGTTTGGGAGTTAATTTTCTAAAATTAATATAAAAATATATACCCTCTGTTTTAGATATAATGTTTTGCTCTTTTAAGTTATTCACAATATCATTCCAATTTTCTTCTTCTTTGACTTGAAATAATGTATCTTTTTCAATTAAAACCTGAGAACCTATTGTATTTACTACATTTACAATATATATAGCTCCCGCTAAGCCTACTAAAACTATTATCAATAATATCCAGTATATAATTTTTTTCATCATTTTATTTATATCTTATCTTCTAAATTAGCCGATTTCAATAGAGTGTTAATTTTCTTCACTTCCTGAACTTTATCCATATGAGAAACTAATAGTGCATCCTCTGTCTCTACTATTACTATATCACGAATTCCAATTGTAGCAATAACTTTATTTTTATTATGTGAATGGACCAAAATATGCTCTGAATCAATGTCAAAATGCTGTGAACTTCCCTTATGGGTGACAGTAATTTCATCTGTTTGCAACATATCTTTCAGAGCCGACCAAGACCCTATATCACTCCATCCTATATCTGCTGGAATTACAGCTATATATTGAGCTTTTTCCATAATCCCATAATCAAAGCTAATGGCATCGGTCTGTCTGTATAATTCTGGTAAATCTTGTAAATTATTTTGTTCTAACTCTAGTAAAATTTTAGCTGTATTGGGTAAATATTCTTGATACATCTCCAATAATCTTTGTTTTTGAACTACAAACATCCCAGAGTTCCAAACATAGTTACCATCAGATAAATATTGAGTAGCCGTTTGAAAATCTGGTTTCTCAACAAAAGCTTCAACTTGATAAACCGATTGTTCCTGATTTTCTACCAAAGAATCTTGACTGTATTTTATATAACCATATCCTGTCTCAGGAGCAGTAGGAGTAATCCCAAGGGTTACAATATATTCGGGAGATTGTTCCAAAAAACTATCTGCTAATTGTAAAATTCTACATAATTCCTGAGGCTTATGAATATAGTGGTCAGCTGCCAAAAAGGCTATAGCTTCATCTGACTTGGCATTGACGGCTATAGTAGCAAGACCATTGGCTGGAGCTGTATCTCTCTTTTCTGGTTCTAAGATAATGTGCTTAGTTGGTAATTGTGGTAATTCAGCTAATACTTCATCTTTATAATGCTCATTAGTAGATACATAAATATCATCTAAAGTAAAGTGGGTTAACAATCTCTTGACTGTCATCTGTAGCATTGTATCATCTCCAAATAGTGGTTGAAATTGTTTTGGTTTAGAGGTTCTACTCAGTGGCCATAATCTGGTACCTGTTCCTCCTGCCATTATTATAATCTTCATAAATTTATTATTTACCTCTTCTTTTGCCTCTAGTATTATACTCTGCAATAGCCTTGTCAAACTCCTGTATTGTAAAATCTGGATAATTAATATCCGTAAAGTAATACTGAGCATTAGCTGTATCCCACATCATAAATCCAACACTATTATGGGGTTCCCCACCTGTACGAATTAGTAAATCTACTGGTGGTAAATCCTTAGTATATAAAGATTGCTTCACTAAATCAGAAGTAATTTCTAGATTAGGATTTGCTAATTTTTGATCTGAGATAGATTTTATAGCTTGTAGCATTTCCTCATCTCCATTATAGCCTAATAAAAAGTTTACTGTATGGTTAGAATAATCCTTAGTACTATCTATAGCTTTTTGAATCACTTTTTTCAAAACTTCTGGGAATGATTCGCGCCATTTTCCCAATACATTTATTCTAATTTTTTGAGTATGGATTTCCTTGTATGTCAACAAAGCTTTTATATAAGTTTGAAAATTTTTATACAAATGTTGTACCTCATCTTGAGGTCTCTTTGCTAAATTATCTAAAGATGCTCCCCAGAATGTTATGTTCTTAACTCTTCCATCAAATGCCTTTTCAATAATCTCTCTAGTTCTCTCAAAACCTTGTAGATGCCCCTGTTCTGGAGTTTTACCATTAGCCTTCGCCCATCTACGGTTCCCATCTGGTATAATTGCAATATGCTCTATCATAATATATAGTTTTTTATTCGCCAATATTGATTTATTATATCATATCTTTAGTAATTTTCCAGACATCTCCAGCCCCCATCGTAACAATTATATTATCATCCCCCTCTATGAGATTTAAATCTTTTATTAAATCAGCTGAGTCAGCATATAATTTAGCATTGGGACTTACAATATATTCCATAATATCCTCACTTTTTACCTCTCCTATACTTTCTCTAGCTGAGGCATAAATTGGCAATAGATATATATGGTCTGCTTCAGATAAAGCCTGTCCAAACTCTTTTAATAACATTTGTGCGCGACTAAAGGTATGAGGTTGGAATACACAATGTATGTTTTTAGCTGGATATTTTTCTCTCAAAGCTTGAATACCAGCCATAATTTCCGTAGGATGATGAGCATAATCATCAATAATAGCAACCCCTGTGGAAGTGGACCCTTTATATTCTAATCGTCTTTGTGTACCTCTAAAGCCAAACATTGCATCTATAATAGAATTTATATCATAACCTAGACTATACAATAGTCCTACACAAGACAAAGCATTAAGCCTATTATGCTTCCCTGCTATAGCTAAATTTAATATATTATATGTAATACCCTCAACTATAATATTATTAGCCTCATCCAGAGTAATATTATTATCTTTATTAAACCCAAATTTTATAATATTTCTAGATGAATTTTGTATATTTGGTAAAATATAATTATTTATATTCTCATCATCTCCATTGACAATTAAAGGCTTGTCTAAAGGTAAATTATCAATTACATTAATAAAGGCCTGATAATAACTTTCTTTTGTCTCAAAGAAGTCAGGATGGTCATAATCTACATTGAGTATTATCAGTCCCCCCATAGTCAAATCTAGAAAATGATTCTGATATTCATCAGCCTCAACTACTAAATATTTTGAATTTTTGTCCCCAATTCTGGCATTCCCCCCAAATTGAGTTACAAATGCACCAATAACACCAAATGGGTTCTGGCCTAATTCTTGTAAAGTATAGGTTAGAAGTGCTGAAGTAGTACTTTTACCATGTGAACCAGCTACCGCTAAAGTGCTTTCAAATTCTCGTGAAACATTCCCAAGTGCCTGACTATAGGTTAGAAGTGGTATATTCCTACTCAAAATCTCCAAAACTTCTGGATTAGTAGGAGTTTTACCTTCTAGATAATATGCTCCTGAGACAACTACATACTCAATTTTATCATTTAATGGAATATTATTAGAATCAAACGGAGATAAAACTTTAATATTCGCCTTTTCCAATATATATCCTGTCATAAATTTCTCTTGTGTATCACTACCCATTACATACACACCCCTAGCCTTCATAACCTGAGCTAAAGCTGTAGTTCCCCATCCTCGAATTCCAATAAAATACACCATAAATTAATGACTCAAATTAAATAATTCCTCTGCAATTCTAGCGGCAGCATCGGGTGTAGCGAATTGCACTGTCTGCTTGGACATAGATTGCATAATATCTGGCTGTTGTAATAATTCATTGATTTTTTCTAAAACTATATGTGGAGTGAAATTTGGTTCTTCTAAGACAATACTAGCTCCAATTTTTGCCATTTCATAAGCATTAGATCTTTGTTGCCCAGCATCCACCGTGATGGGAACTAAAATACTAGGTTTATTGGTCAAACAAATATCCATAATACTAGAAGCTCCCGCCCTTGAGACAACTAAATCAGCTGCCGCATAAGCATGTTTCATCTCAGCATCCAAAAATCCAGCATAATGATATAATCTATCCTGATAAACTTCTAGGGATCTAGCAACACTTCTAGCTTCAGTAATATTATTTTTTCCAACTATATGAATAATTTCCACTAAATCTAATAATTCTGGTAATATTTTCCAAATCACCTCATTAATAATCTTAGCACCTTGACTACCTCCGACTATTAATAAAATTGGCTTCTCAAAAGTAAGTTCAAAAACTTTTTTAGCTTCATCCTTAGTCCCCTTTGCAATATCTGGATGAGTCATATTACCCACTACACTAGTTTTTTTCTTCCCAAATAGTGAAGCTACATTAGGAAATCCCACTGCTACCACACTAGCAAATTTACCTAAGAATTTATTAGCAAGCCCAGGTACAGAATCTGATTCATGGATTAAAGTCGGTATTTGATAAACCCATGAGACCAAAACCCCCGGCACACTGGCATAACCTCCCTTACCAAAAGTGACATCGGGCATAAATCTCCAAACATACCACTGAGCTTGAATTAAGCCCCAGATAGAACGGAATATATCAAAAAAGTTATCAATAGCGAAATATCTTCTTATTTTACCAGCATAGACCTCTTTATAAGGTATACTATGAGTAGTTAATAATTCCTTAGCCACCTCATCTAGTTGACCTATTAACAAAAACTCTACTGGCACCTTTTGTACCTGAGCTAATTTTTCTAATTCTTCTTTCACAGCAATAACTGGTAAAATATGACCTCCAGTTCCACCACTTGCAAATAATATCTTCATATATATTTTAACTATATATCATATTGTAAACAAAATTATGTATTTGGTCAAATATTTGTATAAGATGAGATGATTGTAGACAAATTATTAAGTAAATAGGATCAATAAATTAAAGATATCCACAGAGTAGTAGGTTAGTAATTGTCCTCCTTTGGAGGAGGTGGCACGAAGTGCCGGTGGTGGATTAAGTTTAATATTATTATAAACAGCAGTTTATTTTAATCTTTTGAGTATTGTCCACCCTCCCCCGTCGCAAATGGGATTTGCTCCTGTGAAACCTCACGGTTTCCCAACCTTCCTCCACGGGAAAACTACCGTTTTCCCGACCCCTTTCCCAAAGGGTATAACCTTTTTACGGGTACTCCCTCCAAAGGGAGATACAATAAATTTCAATCTTAAAATATTGTCTACGATGTTTCTAATCTTTTTCAATATTACAATTCCAAATCTTTTTCTCTAATAATCTTGATACCCAAACTTTGAGCTTTTTGGAGTTTACTACCAGCCTTTGCTCCCACCAATAAAATATCTGTATTAGAGCTAATTTGCGAGACTACAATTCCACCTTCTGATTCTATTTTTTGTTTTAATTCATCTCTAGTAAAATTCTCAAATGTACCTGTAATACAGACATTCTGATTCGTCCATATACCTTGCTTAATTTGAGTATATTCTATCATCATTCCAGCTTGTAATAATTCTCTTATAATGTGTAAATTATTTTCATTATGAATATAATCTAAAATTGATGTTGATACCTTCTCTCCAATATCTGGAATATTATGTAATTGTTCTAAATTTGCTTGTAGAAACTCATCTAAATTCTTAAAATATCGGGATAATTGAAGAGCTGTCTGATTGCCAACCATAGGAATCCCTAAAGCTTGAATAAATCGTCTAAAAGTAATGCGTTTTGCATTCTGAATACTTGTGAATAAGTTAATAGCCGATTTATCCCCAAACCCAGCAGTGATTGTAATATCATCTAAACTTAATTTGAATATATCATCAATATGTTGAATTAAACCAGCTTCTTGTAATTTTAATAATATTTTTTTACTCAAACCATCTATATTAAAACCTTCTTTAGAAACTGCATAAGATAAATACTCAATATGACGAGCGGGACATTTGAGATTAGGGCAATATTTATTCACTTGTTCAGGAGCCTGTATCAAATCCGTACCACATTCTGGACAAATACTTGGATAAATATAAGGCTTCTCAGAGCCAATTCTAAGCTCTGGCAAAACCTTGACTATCTCTGGAATCACGTCACCAGCTCTTCTAATAATAACAGTATCTCCAACCATAAGACCTAATCTTTCAATCTCATCCTGATTATGTAGAGTGGCTCTGGTCACAGTAACCCCATATACATTAACTGGTTGCATTATAGCTACTGGAGTAACTTTACCGGTTCTACCAACCTGTGAGATTATATCTATAACTTGAGTAGTCACCTCTTCGGCTGGGAATTTATAAGCAATCATAAACCTTGGCCCCTTGCCTGTGAAGCCTAAATCATTTTGTATACTTTTATCATTAACTTTGACTACGACTCCATCATAAGCAAAGTCTATCTTTTCTCTTAGAGATAATAATTCATTATAATATTGTTGAACTTGTTTTATATTATTAACTAATTTATTCTCTTGCACAACTGGGAAGCCAAGAGCTTCCATAATCCAATATTCTTCTTGTTGCGTAGTTTGTCCTAAATCGGTTATCAAACCCCAAGCAAAAAAACTTAATCCCCTGCTAGCAGTAATACTACTATCTAATTGCCTCAAGGATCCAGCTGCTAAATTTCTTACATTAGCATATTCAGACTGCCCCTCAGACTTGAGTTTAGTATTAATAGATTTTAATTGTGAATATTTAATATAAGCCTCTCCTCTAATCTCACAGTTACCCTGCCACATACTACTAAATCTTTTAGCAAGGTCTTTATTATAATTATTAATTTTAGAAATAATATCATCTTTTGTATTTAATCTAAGAGGAATATCTTGAATAGTCTTGATATTATGAGTAATATTCTCCCCCTCTTGTCCATTGCCTCTGGTTAAGCCTTGTACTAGATTATAATTGTCATATTTGAGACTAACTGCTAGGCCATCTAACTTTAATTCTACAAAATATTGCCAATCACTAGACTTATCCACAATTCCTTTATTACGAACCTCCCATTGCTGTAACTCAATCTCATCAAAGACATCATTAAGAGACATCATAGGAATAGTATGAGTAACTTTCTCAAATTCAGGTAAAACCTCTCCTCCAACTCTCTGCGTAGGAGAATCTGGAGTAATTAAATCTGGATATTCAGACTCTAATTTATATAATTGATGCATTAGGCTATCCAAAACTCCTCCAGAAATACTAGATATATCCTGAGTATGATAGTTAGAGCGATGTTTCTTAATCTCTTGCCTTAATTGATGAACTCTCTTCTCAATATCTGATTTATACATTACAATTCTAAATATTATAAGTCCTCCCGCTCATCTTCTAAAATTCTTTCTATTGTAAAGCCATCCCTATTAACCCGACCTGTAGATATGATTCTAGCTGGATCAGAATCACTGCTTGGTTGAAATTTAACCTGATATTGTATCCCAGAGGTAGTGTCTAAATCTTCCCAAAGAGTTCCACCATTTGGCAAATTTTGTTTTGAAGGAATTGTTATATCAATCTTACTCCCAGTTGGTTTTGTAAATTCATAAATCCAGGCATCTAATCCTGTTCTAGCTGCTTGGACTGCTTGCTGAGACATTAGATTTTCTTTTGAAATCTTAGATTCAACTGATACTTTTTGAGCAATTGGTGCTAATAATATTAATAATATACTACATACTAATAGAGTTACCAAAAGGCTTATATCTCCTTTTTTAGATTGATTTCTAGAATATTTATACATATATTTATATTTTAGCAATTATTGAATACCAAATCTACCCTTTGTTACATTATAGTTATATTCTACCTCAGAGGAGGTAAGAGCACGATTATATAATCTAAAATTAGATATTTTACCTTTAAAATCAGTTTCAGGCCCCGCATCAGGGATTGAGGGGCTATCCCATTTTTTACCAATATGTAGTTGATTTAGTGGTAATTCAAATTTACCACTATCTGTTAGAGTTCTTGAGTAAGTTTCTAATGAACCATTATTATCACGATTTTTTATATATACAGAGTAGCTATTATTTATATTATCATAAGTTGAAGCTATATACAACCAAAAACCTTGAGACAATTGTGGTCTAGGATTAAGCTGATCTCCAGCAAAGACACCAAACTGGACTCCGCTAGATCCATTTCTACCTATTAAATGATGACTGCCTTTTCCATAACCTCCCAAATTCAATAACCACCACCTACTATTATCTGTATATGATAATTGATCAAACTTAACCCACATTTCAATTGAGTGAGAAACATTACCTGTACTTAATCCTGTTGACCCAATAGATGCATAATCACCATTTCCATCAAATTGAATATACCCACTATCATCATTAGATTTTGTAGGGTTACCAGATAGTGTTAAATTTTTGTTATTTCCACTAATATCTTTCCATTGTGTAGGCGTAGTACCTGAATAACTATTTCTATTACCAGCGTCTAAATGGACAATTAATCCATCTTTTATAACGGGCTTGTCATTGACTGGCAATACGCTAGTCTGCATACTAACAGAATCTTTACCATCAACTGACTTAGCATCTATTGAAACTGTGACTAGTTTAGCTAAATTAGGTTTATCTGTAACTATAAAATTTAATCTTTCAACTGTAAATACATCTTTATCAGTAAATTCACTACCATTCCTTTGCATAACCTTATTAGCAAGACTATATGTTACAAAGCCTCCATTCTGATCTTTGAATCTTAATGCCCCAGAATCATCTACATATACATTAGCAGAAGTTTTGAGTTCTTTTTCCATTTTATTAATCACAAATTGAAGGTTATCTCTTAGACTATCAGTAGTCTGAGATTCTCTTTGATATTTTATCACACTAGCTACTGGTTGAGATATTACTAGCATAATAATAGATAATATACCTACCACAACCATTAATTCTACCAAAGTAAATCCTTTTTTTGTCATAAATTTTAATTTATTCTATATAATTCAATAGTAGCTTTGTATACTCTGAGAATACCTCCCTTGGGGTTCCTAACTATGACCGTACTGGTTACTTTAGGTATTGTTGTTATGGGATCGGGATTATTAATTGTCACAAATCTATGGAAAATTTTACCATTATTAGTAGTATCAGTAGATATTCTATATCCTGATGCTCCTGTTGGTATATCTAAATCACATGTTTCGTTTACAGAAGACTCTGTACAATTGGATTCATTGTTTATATTATTTATACCATAACTTATTTCATACTTATTATTACCCGTTGGTATATTGCCCCCATTAGCATAAATCGCTCTGACTATCTCAAGTCCCTCAGCTACTAGTAGATTAGCTGTATTATCATATTGTAAGAAAAATTTAGCTCGTATAATACTCACTTGTAAATTCAACACCGATACTAAAGTAGTAGCTAAAATAGTAACAGCGACGAGTGATCCAACTAATGTAGCTCCTTTTTTTGTTTTCATATTTATTCTTCTACTTTAATTAAACCTTGACTCGTAACAGTTATAGTTTTAGATATTTGGTTAGAAGCATCTCCCCTAGTCAATATAACTGATTGTTCTGCAGTCTCTGCAAAGGGTATTGAAAAGATAAAATTAGAACTAGAATTTATAGTAGAGTAATTCAACTTATCTGGAGAACCATAACTCTTATTATTATCAACAGCATCTTGCACACTAGTACATTTTCCTAAATTATTAACAACTGTATAGTATGTATTTAGACTGTTTGATGTGTTTTTATCTGCTCTTAAAACTATTGAGCATATTTTTTGATTATTAAGTATACCAGTAGCTGTACTCCTAGAAGGAGCCAAAGCTGCATTCTGAGCTTTTCTGATAGCTTGCACTACCTTAGCTACATCTTCTTCTAATCGTGCTCGTTCTCTAGAGGCAACAAAAGCCTGTATACCTATGCCTGATAGAATACCGATGATAGCTACTGATACTAATATTTCTACTAATGAGAATCCTTTTTTCATATTTGTATATTAGGTACAACTAAATAATACCATATATTTACAGTGGATACAAGTTTTATTTCAATTAAAGTATATACTATTACAAATGATAGTAATATACTAGGTCCAAAAGCAATTTTTTGCTTGAGGGATGAATTATGATTAATAATCATTATAGTTATTCCCCAAATCATACCGATGAAAAATGCCCCAAAAAAGAAAGGGATAGCCCACATAAGCGGGATAAAAAATCCTAAACCTAAAAATAGCTCCACATCCCCCCAACCTATACCTTGTTTTTTGGTAATCACATATAAAAACCAAGTAATAAAAATACATATAATAGCGGTAATCAATGAATCAGGCATAATTCTGGTCTGATAATACTCTAGACAGAACCAAATTAATCCTAGAAGCTGTATAGCTCTAAGCTGTATCACTGGGATTAGTTGATACTGCAAGTCATAGACAAATACAATGACTAACTGAGTAATCAAAGTCAGGATAATTATAATTTGTGATATCTGTATCAGATTGAGACTATATAAGCTCAATACACTCGGGACTGAAAGATAGATATACCCTGTAAAAAGAACAGCTGTGATTAATTCTACCAACGGGTATTGAATAGATAAATTATGCTTACATTGCCTACATTGCCCCTTTTGGATTAAAAAAGACAATACAGGTATAAGCTCATACCAAGCAAGAGTATGGCCACAATGCATACACTCCGACCTACCATTCCAAAATTTTTTCTCAGTAGTCATCCGGAATAATATTACATTAAGGAAACTACCAATACCAAGCCCTAATATAAAAATTATAGTAATAATATATAACATAAATACTTAAGTATAAGTTGAGTTAATTCCAGTGAATTTGATAGATAAGAGAAAGTTAATTCTCTCTTATCTACACAAAGTAACTTAAATTATGATGCTGGACATGCTGTCAAGGTACTGGCTGGAGCAGCAGCTATAAATCTTGCTGACCCAGTTTGATCAACACAATACCATACTAATGTACCCGCCTCATTTCTAGTTTGCGCAGCCATAAAGTAAAATCCAACCCCTCCATTACCTCTAAGTCTAGTAGCTGTACTAGCTCCTTCTGCATTAGAGTCAATATTAGTTCTTACGCTACTAACTTCAGCTACTGTACTAGTTAATGGGTTCACATAAGTATTTGTAGAGCTTGTATATCCATTTAACTCCATTACAGATCTTAGTTGAGACATTCCAGATTGCACAGATGCCGATCTAGCTCTTGTACGAGCAGAGTTAACATTCACCAACACTACTGCAGCTAAGATACCAATAATAGCAATTACTACAAGTAATTCGATAAGTGTAAATCCTTTTTGTAATCTTTTCATTTGTTTACACCCCCTTTCTTTTTCATATGTTTAAGTTTATTTAGTAACTATTAATTATATTTTAGAACGATCCGGCGATATTGTAAATAGGCATTAGAATAGCTAATACGAATATAGCCACCCCAATACCTAATCCCACTATCATAACAGGCTCGATTAATACTGTTAGATTAGCTACTAAAGTATCTACTTCTTGCTTATAGAATCTGGATAGAGTCTCTAATACTAGAATAGTTTTACCAGTCTTTTCTCCTACTGAGATAATTTGAGAGGCAATATAGGGGACTTCCTCATATTTCATCAAGGTATCAGACAATTGTCCTCCTGCCTTTACATTGATAATAGATTCCTGAATTATTTTTTCAAATACAGAGTTCCCTACTACTTTAGAACTAATTTCTAATGATGAGATTAATGGCACTCCAGATCTCAACAAATTTCTTAGATTAACAGCAAATCTAGCAATATATAATTTGGTAAATAATTGTCCAAATACTGGTATACGCAGTTTCCATTTATCAGCCCATTTACTACCAGCTTCTGTATTAAGAGCATATACTCCTCCAGCAACTATACCTATTAGACCTATCAATACTAACCATACATATTCTTGCAAGAAGTTAGACAAAGCAACTACTATTTGCGTCATCCAAGGCAATTGAGCTTCTCCTCCTTCAGTAACACTCTCCAATACCTCCACCAATTGAGGCAGCACAAAATAGGCTATTCCAAGTCCTAGAACAACAAAGATTAATAATACAAAGGTCGGATAGGCTAAAGCTCCTTTAATTTTATTATTCAAGTCATTTTGTTCTTCTAAGTAATCTGCCATATAAAGCAAAGATTCTTGAAGTCCTCCAGACGCTTCTCCAGATCTAATTATAGATACAAATAACTTGTCAAATACTTTTGGGTGTTTCTCCATTGCATCAGATAATAAATTACCATCTTGCAAATCTAATACTAGTTGATCTAATATTTCTGTGAAATATTTATTTCTTTTATTTTGGTCTCTTAACACAGCTACAGCATCCACAAGAGAGATTTGCACTTCTAAGAATACAGATAGGATTCTAGTAAATACAACTAATTCTCTAGCTGAGACTCTATTAAATATTTCTAGATCTTTTCCAAACGATGATTGTTTATTAATATCTTGAAGAGAGATTACAATTAAATCCTTTCCTTGTAGAGCACTTAGGGCTGAGTCCTCACTTGATGCTGTAATTACACCTTGTTTAGTTACTCCGTCTTTAGTTTTTGCTAAATATGTAAACTTTGCCATATAATTTTATTTAGGTTGATGATCTTTTAAGCATATTTCTCAAGCTAATTGGGTCTGGGGAGTATAGAAGCGCTGTTTCATAAGAAACGATACCTCTTACAATTAAATCAAATAAAGATGAGTTCATAGACACCATACCCTCTCTTCTATGAGTCTCTATTACAGTATCTAATTGATAGATACGATTCTCTCGAATTAAACTTTTGACTGCATTATTGGCAAGCAGTATTTCTAGGGCTGGGGTTAGCTCACCATTTACAGTTGGGATTAATCTCTGTGAAACAACTGCTTGGATAGAGTTTGCAATTTGAGACCTTACTTGTCCTTGTTGATATGTGGGGAAAGTATCTATAATTCTATCTATAGATTGAGCTGCACTATTAGTGTGTAGAGTTGAGAAAACTAAATGCCCTGTCTCAGCCGCAGTGACCGCTACTTTCATAGTATCTAAATCTCTCATTTCCCCTAGAAGAATTACATCAATATCCTGCCTAAATGATGCCTCTAAAGCATTACTAAAGCTTTTAGTATCATACCCTATTTCTCTTTGAGTGATAATACTTTTATCAGGCTTATAGATAAATTCGATTGGATCTTCAATAGTTACAATTTTGACATCTCGGGTATGATTAATTTCATTAATTACTGAGGCTAAAGTGGTAGATTTACCTGATCCAGTAGGGCCAGTAACTAATACAAAACCTTGCATCAACTGAGAGAATTGGTGCATAACTGTAGGTAGGCCTAATTGTTCAAAAGTAAGTATAGCTGAAGGCAAATATCTCATTACTAAATTTGGACAACCTTGAGCAATGAAAGCATTGACACGAAATCTGGCATTCATTTCATCAAATGTATAGGCAAAATCCTGTTCCTCGCCACTATATAGTGCATCTATTTTTTCCTGAGATATCATAGAGCTTAACAATTCATCTAAATTCTCCTTAGATAAAATATCAGCTTCTTCAATAGTAATTAATCTATTCTTTATTCTCAAGATAGGTTTGCTGCCAGTCGTTAAATGAATATCTGATCCTTTAGTGGTAACTATTTGATTAATGATTGAAGGTAAGTTTATTTGCATATTTTTAAAGTTTAGGGTAAATATTTTTGTATAATTCGCATAACTTCAGTAGGGGTATAATTTGATTTTACCATATAATCTATAGCTCCCAACTCAAATGCTTTATTAATATCAGCTTGTGAAGATAAATTACTAAGTACTATAACTGGAATATTTTTAATTGTATCATCTTTTTTAAAATATTTTAACATTTCAAATCCACTTATATTAGGTAATACTAAATCTAGTAAAATAAGGTCTATTCTATCTTTATTTAACAAAATGGAGCTTTCTTCTAAATTAGATGCCGCAAAAACCTTTATACCTAAATCTTCTATTTTATTAACGTACATTTGCTTAATAAAGAGATCATCTTCGATTAGTAGTATGTTTTTATTATTCATAATTATTTATTTAATTGTATATATAATATAATATCATATAATTTATATACTGTCTATAGCTCAACCATTGTTAATAACTCTGTTAGGGATAAATATCCCATTAACACCTTGAATATTCCATCCTGCTTTAAAGTAACATAGTTATTACTTTGTAAATAATTTATTAATTCATCTCCTCCAGTATTTTTTTCAATTATTGCTCTTAAATCTTCTGTCATAGATACAACCTCAAATATAGCCATTCTACCTTTAAATCCATTATTACATTTGGTACATCCCACAGGCTTATAGCCTTTATCAAAACTACCCGTGTATACGCTTCTAATATAGTCTTCATCAAGTGTACTCAAGGAATCTTTAATATATTGCTGCTCTTGGTCAGAAAAAGTTATCTCTTGTTTACACTCTGGACATAATTTTCTTGCTAATCTTTGAGCTATCACGACTTGCAATGAAGCTGATATCAAAAATGGCTCTACTCCCATATCTATAAGTCTTGGAATAGCTCCAGGAGAATCATTAGTATGTAAAGTTGAGAAAACTATATGTCCTGTTAAGGCTGATTGCACAGCCAAGCCAGCGGTCTCACCGTCTCTAATTTCTCCTACCATAATCACATCAGGGTCTTGTCTTAAAATAGATCTTAATCCAGTAGCGAATGTATAGTTAATATCCGGTCTAACTTGTGACTGATTAATACCAGGTAAATAATACTCTATAGGGTCTTCTAAAGTTACTATATTAATATCTTCAGTATTAACCTGAGCTAATAAAGTATAAACCGTAGTTGATTTACCAGATCCGGTAGGTCCCGTTAAAAGTATCATTCCAAATGGTTTATTAATAGCCTCTTGAACCATTTCTGCCTTGGGTCCTATAAATCCCAAAGATTCTAATGAACGGATACCATTAGAAGTATCTAGAATTCTAAGTACAACTTTTTCTCCATATTGTGTTGGAAAGGTTGAAACACGAAAGTCTATTTTTTTATCTTGCTCTATTATAGAGAATCTACCATCTTGAGGTTTTCTTTGTTCATCAATTTTGAGATTAGATAATATCTTAATACGAGCTACTATTGCTGAATATAAGTCTTTGGGTAGTATTAAACTTGTATGCAATACACCATCTATTCTAAATCTAACTCTAACAGCTTCCTCAGATCCTTCAATATGAATATCTGAAGCCCCCCCCATGACAGCAGTTTTTACAATAACTGATACTATTTTTATAATTGGAGCTGTTTCTAGATTTTCTTTATTTACATCTGAGACATCTGGTAATTCTTGAGTTTGCTCATTTTTTTCTTTAAATTCTTGAATGTTCTCCTTAACTGCATTAGTTAG
This sequence comes from Minisyncoccia bacterium, assembly GCA_044356725.1. GTDB lineage: Bacteria > Patescibacteriota > Minisyncoccia > SW-4-49-11 > SW-4-49-11 > CALRBF01. The sequence goes on from JBIKVS010000011.1 coordinate 23,936, forward strand.
TGTATCAAAATCTTTTAATAATCTATTTATATCTAATGCAGTGGCTACATATAATTCAAACTTTAAAGATTTTTCCTGTAAAACAAATTTTAAAGCTTGAATGGCATTGTAATTATTAGGATCTGAAACTGCTATTGATATAACATTATTATTATTCTCAAAAGGAACTAATACATACCTCTTCATTATATTAACAGGTAATAAATCATAGAGACTTTTATCAACAGTATATTCTGACAAATCGATATAACTAAGACCCCAGAATTCTGCATTAACTTTCAATAATTCTCTTTCCGTAAAATTACTTGATAAAAACTGTTTAATCTCATCCTCTGATAATGATTCAAAGCTAGCAATACTTTGAAACTTCTCTGGAAATTCTATTTTTAAAGATTCAAATGTTCTTCTTAAATCAAATTGCATATTAAAATCAACTATTTAAAGAAATTTACAACAACACTAATATTATCTATAACTTCAATTTCTGTATTAATGAAAGTTATTATAGGATTAATGATTTCATATCCAAAATATATAATTATTATTATACTTATAATAATTAATAATACTGGTATGTTTAAGATAGAATTGGATTGATTTTTCATATTTTTACATAATATATTATAGCATTTATTGTAGTGTTTAATTCTGTTACAACACTTTCATCTGAATTATTAAAGCTAATATTAATATCTTGAATATCAATATACTGCTTAGAATTAGACAATTTATCTATAAATGAATCTATGGAGTTTTTAGAACCTTTTATATCTAAATTTAAATTAACACTTTTCAATGTACTGGTTATGGCTGGCTCTTCGTCAAGGATAAGGTTTGAAGCTTCATCACTTTCATCTAAAGATTCATCATTTATTACAGAACCTGACGATGTTTTACCTACAGCTTGAATATCTAAACTAGATACAACTATTCCTGACTCATTAGCAAACTTTTCAATCAAATTAATGACTTGATTCTTATCAAACTCTTTTAATACAAACTCATTCATCGATTTAGATAAATTAGCTGGGGAATTTTCATTAAAACTTTGTTTAATAGCCAACTCTTTTTTAGATTTACTAAGTAATGATATATCTGACTTAACTCTTGGTAATAAAAATGAGTTAACAGACCATATTGCTACTACGAATACAATTAGTGATAAAAACTTAGCTAAATTTGACATATTATTTTAATATTATTTCTATACTGAATGAAAAACCTCCTACATCATCAGAAGTAACCGGAGATAAATTCACAATACCAACCACAGGTAAGTTTCTAAATGCAGCGACTTGTTTTGTTATGTCATTAAGGGATGGTAATTTCATATTTATATTAATAGTCTTTCCTAATTTATTATAAGAGAAACTTGAAACATTAGATCCTAGTATATATGCTGATTCGATAGACTTTATAACTCCTACAGGAGCATAATCATTCTCTATCAAATTAGAGATATTAAATAAATCTTGCTCTAAATTATTTGTTATATAATAAGATTTATTAGTGGAATCTAATTCTTCTATAGCCTTGGTAACTTTATTTTTTTCTTGTACAATAAAATACCAATATGATCCCGCAACGACAACAGTATAAACAAGGAATAATGTAAACAAAATATAAATCAAACCATGTCCTTTGTCTTGAGATTTAAGTTCTACTAAGTCTTCAAGATTTTTTTGGCTTTTAGGAATAAATTTAATGCTATCCATATTTATTATTCTATATAATTTTTTAATGACACACCTATTGAAAGAAATAAATCTCTCCAAATATCAAGTCTTACCTCCTCATCTTTGACTCCTTTTACATATAAATTAGGGATTGGAGAAGCTAAAGAAACATTTACACTATTACTAACCTGATTCTTGAAAATATAATCTATATAGTCTTTAAGACCAGACATTTTAGAAGCCCCTCCTAAAATAACAATATTATTAATATCCATGTTCATTGTATCCTTAACATTGCTTAATAATCGAATAACATCCATCTCTATAAATGTATTGATTCTTGCCTTAATAAGCTCTGTAACTTGAGAGTCAACCCCATTAATTCCATTATACTTTTTTAAATTTTCAGCTTCTAAAATAGAGCAACCCTTTAGTTGCTTTATCGCCTCCGTAATATGATTCCCTCCAAAATCAAAGGACTGTATAGTTTGTAATTTTTTATCAGCATTAACAATCATAACCGTACTAGTTCGAGCACCTATGTCAATAAGACAAGTATTTTCCTTTGGTAAATTAATAGATCTAAGAGTAGAAAAACAATCTAACTCAAAACCCTTAACCTTAATGCCTAATGACTTACTAACTTCAATGTATCTGTCAGCAACTGTATTAGGTATAGCTATTATCAATACATTATACTGATCTTGTGCTTTATTCTTACCTAAATTAATCCAATCTAATTGCACACTATTAATGGGCACAGGGATATGTTTTTTAGCCTCCAAAGGAACGGTAGTTAGAAACTCTTTTTCCTCTAAAATCGGCACCTGAATAACGGTAAATAGAGCCAAGTATGACGGCAAAGCTATATAAGCTTCTGATATATGCATACCTGATTTTTCAATCATAACCTTAATTATATTGGTAATTTCCTTGGAAGAAATAGCGACATCACTACTTTTTTGTTGTATCACACTATCTATATCATCATCCCATATACTATAATTCTCTATATAGAACTTATTATTAATATGACTAACCTCCACTATTTTTATAGTTTGAGTACCTATATCGATTCCAAAAGATTTTTTTTGCCCCAATGTAAACATTGTAGTGTTTTTATTTATATTCTATAATAATGTTATTATACTACAAAATAAAAATTTATGCAAGATTTTTTAAACAAAACCATATTGGACCTATTTTTACCGAATCAATGTATAATTTGCCAAGAGATTAGTGGTGTAAATTTATGTAGTAAATGTTTGGCACAAATACCTAATACCTCCAACCTATGGATCAAAAATAATATTTCTACCCAGCCCATATTTTCACCCAACTTAAATACTATTTTAAAAACACCTCTTAAAGAAAGTTGTTTGGACAGCGTACTAACTTGTACTAATTTTAAAAACACTATTGTCAAAAAAAGTATACATTACCTAAAATATAAAAATTTACCTCAATTAGCTCAACCACTTGGTGGGCTAATACTAAGAACTCTAAGCCAAAACTTGAGAGTTAAAGAGAATATTATACTATGCCCTATTCCATTACATCCAAATCGTCTGAAGTTTAGAGGCTATAATCAAGCTACATTATTAACTCAATACCTACAGTCCCAACTAAAATTACCTATATATACAGAGCTTTATAGAATTAAAAATACTCCTCATCAAATGAAAATAAACGATAGGAAAACTAGAATTCAAAATGTAACTGATGCATTTGAAGCGAAGCAGAAAGCTAGTCAAAACATACAGCATATCATTCTGATTGATGATGTCACTACCACTTTATCCACAATTGAACAAGCCGCTAAGGCTCTTTCAAAACAAGGGTTTACCAGTATAAATGCTTTAGTTTTAGCTCATTAACTATAATTTATTGTAAATAATATTATAGTTATGATATAATTTATATTACAGAGTATTATAACTTTGATTAATAGATAAAAACACAGAAATGGAAAAGTTTACTGATAAAGAATTTGTATCCTATGTTGTAAAATCAATTGTGGATAATCCTAATGATGTATTGATTGAAAGAACTGTTGATGAAATGGGAGTTTTAATCACTCTAAAAGTAAACCCTAGTGATATGGGCTATGTAATTGGGAAGTCTGGAGCAACCGCTAAAGCAATTCGCTCTCTACTACGAATAGTTGGTGCCCGTAATAATGCAAGAGTTAACTTAAAGATTTTAGAACCTGAACAAGGTGTACAGAAAGAATCTTCAATCAATCATCTTGAAGATGTGGATAAAATTGTAGATGATTTAGATATATAATTTTATTATGAGATTTGATATATTGACTATATTTCCAGAGATTATAGAGTCTTATATCAGTACAGGTGTAATAGGAAGAGCAACTAATTTAAAAAAAACTCTAACTATTGAAACCCATAATATACGCGACTATACTAAAGATGTACATCACAAAGTTGATGATACTCCCTTTGGTGGTGGTGCTGGTATGATATTACAGATTGAGCCCATTTATAATGCTCTCAATACTATCATTACAAAACATCCTGCCACAAAAAAACATATCATTTTAACTAAAGCTGGAGCTAATATATTCAATCAGGATAAAGCTATTCAGCTTGGGAAAAATTTTGAGCATATTATATTTATTTGTGGTAGATATGAAGGGATCGATGCTAGGGTAGAACAATATTTATGTGATGAATCTATATCTATAGGTCAATTTGTATTAACTGGCGGAGAATTACCAGCACTAGTAATGTTAGATGCCATTTCAAGACATATTCCAGATGTATTAGGAAATCAAGATTCTCTTATACAGGAATCCTGGACTAATACAGAAAGTCAAGAATATCCACAATACTCTAGACCCGCTGTATTTAAACCTGATAATCCGAATCTGACTCAGAATAATGCTCCTTCTGAATGGAAAGTACCGGAAATTTTACTGTCTGGCAACCATAAAGCTATTGAGAACTGGAGAGAAAAACATAAGAAATAATATATTTTATGTTTTATAGATAATATGATATAATAAATTTAATATCAAAATATAGATTAAAAACTATGTCTAACAATAAATCTAATGTCATTTATAGCTATCAGGCTCTAGAATTTGACAAGTACCATAAATCTCCAACATGGTATGTTATGTTCTCTGTAATATTTGTATTATTGCTTATTTATGCTATAATAACACGGTCTCCTATCACATTTGTAGTCTTTGTCTTGCTCTTCATAGTAACTTTATTAATTTCTAACAAAGACCCGAAGGAGATTATAGTTGAAATCACTAAAAATGGAATCAATTTAGATAAAAAAACAACCTTTAGATATCAAGATATAGATTCTTTTGGTATATTTATCCGAGATGATGTTAGATTTATATCTTTATACTTAACAGAAGGGTTAATGAGATATGCTAGAGTTCCACTTGGAGAAGAAAATCCTGAGGATATAGCAGATATTTTAGAGCAATATATTGTAAGAGAAGATGGGAAAGAACGTTTGATGGATACAATGGATCATATATTAAAAATTTAGAGTACCTATAGCTCAGTTGGATAGAGCGCAGGTTTGCGGAACCTGAGGTCAGAGGTTCGAACCCTCTTAGGTACACCAATATTGTTATTATGAATATATTCTATACCCCAATAGAAACTCTAAAGCCCAAACCAAATCCTCGATTAGTAAATTCTCTCCATAAATTAGGGATTTATAATTTATCCCAACTTTTATTATATCCGCCAAAAAAATTTATTAATTATAATCATTTTCAAACTATTTCACAAATTAATAATATACCTTCTGGAACTCCAATTGTACTTGAAGTGACTATAACAGATAAGAAGCTAACTCGCTTAAGAGGCAGAAAATTAACATTAGGAGAAGTTATAATTCAAGATAATACTGGACAATTTGTTATCACTTTATTTAATCAAAAATTATTATTTGAGTCTCTACAAGTTAATTCTCAATATGCTCTGTCTGCAATTATTAAAAATGGGACCAAATCCCCTCTTACCAATATTAGCTTTGAGAGAATTTTACCCAATAAAACTTTATTACATTCTCATAGATTAGTCCCTATTTACGCTGAAACAGCTGGCATCAGTTCCAAAATGCTTCGTTATAGAATTAATCTTGCCATCAAACAGTTCCCTAATTTACCAGAAACTTTACCCAAGTGGATATTAGATAAAGCTAGTATCCCAGATATTAATACAACTATTCAATATTTACACTATCCTAAAAATGCAAACCAAATTAAAACAGCTAAAGCTAGATTAGTATTTGAAGAGGCTTTCATAATGCAGTTATACATTGCTAAACAAAAGTTAGTATTTCAATCAAAATATGCTCCTGCTATGATAACTCATACTAATAATATTCAGGAATTTATAAATAATTTAAAATTTGATTTAACCAATGCTCAAAAAAAGTCTATTCAAGAAATATTAGAAGATATTAGTAAGCCAAACCCAATGAATAGATTATTAGAAGGAGATGTAGGAACTGGTAAAACTATAGTGGCAACGATTGCTATGCTCAATACTTATTATAATAACTATCAAGCTGTTTTGATGGCCCCTACGGAAATTCTAGCCACTCAACATTTTGAGGGTATTACCAAATTAACTGAAAATTTTAATACTCCACCAATAATTGCTCTTATAACCTCCAAAGAATCTCGAATATCCACAGATAAAAACTTAGATTCTTGGACAAGTATACCTAAAAAAGATTTACTTAGAAAAATTGAAAGAGGACAGATAGATATAATTATAGGTACTCATAGTGTGATTAAAGAAAAATTAAAATACAATAATTTAGCCTTAGCTATTGTAGATGAACAACATAGATTTGGAGTCAAACAAAGAGCTGAATTACAAACTATGATTAGTAAAACTGAAGATAAAAGTCCTGATAGTATCTCGCATCTTTTGAGTATGACAGCTACCCCTATACCCAGAACCTTAGCTCTTAGCATATATGGGGATTTAGATGTATCATTGCTCAATGAATATCCAGCTAACAGAAAAGCTATAAAGACAAAATTAGTGCCTGCTTCCAAACGAGTAGATGCCTATAATTTTATTAGACAGCATATTCAATCCGGTAGACAAGCTTTTGTAGTTTGTCCTAAAATTGAAGCTGACGAAAAATCTGATATCAAATCTGTAGAAGAAACTTTTATAGATTTATCACAAAATATATTCCCAGAACTAAGGGTCAAGATGATGCATGGGAAGATGAAAACGACAGAAAAAGATACTATCATCCAAGCTTTTAAGCAAAAAGAATTTGATATCCTAGTGTCAACTTCAGTCATAGAAGTTGGAATAGACATACCCAACGCTAGTATTATGGTGATTGAAGGAGCTGAAAGATTTGGACTAGCTCAGTTACATCAATTTAGAGGCCGTGTCGGAAGAGGAGAACATCAATCTTTCTGCTTTCTTTTTGAGACAGGAGAGAATGAAGTATCAATGAATCAGAGACTCAAAGCCATAGAAAAGGCTAATAATGGATTTGAATTAGCTGAACAAGACTTAGCTATAAGAGGTCCTGGACAATTCATAGGATCCAATCAATCTGGACTATCAGATATTAGTATGGAGGCTTTGCTTAACAAAGAAATTATATTACAAACTAAAAGTATATCTACCCAAATATTAAAAGAAGATATTACCCTAAATAGCTATCCTCAACTCAAAATGCGACTAGCAAATTTTGAGGAAAATGTTCATTTTGAATAAATTTTTATTCTAAAAGCTCTTATCAGCTTGAATAAATTCATCTACTTTTTGATTATTAATTCTATCATCAAGTATAAAATCAAAACCTTCTATCCCAGATTGTTTTTGAACATCTAGACCATATTGAGCTAATTTAGGCATAGTATACTCGATCACAATATCCTTAGAACTATTAAAAGGAACCTTAATCTCAAAGCCAGCTATCTTTTTATTATAAGCTACACTATAATCAACTGCATTAGGTCTTTTTTCTACTCCTGTAACAGTGTTCACAAATGCATTTTGAGGTAAAAATACTCGTGTATATGATTTATAGTCGGTATTCAAGGGAGAGGCATTAGCAGCGGTGTTATTATACGTAATTGTGATAGTAGAACATAGCTTATCGTCACATTCTCGTACATTTTTATTAACCGATCTCCTCATATAATAATCAGTTTTCAGAGCTCCTAAATTAGCATCTACAATTTTCAGATAATCTTTTTGCGAGTTTATATCTATAGCTCCATCCCAACCTAATTTTACAATATCAGATTGTATATTAGAATCCTTACTCCATAACATAATTTGTTTTTGATCCGCTTGTTGTAATAATGTCTCCCCTAATATATATAGAGTAAAAACAGAGGCCTCACTGATTCTATTATCAATTTCAAAAGCTAAATCTTTAATAGGTTCTTTTCTAGCATCACGACTAATACCTTTTTCTAGAAAACCAAAATTTAACTCATATTGCAATGCCAATAGAATGTTATCAGCATTCAATTCTTCATCAATAGCAGCTATAGAAACAGGACCTATAATTTTTAATATCTCTGGTAAAACCGAAGCATTAATAGCAATAACGCCGTTAATATCTTTTGTGCCTCCTTCTAGTCTATACAAATCTATAATTTGTTGAGCCGTAGTAGGAAAATTAGGAGCCCAATTTGCATCTCTTAATTGCATTTGCTGTACTCCTAACATATTTTTATAAGGCTCTGGAGCGTCTACACCAGGCTTTCCATAATCAAAAAGATTAGTATTATAAATATTATAATTTTTTATTCTACCATTATCTAAAGTAACTTCAGCAAAATTCCCTATAAAGCCACCGGTCGGTCTTAATTCTAAAGTATTTTGAAATATAACTAGATAATTAACTTCTCCTTGCCCTCTGATAGCCATTGCTAAAGCTAACTCTTTTCTATAATTAAACCAGACAAAAATAAATACCATTACAATTAAAGGAATAGCAATAACCAGAGCTATTCTTACAACTTTAACTATAATACTAATCAATTTTTTCATAATTAATACCTTAAAGCTGGGGTAACTTGTATCCCCGCTCCCCTATATTGACTAGAATCTCGATAATATACATTTTCAATAGCTTTCACAATATTATTCCAAGCATAATGATATTTGATTTCACTCTGTAATATCTCAGCTAATTCCAAAGCACCTTTATAATCACCTAGTACATTCTCTAATTGATGCCTAAGAGATACCACACTATTAACTTTTGCAATATGAGCTAAATCACCAACTACCTCTATATTCTCTCTAATATCAGAAACAATAATAGGCACTCCATAACTACCAGCCTCTAGAAGTGAAATCGATAACCCCTCTGAAGCAGAGGGCAATACATAGACAGCCGCATTAGCGAATAATTGCTTTAAAGTACGGCCAGATTGATGACCGGTGAAAATGATATTTTTATCTCCATCTGCTAGGTTATGTAAATATTTTTCATAATCTTTAGTATAAGATGAGGATCCAACAATAACCAACTTTTTACCATATTTACGAGCCATTTGTTGATAAGCTTGAATTAAAATATGTGCATTTTTATGCTTGACTAATCTAGCAATGAATACTATATAGCCTCTTTTTTTGAGACCAAATTTAGATAACTCTGAATCTGATGTAATATGATTAAAGTCAGTCCCATTAGGAATATAAGTAGTTTTTACATCAAATTCACGACTAGCAAAATACCTAAGACTCTTGGAGACTGTAATCACCTCATCAGCAAAATTACATCCAATCCAAGCACCTAGCTTCAACATAGATTTAGCAAATAGATTCCACTTCCCATGATACCAATCAGCACTATGAAAGGTAAATACTACTTTAATATATTTCCCAGTTAATAAATATCTTAATCCAAAACCTAATCTAGCAAAGATAGTAAAGAAGGCCGGTCCAACCGAATTAATATGTAAAACATCCAAATCAGTGATAAAAAAACTATGCCAAATAGAGAATAATGTATGAGTCCCCGCATCTAAACTTTTAGTAGGAATAGACTTAGTAGCAATCACTTCAACTCCTTTATATTCACCAGCTGGAGCATATTGAGACCTAGTATAAGCCAAAACCTGATGTCCCTTACGAGCCATTCTAACCGCAATATGCTCTACATAATTCTCAACCCCTCCTCCAGCAGTAGCAGGAATACCTTTTTGCCCAACAAAAGCAATTTTCATCAGCTTTAAAATTTAACTATAGTCATAATCTAAGTATTATAATTATAGCATAAAAAGCTACTTTTGTCAAAATATAATAGCAATACTAATTTGCTAATTAAAAGAAAAAAACCTCAAAATGCAAAAGTGCAAGTTGAGGTTAAAATTTGAAGGAAGCATTCACCATAAAGGTGGTGAATGGGAAAGGATGAATTGTCCTTTCCAGAGACAGGTGAAGGCTCAGCTGTCCCAGGGACAACTGAAGTCCCCCCTCCACTGCCAAGGACTGCCCTTGGTGCGTCCCATCATCCTGACCCTTGAGGGCGAGGAAAGGGGAGATAAATCCCTGCTCCCCCACCGAAATGGGGGGAAAGGCCAATGTAGCCTGAGCTAGATTGACACCACCTTCCTGGTCTCCACTGAAGTGAAGCTCAGGTTGGGGCGGGGGTTGCTCCTCGAGGAATTCAGAGGAAATTTCTGATTGAAGTGGTAAGAGAACCACTTCTTTTCCCTCATAGAGGGTATCTTTAACTTCCTCCCACCCTTCTTCCGCCAAAGCGGGAAGTGGAACAAGTGGCAATAATAAAGAAAGTGGAAGTGAAAAAAGAGCTTTCATAATCATAAGTTACAAATTCCCCAACACCATAGCATAAAATATGAATTTTGTCAATACTTAATAAATAATTTGTGAAAATAAAAAAAGCCCGCCGATTAAACGACGGGTTGTAGTGTAGAAGATTCCGTACTTAGTTTTTTTTTGATTTTTTCTCGAATATGGCACGATCTCCATAGATTCTATCCTTAAGTTTGGTTGCTTTTCTTATTTTCTTGATTGCCTTAGGGTTTGGCACCCCGTCCCGGCCTACTACTGTACATCGGTCGAAAGACCCACATGTACTAATGACTTCATCCAAAGTCATAGACCTTTGATCTGTCAACCCTAAATTGGGGTTGGTAAAAGCTGTGGCATAGAAGCCACCTGCGATTGCAGAGGGAATCAAGGAAAAAATTATTGAAAAAATTATTGCTAAGATCCCTCCTCGAATCATCGTTTGGAAAAGTAGTTTATCCATTTTAAAAAGTCCTCAGGAAAGATCATCCACCGGAAGTGGTGGTTATCTTACTTTTATCATAAATTATATATTTTGTCAATACCTGTCAAATACTGTTATATTTAGCTGACAAAAATGTCAGCGTTTATCAAAAATAAAAAACCCGGGGCCGAAGCACCGGGTGGTTGGGAGGAAGAAACAATTAAAAATTAATTTTTCAATCTCAAAAATGCTATTAATTTTACTATTTGAGAACAAATATATCTTATTGGAAAAGTCAAGGAACAAACGCACCACTTTAGAGTTTGGAAGGTTTAGAGGAAAGTTTAGGAGATTTAGAGATAAGATGAAGGAAGTTAATAGGAGCTTTAAAGT
>JBIKVS010000003.1:0-98445 GCA_044356725.1 Minisyncoccia bacterium
CTGGATATTAATGACCCATCTCTATATGTCATCTCTGCTCCTGTCGGTATACTGTTTATTTCTACTGGTGTTGTTATTACCAAATCTTCCCACTTGAATTGTGAATTAAACATATTCGGTGATTCTATCGGTCTCTTCTTCCCATTATCTATATAATATACCTTTGGGCTATTTGTTCCTTTTATTAAAAGTCCGTTCGGAAAGTTGCTTGTAAGCATAGCATTATCCATAGAAATCAACTTGCCGGACTTACTCGTATTATTAATGAAATTATGAGCCTCATCAGTACTTAGGCTACCATAATAATCTCTCCACGCAGACAGTACACCCGTTACCACTGCCGCTGCCATAGAAGTACCTGAACGGTACTGCAATATATTGTTTTGATTATATCCTAAAATAGCATCACCTGGAGCTACAACATCTATTCCTAAACCGTAATTAGAGTAATCTGGTCTATTATTTCTATTATCTATCGCTCCGACACCAATAACCCAGTTTTTATTACCATCATTATTTAATGGGGATACACTAGGTGAGGTAATATTAATGCCACTATTACCGGCTGCTGCCACCACAATAATACCTCTTTGATAAGCTGTATCAATAATATTATTTAAAACTGGATCAAATGAGGTAGAGGCCAAACTAAGATTGATAATATTTACATTTTGGTCTATAGCATATTGAATACCTTTCACTAAATCGGATAATAGCCCCGTTCCTTCTGAGTCTAAAATTTTAATAGGAACTATATTAACTCTATCATTAATCCCAGCAATACCAGTTGAATTATTCACTTTAGACGCAATAATACTAGATACAAATGTACCATGTCCATTATCATCATTAGCGTTATTTGAATTACTTATAAAATTATATCCTGATATGACCTGCCCAGAAAGTTCTGAAATAGTGGTAACTCCTGTATCAATAACTGCAACTTTAGTATTACCTTTAGGTGTATTTGATATTTTAGGATAGGCATTAGTAAAATCAATATCTATTCCATTAATACCAGTCTGTCCCAAAATAGATTGGCCTATATTTCTAAGTGACCATTGAGTTGCATAATTTGTATCATTAGTAGCTAAGTATATTCTTTGATCTGGAGTGGATTGCACTACACAATCTTGTTTTATATCTTTTTTATCTACTAAATAAAGATTATCAGCTAACTGCTCTTCATAAGAATTTATTTCACATTTAGTATATACAATACTATTATCTGTATCAGCAAGAGTAAAGTTTGGTATTAATACTAATAAAGGTAGTATATATAAAAAAATTTTAATCTTTTTCATTATTGTTAGCATATTTAGTCTTTATATTGATAATTTTATTCTCCATTATACTTAGCTTTGATTTGCATATCTTAGCAAGTGCCATACCCTTTTCAAACAATTGTACTCCTTTTTCTAACTCAAGGGCATCATTATTTTCTAATTCTTGAGTAAGAAGCTCTAATTCAGTGAAGGCTTGTTTGAATGATTGCTCTGTTTTTTTCATATCTTTTATATCAATTTACATCCACTCTGCTGATTGTCTAGTTAACAGTTCTTTGCGATATCTTTTATTAGCTAATAACTCTAAAGATACTTTCTCCATTCTCGAGGACTGAGACCCCTTTACTATAATGATATCATCTGGGGTAATAAAGTCAACTATTTTTGCAGCGGCTTCATCAGAATTTTCAAACCAATGATACAGACCTTTTGGATTATGCTTATGAAAGGCGAGTAAAATATCTTTAGCATCCTCACCAACTCCTATACAAACATCAACTATATCAGCCGCCAATACACCTATATCTTGATGAATATCTTGTGACATTGGTCCTAATTCCTTCATTTCACCCAAAATAGCTACCTTTCTCACTCCCTTTGCTTTTAATCTAGAGATAGCATCTAAAGCCATAGCCATAGCAGCTGGTGCGGCATTATATGTATCATCTATTAATAAAGTATCTTTTATTCCTTCTAAACATCTCAGTCTTCCTTTTACAGGTACAGTTGTTTTAATTTGCTGTGAAATATCAACTAGATTCATCCCATCTATTAATCCCAATGCAATAGATGGTAAAATTGAATTAACTTGATGTTTTCCCAAAACATAATCCACTTGAAATGGAATGCTACTTCCTTTATATTCAACTTTAAATTTTCCCTTAGAAACAATACTACTATAATAATTAGCCCATTGTTCTTCTGTATTCACAACTTCAATAGACACCTTGAAATCTGAGGCCTTAATATTAACATTACCAAAGCCAAAGGTAATTACATTATCTCTTTTACGATAAATTGACTTTAATACATTATCGTCTCCATCTATAATTAAAGTCCCATCTGATTTTAAGGCTCTTAATACCTTAGCATCCTCTTTAATTAATTGTTTTTTATCTTTAAATTGAGCTAAATGTACTGGATGTTCTCCAATAAATCCAAATACCACGACATCAAATTCTAGAAAGTCAGTTATAAATTCATCCATATCACCAGGACTATCGACACCCAATTCTAAAACCCAAATGGGTGCAAATTCACTATAACCAAACCATGATTTTGATAAAGCTTTGAAGATAATTTTAATCCAAGCAAAAATATTTTTACCTGGAGATTTTTCATCCATAAAAGACAAGGTTATCCCCATGGGGGTGTTATAATTATCAATATTAGTTCCTACTGGACTAAATTGCTCTAAAAATAAAACCATATTAGCTCGCATACTAGTTTTACCAACATTACCAACTACAGCTATAATAGTAGGATTATATCTTTTTACTAGTTGTTTACTAGAATATTTTAAGATTTTATATATAAGAGATTTCATATCAGTCTATATTATAGTTATTTATCTGGAGGGATAGCAAAGTAGTTTAATAAAAACTCATTGAATTCTTTCATTTTAGGAACAACAGAACCATCAGCAAACCTAGATCCCTGTGGAGTATCAAGAGATATAAGTAAAGTATACTTTGGATTGTCTAAAGTAGCAAATTCTATAAAAGACTGATAAGTTGGACCACCATTTTTAATATATTTACCATTAACTAAAATTTGTCCTGTTCCTGTTTTTCCTCCTATACTATACCCCTCTACAGCAGCTGGTTTAGCTGAGCCTTTTTCTACTACATCGACTAACATCTCAGACAACTGTCTAGCACTTTCAGCAGACATAGATTGCCCTTGTATTTCTGGTTCAAATGTTTTAATATCACCATCTGGACTTTGAATAGATTTTACAATTCTTGGTTTCACAATTTTACCCTCATTGACAATACTATTAAATGAGGTCAACATTCTAATTGGAGTCATAGGTATACTCTGTCCAAATGATATATTAGCATATTCAATGTCACGAGCATCTTTCGCTGATTTTCTTAAATTACTTATATCATTATTCACCTCTCCTGGTAAGTCAATACCTGTTTTATTACCTATTTGAAATTGATCTATAATACCTGCTGCAAAAGCATCTCGACCTAATTTACGCTGAATAAAAATCATACCTAAATTCAAGGAATTTTCTAAAGCATAGCTCATACTTTGTATTCCATAAGTTTTATTAGACCAATTTGAAATCTCTGATGCATTAATGATTTCCTTACCCTTATCATCATAGGTAGTATTTGGGGTTATAACTCCTTTATCTAAACCAATACCCACCGTAATTGGTTTAAATATAGAACCTTGATCATAACGACTAGACACTAGTGGATTCTGATAAACCTTAGGATCGGAAACTTTATTATACTCATTTATATCAAAAGTTGGATTTGAAGCCATTGCTAATATGTCTCCAGTTTTAGGATCCATAATAGCTCCTAAAGCAACTTTTGTTTTATACTCCTGAGCCAATTTAGCTAAAACTTCTTCTAACTTAAATTGCAAAGTATGATCAATTGTCAAAACAATATTAGAACCATTGACTGCATCTTTTTTATCTATTGATGTGTTCAGCAACCAAACACCTCTTCTATCCTTAGCCTCTACATTAGCATACCCATCTTCCCCTCTTAATATATCCTCATAATATTTTTCAACCCCATATTGACCAGTGTTATCATTCTTAGAGACAAAACCTAAAACCTGAGACCCTAATGTTTTTTCTGGATAATATCTGGTAGATTTTTTTTCTAGAATTAAGCCTCTTAGTTTTTTATCTTTAATAGGATTAACAGTAGCCTCTGGTACGTCTTTTACAAAAATATAATATTTATTATCTGTCTTATTAAACTCCTCTTCCAATTTAGCTTTATCTATATCAGGAAAATTCTGTTCGATAAATTCTTTAATTTGAACTTTATTAGATTCATTTTGACTAAGAAGACTAGCGTCTATACCTATATCATAAGTAATTAAATTGATAGCAACTGGAAAATCAGTCCCAGATTTTAGATTTTGAAAATATATATTACCTCTGTCTCCTACTAATGTAAATTTTCCTTGATGTTTCTTATCAGCCCGAGCTTTATATATATCGTATTCTAAAATTTGAATCTGAAATAACCTACCAATAATCACTAAAAAAACAAAGAAAACTATACCAACAAAGCTCCAAAATCTCCAATTTTCCTTCACTGGTTTTCTAACTATTGTAATATTCTTTCGTCGATCACCCCTTACTGACATAGATTATTTTTTTACTAAAGCACCATTTTGATCTAAATAAATAAAATCTGATTTTTCCATAGCTATAATCTCAGGGTTAGACATAGCATTTCCAATAGAGTTATATTGAGCAACTTTAGTATTCAATTGTGTATAAGCTTGCTTGACGTCATCCAGGGTTTTCTTTTCATTAGCTAACATATAGCTATACATCCATAGACTATTTGTTTCGGCAATATAAACAACTCCTAATAATAGTGCTATAGAGATTAAAGTGTGAATTGGTTGTATTTTCATATAGTTAGATTTTTTCAATTATACGGAGTTTGGCAGATCTAGATCTTGGATTCGCGCCCAATTCTATCTCAGATGGGGTAATAGGTTTTTTGGTTAAAATATTTACAAAGCCTTGAGCTTTCCATTCACGAAAAATATTTTTTACAATTCTATCCTCTCCAGAATGAAAGGACACGATTACTAATCTACCAGATGAATTAAGTAAATTCAAAGAAGAAGCCAAGAGAGAATTCAGAGCTCCTATTTCATCATTAACTTCCATTCTTAAAGCCTGAAAAACTCTAGTGGCTGGATGAATTGATCTTTTTAAAAATTTAGAGGGCACAATAGATAAAATTAAATTTACTAATTCTGTAGTTGTAGCAATATTTTTCTTTTTACGCCCCTCTACAATTACTCTAGCAATTCTCCCAGAAAAAGGCTCGTCACCCAAATCTCTAAACAAATTATATAAATCTTCCTGCGAATATGAATTCACAATATCTGCTGCAGTAATAGCATCAGAACTAGTATCGAAGCGCATATCTAGCTGAGCATTATCTTTAAAACTAAACCCCCTAGAAACATCATCTAATTCCATAGAAGATAAACCTAAATCCGCAACAATACCGTCGACAGAGTTGATTCGCAATTCTGACAATACTTGTTCAATTAATCTAAAATTGCTATGTTTTAAAATAATTTTACCCTCACTAATCTGACTAGATAATCTCTGTTCAACCAAATCTAAAGCAGACTTATCAGCATCAATTCCAATTACCTTACCAGACCCTAGCTGCCCTGCAATCAACTCAGTATATCCACCAAAACCTAAAGTAGCATCAACATAGATCCCATTCGCACGAATAGCTAAACCTTGTATTGCTTCATCTCTTAGTACTGGAATGTGTTTTACATCAGACATATCTATACCCCTAAATCTGCTAACTGCTCTGCAATTTCTCCAGATTCTGCTTCTGTCCTTTCTTTATAAGTCTGCCACTCAGATTCATCCCAAATTTCTAATCTATCAAACAAGCCTGTAATTACAACTTTTTTTCCTAAATTAGCATACACTCTCAGATAATCTGGTAAGACAATTCTACCCTGTTTATCCAGAGTCACATCCATAGCTCCAGCCAACATCAACCTACTAAAGGCCCTATTATTATTACTGCTAATTGGTAATTTACTCAATTTTGTAGCTAATTCTTTCCAAGACTCATAAGTATAAACCCAGAGGCAATTATCTAAACCTTTGGTAACAACAAGGCCAGCTCTCAAATCTTCTTGAAATTTTTTTGGAACGGCAAGCCGCCCCTTATCATCAATATTATGGCTATATTCACCTATAAACATATTTTATTCACCATTTATTTCCATTTACTACCACTTTTCACCATTATACACATATTTTATTCCATTGTCAAATCAATTTTAGGTATAACTTATAAAAGTAAAAGACCCTAAGTTTGTTTTTAGGTTTTTTATTCTAAATTATAATATAAACTTATTATTTTATAATTTAGGCTTTAAAATATTTTTACAAAAAGTAGTACGATGTATATCTGATAGACCATAATGTTTAATGGCCTCAATATGTTCTTGAGTGCCATAGCCTTTATGTTTTGAAAAACCATATTGAGAATATTGAATATTACATTGAGTCATTAGATTATCTCTATAAACTTTGGCATATATAGACGCAAGTGCAATACTAAGATGCTTATTATCTCCTTTAATAACAGCTTGATGTGGATATTCTATCCCAATAGGGATAATATTGCCATCAATTAAAATTCCAACTTTAGATTCAAGTGGTAACTGTAGTAGACACTGCTCTAAAGCATCTAGCCAAGCTATTTTAGTAGCCTCTAATATATTAATAGTATCGATGGTATTGGCTGATATAGTACCTAAACCAATTGGATATTGATTTTGTATAATATCATATATAGCTTGTCGCCTTGTTGCAGTTACTTTCTTAGAATCTTGAGTGTATTTAAGTGGAGACTGTTGCCAGATTTCAGCAAACAAATTATTTAGACTCAAGGCTATAGCTACTGCTACTACTGGACCAGCTAAAGTACCTCTACCAGCTTCATCTATTCCAATAATATAGTCTAATTGCCATTTATTTATATATAATTTATCTCCTTCTTGTAAATTGGATATCATATTACAAAACTTTCAACTCAGTAAAAGCTTGTTTATAAATAATCATAGCCTGTTTAGCTTTATTCTCAGTCAATACAAATTCTGTGGTATGAACTAGATGATTTCTAAGTCTATGCACTTGCCACACATTATCTATGCTAGGAAGTTGTGAAACCGGAATAGCTTTGAGCCTCTCACCCATTGTAGAGCCTGGTATAGTTAATTTTTTCAAAACTGTGTCTAATAATTTATCTGCTTCTATAACCGCTAATTTATAATTAGCTTCGTCACCAGAATCTAATCTGTTGATAATCTTTTCCCACTCTTGGGTCACTTTGAGACTATGATCTAATCCTACTTCTGGAACTTTACGAAATCCAATAAATATATTATATATTTTTTTCTGCCAAAAATCTGTCTTGATAGCTAAATATATGATCAAGACGAACATTACCCAAGATGCTATTCCTGATATAATTTGTACCAATAAAAAGATATTATTGATTATCGAATTTATCATATCTTATATTATCTATAGCTTGAGCTAAAGTTAGTAGTTTTTGTTCTTGAAAATGATTACTCATTAATTGGAATCCTATTGGAAGTCCTGCATTAGATAAAGTAGGCACTGAAATACCTGGTATTCCTGCTAAGTTAGTAGCTACTGTGAAGATATCTTCAAGATACATAGAAACTGGGTCATTGATTTTCTCTCCAATATTAAAGGCCGTATGTGGACTAGTTGGAGTAATAATAGCATCTACTTCTTTGAAGACATTGACAAAATCTTGTCTAATCATATTCTGAACTTGTTTAGCCTTACCATAATATGACGAGTAATATCCACTAGATAAAACATAAGTTCCCAACATAATTCTTCTTAAAGGCTCATTCCCAAA
Source organism: Minisyncoccia bacterium (assembly GCA_044356725.1). Lineage (GTDB taxonomy): Bacteria > Patescibacteriota > Minisyncoccia > SW-4-49-11 > SW-4-49-11 > CALRBF01. The sequence goes on from JBIKVS010000003.1 coordinate 7,946, forward strand.
TCCTTTAGCCCTACTAGCTCGATATACTTCTTGTAAATCTTGAGAATTTTGTAATTCAGATAATCCATATCTAATCCCATCAAAACGGGCTAAGTTAGTACTAACTTCAGCTGGCATAATAATATAATAGGTAGGAACTGCATATTCTGTATGAGGTAAACTCACTTCTACAAATTCTACTCCTAAAGTCTTATAAGTTTGTATAACTTCATCAATCGCTTTTCTGACATTCTCATCAATACCATCTATAAAATATTCTTTTGGAATACCAACTCTCATACCCTTAACATTAGATTCCCTAATTTTATCAATATCCAAAAGTTGACTTGTCTCTAACTTAGCAGAGGTAGCATCCATATCATCCTTACCTTCTATTGCTTGTAGGATATAAGCTGTATCAATGACTCTATGAGCAAAATGTCCAATTTGGTCTAAAGAAGAGGCCATTGCAATTAAACCAGATCTAGAAACTCTTCCATAAGTAGGTTTTAGACCGACTACTCCTGTAAGTGAAGCTGGCTGCCTAATTGAACCCCCTGTATCAGATCCAATTGAAATTACAGCCATATCCCCAGACACACTGGCAGCAGAACCTCCTGAGGAGCCTCCTGGAACTCTATTTGTATCAGCTGGATTACGAGTAGCTCCAAAGGCAGAGTTCTCAGTAGATGCCCCCATAGCAAATTCATCTAAATTAGTTTTACCTATAAAGATTACACCTGCTTCTTTTAATTTAGTAATAACAGTAGCATCGTAAGTAGCTGTATAATCCTCTAACATTCTAGAGGAAGCGGTTGCTTTATATCCTTCAATTAGAATTGCATCTTTGACTGAAATTGGAATGCCTTCTAATAAACCTAATTTTTCTCCACGAGCTAATTTGGAATCAATAGTTTCAGCCTGTTTTAAGGATTCTTCTCCAAAAACTTCAGTATAAGAATTGATTTCTTTATCTTTAGATTGAATAGTAGCCAGTATGTCTTCTACTACTTTTGTGACGGTAGTATTGGATTCTATATAAGACTTATGGAGTTGTTCTATAGATGGTAGCATATTGTTATTTTTTCAAAACTGATTTAACTACTAAATACCCTTCTTCTACTAATGGCATTTCTTGGATAATATTTTCTTTAATATTAGAGCTAAATCTTGGATTATTATCTAAAGCAATATCTTCTCTTAGAGATTGAGTATGATAAGTGGGAATAGTTTTAGCTTCTAAATCTAGAGAAGTTAAAGTTGTGACATAGTCTAAAATATTACCAAAATCTTGAGTTAACATATTATGTCTTTCCGAAGAAAGGTTAATATGAGCTAATTTAGCAATAGTACTAACATCGTAATCCATATTTTAATCTTTCAATAATAATTTGAATTCTTCTACCATATCTACTGGAGTAGGGTCAATCCCATAAGCTAAAGCCAGATAATAAGCAGTCCAGTCACCAATTAGAGTCATAGCGACTAAATTAGCTAATTTATTACCAAAATCTGGGATAACTATATTGCTTACAGCCAAACCTCTACTTTCAAATAATTGTGTTAGTTTTTCAAATCTCTTAATATTGCGAGAAGTTTCTACTTCATTTTGTAAAAATATAAACTGAAATTCAGCCTGTGGATTTGTAAATCCTAACATTTCATTATGATTAAGTTCTGGTATATAATTCCAAAAACAAGGAGTTTTGGCATTCTCATTAATCTTAATTTTCCATAAATGAGCTGATAATTTATACTCACAAGTAGCATATATAACTGGAGTTTTACCTTTGATTAATGAGGCTAACACCTCCCCTTGAGATTCAAAATCTTGTGGCTTAACTGAGCTAACTAGACTTACAACTTTTTCTCTAGCACTCTCTGATAATACTCCAAATTTAATTAACACCTCAATAATTGCTTTTAGAATATATAAAGTAGCATATCTTGGCTGAAAATCTGGACTTGGATTTGGGATTATTACATAAGGTTGATTTAGTTCTCGAGCCCTATCAATTAAAGCTCCTCCTGCAGCTATGGCAATTACTACTCTATTCTCAGCTATAGCATTTTCATAAGCTGATAGTGTTTCCTCGGTATTACCAGAATAACTAATAGCCAATATTAAAGATGTATCTGTAATATACTTTGAGCTATTATAATCTCGATTAATATGCACAGGATACAAACTCCCATCTTCGGTATATTGAGAGAAGGTTTCGGATAATAATTCAGCTGGCAGTGCTGATCCACCCATACCATTGATAATGATATTGTTAAATTTTGATTGTATTGTTTCTGGTAAATTCTCAATACTATAGTCATAGTTAATCTGATCTACAGCCTCTAGTATTACCTGTCTTAAATTATATTTATCTAATGTATTATTCATATATTGTCTATATTTTGGATTGTACCTATTTAGTATAGCACAGAATTTCTAAAAAGCTACCTTGAAGACGTCATCAAAGTTTTCAGCTAGAACAAAGTTAATATCCTGTTTTACATTGGATGGGATTTCGTCCAAATCAGATTTATTTGCCTTTGGAATGATAATAGTTTTAATACCAGCTCTATGAGCTCCCAAAACTTTATTTTTAATTCCACCAATTTTAAGAGCTTTTCCTCTAATATTAATCTCTCCAGTCATTGCTACAGTTCTCTTAACCTTTTTCTTAGTTAAGGCTGAGAGAATAGAGGTGGCTATGGCAAGCCCAGCTGATGGACCATCCTTTTGTACTGCTCCGGAAGGAAGATGAACATGCACAGTGTGAGATTTTAGAATTTTCTCATCAATATTATATTTCTTAGTATTGGCTTTGAGATATGAGAAAGCTGCTTGAACAGACTCCTGCATAACCTTAGTAGCATTACCGGTTACTTGCAAATTTTCTTCCCCTTTAAATAGATTAGTTTCTATAAATAGAATATCTCCCCCATAAGGATGCCATCCTAGACCAGTTGAAACACCAACTTCATCTTTTTGATTAATTCTACTTTCCTCATATTTCTCACCCTTGAGATATGTCTCAAGATTTTCAGGCTTTATAGTCAGATTAAACTTTTTATCTCCTTGTAATAGATACTCTTTGGCAACTTTACGAGCAATTTTATATAATTCTCGCTCAAAACTTCTAAGTCCCGCTTCAAAAGTATATTTAGTAATAATAGTCATTATAGCAGAATCTGTGAATTTGAGATTTTTTTCCGTAATTCCACTTTTTTTCAAGACTCTAGGAATAAGATATTTTTTAGCAATATTAAGTTTTTCTAAATCAGTATAACCACTAAATTCTATTATTTCCATTCGGTCAAATAGTGGTTCTGGTATTGAACCTAAATCATTAGCTGTTGTGATGAAAATAATATCTGACAAGTCATATTCGGTGTCTAAATAATGGTCAACAAAAGCATTGTTTTGAGCTGGATCTAATACTTCTAATAATGCAGCTGATGGATCTCCTCTAAAGTCTGATCCTAATTTATCTATCTCATCCAACATAAAGACTGGATTAGTAGTTTGTATATTACGAAGACCCTGTATAATTCTACCTGGCATAGCCCCAACATAGGTACGACGATGTCCTCTAATCTCAGTTTCATCTCTGACTCCTCCCAGAGAAACTTTCACAAATTCTCTACCTGTGGCTTTTGCTATTGACTCTCCGATTGAAGTTTTACCTGTCCCTGGAGGTCCATAAAAACACAAAATGGTACCTTGTGGTTTTTTGGTTAATTGCTCTACAGCTAAATACTCTGTAATTCTCTCCTTAGCTTCATCTAAACCATAATGCTCTTGCTCCAAAATTGCCTCAGCTTCTATAATATTTCTCTTAACTCTAGCTTTTTTATGCCAAGGAATACTTACTAATACTTCTAGGTAATTCTGTATATATGAGCTTTCTGGTGAAAATGGAGGCATTTTTTCTAAACGAGATAGCTCATGCATAGCTTTTTTAGAGACTTTAGCAGGCATTTTAGCTAATTTAATTTTTTTCTTTAATTCAGCATATTCTCCTTGGTCTGGACTAACTCCTAGCTCTTTTTCAATAGCTTTCATTTGCTCTCTTAACATTGCTTCTTTAGCAAATCTACCAACTTGTTTTTGAGTCTCTTTCTGTACCTTCTGACCAACCTCTAATATTTCTCTTTCCTTGGTGATATAAATATTAATATGCTTTAATCTTTCTACTAAATTAATATTCTCTAATAAATCTTGTTTCTCTGAATTTTTGATAGATAAAATAGAAGTAATCAAGTAGGATAAAGTCACCGGATCAATATTATCATTAATAATTTCATTCATAACTGAGAGTGGTATTGATACCCCCATATTAACAATGTCTCTAAAGATATTAGTAATATTTCTAACTAAAGCCTCTACTTCTACATTAGATTCATATTGATTCTGTTTTAATACACTATAATGAGCTTTAAAACCTAAATCTGTATCATCAATTTGATGAATTAAGACAGGCTCCAAACCTTCCACCAATACTCCGGTAGGACCTTCAGGCATTCTCCAAACGCGAATAATTTTCCCAACTGTACCAACTCTATATAAATTTTTAGGAGTAATATTATGATCATCAGTTCTTTGGAATACAAATACTGGATTAATATCATTATCCATTGCATCATTTAATGCCAAAAGAGATTGTTCTCTCTCAAAAATCAAAGATACTACCTCATTTGGAAATAAGACTTTATTCTTTAATGCAATGAGAGGGACTACTTTTACTAATGTATCTTTCATATAATCAATTTAGGAATTAACTTTAAAATAAATGGCATAATCTTGGTCTACAAACTCACAAAACTCTGTAATATATTTATGTACTAATTCGTAATAATCACTAATTTCTAACTTTTCTTTAGCTACAACATACAGCATTTCAGGAGAATCAAAATATTTATTGATAACTATAGGATTATGTAATATAGAAAATATTTTTTCTTTATCTATAGCCTCTAACTCAAATTCACTATCAGATTCCCAATCAAATTCTTCATCTTGCCATATAGCTGGGTCTATATCAGTCAGTCTAGTATGAGACAAAAATACATCTGTCACTCCGTTCGAAGGGTCTTCTAGAATATGAAAACTCATTACTTTCACTATTGTACTCTTATACTCATATGGTATACATTATATCTTATATTAAAGGATAAGACAATAGCTCTTCAATTAATTTTGCTTTTGTAGCCTATGAGATATATCTTTCACCCTACGACTGGCCAAAGTGTCATTTGGCTTTAATTTTAATACATATTGAAAGGCTTCTAAAGCATCTTTATAGTTTCTAATATCGACATATAGATCACCTAGCTTTTTATATGCTTCTATATCTTTTGCATTAGCAACAATTCTATCAATATATCTTTTTTCCATATATTCATAATAATATGTATCTGATATATCATCTGAGTTAACATCAGATATTGCATCTACTTCAGATAGTAATTGTTCTACAAAGTCAGTAGCTTTAGTCTCTGGATTTATAACTTCTTTTACATTTTCAGGTGTAGAATCGACTTTATTATCTGTAATATTAGCTCCACCAAGATTCTCTACTTCAAATTGAGAAGTATCTATTTCTGTTGCAATATTCTCCTTCTTTTGATTAGCTTCCAATTCCTGCTCTTCTAAATCTCTCTTAATAGCTTCTTGTATAGCCTTTTCTTTTGCCTTAATTTTTTCAATCTGCTTTTGTTTATACTGAATACCAATTTGATTTATTTTCTGCATTTGTAGATTAAAAAATTGATATATTTTACCCATCAAAACAGCAAATTGAATTTTAGACTTAGATTCATAGCTATTATCATCTACCAACTGGTCAGCTTCTTGAGGAATAGAATTAAAGTCTGTAATAGCCCCCTCTGATTCATATATTTCGGTCTCTATATCTGAGACATTAGATAGTTTTTTAATTAAAAAAAACAATCCTACACTTAAGAACACTATTAAAATGACAATAATTATAGCCGTTGTCATAGCTTATTTAATTGAAATTAATTTAAATTTACAAAGATATTTTCTTGAAAGACTTAATTTGAATATTTTCACCCAATACTCCAATTTTGCTCTTTAATAATTCTGCAATTGTAAGATTAGAATCTTTAATATAGCTAGAATCTAATATATCCTGAATTGTTGCATCTTCTGCAATCATAGCTGTAATATGCAATGCTATGTTTTGAGCTAATTCTCTAAAATCATCATTACGAGCAACAAAGTCAGTCTCACAAGCTAAGGCAACTAAAGCAGCTGTCTTTCCATTATGTACATAAGTACCAATAAATCCCTCACCTGTTTCTCTATCAGCTTTTTTCTCAGCTTTTTCAGCATATCTAGATTGTAATAATTCTTTCGCTGCTTCAAAGTCTCCAGATGATTCTTCCAAAGCTTTTTTGGCATCCATCATCCCAGCACCTGTTATTTGTCTTAACTTAGCAACGTCTTGAGCAGTAATCATAATTGTTATTCTTTATTATTAGATTTATTGTCTGTAGCTAGAGCGACTCTTTTAGATTTTGCTTCTGTAATCGTTTGAGCTACTAGACCATAAATATATTGGATTGAACTAATAGCATCATCATTAGCAGGAATTACATAATTGACTAGTTCAGGATTAGCATTAGTATCGGCTAAAGCAATAACTGGAATATTCAAATCTCTAGCTTCCTTGATAGCCAAAGAATCTTTCATTATATCTTGTACAAATACCGCTCCAGGCAATCCTCTTAAGTCTTTAACCCCTGCAAAAATCTTATTCCCTTTTTCTACTTTGTCTGAGAAAACTTTTCTTTCTTTCTTAGTATAAGCTTTTAACTGATTAGCTTCTAACTTTTCTTCCAATACAACTAATTGTTTCACTCTCTTATTGATAGCTTTGAAATTGGTAAATATTCCCCCTACCCATCTTCTAACCATATATGGCATACCTGTTTCATCGGCAATACTTCTGACAATAGGAATAGCCTGCTTTTTGGTAGATACAAATAAAATATCTTTTCCTGAAGCTACAGTTTCAGAAATAAAGTCAAGAGCAGTTTCTAACTTCTCTTTAGTAGTATTAAGATCTATGATATGGATAGAGTTTTTACTTCCATAAATATAGTCTTTCATTTTTGGATGCCATTTGGATGTATGATGTCCAAAATGTACACCTGCTTTTGCCATATCTTCAAGAGAAATTGTGGGGCGTGTATTTACCATAGCTATTGTTAATTATTACTAAGTATATAAATTAAGTATATTATATATTAATTATACTACATTTTATAATATAAATCAAGTGTATGTGTAGGGTAAGAAAATTGTGGATTGGGAGTTGTAAATTATAAATTGTGAATGGTGAGTTATTAATTGGGAGTTGGGCATCTGTCTCCCTTCGGAGGGAGTACCCGTAGGGGGAGGGTGGATAATGCTTAAAATACTAAAATAAACTATTGTTTGTATTAATATTAAAATCTATCCACCACCGGCACTTCGTGCCACCTCCTCCAAAGGGGGACAAAATAGGTACAGGCGACTGGAAGGTCGCCCCTACGAATACAAAACACAATGGAGGGATAAACGTTTACCTCCCGTAGGGATGTCTCCGCTACCAATATAATGTCGGTGGGGGCGCCAACTCTACGAAATTCATAATTTATCATTCATAATTAAAATTATTTTCTATATTTACTAATATTAGCAATGATCCCAAATAGGCCAAGGAATACTATCATCGAGCTACCGCCAGCACTGACCAAAGGTAACGTCACACCTGTTACTGGAGCTAATTGAATTGTAGTAGCTATATTAAGAAAAGTTTGGAATGAAATCCATGTCGCACCACCAATAAGTATATATCGACTAAATTCATCAGCTACTTTAGTATGTAGCCATAGAATTCTCCAGATAATAAATAAAAATAATATAACCAAAATCAGAGCTCCTATAAATCCTGATTCTTCTGCAAAAACCGCAAAAATAGAATCTGTACTAGCTTCCGGTAAATAAAAGAATTTTTGCCTACTTTCTCCTAAGCCCACTCCTGTCAAACCACCTGAGCCTACTGCGATTAGATTATTCTCAATTTGAATTTTATCATCAGGAGTGGCATTTTCTAGGTCAACAAAAGTAAAAAATCTAGCCTTACGAAAATCTGCCCCAGATATAGCTACTATACCTACTATTAAAATTACAGTCATAAATATTGCTATAAATCTAAATTTTAATTTAGATTGAAATAAAATACTAGCTGAGATAACTAATAAAATAATTCCATTACTAAGACTAGTTTGCCCAAAAATAACTATACCCGCTCCTATACCAATTATAGAACTGGTTAATATCAAAGCTCCAATATTATTAATTTTTTTACCTAACTGAGTTAATAGTGCTGATAAACATAGTATAATAGCTAATTTTAATATTTCAGAGGGTTGAATTCTAAATCCAGCAATATCTAGCCATCTAGTAGCTCCTTTCACTGTCACTCCAGATCGTGACACTAAAACCATTATATTTAAACCCATTGTTATTATCCAACCGAATATAGCAAATTTTTTAAATAAATTAAATTTAAGATTAGCAAATATAAAAAATATCACAATTCCAGGTAATACTCCTTTTATTAATTGATTTACTAGCTCATAATACACATCATCATAAAAAGTATTAGAGATGGGTCCACTAGCTGATTGTAGAATAACTAATCCAACTAATAATAATAGTCCTGTTGACACTAATAATCCTGAATCTATACCTTTTAATTTTACTTGTTTGTTCATTGTATATTATTTATCTTGTTTAGCTTGAATAAGAGATATAAATTTATCTCCTCTATCAAATTCATTCAAAAACATTCCAAAACTGGTAGCTCCTGGAGAAAATATGATTCTTTCTCCAGTTTCGGCTAATTTAAATCCGATATTAACTGCTTCAGATAAATCTGATACTTCATATATCTTAATATTTGAAATATATTTTTTTATAAGAGTGCTGGCTGAACCAGGTATAAGTATAATGGCCTTTAAACTTTTATATGTATGTCTTGCTAAATCTGAATAATCCAAACCTTTATCTTCACCACCACAAATCAAAACATAAGGCTTATCCTGAAAAGTATCCATCGCTACCATCAAAGCTACTGGCATTGTACTGGTGGTGTCATTAATAATTTCTATTCCATTAATCATTCCTAATGACTGTTGCCTACCTTCAATACCAGTAAAAGACTTTAAAGATTGAATTAGACTATTCATATCTACACCAGTAATATTAGCAACTCCTATTGCTGCCATTATATTATATTGATTATGCTCACCAAAAAGTTTTATGTCTTTTATATTTATAATTTTATCATTTTTATAAACAATATAATTATCCTCATCTATATGAAGAGTGGCATTTTTGTATTTTCGAGAATAAGTTATGAGCTGAGATTTGATTTGATTTGATAAATTAGCAATTCTCTCATTATCTATATTCATAACAGCAAAGTCATTTGCATTTTGAAAGGCAATAATATTTGTCTTAGACTCAAAATATTCATCAATAGAGTTATATCTATCTAAATGATCTGCAAAAAACGATGTAAAGACTCCAATATGCGGAGAATATCTAATACTATCTAATTGAAAACTAGATAGTTCTAATACGATATAGCTATCTGTTTGTATTTCTGATAAAAGATTAAGTATGGATTTTCTGATATTTCCTCCAAGAAACACCTTCTCTGGACCGTAAAAACAACTCAATATATGATGAATTAAAGCTGTTGTAGTAGATTTACCTCTAGTTCCTGTAATTCCTATGACTGTGGGAGGTAATTCCAAAGAATTAATATGCTCAAAAAACAACTCAACATCAGTGGTTATTGATACTCCAGCCTGACGAGCCACTGCAAGATAAGGAGAATCGTTTGGGACACCGGGATTTTTTATAATTATATCAACTTTAGTATACGGTTCAATATGTTGCTCTCCTAAAATATATTTAATAGAGATATTATTCTTAGGTAATAAATTAATCTTATTAATCGTAGGTTTTAGGATATCAGCACTTTTAAAGTCTGTAATTACTAATTCGGCAATACGATGAGATAAAACATATTTTACAGAGCCAAAACCTCCGTCATTAAGCCCCAATCCCATCACCATTACTTTTTTTCCTTCTAAATTCATATATTTATGCTTTAATAATTTTACCTCCTAAGTTAATAACTTCTCCTTCTTTTAATGCAATTTCTCCATTAATTATAACTGTCTCAATCCCTGTAGAATATTGTATAGGTTGTTTGAAATTAGCACAAGACACCAAATTAGATGGATTTATAATTACAATATCTGCAATCATATTCTCTCTAATCATTCCTATATCTCCTAATCCAAAGGTTGTTGCTGGCAAAGAAGTTATTTTAGAGATAGCTTTTTCCCATTCTAATTGACCTGTTAACACAATGTCCTGCAAAAATTTAGTAAAAGCTCCAAAGGAACGAGGATGTTCATAATTTTTATATTTAATTAAATTATCATCATATCCTGCAGCATCCGAACCAACCATACTATTGTTAAAATTAATTAATTCTTGCATATGTCTATCTGAAATAGAATCTACTATGACTCTAGCTCTACCTTCGGAAGCAATGACCAATTGTATAACTGCATCTTCCACACCTAAACTTTGATTTTTAGCTATCTCCACTATACTTTTACCGATAATAGATTTATTCATTGGACTATCTGAGATAATAATACGATTATAATCATAAGAATTGGATTTCATTTCCTGAATTATTCTAGATCTAATATCAGTATCTTGCAAATTTTCCAATAATACTTTACGTCCACCTACCGCAACCCAACTTGGCAATAATAAATATGCTACAGTATTATTAGCAGTATATGGGAAAACATCAAAAGTCAAAGGTAGATTATCTACAACAGCCTTACTTAATATTTCATTAATTTCTTTAGCATATTTCCAATTTTTTCTACCTAGAATTTTAAGATGATTGATATGAGTTTTTACCTTTGTATTAGATACTATGTCAATAATTTCTTGAATTGACTGTACTACTCCTTCCCCATCATTACGACTATGAACTGTTAAAATTTTATTATGCTTTTTGATAATATTAGCTAATTGCAATAATTCTTTCTTGTCAACCGCTTGCATATGAGAAAAAGCTAACCCTAAAGAGACTCCAATAGCACCCTCTTCTAAAGATTGATTAATCAATTTAGCCATAACTTGCAACTCAGCATCTGTCAAAGCCCTATTATCATCTCCAATTAAACCTCTTCTGACTGTATCATATCCAATTAAACTAGCAAAATTTGGAGCAAAAGATTTATTCTCTAGTACCGTTAAATATTCCTTAAAGGTATGCCAATCTATATTAATATTAGACATATCAGTCCATTTTTGAATTGAAGCGATGGCTGAATTACTAATCAAAGGTGCAAGGGATGCCCCACAATTACCCCCAACCAAAGTTGTAACTCCTTGTGTAATTAAACTTTTTTGTGTAGGAGCTGAAAATAGAGTCAGATAAGTATCTGAATGATTACTAATGTCAATAAATCCAGGGGTTATAATTTTATCACTAGCTTCAATTTCAATATTGGCTCTATATCCATTATCTTTAGAAGTGACTTTAGTAATTTTCCCATTTTTGATAACAATATTACCTTTATAAGGTTTATTACCTGTCCCATCTACTATGAGTCCATTTTTTATAATAATATCATACATAATTATAAGCCTAATAAACCAATAGTAAGTCCAATCACACTCATCACTAGAGATATAATCCAGAATCGCATTACAATTTTAGTCTCTGGCCAACCAAGAGCTTGAAAGTTATGATGAATAGGAGCTGCTAAAAATACTTTCTTTTTGAAAAACTTTTTAGATATAAGTTGAATAATAGAAGACAACCCCTCTACAAAGAATAAAAACCCAATAATAGGTAAAATTACTAAAGAATTAGTCAACATTGCTCCAACTGCCAAAACCGCTCCCAAAGCAAATGCCCCCGTACCCCCCATAAAGAATCTAGCTGGATGGATATTAAACCATAGAAAAGCCATTAAAGCCCCAATTAAAGTACTCATAAATATAGCTAAAGATATATTACCCTGTACTAAAGCTAAAGCTGATAAAACTCCCAATGGAGGTATAATAGACCCAGCTAAAAGACCGTCAAGTCCATCAGTAATATCCACAGCATTCATAATAAATATTACTAATATCATAAAGACCGGAATATACCAATATCCCAATTCTATATCTGTTGGCAATCCCCAAATAGCTCCCCCAGGAATATGAAAGGAAGTCCAGTCTAGTTTGAAAGTAAACCAATAAGCCCCAAATCCTGCTATTAATAACTGCAAAAACAGCTTAAGCTTCGCCCCTAAACCTTTAATCTTACCTATACCACGAATATTAGCAATATCATCAATAGCTCCCAGCAATCCAGCTGCTACCAAAAAAGTTAATGGGAGAAAAGTTTCCTCACGAGTCAAATTAAAAGCTAATGTAAGAACTGCCGTAATAATCCAAAACAATATACCAGCCATAGTAGGAGTACCTTGTTTATGCTGATGAAATTTACTAAAAATAGGAACAGCTTTATTATCCCATGTCTCTTCTCGAATATTTTTACCTAATTTTGTACGAAATAAGAAATCTGTCAAAAATGGAGTAAATACAATCCCTAAAATAAAAGCTAAAACCGCAAATCCAAATATTTGGATCACCGCTACAACAGTATTAATATCTTGAATATAATTCATATCTATTTATATTAGGTATTGAGTATATTATATCAAATATAAAGTTTAAATACAATAATAGATTCTTATCGCAACTGTTCTAATTTCAGACGGGCAGGCTCAGCCTTAGGGTCAAGCTCTAATACCTTTTGATAATTTTGTTTTGCCAAATCAAACTTTTTCTCAATCTCATAAATCTCACCCAGTTTGAAGTATACATTGGTGTAATTTGGGAAAGTTTCTAATAGTTTATTATATACAGCTATAGCCTCTATATATTGATTATTATTCTGATAAGCTAAGCCCAATAAATACACTAATTCCTGATTAGCTGGTATAGATTTTTCATTCACTATCTGCACATATTCTTCTAGAATATCAATCTGCTCTTCATAAGCTTCACTTAAAGATAATAAATCATAATAATTTTTGTAAGCTTCAGCTGAAAATTTATTTTTATCTATAGTAGTATTGAGAATAGATTTAGCTTTTTCTAATTGTTCTGAATTAATCTTTTCCCCTTTTTGAGCTTGTCTAGCATAATATTGAGCCTCATAAATATCCCAATCTTGAGATTGAGGCTTCAGGTCTCTACCTTTAGATATAAAGGCTAGGTATTCATTTTCATCTACTTCACCATATTGATGTATTAGTGAAGATAGCTCTAATTGCCAATATATGACTCTGCTATCTAGTGTGAATTTAGTTTTATATTCATCAATTAATTCTTGAGTTTTTTGGATATTATCTTGAACAGTCTTTTGTTTTTCTGGATCTATATTAGATCTCACATTATTCTCATTATTGCTATTGAATAACTCGAATGATTGTGCATTAATTTTCTTAATCAAAGCTTGAATATACAAATTAGTATATTCAACCATATAAGGAGATTTCATTTGAGCTTGAGATAATAGTTTCACTTGCTCTTCCAAATTATCCTGTACTTGACTAGCCCGCACAATATATGCTTGAGATTGTATAATATTATATATTTTACTAGAACCAAGAATAACCAAGGATATTGAAAAAAGAGTAATAAAAGTAAATAAAGAAGATATAGAAGCTGGAATTGTATTAATATCCAAATTTAATTTGAATATAGGTTTAAAATATTTAGTAAATATATTACTCCATAAAACTAAAATAATAATAAATATAACTTTATTAATAATTGAAAATGGTATCAAAAACAATCCCCCTAAACTTAAGATTAAAGGCAATATTTCAACAGGCACAGTTTTTTGGATTAGCACAACTCTCAAAATGGATAATAAAACCCATAAAGCTAATAAAATTAATAGCCCAGATACTATAACTCCATTCTTGACTATTATATTAATAATTTCATTAAATAAAGTCTCAAAACTAAAGCCTGAGAGTTGTGGAGATATATTATCAGGAGCAAATCTATCCCAAGCATAAATAATATTACCGCTACCAAACCAAGTATCTGACTGAATACTTTGTCTCATAATATCTAAGCTAATATCTAGACCAGGTTTAGCTATTATGGGATATTCTTGTATTTGAATATTATCCTGAAAAGGTCTTATTATCATAGCTGAGATTATCGCTATAATTATTATTCCTGATATAGCCGAAGCCCTAATAGTGATTAGTCTGGACTTAGATTGCAAAGTATGTCTTGAAGATATTTTTTTAAGATAAAATATAGTATGAACTACTAAATTAAGGATGCTCAATATATACATACTATTACCAGATAGTCGAATTAAAACTAAAATATGAATGATAATAGCTAAATAATAAAATACATTAAACACCTTATAAATGAAAGTCTTAGAATTAATCTTGGCTAAAATAGTAAATATGAAGTTAATAGAAAGCAGGGTCAATAATCCTAATTCCTGAGGAGATTCTGTTAGCCAAGTATTGGTAGGTTGTAATCTAGTTAAGATTGAGAATCTAACTAATACATCAGACCAATATCCAGCAATTCCTGATATCCCGGCTCCTACTAAGATTAAAATTGATACAAAAAATGACAATATACTAAGAGCTTTTTGACTTAGAAATAATTTCAAACCTATATAAAAAACAACCAAAAATCCAATCACTATCCCAGCATCAAAAATTCTAGCCGTACTCCCCCAAAAAGCTAAACGATTTGGATTAATAAAAGTAATACCAAATACCGCAAGTCCAGATATTATAAATAAAATATCCCCTAAAGTAATAGCCACTGAATGCTTAATAAGGCCAAATATCCAGAATATACTAGCTAAAAGCAAGAATCCAGTTACTCCAAATACAAAAACTATAGCCTTTGGTAATTGCCAAACACTAGACCAGTCTAAAACTATAACAGCTGATATAACAGCAAAAGATATAATATTATATAGAACTAATATCCACTGAGAATTGGATAAAGTTCTTGATTTAGGATTTACTTTTGCAATTTGTGATTCACTTTTAGAACTAGATTTTTTAGAAATATTGGATTTAGTAGTAGATTGTAATTCTACCGATGCTTTTTCCCGCAGATTAATTACAGCCTTTGGCTTAGAGTTTGATTTTATTGAATTTAAATTCATTTTATTAATATAATATATTGTATTATATTATATTCTAACATATATTCAGAATTTATCTAAGTGTTTGTATCGGATAATTATAAATTATATAATTATCTGTCCTCCCTTGGGGGAGGTGTCACCGCAGGTGACGGAGGAGGACTGAGCTAAATTCCCCTCTTGAGGGGTGTCAGGCAAAAGCCTGACGGGGTGGAAAAATAAATTATGAATGATTAATTATAAATTATGAACCGTAGGGGCGCTGACTCTACGAAATTAATGATTCCTAAGCCTGGTAAAGCATCCTAAATTTCGCGCGGGTGAGTCCAGGAATTTAATCCCCTCAGCGAAGAACGCAACGAAAAGTAAGATCACCAGCTGTGAAACTTGGGGTGTTTAAGGTTGCAAGAGCAAATATTCCTGAATTAGAAGCTGCATTTGCATTACCACCACGTAAAAAGCCAAAGGCAGTGGTACCTGTGACTGTACCTGCCTGGTATTGCCCCATATTCTGACTACTATTCCAACTAGTATTACTTGGTCTAGTTAAATCATAGCTTAAAGTGCCGAAATTAGTTATTGCTGTCCATTGCTGCCAAAAGGTACCAGAACTGTTATTGGGTTTATCTTGTCCTAATATAGTATCACTTGTCCATTCCCAGGAATTTCCACTTAAGTCCCATATTACTTCTCCATTACTAAGGGTATGAGTTCTTCTCTGTCCACTTGGACTAGTATTACCTGTTCCAGAGTATCCATCATTATCATCTGTACTTGCTGACAATAAAAGAGCAGGAGAGTTATCGGTATGTCCGGACCACAAGCCTCCACTGCCTACTGTTCCTCCTGTCCAGTTTACTCCTTGCGCTTCTATGTTACGAGCTATGGTCATCCATTCTCTATTATTAATTAAACTTCCTCCTGCTAAGTTACACGCTGTTATAGCATTAGTCTGATTTAGGGAGCCTAGTGGTGGCCCTGCTGCTTGTGTGGTTGCTGCTACTGTTGATGATCCGGTCTTTGCTTCATATTTCATTACACAAAAGTCTCTAGTACCATATAAACTACTTCCAGGTACTCGGATATAGCCTGTTGGACATTGTAGATACGACCAACCTGAAGCAGTACAAACTTGCAATCCCCCATTATTATATCTTAAAGTTCCTACATTAGAGCTAGTACAATTAGTAGTATCATTTCCAACTCTAATCCCACCATTTACATCTAATCTAGCTTGTGGGGTTGTGGTCCCGATACCTATATTCCCATTACCTAATATTCTCATCCTCTCATTAGCTCCATTTGCTCCAGTGAAGAATCTTATATCTTGAGCGGTAGCATTGGTAGTAGCTAAGACTAATGGCTGCGCACTTGTTGTACCTAACCTACTACCACTTGTCCCGTTCCAAGCATCTATAGTTGCATTCCCTGTTAAACTCCAGCCTGAACCTACGCTACTAAGACTTACCTGACTAAACTGTCCACTACTATTAGCTAATAAAACTCTATCGAAACCACTTGGAGTTGTAGTATTAGCCACTCCTCCTAAGAGTGATGAGGTGACGGCTGTATTAGAAATTGTAAATCTATTAACACCAGATGTACTAAATGTATATTGCTGTCCAACACTCCATAAAGTATTAAAACTTAATCCAAAATAAGTTTGAATAAATGAATTAGCAGAATTATCAGTAAATAAAGATAGTATATTAGTATTATCTGTATTTCTAATATTAAATGCACCTGCATTATTAGATGTATTTCTGATTGAAAGAACGGGATTATTACCCAAAAAGACTCCTTCTCCTCCTGAGTTTAGAGAGAAAGAATTGGTACTAGTACCACCATTTGCTACTAATCTCATAGAATTTATAGCTGACATTGCTGAGCCTATTCTCTTACGAGGGCTGAATATCTCTTCATAAGATCCATTCCCATCCGCATCTAATTGTAATTCTACCCATAAAGAATCATCATTGATAGAGCTAAGAGTTGTATTTTGACTTCCTAATAAAATTTCAAACCTACCATCAACAATAGATAATAGTGGCGATACTATTCCTGAGTAAGTTGTACTTCCATCTCTTATCTCTTCATATATAGATGTACCCCCAGAGACTACATTGTACAAACTAAACTTAACTCTATATCCTCCATCTGCTAACACTGTCCCATCATTTTTCACAATGGTCCCCGAATACGGTATCTGAGCATTAATACCAGTCCCTGCTAAGACTTTATTATAATTAGATATGATTAAAAATATTATGAATAAGAAAGCAATAACCCATCTTAGATATGACTTATATTGTATATTAGCAAGTTTGTAAGATTTAAACACATTCATTATTTATCAATGTTTATTTTATAAAATACTTTATATATGTTAATAAAACTATTATACCATTTATCTGAAATAATTTCAATAATAAAATTGTGGATAACTTTATATATGTCTATTTCCAGCTTAACGGCTTAACTTAATATTAGATCTTAAATTGTGGATAACTTTATATTGACAAAATAATGTATTTGATTTAATCTATATTTAGAGTTATCATTAACATTACTCAAAACTCATATGAAAATTTACTCTACTTCTTCAAGCAAAGGTTTCACCTTACTTGAAATCCTATTGGTGATCGCTGCTATCGGTATCTTAGCTGCTATCGTCTTAGTTGCTATCAATCCTAACAGACAACTTGCTCAAGCCCGCAATGCTCAGAGAAGGTCTGATGTTACTACTATTTCTAATGCTGTTTATCAAAGAATTATTGATGATGCTGCAAACAATTTAACAACTATGAATACAGCTTTAGTTGATAATTTTGTTTATGCTATAGGTACATCAGGTACAGCAACCACAGTAGAAGCAACTTGTGCCACCCTAACTAATGTTAATGGAACAACTGCTACTAGGACAATTGATTTAGCTACTACATTAGCACCAAATTTTCTTGCATCAATTCCATTTGATCCCCGTGGTGGAAGTACAGCATGTACTGGATATGTAATTACTCAATCCGGAACACCAGAAAATGGTAGAATAACAGTTACAGCTCCAATAGCAGGTAGTGATTTAGCAGGTAGCTCAATATCTGTAACAAGATAATTATTTATCTATAAAATTAAAAAGAGATGCTATGTACATCTCTTTTTAATTTTCAATTGTGGATAACTTTATATTGACAATTTAAGATATATAATTTAATATATATATAGAGTTATAATTAACATTAATCAAAAATAATATGAAAACTTACTCTACTTCATCAAGCAAAGGTTTCACCTTACTTGAAATATTATTAGTTATCGCTGCTATCGGTATCTTAGCTGCTATCGTATTAGTTGCTATTAACCCTAATAGACAACTTGCACAAGCTCGTAATGCTCAGAGAAGATCTGATATTAATACTATACTGAATGCTGTTTATCAAAAAATTATTGATGAAGGTACCTCCGGAAGTACTGTCACATTAACTGCAATTTCTACTACAGCAGGAGAAGTTAATAGAAATAACACTACAGGCTCAACCGAATGTACAGGAACTGCTGTTAATATGTCATCTGTAGCATCAGATGCTGGAGCTGATGTTGTGCCTACTTATTTAGCAGCTATTCCTCAGGATCCATCTGAACCAGGAACTTCAAATTGTAGTGGATATCTAATTTCTAAAGACGGGAATAATAGAATAACTGTCACTGCTGACAATACCGAGTTAGTAACTCCAGACTTCTTTGTAACAAGATAATAACTATCTTAAATACTATAAAAAATTGGAGCTTAAGCTCCAATTTTTTATTTTAATAATATAATATTTTATTTAGATTGCTATTAGATTAGAATGTCAATACAAAACTTATTTATTGATTATATCGGTCAACCTAAACTTAATCTCTTCCATTATAGCTTCAGTTTTACCCTCTACAATTAATCTTAATACGGGCTCAGTATTAGATGCTCTAACTGAGAACCAAAAGTTTGGATAATCTATTCTAACTCCATCTAATTCACTCAAGTTTCCCTGATTAAATTCTTGTTTAATCTCTGCTAATATCTCTTCTTTAGACCTCCCAATCTCAAAGTTAATCTCTCCTGAATGAGAGTAGATAAATAAATCTTTGGTAAGTTCATTAAGAGTTAATTCATTTTCTGATAATAGTTCTAATATCTTTAAAGCCACAAATAGTGGATTTTCAAAATAGGCATGTTCTGAGCCTTTCATTACATCTAGATAAAAATGTCCTGAGAATTCTCCTGCAAAGAAAGCTTTTTCTTCTCGCATCTGAGCTTTTATAAATGAGTGTCCTACTCTAGTCTGAATTGGTATACCACCTTGTCTTGTAATCTCTTCTGGAGTTATATTAGATGATCTAAGGTCATATAATATCTTGGCTCCTTCTCTACCTGTTAATAACATCTGAGTTAAGAGTGCGGTAGTTATATCTGGTCTAATGGTCTTACCTGTATTATCTACGAATGAGACTCTATCAAAGTCACCATCTCCAGCTATTCCACAGTCAGCTCCTAATTCTATAATTTTATTTTGTAAAGCTATTAATGTTTCTTCTTTCAATGGATTAGCTTCATGATTAGGAAAATTTCCATCCAGTTCTGGGTATAGATAAGTAACTTCTAGTTGTGGGAAATTATCCAAGAAAGCCTTAATGGCAGGATATCCCATTCCATTGGCGGTATCAACCACAACTTTCATTGGTTTTATCTCAATTTGCTTATTCTGATAGCTTAAAACATTCTGTATATAATCTTGTAGGGTATCAGGCTTAATAGTCTCTGATATAGGTAAATTTTTGGCTTCTATGTCATTACTCATTACTATATCTCGCATCTGATATATACCCATATCTCCTGAGATTGGAATAGCATTTTTCTTGACTAATTTAAATCCATTATATTCTGATGGATTATGGGAAGCTGTGATGATAATTCCCCCATCTACCCCATATTCTAAAACAGCATAATACATCATTGGAGTTGAGGATAGTCCAATATTGATAATGTCTATACTCTCATCTGCTAGTCCTTGCTTTATTTGAGATTCTAGAGCTATGCCAGATTCTCTCATATCACGAGCAAGAATTATAGTTAAATTTTCTTGATTTGGATATTCATTTCTTAAGAACTGACCATAAGCTCTACCTAATCTGTAAGCTGTTTCATTAGTTAGGTCAGTACCATATATACCTCTAATATCATAGGCTTTGAATATACTTGGGTTGGTATGCATATATATTAACTTTTAACTAAAATGTGCCCCGAGTAAGACTTGCACTTACGACACCAGGTTCTTCAGACCTGTGCTCTACTACCTGAGCTATCGAGGCTATTTATTAATTATCTAATGAAACTGACGATTTGTCAATAACAATTTGTGTGTTTTTGTTCTCTAATATGTCTAATACAAATTTATCAAACATATTTTGTCTATATTCAAACTCTTTTAAAGTCAAGACTGTATAGATTATTTCTTGAGCTAATTCTGTTTCAATATCTTGAATAAGAGTTTCAAATTTTTTCTCATTTACATCATCAGCTACCAGAAACATATCTACTCTATCTTTATCTCTTTGTAAAAATGCCCCCATAACTATACATAAATGTATAGTTCCAATTTTGTCAAGTTTTTGGGCCAATGTCTCAAAAAATGATTGACTTAAGCGAAATATAACTGATTCCAAAGCTAATACTTCCTCAATTTGATTTAAAATATAACTGGTTTCTTTTTTAGATTTAAATTCTTGAATTATATTATACTTGATGGCTTGTCTTAATTCTACTTTAAGTGTATTTACTGGTATATGAGTTCTTGTATGTAATTCCTCTAAAGTTAATTTTAGAGTAGCATCTTTCAAAAAAACCTTTAGAATTTTAACTTTTTCTGTTCCTAATAAATATACTAATGGACTTTTCAGATTAAGAGACATAGACGGAAGAAAGGTTATACTTATTTACTATATTATATTGTACCTAAAATATAGTAAATAATCAATATATTGTATGAGATGATGAAATCGTAGACATTGAGTCAAGGAATGAAAGTAATCCATAGAGTATCAGACAATTAACTGTCCTCCCTTCTACCTACGGCAGACAGGTGGGAGAGGTGGCCCCGTAAATGGGTCGGGAAAACTGGAGTTTTCCTGTGGAGGAAGGCAACGAGGTCAAAGACCGAGTGTTGGAAACCGTGGCTTTCCAAGGAACAAATCCCATTTGCGAAGACGGAGGAGGACTTCAGGCGGACGTAAGCTCCCACCTATGGTCTATACTTCATAATTCAATCTCTATCCACCCTCCCCCTTCCGGTACTCCCTCCTAAGGGAGACAAAATACATCTCAATATTAAAGTATTGTCTACGATGTTTCTAATCTTTTTAAATGTTACAAAATTTCTTGAATTTTTTTATATACTTGTTCTAATATTAGCTTGTCCTCCAGAGATATTTTCTTTAGAACAAATGCCTGTGCTTTTTGCCCTATAAATCTCTCTGCTCTAATCCCAACTCTCACTCTAGTTACAGCTGGAGAAATATGCTGAAATATCGAGTCTACACCATGATGGCCTCCACTACCTCGATTAGTTTGAATTTTATATTCACCTAAAATAATATCTGAGTCATCATGAATAATTATAATCTCACTATCTTGAATATTATAATATTGCTTCACTGCTAAAACAGCTTGTCCAGAGTTATTCATATAGGTATGTGGTTTGAGATAGATATGATCTCCTTGTTTATAAATTGACCCTAAAAATTGTTTTTTATAGCCAAAATCTGCTCTATTAGTAATGATATCTAAGAATTCAAATCCTATATTATGATAGGTATCTCTGTAATTATCTCCAATATTACCAAGTCCTACTATTAATTTCATAGCTTAAAATACTAATGGATTAGCAATATATAGAATAGGAACATCTTTCGTCAATGTTAACTGATTGTCTATACTTGTTTTAAATATATCCTTAATATAATCAATGGATATATTATTAGCTTCTATCTCACCTTGATTATAGGGATTATCTCCGAGATACAAAGTATTTATATCTGGCTTATTAGTTAAAGTACTAGAATTGATTAGTTTAGTATTAAATCCTCTTGCTTTTAAAAATTCTTGAATATGTTCATTCTCAGACTTATTAAGATTATTAGAAATTATTAATTCTATATTAAATTTATTTTTATTTAAATTAGCTAATTTTTCTTGATAGGCAAAAATATCATTAATGTTTGCAATTTCTTCTTGAATCTCTAAATAATTTTTTTCCCCTATTCTTGGTTCTAAAATATACCCCCTAGCTGAACCAAATTGTCTATACCCTTCCTTAATATTACCTTTTAATAAATCATTTCCTATAACTAGAGACTTAACAGTATAGTCTTTGCTATCTTGATATGTGTCATAGAGACCTTTCATATCTGCCAAAGATAAATCCGTTTTAACTGTTTCTCTTGCAATACCCAATAGAGAGACTAGTTTAGGCGCATCTAAAACTGGATTTAGACTAAAAACTCTATCTTTAATATTACTAATAATCTGTTGTTGTCTTCGTGAACGGTCTAAATCACCACCTACTGATGTATATCTAGTTCTTGAATATTTTAGAGCAGTTTCCCCATCCAAAGTTTGAACTCCTGCTGGTAATGTGAATCTCTGATAGCTATAATTTGGTCCAGGATAATAAGGGTCATCAATAGCTTCAGTTACATCTACTTCTACACCACCTATTTTATCTACTATTTTTACAAAGCCAGCAAAATCTACTTCGGCATAGTAGTTAAAAGTAATTCCTGTAATTTCAGTTAGTTTATTTTGTAAACTTTTTATAGACTCATCTTTGATATTACCACTATTTAATTCTCTTGCATATACACTATTTATTTTACTATAATATCCACTATCATCAAAAACTAGAAAGTCTCTTGGGATTGATATTAATCTAATTTGTTTCTCTGGATTAAGTATCTGCACAATCATAATAGTATCGGTTAATTGCCCACCTTCTTCTTGTGAATCACCTCCTTTACCTAATAATAAAACAGTTTCTTTATCTGGCTTACTGATAACTTTATCTGGTTTTATAGGATTTAAACCTTGAATAATAGGTATTTTTTGTGAATTTGCAGATAAAAACCAAGCAGACACCCCAACAATTCCAGCTGATAAAGTAAAGGCTAAAAAAGCTATTCCTATGTTCGACTTAAATATATTCATTATTCTTGAGTTACCTTATATAGTAAACCATTTTTTTGATCTGTAATAATCATTGCTCCAGCATTGTCAAAAGTAACTCCTTTTGGACTTCCCCAAATAGTCCCATCAGATAATAACCATCCGGTAATAAAGTTTTTCGCTGTAGAATCTTGATTAATATCTTTAATGACTACTTTATATCCTTTAGGAATAGATTTATTCTGACCTCCTTGATATATAAATACATATTTGTTAGCAAAATCACTGTAGAATTTATTTGGAATTAAATAGAACCCTGATAATCCATGCCCTTTTGGTAATTCAGCCACTGAAGATTCTACTTTATTTTTACAAAAATCAGTTTGATCGGCATATTTAGGGTCTGTATTATCGGATCCATAGCAGTATGGCCACCCATAATCTTTTCCTTCTTCTATTTTATTTATCTCAACCATTGGTAATTGATTACTAATTCCAGTTCGTCCTATATCTGTTACAATAAAGTTATCTTCAGTTAAAACCATATCGGTAATTTGTTTTAATCCCTTTGCAAATAATTTTTCATCTTTTCCATCCATTGAGTATGACATTATACTTCCAAATTTTTGGTCTTTAGGTTTACAAGCTTCACAATTAGCTGATATACCTATATAAATTCTATTATCATAAACAGCGATAGTATGATATGTATTATTTTTAGGTTTTGGTAAATTATCAATGAGAGTTTTACGCTCTTTATAACTTCCATCAAATTGTATATCAATGTACTGTATAACTTTTGTATCTGTAACTATATACACAGAACCATTATACCAATCCAATGATATTATGGCTTTTAATTTATTATCCACAACTTTAGGTTGCTGTGGATTATCATTAGGAACTATCCAAAGAGTATTGGATTCACTATCAGTAACAAAAATATTACCTTTATCATCTGATTTTACAAATTGAGGAGATTTAAAACCCTGAGTTAAGATACTAATTTTAAAATTTTCTGGAAGATATAAAGTCTGTTTCTTGTCTTTAATATTGATAATCTGAGGCTTTAGTCCATCAAGTACAGGCTCCTCAATTAACTCTTTGGAAATTAAATTATTTCGCTGAATTTGTTCTTGTCTAAATTGTGTTATTTGTTGTGTTTGAATAAATATAAAAATAACCAGACTTATTAGTATAGTTCCTATTAGGATACGATAAATGTATTTTGATTCTATACGTACTTTCATATCTTTAATAACTATATTATATATTATACTATATATTCAATAAATTTTCAATTTCACATCTAATACATACTCTTCACAAACTTATATATATATAATATACTTTATAATATATAAGTTATATTATTATGAGTAAAGTTAAAAATAGTAAAAAATTAAAGAAGCAACCTATTATTGCTATCCCTGATTTAGTCCCTGATATTGATCCTAGTAAAATTAAAGAGACTGGATTTAATTTTATTAAAGAATTTAAAGCCTTTGCTTTACAGGGAAATGTTATAGATTTAGCAGTAGGTATTATTATTGGAGCTGCCTTCAATTCTCTTGTACAATCTTTAGTAAAAGATTTGGTTATGCCCATTTTTGGATGGATTATCGGAGGTACTGACTTTTCTAGCCTTTATATATCTCTTAACGGTACATTTAACTCTTTAGCTGATGCACAAGCAGCTAAAGCACCTGTCATTATGTATGGATTATTTATAAACCAGATAATCAATTTTTTAATTGTCTCATTCTCAATCTTCATAGTACTTAAAGTATTTTTAAGAAGAAAATCTGAAGAATTAATAGCTAAGAAAAAGTAATTATATTTTCCTTATTTTACAAGTTACCAGATTGCTTTTAGCTATCAAAAACTTTAATATTCTATTTCAATTTATCAATTACCACAGCATCCTCACCATGCTGTATTATAAAACTAAACCACATTTCAAAATAGAATGGTATTTCATTATTTTTTGAGTCAGTAATTGTTAAAATATCATCTGTTCTAGTTAAATTGATATTTTTTCCATTTACATTAAAATTATAATTAGTATTTTCTTTAATATCTAAATAAGGAATACCTATAAATTTATCTTCATCTCGTAGAACTACAAAGATTGTTTTTGATGGGAAACGTAAATCCAAGTTACTTGGTGAAAATATAAATTCTTCACTATCCTCATATCCAGAGTAAGGATTTCTAGTATAATCTCTTTGATATCCTGTGTTTTCACTTAGTACTAGAGCTTTTGGATATTGCCTTTTTACTTCAGATATTGTCATCAATTGCATTGGGATGAGATTTAATTGAGTATCTAAAGAATCACCGGCTAAAATTTTACCTGTACTCTGCTGCCATAATGATTCATTCTCTCTATCAAACATTATCATATTACTCTCTAATAGGAATCCACTCACTCCAAAGGTCAATGTTTTACCTAATACATTTCTATCATAAACTATAGCACTACCACATAGTGGACAGAATGTCACAGCTACTGGAGTTCCGTTAATAGTATCATTAACTATCTCATGCCAATTCAATATATTATAGGGATATACTTTTACCTCATCTCCATCTTTAAGTACTATAGCTTGAATTTTATCATTATATTGTACTGTGTCTATTGATACAAATTTTGGATTATCTATTGAGGGGATTCCATCCTTCCCTGGTCCTCCAGATATCGCTCGTTTTAAATTGACATCTGAATTAGCCCATTGTGTATTTGGGAAGGATTTGCTTAAATCCTGAGGGATATTATCTAAATTAAGATTAGATTTATTAGGTTGATTATCTTCTTTAGGCGAAAACCTTTCAATTAATGATTCTTCAAATTGAATAGTTGCTCCATATCCAGAATCTAATATAGCTGACTCAATTTTTTTATCATACCCAGTAAGTATTGCCAAACCTACAAGAATAATTAATACTCCAAATATTTTTTTTGCTCCATTAGCGGCATCCATATGATTGGTAATTTTATTTATAAACTTACCACCAAAATATGCAATTATTAAGAGCGAACAAGCTAGCCCAAATGTAAATCCTAATAAATATATGAATCCAACAAAAAATCCTACTGGAAGAATAGTAGCTATTATAAATAGATATGTTGGGGAACATGTAGTAAATACAGGCCCTAATGCAAGACCAATAAGTACGTCTCCAGCATAATTTTTTTTCTTATATCCTTTTCCTATAGCTTTATTCCCTATAATGCTAATTTTTTGGATAAATGGAATATTTGTCCAAAAAGAAGGAAATACTATACCTATTCCAACTAATAATATAATTCCTCCTGAAAGTAAACTCCAAAAATACTGAGGGATATCGATAAGGAGGGTACTTGCTTTAAGTAGGAGTGTAAATAAAACAATTGATATAGATAGAGATCCTATTACAACCACTGATTTTTTGGATATATGATTATGTCCGTTTTCAGAAGATCCAATTACAATTGGTAAAAGAGGTAGAATACAAGGAGCTAAAACAGTAAGCACACCCGCAAGAATTGATACTAGTAAGAAAATCATATAATTTAGTTTATTTTTGAAAGTATACTTTCAAGATTTGAGCCTCCACTCCATTTTTGAATTAGATTCCCATCTTTATCTACCTGCACAAGTGTGTGTTGACTTGTAACCCCATACTTCTTCTTTAATTCTGTCTCTTTATCATAATCAGCTTTCAGAATAGTGACATCTGATGGGATAGAATCAATATTTTTTTCTATATCATTATTAAGCGCTCTACATGAAGGACACCAAGATGCTTGAAAGAAGATTACAGCTTTTCCATTCTCTGCCAAAGAAATCTTGTCTTCACTATATATCTGATATGATGATTGTTCGTCCCCAGATTTAATATCTGCATTCTTATTTAAAGACTGTGATTCATTTAAATCATTAGTAATATTGTTTTTAACTTCATTCGAATTATCTGGTTCAACTTTATTATCTCTACTAAGTACAAAATACGATGCTAATACTATAATAATTAATACAATAATCCATAGATTCTTCTTCATATGTTTTTAGTTATTCTGCTAATATATTTAATACTTTTAATAATTTTTCTGATAAGGCATTATTTTCTTTGAGGTAGCAAATAATCTGCCCCATTCTATGAGCTTTTACAAGTCCCTTGGAAGTAAGATAAGCTAGTTGATGTGATGCCAGTGATTGAGAAATTTGTACAGTTTGAGATATTTCATTAACACATAGATCTCTATTAGAACTATATATCAGCTTCAAAATCTTATATCTATTTAAATTAGACAATACTCTCATCAATACTATTTTATTACTTTCTTCGATCATATTAAATTTAAATTTAAACTTATAATTATATTACTTTACAAGACTTGGAAAAACTATTGGAATTATAAAAATAACGATAAATGTACTTATATATTAATATATGCGCATATATTAATATTATATACCGAAGTTTAAATATATGCAATAGCTTATAATATAAAATACTAAAGGACATTTCTTAAAATAGGAAAGCATGATTTACGTAATTTATTTTTGCTTTTTATATATTGTCTAATTAATCAATCATTCTTAGAGCATACTTAATTGCAAAATAGCTACCTTCCTCAAAATAAGCTCCCTAAAGAAATTCTTTCAATTTAGGAAACTATAATCTTATTATTACACTATTTCCTCCTTTCATTTTTTATACTACTTTTTCCTATTCCTAATTCTATCCCTATCTCTCTATAATTATATCCCATCCCTATATATGTCTCTATCTGTATCCTATCTTTATACTTTAGTCTCTTATACTTCCTCATATCCTTATTATTTACTTATTCCTTTCTTATTATATACTGTTGCATTAGATCTCTGAAGAAAAGAAATATATAAATTAAAATAAAGACTAATGGGCCATATATACCAAATGATTGAATAAAGTTTTGTGTTTTTTGAATATCTAATAATTTGGAATTTTGAGTATATATAGTTATACCTATTAATATAATTATACTTAAAGGAATAATACTCTTTTTAAATGAGATATGTTTCATATATAATAAGTATCTATAACAGAATATATAAATAATTTAGAGTATAAATTTTCTAATATGAGATAATAATAATAACATATCATGTAAAAAACCAATATTAATCTAAAATACCATCTAAATTAACATCATATAGTATTCTTTCATTGGCTAAGTTATATTTGATAATTTCTGATTCATTAAACCAAAGAGAAATTTCTCTTTCTGCTTCTGAGACTTTATCTGAGCAATGCACTAAATTTCTAACAGCTCTTGATGATGAGTTAGCTAGAGAATAGGTATCTACTGTATAATCTCCTCTTATCGTACCTACATCTGAAGTTAATGGTTCTGTACCTCCTACTAGTTTTTTTACAACCCCTACAGATTGATTACCTTGTACTATAAATGCTATCACTGGACCAGATGTCATAAAATCAATATTTCCTCTTAAAATATCTTTTCCATATTCTATAGCCTCTTTTTCAACATCTAAGCCTTGAGATTTTCTAGACTGAATAGCAATAGTTCCCTTTTCTACAAACCAAGCATCATCTTTATTATAATGCTTCCATAATACATCTTCACTAGCTACTATCATTTTTAGAGCTATAATTTTAAGACCGGTTCTCTCAATTCGAGATATAATATCTCCCACCAAACTTCTTTGTACTCCGTCTGGTTTAATAATTACTAAGGTTCTCTCTTTAATCATAAAAATATCTTATTATTTATATACCAATATTATATACTTTATTTAACTTTTTTACAATATAAAAATTAGGAGGTCTCCCCCCTAATCTTTATATGCTCAAAATCACTACATCATACCTGGCATTCCCATTCCTCCCATTGGTGGCATACCTTTGTCATCATCAGACTTTGGTAGTTCTGTAATGACAGCTTCTGTAGTCAATAGTGTAGCAGCGGCTGAGGCAGCATTTTGTAGTGCAGTTCTGGTAACTTTAGTAGGATCAATAATTCCTGCTTTAACCATATCCTCATACACTCCAGTAGCAGCATTATATCCAATATTAACTTTAGCTTCTTTTACTTTCTCAACTACAACAGATCCCTCTACTCCAGCATTATTAGCAATCATTTTAACGGGCTCTTCCATTGCAACTTTTAAAATATCAAGTCCAACTTTTTGGTCTCCAGTTAATTTTAATGAAGCCAAAGATTCAATTGCTCTAATCAAAGCAGTTCCTCCTCCTGGTACAATTCCCTCCTCTACTGCAGCTCTTGTAGCAGCTAGAGCATCTTCTATTCTATCTTGTACTTCTTTCTGCTCCACTTCACTAGCAGCTCCAACTTTGATTACAGCTACTCCACCAGCTAATTTACCTAATCTTTTCTTTAGATTATCTTTATCATACTCAGAATCAGTTTGTTCGATTTGACTCTTAATTTGCTCTACTCTATCTTGAATAGCTTTCTCATTATTATCTCCAGCCACAATAATTGTTTTTTCCTTTTCAGAGATAACCTTTTTAGCTTTACCTAAAGATGATAACTCAGTGGTTTCTAGTTTTAGTCCAATTTCTTCAGAAATAACTTGTCCTCCTGTTAATATTGCAATATCTTTAAGTAGTTCTTTACGATTATCTCCAAATCCTGGGGCTTTAATAGCCAGTGCCGAGAATCCCCCACGCATCTTATTAAGCACAAGAGTTGTTAATGCCTCTCCATCCACATCCTCAGCAATAATTACAATTTCTTTTCTACCAGATTGAGTAACTTTTTCTAAGATAGGTAATATATCTTGAATAGATGAGATCTTTTTATCTGTAATCAAAAGATAGGCATCATCCATCTCAGCTATCATTTTCTCGGTATTAGTTACCATATATGGGGAAATATAACCTTTCTCAAATTGCATCCCCTCTACTACTTCGCTAGTAATACCAAAGGTTTGTCCTTCTTCAACTGTAATAACTCCATTAGCTCCAACTTTTTCCATTGCATCAGAGATTTCTTTTCCAATATTTTCATCTCCATTAGCTGAAATGGTAGCAACTTGTTGAATTCTAGCTTTATCATCTTTAACTTGTTCAGACGATTCTACTAAAGTCTCTACAACTTTTTTTACTCCTTTTTCAATACCTTTTTTGATTTCCATTGGATTAGCTCCTGCAGCTACATTTTTGAATCCTTCTGCTATCATTCTTCTAGACAAAATTGTAGCAGTTGTAGTCCCATCACCAGCAATATCTGCTGTTTTGGAAGCTATATCTCTTACAATAGATGCTCCAATATTTTCTAATTTGTCTTCTAACTCTACTTCTTTTGCAACACCTACACCATCTTTAGTAATTACTGGAACTCCAAAGCCTTTATCTAGTACTACATTTCGTCCTTTGGGTCCCAAAGTAACTTTGACTACATCAGCTATTTTATCTACTCCAACTAAGAGTTTCTTTCTAGCTTCTTCACTATATGAAATTAATTTTGCAGACATATATTTATAAGTTAATATTAATTATAATTGATAAATTTTATAAGGTGGCAAGAATATCCTCTTCTTTTATGATTAAATAATCCTCCGATTCTAAGCTTATTTCTGTTGGTCCGTATTTGGCAAATACTACATTTTGTCCTACTTGTACAACTTTTACATCTTTACCAACTGAGACAACTTCTCCAATTTGAGGTTTATCCTGCTTAGCAGTATCAGGGATATAAATTCCACTTGCAGTTTTTTCTTCTGCTTTTTGAGGTTTAATTAAAACTTTATCGAATAATGGCTGTATATTCATATATTATATCTATTAAATTATTCTAATATTTGATTGATTTTAGCAGTTATAACTCTAGACTGCTAATAAATTTATTATACTGTAAGTATATTATTTTGTCAACAAAATAAATAGAGTGATGCAGTAGAACTATATCACTCTATTTTAATACTAAATACAAGTATATATTAATCCAGAGTACCGTTGGAGTTATATTTAGCTATAAAGGAATCTGTTCCTCCTATACTAGTTAGCTCTTGAATAATGCCACCTTGTCCAAAATTAGATAAACCTTGGAAATAACCTACTACTAAAACATTACCATCTATATCCACATCAACGCCTCTACCAGAGTCTGCACCTGATCCACCAGCTCTCCTAGCCCAGGCTAATGTTCCATTGGCATTATATTTTGCTATAAAGGCATCTTGTGCTCCTGCACTAACTAATGATGTCTGATTAGATTCACCTTGACCAAAAGTTGCCGTACCCTCAAAGTATCCAGTTATTATGGAACTTCCATCTGTATTTATGGCAATATCAATAGCTAAATCTCCTCCATTTCCTCCAGCTTTCTTAGCCCAAGCTAATGTTCCGTCTGAATTATATTTAGCTACATATATGTCTGCTTGTACTCCTGTACTGACTAATGTTGTTTCATTTGACTCACCCTGTCCAAAGACTGCTGTCCCCCAGAAAAATCCAGTTACTATACTACTCCCATCACTATGCATACCTATATCTCTAGCCCAGTTTATATCTGCTCCTATTGACAAGACTTTTTTTGCCCATATAATACTTCCATCTGAATTGTATTTAGCTATATAGCTATTATAAGTTCCTGAGGCAGTTAAAATTGTCTGATTAGGGTCACCCTCACCGAAAATAACAGAATTAGTGCTAGCAAACTGTCCTGCAACAACAAATGTTCCATCTATATTATTACTAATTCCATATCCCCATTCCCAAGAATTACCACCTATTCTTTTAGACCAGGCTAATGTACCATTAGAATTATATTTAGCTATAAAGGTATCTGTAGCACCTCCACTAACAAGAGTAGTAGCATTGGCTTCTCCCTGTCCAAAGACTGCTGTCCCCTCAAAGTATCCAGTTACCAAAGCACTGCCATCAGAATTAGCAGCTAATCCGAAGCCATATTCTCTTTCACCAGTACCACCTGCTCTCTTAGCCCAAACTAAATTACCATCCGTAGCATATTTTGCAACAAATATATCTCTACTTCCTGCACTGACTAGAGTTGTGGCATTAGGTTCTCCTTGTCCAAAGACTGCCGTACCTGTAAATGAACCTGTTACAATACTTGTCCCATCTGCATATCCTATAATATAGTTACCCCCATAATCTTCACTAGTACCACCTGCTCTTTTGGCCCATGCCAAAGTTCCACTGGGATTATATTTAGCTATAAATATATCTCTACTCCCTGCACTGACTAAAGTTGTAGCATTAGGTTCTCCTTGTCCAAGGATAGTAGTACCTTCAAATGAACCTGTAACTAAAACACTACCATCACTTAACTTAGAGACCCCTCCACTTTTATCCAAACCACCAGATCCCCCAGCTTGGACTAGAAAAGTTTGAGTTGGAGTTATAGTATTGATAACCAAATCTTGCTCTAATTCTGCTTTATTAGCTCTGAGACTAATCTGATTATTCGAGTCTTTAGCAATTTCATAACCTGTTTCTCCAACTATTGTATCGGTATCTTTGGGAATTTCACTTAAGTATGTAGGGACCAACACTCTTAAATCTATCTTACCATCACAGTATCCTGTACTCGGTAGTGTATCTTCTATAGTAAGATTGCCTGTATCACATATCTCTATATATGTATTAGTAGGTATGTTTAAATCTACAAATCCCCTATTAACTGCATTATATTGCTGTAATGCATTATAGATATCATTAATTGAGACTTGTCTCTCAAGATTTCTAGATTGTGAGATTTGTCTACTAGGATTTATAGCTACTAGAACAATACTAGATAATATACCTATTACAACTATGGTCAAAAGTATCTCTAATAATGTAAATCCTTTATTACTTATCTTATTATATTTATTCATATTATTTTATTATTAATATATTTTGTAGTATATAATTCTTTTTTATAAAATACAATAGATACTATCTAATTACACATCTAAAGCCATGTGTAGGTAAAGAGCATGTAGTATTACAAGGGCCAATTGAGAAAACTCCAGCTCCTTCTTGAGTCGAATCCCAACCTCCTGACCATGAACCACCTCTCATCCAATTAGAGATCTGAGTTGAGCTACTAGGAGAATGACTTATTAATTGTCCTATATTATTAGAGCTGTTCCAAGCTATATTGCTAGGTCGATAATAATCATAGTATAATATTCCATTACTGATAATATTATTAAATTCTACTCCAGCCCAACTAATTTGATTGTTTGAATAAGGCATATCTTTTTGTTGAATAGTATCTGTAGTCCACTCCCATAGATTACCACTAATATCCCAAATAGTTTCCCCATTACTTAATATATGTGTTCTTTTTTGCTGCCATCCATTATTAATACTATTCCCTGTATCTTTATATCCCAAATTATCATCTGTGCTAGCTTCTAGAGCTGTATTCGGATTATTATCACTATGTCCTCTCCAAATCCCTCCATTACCAATTTCGTTTACTGGAGTTGGGATTGGATTATACCAGTTATTAGATACCGATTCTATATTTCTAGATATAGTCATACCTTCTACATTAGTCATTAAACTAGCTCCTGCATTAACACAATAACTTGCAGCCGTTGCTTGATCTATATTAGCTATTGGATACCCAGTAGCTACACTGGCTATAGTTCTACCATTAGCTGCTGTAGTGGGGGTGGTATTATTTGCTATAGTATTGAAACCAGTATTTGGAGTTGTTAAACCTACAGTTGGACTATTGATAGCTACTGCTTTAGCTTCGTATTTCATCACACAAAAGTCTTTGGTTTGATATAGGCTGTTTCCGGGTACTTTTATATAACCTGTTGGACAGCTGAAGTTTCCTGCTGTATCTGTTGTATTGACATAGACTCTACCATCATTCCCTCTTGCTACCGTATATGTGGTACTACTTGGTATTGCGGATACATATTCTGGTATTAAACTACTTAGGTTTATACAGTCTGGTGTATTTACTGTATTACTACATACTTTCCTTTGTACTCCATCTAGTCCTGCTGGGTAATTACCTGTATCTATCAATCTCTGTTGTAATGCTTTCTCTATTGTATTCTTATCGCTATTTATTGCTGCTTGTCTTGCTTGGTTTATTTGTCTATTTGGATTTATGGCTACCAGTACTATTGCCGCTAATATTCCTATTGCTGCTATTACTAATAATATCTCTAGGAGGGTGAAGCCTTTGTTGGCTTTTATATTTCTATTCATATGTATGAGTTTATTATTTATAATTTTATTACAGTCTTTTCTATATCTATTTAACATTATACCTCCCCCCCAGATTTTTGTCAAATTTGGAGTGTGCTGATGTATGTATAGTTAATATAATAATTTTATAAAAAAGCATATTGTGATTTATGAGTGTTTTCCTTTATAAATTGGTCTATATCATAATTCATATCTACTTTCAAGCGCAACCAACCATCTTTAGAAGGATATATTAAATGGTTTTTTGTAATACAATATTCAAAAATGTCTTTTGTTAATTTAACATCATTTATACAATAATCTGCTAAATCCTCTAATTTACCTTCTTGATATAAGCTCATTGCATTAGAGCCAGTTCCAGATTTATTTGTTCCCAGAGTCATACTAGCTATAGCGTCTAGACCCAATCTTTTACCTGTATTAGCTCTGAACTCTCTTAGTATATCAAAAGAAGCTATACTAAAAAGGTCAAATTGATAATATTTATTCAAGATAGGAGTGTCAAAGTGATCATTATTGAATCCTACCAATAAATTCGCTTGCTTTAAATCTGCCTCTAAATCTGACAATTCTTCTAAAAAGTAAGTCTTATATTCATCTTTTGCATAATTATATACTCCCACTACGGTTATCTGCATTTCATCTACAAAATTAGGTGATGAAATATTACCAATAGTTTCAATATCAAATACTAATATATTAGGGAACTTATTGCTTATCATAGTTAAAAATATCTCTATATATTATACGAGAAAGAGAAACTACTGGCATTGCTATTATAACCCCTAAGGGACCTGATAAAACTCCTCCTATCATTAAAGCGAATACTACCAGTAGTGCATTGGTATGACTAAATGACTTGAATATAATAGGTAGAAGTAAAAACTGTTTAATTAATTGTACACATATAATTAATGCTATAGTTATGATGCCTAATATTGGAGATTGTACAAATGCAATGAGTATAATAATTAAGTATATAAGTACTGGCCCAAGAATTGGTATAAGTTGGAATATACCCGCCATAATTCCTAATATTGCAGCATATTGAAACTCTAGAATAGAAAGCACAGTATATATGAATATCCCCATAGTAAGAGCAATACTAGCTTCCACAAATGCCCATTTTCCTATATGATATTGTAATTTGTGAATTATATTAGGTATATTCTCTTTTATTTCAGCTGGAACAAATAACTTTATCAATGCATTTAACCCAGAGTCATTAACCGAAATATAAAATGCTAATATAAAAATTAGCAGAGTATAGGTTAAGACCTCTCCTAAACCAGATAAAATACTTATTGTTAATTGACCTAAATTCGGTATAAAATTTGTGAACTGACTGAATTGAAAGTTATCTATTGGTAATCCTGTAATGATTATTCCTGATTCTAGTTGCTTCAATAGAGTATTAATCAGCTCAATAAACCCATAGCTTTCCTTAATTAATAATGGTAATAAAAGACCAATACTAGCAATAGTTAAAATTAATATTAATACAAAAATAGATATCAATCCATATTTATAACCAAATTTATACTTATCTTGTAATAAATTCGCGAAATATTTAGCAAATGAGGCTAATATAAATGATATTATAATAGTTAATACTAAATATCTAATATATATCAAAAATAAAAATATCAGTATAAATAAGGTTAATATTAATAGTGATTTTCTTGATATAGATATTGTGTTTTTATTGTCTTGTTTTGGCATATATTATTCTGGTCTCTCTTCCAAAGTTAAGGATAACTTTTCTTCTTTTCCGTCTCTAATAACTAAAAGTTCAATTTTATCTCCTATTTTATATTGCGAGACTACATCGGCCAATTGTTGTTTTATAGATAAATTTTTATCGTTAATTTTGGTTATAATATCTCCAGTTTTAAGCCCTGATTTAGCAGCAGGTGAATTAGGAACTATTGCTGGAGATTGAGCATCTCCAATAATCAAAGCTCCATTTTCTACCCCATACTGTTTGGATTGATCTGATCCAGGAACAATCATATTATAGCGAACTCCAATAAATGGCACTTTCACTTTACCAAATTTCTTATAATCCTCAATCATTCTCACTACTACATTGGAAGGGATTGCAAAGCCTATACTTTGAGCACCCTCTGCTGTAGCTACATTAACTCCAATTACTTTAGCATTAATATCTAATAAAGGACCTCCTGAATTACCTTGATTGATAGCAGCATCAGTTTGAATAACTTGAGATAATTGTTCTGAATTACCCATTTTATCCGAAGCTACAATAGATCTTCTTAATCCAGATATGACCCCTCTACTAACAGTATTATCAAATTCATTTAAGGCATTACCTATTGCTACTGCAGTTTGTCCAACTTTAAGCTGCTCAGAATCTGCAAATTCTACTGGTTTTAAATTATCTTTATCTACTTTAATAATAGCCAAATCTTGAGTAGGGTGTAAAGCTTTTACCTCAGCTTTAGATTCTGAACCATCATTAAATAGAACTTTATAGGTAGCACTAGAGTCTGAGACCACATGTTTATTAGTTATAATTAATCCATCTGATGATACAACAAAGCCAGTTCCGCCACCTATAGTTCTGTTCACATCTTCATTTTGTGGTAAATTCTCTTGTGTTGGGACTCCAAAAAAATAATCAAACGGAGTAGACCTTCTGAGTGGTATCTGTTTTGAAATAGATATACTCACTACTGATTGATTAGACTTCTCAACCAAATCAATGATAGCCGATTGTTCTTCTGAGACACTAAGATTGCTAGTTTGAATAGTTGTATTTTGGACTTTATCTATATAAGAGAATGCTATTCCTCCACCTAAAAAACCGGTAAGAGACGAAGCTAAAACACTAATTAGAACTATATTCGCTATCTTTTGTTGATTTAATTCTGTAGACATATTATTAAATATATTATCTAGTAATGTA
This sequence comes from Minisyncoccia bacterium, assembly GCA_044356725.1. Taxonomy (GTDB): domain Bacteria; phylum Patescibacteriota; class Minisyncoccia; order SW-4-49-11; family SW-4-49-11; genus CALRBF01. The sequence goes on from JBIKVS010000003.1 coordinate 45,558, forward strand.
TAATTTTATTATATCATATTTATATATATTTTAAAACAAATATGTAAAGTTCTATTTTAATCTTAACAAATAAGTTCCACTCTGGTTATTATAAACCTGAAACCTCCCTCCAACTACTATCTTTCCATCTGATTGGATAGCGATAGTATTGACAGTCTCATTAAATCCTGTACCTATCTCAAAACTATTATCTCTACTTCCATTACTATTGAGTCTTATTATTCTATTAGCTGATGCTCCTCCTTGATCTATAATTTCTGTATAATCATATTCTTCATTATACTCTAACTCTCCCTGATATAACTCAAACCCTCCTCCTACTACTATCTTTCCATCTGATTGGATAGCGATAGTATTGACAGTCTCATTAAATCCTGTACCTATCTCAAAACTATCATCTCTACTTCCATCATTATTTAAACGAATTATTCCATTAGCTGAGGATCCTCCTTGATCTATAATTTCTGTATAATCATATTCTTCATTATACTCTAACTCTCCCTGATATAGGTTAAAATATCCTCCAACTACTATCTTACCATCTGATTGGATAGCGATAGTATTGACAGTACCATCAAATCCTGTGCCTATCTCAAAACTATTATCTCTACTTCCATTACTATTGAGTCGGATTATGCTATTAGCTGATGCTCCTTTATAATTGCTAAAGTCTCCTCCTACTATTATCTTTCCATCACTTTGGATAGCGATAGTATTGACAGTCTCATTAAATCCTGTACCTATCTCAAAACTATCATCTCTACTTCCATCACTATTTAAACGAATTATTCCATTAGCTGAGGATCCTCCTTGATCTATCATTTCTGTATAATCATATTCTTCATTATACTCTAACTCTCCCTGATATAGGTTAAAATATCCTCCAACTACTATCTTACCATCTGATTGGATAGCGATAGTATTGACAGTACCATCAAATCCTGTGCCTATCTCAAAACTATTATCTCTACTTCCATTACTATTGAGTCGGATTATGCTATTAGCTGATGCTCCTTTATAATTGCTAAAGTCTCCTCCTACTACTATCTTTCCATCTGATTGGATAGCGATAGTATTGACAGTACCATCAAATCCTGTGCCTATCTCAAAACTATTATCTCTACTTCCATCACTATTTAAACGAATTATTCCATTAGCTGATTCTCCTTTATAATTGCTAAAACCTCCTCCTACTATTATCTTTCCATCACTTTGAGTTTTAACTATATCGACATCTGAGTCAAAAGAAATTTTATTGGTGTATTTAATTCTAAGTGACAATCCACTATCAAAGTCAGTAGATCTACTACCGTCCAAATTAAATTTTAGAATACTTCCGATAGTAACGTCAATTGCTCCTCCATCAGTATTAAAGTTAGAAATCCATTCCTCATTTTCAAAATCTATCGTCTGCATATCAATTAATTCTCCATCTGCATTATATACATTATTAACTGTTGTAAACAAAGCTCCTCCTAGAAAAATAGTGTTATTAACTAATAACATTCTATCCGCGATATTAGGTGTTAATAAACTATTCATATCTAAACTAAAACTTGTATCTCTACTTCCATCACTATTTAGTTTTAAAATATTTCCTCCAAAATCTTCAATTTCCCCAGAAAAATTTCTAAATAAGATAAATATAGTACCATCGCTTTGTTCATAAATATCTTGTATATAAAAGTATGTGTTTATACTTGGTAAAGATATATCTGAATTAAATGATAAATCTTTTTCACCATTGCTTGTTAACCTAATTAATCTATTTACTGAATTGTTTTGATATGTTCTAAAATCTCCTCCTACCAATATCTTGCCATCAGTTTGTAACAATATACTGTTGACTACACCTCCACCAAACCAATCACCAAACCCTGACCCCATATCAAAGCTGCTATCTCTACTACCATCACTATTTAATCGAATTATTTTATTTGCTCCCAAGCCATTATAACTAGTAAAATTTCCTCCTATCAATATCTTGCCATCTGACTGAACAACCAATTTATACACAGACCTATCTATACCTGAAAAACCCGTGCCTATATTAAAGCTTGTATCTCTACTTCCATCACTATTTAATCGGATTATTCTATTTGCTCCTACACCATTATAACTAGTAAAATTTCCTCCTACTATTATCTTGCCATCTTCCTGTATGGCTAAAGTATTGACAGAATCATCCCCGGCCGTTGTTCCATCCAGACTCCCCCTAAATCCTGTCCCTATATTAAAGCTTGTATCTCTACTTCCATCACTATTAAGTCTAACTATTCCATTAGTTGATTCTCCTAGATACTCATTAAAATCTCCTCCTACCAATATCTTTCCATCTGACTGTTCCTTTATATCAAATACACAGCAACTTATGTCACCTGAATTAAAACTTTCATCTATATCTCCATTTTGATTAATTCTAAATATATTATTGATATAATCACTATTAATTGTATTTACTAGTATATTACCATCACTTTGTAATTCGAAAACAGTAGATTGTATGAGTTCAGATTCTAAAAAATTGTCAATATCAATAATGTACCTATTGGAATCAGAAATTAATTCAAACCCAAAATTTCCTGTGTAAAAATCTTTATCTATTATTCCTGTGGCTGTGTTTAAAGGAGGATTTATACCATCATCTACATCATCTGTATCTGGAGGGATAACTGATGGATTTGGAGTAGTTGGGATATTAGGTGTAATTGGATTTATAGGTAAATTAGGTACACTAGGAATACTTGGGACATTCGGTATACTTGGTTTATTAGTTATACTTGGTAATTCTATTGGCTTATTATTTGTAATAGGTGGTTTATAAACTTCTATTGGAGAATATCTCAAAGGCTGACTTCTTATACCCCTATATTCTCCCCTTATATTATTAACTATTGTTGCTATACGTTGTTCTCGTTTTTCCTCATTCTCTCTTGTTACTACTGTGCTATTTCTATCATCTACATCTTGATCTCTGTTATTCTCTACTTTACTATTTTCTATCTTATTAACTGATTCTATATTTAATTCATCAATATCTGTATTTATATTATATATAATATATACTCCTAATACTAATCCTATACTGATTCCTATTGTTAATAGGATATTTTTTAAATTTACTTTTCTCTGCATATATTTTATTTATAAATTATAACTTATCTTTATTTTATCATATTTATATATATGCTTTAATATAACTTATCAACAATTCACACAATCAACCAAATATATCCTGGGAGTCCTTCATAAATATTGTACCTTGAGATAGTTTATACTTTTGTACAGATAAAACTAAACCTATCAACATCCAATATACTAACATCGAACTACCTCCATAACTCATAAATGGTAGTGGCACTCCTGTAATTGGTAGAGCTCCTATATTCATTCCAATATTAATCATTAATTGAATTATAATAGATAAAACCACCCCTAATATGATTAATCTAGGAAAGCTATCTTGAGACTTAAAACCTATATATAATATTCTTCCTATGATTAATAATATAATCATAAAGTAAATAGAGACACCTATAAATCCCCATTGTTGTGCAAAACCTGAAAAAATAAAATCAGTATGTACCTCTGGAACAAATACAATCTGCTCTTTTACCCCCATTAAACCTCCCGAACTTACAGACTTCATAGATTGTAATATATTATATCCACTTCCCAAAGGATCAGAGGTTGGATCAAGAAAAGTCAAAATTCTTTGCTTTTGATAGTCTTTAAAAACCCAAATCCAAAGACTACTTGTACTAACTAAACCCATAATAAATAAGATAAAAATATGCTGCAATTTAATGCCTCCAAAAATAACCATACCAAGCCAAATAGATATTAGAATCGCAGCCGTCCCAAAGTCAGGTTGCAGTAAAACTAATGATACTATGATAAAAACTGGTAGTAATGATAGAATTATAGATAAAAAGCTATTAATCTTATGATGATATCTAGTAAAATAATGAGAAACTATTAGAATCACTACTATCTTAGCAAATTCTGCTGGTTGTAAATTAAATATCCCAATTGAAAACCAGCTTTTAGCTCCATTGATTCTATCGCCAAATATTAAAACCAGTATTAATAAGCTGCTTATCCCAAAAAATAAGGGTTGAATTAAAGTAGAAAAGACTCGATAATCAATTTGTGAAATTATAATAGCCATAGTAAGACCGATTATAATAGATATTATATGTTTTATAATCAAACTTTGACTTACTATAGATATCCCATTCATATTGAGCCCAATAAGTACAATTAATCCCATAGAGGAAAGAGCCAATACTAGCAAAATAGTTAACCAATCTATTGAAAACACTAATTTTCTCATACACTTTTATCTCTCAAAGATAGGTTTCTGTTGTAATTCAATTAATAATTCTCTATCTCTTAACACATTACTTTGAGCATATATTTTGGTATTATCTTTAATTGCTCCTGGCAACTCTTCTTTCCAGATCATTTCAAAGTCTCTTGACTCTAGAGTTAGCACATCTCTAATTAAAGTTTGATTTACTCCTATTATATTTGAATTATCATCTGTTATAATCGCTATAACTTGTATATTTTTCAGGTTCACCGGACTAGCATTGGTAAGTATTCCAAAAACTGTAAAAGCATTGCCAGCTTTATTTGAAATACCTAAACTTACATTTCTAGTTACTAATTCTGGTAAGCTAGATTTTGATAATTGAGCCCATTCTGGTTCCTGATTTATCTTAAAGTCTTGTAATTCATATTCTGATGACACATCCAATAAAAGAACATATCTTTTCTTATCCCCTGGCAATATAAATGTATCTCCTCTTCTTATAGATTCTGTACCATTAGAATTATTCAAAATGAAACTATATTCTAGTTTTGCCACCCCATAATCATCATTGGGATTACTTAGTTCAACCCAAAAGTCTGCTTTACCATTGCCTAAATCTATTTTACCAGATTTTATAATTTGGATTGGCTGTATGAAAGGCTTATCTTCAACAATAACTGGAGTAGATGGAAATAAAGTTATAACAATTAAAAATATAATAGTGGAAAAAACCATCAAATATACTGATGCAATAATAGTTTGTTTTATTCTTCTTTGAGAGGCTGTCATATTAATTTATAAAATATTATTTAATTTTAGTATATCAGAAATTTGCTTTTTATGATATAATATATTATATCCTTAATAAATACGAAAATACTATATGTATAAACCTGGTTATAGTGTACTATTATTAACAATAATTATATCAACTATAGGAGTAGCTTTAGCTGTAAGTGCCCTTAGTAATAGTACTCAAATTGCAAGAACTAATATTAATATTACTGATGTTGTCCTAAATAAATCTAAAGCCTCAAGTTGTGTGGAAAAGGTCTTTACTAAGTTAAAATCATATAGATTTTATGGCGGAGATGAGACCTTTGAAGATGGATGTAGAGTCTATACTATCTCAGGTATTGGGAATAGTGAAAGAGTTATCTACACCAAAGTAGAATCTTCTATCCTAGAGACTAAAATTAAACAAATTAATCCTAACATAATTATAGACTATCAAAAACAAATTACAAATGATCAATTAATTCAAGCACAAGAGAATAACCCCTATGTGATTGACCCTAAAGCTATAAGATTATGGCTAAAGGCAGATAGAGCTGAGGCTAACAATAATAATCCCGTATTTAGTGTTAAAAACTCTACTGATGATTTAATCGACTTTGCTCAGCTTACTAATGCTCCAAATCTAGCTCCAACATTAATTACTAATGCTATTAACAATAGACCTGCATTAAGATTTGATGGTATAGATGATTTTCTTACCAGTACCACTACTTCTATACATACTAATAATGGATTAAGTATAATTGTAGTAGGAAAAACTAGTAATACTGCCAATAATAATCAGACTTATATTGGGAAATTTGATACTACTAATAATGAAAGAGAATGGAGATTGCAAAATGATGAATTTAATATCACAGATAGTAACTTGTCCTTTGCAAATAATAATACTAACTTTAATATATTGACTGCACTATGGTCACCAACTTCTCCTCAAATGAGCTTATCTATAAATAATAATCCAGCAACTACTGCTACTGGTTCAACTAGTATAACCAATACCACCGAGCCAATTATTGTTGGAGCTAATCTACAAGGAAGTACTGGATTCTTGAATGGGGATATTGCTGAAATTTTGGTTTATAATAAAAAATTAAGCACAGATGAGTTAAATAAAGTCAAAACTTATATGAACTCTAAATATAGTCTTTACCCATAAAATATGAAAAAATATTCAGGATTTACATTATTAGAAATACTATTATATGTAGTTATTGGTGGAGTCACTTTAGCTGTAGCTGTATTTTCATTTGCTCAATTGAATAGACTCTCTACTTCTTTTAGAGTTAATAATGAATTAAATCAAACTGGCAGCTCAATTATTAGTCAAATTCAAAATATAATCAATGAAGCTGATACTATTATAAGTCCCAAATTAGGTAATAATCCTGATAACACTCTAGTCTTGAGAAAAGGGAATGTCGACACTACTATAACCCAATCAGATAATAATATAGTTGTATCTTATAGTGATAGTACCCCATCCTTCAATCTGAATCCAGCTGGGATACTAGCTGTAAACACTCCATCACCCACTCTATCATTCGAACAAATTGATACTCAAGAGAATAAAGATCCAAACAATATATCTCAAACTCTAAAGCTAAAATTTACTCTTAGGTATAACAAACCTGCCTTTAGTAGTTATGAATATGAGGCTGAGAAGGCTTTTGAAACTACTTTACAATTATCTAAAAAAGCCACTGCCTTTGAGCCTATTCTTAACACATATTCAACAGGAGCCAATGGAGTCGCTTATGGGTTAAGAAAATTAGTTGGATTTAATACTAATACCAATCTATTATCCTCAGCCTATAATGGACCTGCAATTAGAGTTAGAAGAGATACTGGATTAGATCAAAGTGAAATGGATATAGGCTTTAATTCTAGAGGAGAATTAGACACAGTAGCTTTACAAAATTTTGTTGGTTATCAAAACTTTTTTAATTATTCTGAAGATATAACTAGTCCTAATGGTGGTTGGAGTTTGAATAATATAACAACCATATCAGATAATACAATAGCACCTGATGGGACTAATACTGCTGAGAAAGTTAATCTGAATACTGGTAATACTCAAAGATTTATATTAAAGGATACAAATATAGTCAGTGGGGCTACTTATACCGACTCCTATTATGTAAAAGCTAATAATAATTATAATTTTGTTCAGATAGCAACTAGTACTGGTTTTTCAACCACAGCTTATCAGAACTATAATCTAAGCAATGGCACACTGGTAAGTTCATCTGGAGTTACTGCTGGGCAAGCTAATATTCAATCTGTAGGAAATGGTTGGTATCGTATTTCTCTCTCAGCCACAGCTACTGCATCTGGTGCTGGAAGAATGGTTTTAGCTATTGTAAATTCAGCTACTTCTGCCAGATTAGAGAATGTCAATGTAGCTAATACTACAGACTCAATATTTGTATGGGGTGGCATGAGACATCTTGGGAACACCCTGAAGACTTATCAAAAAACAACTATCAATGCTAATACTGGGGACGGGTATATCTCTACTTGGTATGACCAATCTGGCAATAAGAATAATGCTATTCAAACTAATACATCAGCTCAACCTAAAATTGTAGATGGAGTTACAGGAATAGTATTACAAAATAATAAACCAGCCATTAGATTTGATGGTTCTGATGACCAATTAGTAAATACATCTTTTAATAATGCTACCAACTCTACAGCATTCTTTATAGCTAGTAGACTCACTAACAATCAATCCTTTATGGCAAGATCTAACAATTATGCTACCTTAGGAGCTACAGATTTATTCAATCCATATTATCTGAATAAATCTAGCACATCTGCAACACCTGGATCAGATACTAAAAATAGTCTAAATCTATATACAGCTATTAGAACTTCAGCTATTAATAGCACTCTTAATATAGGAGCTGGAAGTACTGGAAATTTCTTAAATGGTCATATATCTGAGCTAATTATATATGATGGTAATAAATTAGCTAATAAATTAGATATTGAGAATAATCTTAGAGATTATTACGGAACTCCATAAGTTTAGTTAATATTTTTTAAAGTAAGTTTATGTTCTCTGAAATATAATACGGTAAATCTCAGTATTTTTTAAATCCAAAAGGACTGAGCTCTGCCTTCTAAAAATCACTACCTACTTTTTACCTCTTAACCCATGTTTTCATAGATAAGCCTCGGCTTTTGTCATTGATGATCTGAGCTTATTTTCTACGGCCTTGAGATGTTTATTATATTTATTGTTTTCTCTCATCTATTTTGGTGTTTAGATAAAGTTGGAAGATCTTAGTCCTCCTCCGTCACCTACGGTGACACCTCCCCCAAGGGAGGACAGTTCTTATCTTGTCTCCATTTGGAGGGAGTACCCGCAGGGGGAGGGAGGACAGAGCCTACAGCCCAAATCTACCTTTGGTAGCATTGAAGTTTTGTTGAATTTCTTCTGGGGTAAGTGCTCTACTATAAAATTTTGCAGAATATATTCTACCATTAAAAAATCCATAACTTGGGTAAGCGCCTATCAAATCTGTAGTGATTTTTACATTTGTTCTTGTACTAGCTAGACCATTTTTTATAAATGTTCCATTTATATAAAGAGAAGGAACTTTATTTGTATAATTTACTACTATATGAATTGGGGCATTTATAGTAACTGAGTGCGATAATAATGGAGGCATATAAGCAGCTGAATGCTCATAAACACTTATACCATTAGTTCCAACTGATATTCCAGAACCGGCATCAGGAGATGCAACAAATTGAGGGCCAATTACATATTTTTGTCCTGATGTACCCCCAAAACCAGAATTAGTTTGTGATTCTATTTCGTGAGTTGTTTGTGGTAGGCACCAAATATCGTATGAAAAATTATTAAAAACATTAGAAGTACTTGAGGATACTCTATCATCGCCCCCATCAAAGACTAAAGCACCTCCATTAGCAGAGTTGTAGGTAGGAGTAGAAGGAGCTGGAGCAAGTGTCCCATTATTATTGTTCCCACTTAAATCAAACCAGGTATTTTGGGCTGTATTTAAACCTGGATAACTATTTATATTACCTGCATCTAGATGTAATACTAGTCCATTAGTGACTATAGATGGAGTGATTGTATTAGATTGTAGTTCAGTAGTAGCTTCTTTATTAATTACTCCTGACTTATTAATTATAATAGACTTACTTACTCCCCCACCAGTTAAATCTATTTTAATAGAATCATTACTCAAGTCTAGTTCACCATTGATAAGCTTGAATGGTATGTCTAATGTCTGTTCTGAACTGACTGTGATGCCAGAATTGATTGTGATAATTTCAGGATATTGAGTAGATGTACAGGTTACTGCTGTTATAGTGTATGTTTTAGCAGTATTATCTATACATACTCTCCATTGAGAATCTTTATACTGATTTTTAGATAATTGTTGGGCTCTTAGCAATGCATTGTAGAGAGATTCATGGGCTGCACTTAAATCATTGCGGATTACTATACTAGATACTAAAGGTGTCGTAATAGCTATAAGAATAGCTATCAAAACTATTACTAAAGTAATTTCTATTAATGTAAAACCTTTATATTTACCCTTCATACTTTGATTTAAGCTTGAAAATTACCAACTAAGCTATAAATTGGGAGTAAAATAGCAACTGCCAAAAATACAACACCTACCCAAACTATTATCAATAAAGCCGGTTCTAATAGAACAGCAATGTTCTTAGCAATCTGCTCTGATTCCTGCTCATATCTCTCCCCCAATTGCTCCAATACTTCTGGTAACTTTCCTGACTCTTCCCCAGCTGTTATAATTTCTTGAGCTGCGAATGGAAGTATTGAATTAGTTCTTTTCTTATTCACCTCAAATATATTATGAAAACTTTTACCACTTTGAATATAATTGGCTAAAAATTGGGTGTAGTTTTTGTACATATAATAATCGTGAATTTTAGATAAAGACAATAAAGCCTTCGTGATAGGAATACCTGAATTTAATAACATTGCAAGGTTATAAGCAAACCTAGAGACCTCAGTTTTAACGATTAAATCATTGAATACTGGTAAATGAAATAATAGCCACTGACCAGACTTTCTTGTTGCTGGAAAGACGAAAAGCACTAAAATTGATAGAACCAATGTTCCTACAATTAAAGGTATAATAATATACCAATACTTAGACATAAATTCTCCAATTTGGATTAAAATTCTAGTCATTACTGGTAATTTTACATTCATATTCGAGAATACCTGTCCAATTCTAGGCAAAATGAAAGTTGAAACTCCTATACCCAAAACTAAAACCAGTGTAAGAACAAATATAGGATAGAATAAGGCCGATCTTAATTGTGCTCTACGCCTTTGATCCTTGTCTAGTGATATAACTGTTCTTTTAATTTTATCTGCTAAATTTCCTGATTCTTCACCAATTTGAATTAAAGAAATTAAGAAATCTGGTAAGAAATTATGGTCTTGCATTGTTTGAGACAAACTACTACCACTTTCCACACTGCTTAACATTGAGTTGAGTGTTTTTTTCAAAGTTTTATCTTGAGTATTTTTATATAATATCCTTAAAGAAGTATTTACACCCATACCAGAACCTACTAATAATGCTAGGTTATCTAAAAAGGTTTTTTTTGCTTTAGTAACTTTACTGCTACCTCTTTTCACTTTAGTACGAGTTGGAGTTTGATTCTGAAATGATTGCTTTGCATACAGTTGCTCAATTTCAGTAAAAACTGACTGATTAGCATTATCTATATTAACATCAGGATTTTGAGTTTCAATTGTATAATTAGGACTAACAACTTGATCTGTAGTTGTATTTAGATTATTAATCACGTCTTTTGATGTATCTTTTTTCTTAAAAAACATATATTTTAACTATATTCTTCTGGTATTTGTGCAACTCTCATAACTTCATCTAATGTAGTAACTCCTATTTTTACTTTTTCTATACCGTCCTCAAATAAGGACATAGCTCCCTGTTTACGAGCTACTTTAGCTATGATATCAGAGGTAGGTTTATGTAAGACTAGTTCTCTTAATTCTTCTGACATTTCTATCAACTGATAAATTCCACTTCTACCTTTATATCCTGTAAATCCACAGTTAGAGCATCCTTTACCTCTATACAATGTTATACTCTCTTCTGAGAAAAATCTTTCAAGTGACTCACCTACTGTTTCTTCTAACTCTGTTCTATTTACTGTATAGGTATATACACAAGCTGAACATATTTTACGGACTAATCTTTGAGCTACAATAAGTTGTAATGTTGTAGAAAGTAAAAATGGGTCAATATCCATATTCAATAGTCTTGGCAAGGTACTTTCCCCATCATTAGCATGAACGGTTGAAAACAACAAATGTCCAGTTAAAGCTGCATTAATTGCAATTTGAGCTGTTTCATCATCTCTAATCTCTCCTACTAGAATTATATTAGGATCTTGACGCAAAATTGATCGTAACCCACGAGCAAATGATAGGTCTGTTTCTTTATTAACTTGTATGTGATTAACTCCTTCAATTTTATACTCTACAGGATCTTCAATAGTAGTTATATTTCTACCTTCATCATTAACTGTTTTCAATATAGAATAAAGGGTTGTAGATTTCCCTGAACCAGTAGGACCTGTGACCAATACCATTCCAAATGGTTTTTGAGATGCCTTTCTTAATGTCTTTATATTTCTCTCATTAAGACCTAATGTGTCTAATGTAATGTTAGATAGTGTATTGGTTAAAACTCTAAGTGCAATTTTTTCTCCATATACAGTTGGTAAAATTGAAACTCGAACATCTGTAACTTGATTGTTTTTTTGGAAGCGAATGGCACCATCCTGAGGAATAAAATGCTCATCAGTTCTTAATTGTGCATTAACTTTAATTAAATTAAGAATATTTTCATAATATGAAAATGGTATTGTTCCAACTTCTTGCAACATACCATCTACCCTAAATCGAATTCTGACACTTTTATTATATTGTGGCTCAAAATGTATATCTGATACTCTCTCCTCTAAGGCTTCTTCTATAATTTCCTCTACAATCTCTGGAGCAACTGTGTCAAATTTATCCATTATGGATATAAATCTAGAAGATAAGGGGGCCTTATAGTTCAATAGAGATCTGTCTATATCCTGTGTTAAAGAGTATCCAAATTCTATAGGTTTTTGGAATAACTTGATAAGCTCTTGACTTAAATCTTTCTCTTCTATAATTTCTTTTTTCCCCCCAATAAATCCAGTTTTCTCTTCTCTTTTTATAATCAACTTAGCATTACCCTGCAATACAACCGGATTATCTGATGCAACTTGTATTTTATCAGCTAAGTCTTTGAAATACACTAATCTTAACTCACGAGCTACAGACTCGGGAATTTTCATAACATCATCTTTAGCTGGAATAAAAGTATTTAAATCAAAGTAAGAAACTCCCCAGCTCTCTGCTAAAGCTTGCCCTATAATATCATACGTAATAATATTATTCTGAACTAAATAATCTATAGCAATAGCTGGGTCATTGTTAGTACTAGAAAGGGCTAACTTACAGTCATCTAAAGCTATATATTGCGTATTTACTAATAGATCTAATATTTCTTTTGGTTCCATAATATATTTTTTAATTTTAATATTTTAATTATATCATAAAATATAACTTTATGTAATCAGAACTTGTTTCACGGATTCAGCTAACTGACTAATTGAAACTTCTGATTTTACATAATAAGCAGTTATACCTAGCTTCTCAACACGAGTCCTATCTTCAGGTTGTCCTAAATTAGTCATAATAATTACCTTAGTAGATTTACTTTTTTTCCTAATAGATTCTAATATTGTAAATCCATCAGCGCCTGGCAATATTAAGTCTAGCAGAATACAGTCAAAATCTTGTTTATCTATAATACCAAGAGCAATAGTACCATCGTTGGCCACAGTGGTATCAAGTCCAATTTGCTTAAGCTTTAAATCTAAAACTCGTGCTATAGCTGGCTCATCTTCTATAATTAAAACTTTATATGACATAATCTTTGATATATTTAAATTTATTATATCACAGTTGACTTTTTATAACAATCGGTAATTCTAAAAAGAAAGTAGTTCCTTGATTTTCTTTTGATTCAAACCATACCGAACCATTCATAAGTTCAATTAATTTTTTAACTATATAAAGTCCTAGTCCATTACCATCTGGCTGACAGTTTTTAGCATTGTCTGCTCTAAATAATCTACCGAAAATTTGTGATTGTTGTGATTCTGGGATACCAATTCCTGTGTCTGAAATTGTTATCATTAATCTATTTTTATCTACTGCCTTATCAACTGTTAATCTAATTTTACCATTTTGATTGCTATATTTAATAGCATTATGTAATATGTTCAAAAATATTATATCTAAATATATTGGGTCGTTTTCTATTGATTGAGTAAAAGGTATATCTTTTTCAAATGTTAAATTTTTTAAATCTATTTCTGATTGTAAGGTCTTTGACAATGACTCTATATATGTGCTTAAATCAATTTCTTGAGTACTAAATTGAATTTTACCTAAATCAATTCTAGATAAATTTAATAATGAATTGACTAACTTCTCCATTCGATTACCTTCTTTATATATATCATTAGCTGCAATACGAACCTCATCATCAATAGAATTATTGGACAAAATAATTTCTGAATTCCATTTAATGGAGGTAATGGGAGTCCGCAACTGATGTGAGGCAAGTGATACAAACTCTTTTTGAGCCCTCTCCGTTGTACGTTCTTGAGTAGTATCACGAAGGATATATACAGAACCTAATATATCCTTATCCAATATAATAGGATTGGATGTATTCTCTAAAATTATATTTTTTTTCTTATTATTAGAGATGTAATTAAAAATACTTGTATATCTGTTTTTAGGGTTAATATTAAATTCTTCCTTACCATCAGAAATAGATTTATCTTCATTTAATTGTATATCTGGTAAGACATTGTAGATAAATTTACCAAGTATATCATTAACTCTTAAATCTAAAATATTTTCTAACTCTTTATTTACTAAAAATATATTCCCATCTTTACTTGTTACTAGAAGTCCATTTGGAAGGGAATCAATAATAGCATTTGTCTTTGCCTTTTCCAATTCTAATAATTTTTGTTGGCTTTCTAACTGCTTTACTAAATTAGCCAACTCCTGTTTAGAGTCAGCTAATTCCTGATTTTGCTGCATTAACTCACTTAGTTTGTTCAAATAGCTCTCAGTACTTAAAGATAAATTAATTTTATTAGTCAGTGATGATCTATTCAACTGATATAGTGAGTTATTAACAAATTCATTTAAATATATCACCTGTGCTTTGTCTATTGAATCTTTATTAACTAAATTAGATACTGTTTCAGAAATAATATTCAATGTTTCATAAACTGGTTTAATGATACCTATGTATAATGTATAAGAGAAAAACCAACCTATGACAAATAATAATATAACTACCCCTATTAACAAGTGAGTGACTGAATCTGAATATATTATATCGATACCACCAGTATACCGCAAATAAGCTAACCCTATAATAATAATATAGAGTATACTTGTAAATAATAATACTAATGCTGTAAATACACGAAACATTACTGACTTAATTAATGGATTAGATTTTGTATTCATATTTTTATTCTATAGTGTTAATAATAACTCCATTTTCGGCTAAAGGAGCTGAGACTATTACCCTCCCCTGATTATTTACATACACAGCATAGCCAGTAATATCTTCTCCCTGTTGCTGAGGGTCTATAGGAATGTTCCCAAAAGGAATATAAGCTTCTAAATCTGAACTGATATCTATTTTACTATTATCTAGAGTACAGCCTGGCTGACAAATACTCTTAATATCATTTGTAACACCAGTAGGTAAATTTCCAGAATTAATATCTCTATATTGATTTATTGCTGTATAGATAGTCATTACATCCGCTTGTCTTTGAGCATTATTAATGTCTGCAATTTGTTGTCCTGGATTAATCAATCTAAACAGAATAACCATCAATATACTAACTAAAGTCATAACTAATAATATTTCTAATAATGTAAATGCTTTTTTATTCATTATGGTGTATTGTCATTGAATACATTATTTATATCACCTAAATTATCGTCAACTAGTCTATAATTAGCACTCTCAGCACTTACCCCTGTTGGTTTCTTAGTCATATTAATGAGTGTCTCTTTAAGTTCTATATCTTCCGTATCTCCCTCTGGATTGATTTGATAAGTTACTTTCACTGTTACTAACTTAGCATCTGGAGTTACATCATTTTCAATTCTAACTCTACGAGTACGCACTGGATTATCTAATTTATCTTGTGAAGAAATTGGCGCTAAAATAAGATTCCACTCACCATTTTCAAATGACAGCCCAAACTCTGCTCCACTAGGATTATTATCAAGATCATCTGTATTAATTAATAAAGAATAATCTTTATCTCTAATTGACTTTAAAGCTATAATACCTTCCTTAGCCATAGCTAAAGCCTGACTTTGAGAGATACTAGACTGATTGTTCCTCTGAGCTATAAGCATAGAGGCAACTATACCAGCTATGGCTAAAGCTAAAATTGAACCTGCCAACAAAACTTCTATAATACTATAACCTTTTTTATATAACATATTTATTTTATAACTTGTTTATAATCTTATATTATCATATTTTAGTATTTTTGACAATGAATTTGGTTATAGAAAAAGAAATTATAATGAGAGTTCCCATTCCAACAACAAATATAATTAATTTACCTCTGGTTTCTAAGGTTAAGGCTGATATTCCAAATATTATACTAATTGTATACATAATTGCTACAGATATTCTTTGACTTAGTCCAGCTTGTAATAATTTGTGATGAAAATGCCTATTATCTGCCTCAAATATAGATTTTTGGTTCCATATTCTTTGAGAAATGACTACAATAGCATCTATAATTGGAAAAGCCAAAACTAAAGCAGAAGTAGCTATTTTTCCTCCACTAATTAAAGATAAAACAGCCAACATATAGCCTAGAAACATACTACCATAAGTCCCTAAGAATATTTTTGATGGATGCCAGTTAAATTTTAAAAAACCCAAATAAATACCTGTTAATATAATTGTAATAAGAGCAATATGAGGCTGATTTACAAATAACGTTAACGATAATATAAACAAAGTTATAAATCCAATTATACCAACCCCTCCAGCTAATCCGTCTATTCCATCTAGCCAATTTACTACATTCATAAGTCCTACAATCCAAAGTGCTGTTATGATATCTTGAGGAAAGACAATTCCAAAAAATTTATAGCTATCTATAAACCACAAATCTCCATTTGGCAAATTAATAGCTTGGATACCGACCCCAGACCAAATCACAATACCAGCTATACCGAATTGCCAAATAAATTGACTACTCCAATGTAGATCTAATTTTTCATCTATATATCCATATATCAATATTCCAATAGCTCCTAATATCATTCCCAGAAATTCATTTTGCCAAGGTAATAATCCTGTACTTAAAAGAGTAAGCGTTGTTAGTATAAATATAGGTATAATTACTAAACCACCAATCTTAGGTTTAATGCCACTGTGAATGTCTCTTTTACGGACTTTACTGTCAAAAATTTTTTCTGTCCATTTTTTAGATAATATGAATCTAAAGCTAAAAAATGTTATAAAATAAACTACATTAAGAACTCCAATATATATCCATATATTATCCCACTCCATACTTAAGCAGCTACTTTAACTCGAGCGGAACGGATTAAACTTCCATTTAATTTATACCCTACTTGTAAAACCTCTATAATAGTATTTTGTTTAGAACTATCTTCTAGCTCAATGCTATCAACAGCCTCATATATATTAGGATTAAATATCTCTCCAACAGGATCAATGATTTCAACACCCTCATCAATTAAAATATCTTGCAGTTGTTTATGAATATATACTATACCTTGAACCCAATTATTATCTTGTAATTCTACTGGTAGATGCTTGGTAGCTAATGCAAAGTTATCAAATACTGGGATTAGATTTTCGATTAAACCTTTATTAGCTAATTTAATACTATCTAATCTAGCTTTTTCTGATTCTTTCTTTAGATTCTGATAATCTGCTTGTGCTCTTTGCCAACCAGCTAGATTATAAGCTGACTCCTCTTTGATTGTTTCAAGTAATTGCTCCAAATCTAAATTTTCTTGAGGTTGATTCTTATTATTAATTTCTTCCGTTTGATTATCTTTCTTCTTCATAATTATTACTATTAAGCATATATTCTACCATGGCTATATTCTTTGCATATTGCATACCTTTTGGTCCAACTACAACTATTGTACCATCATCTGAGTCAATTGAAAACTTTCCTACTATAACAGAATATTTGTGCATGGAAGTGTGTGGACTTTCCTCCCCAATATATAGTTTATAGCTACCATGACCAACATCTTTACTAATTTCATCAATATGAGATTTAATTTCCTCTAAATCATCAAGCGCATCTCTAATGAACTCTACTGATGAAAACCCTGGTTGTGTTAAAAAATTAGACATACCTTCTTCAAAGATCAAATCTGATGATAATTTACCCATCGCTACATTTCCTGATTCATGTGCAAAAGATAATAATAGTTTTTTTAGCTTAAGATGAATTTCACTCATCTTATTCATATCATTCAGTAGTTTATGAGTGACTGACGCATATTGACGCAGAATTTCTTGTCTCCCTAAAAGTCTGTTTACATAATATCTATAGCCTTGGTCTGTTGGGATTCTACCCGATGATGTATGAACTTGTTTTAAATAACCTTCTTCTTCTAATTCAGCCAATTCATTTCTAATAGTAGCACTAGAGTATGGTAGTTGATATTTTTTCTGAATTGTAAAGGATGACACAGGCTGAGCTGTATCGATATAATCAAGGATTACATATTCTAAAAATTGTTCTTTTCTACTGTCCATATGTACACATTATAGCATATAATTAACATTTTTTCAATGTTTGAGTTTGTTATTTATCTATAATATCATTTAATTGTACTTTGATTATGTCTCCTCTTTTTATTGAATGTATTAAAAGATAATTAGCTAAATATGTCTCTAAGATTGATGATATAGTACGCTCTAATTCACGAGCACCAAAGTCGGGATTGTAGCCTTTTTCTGCTAAATATCTAATAACCTCATTATCCACCTCAAGCCTAACACCCCTTTCCTCATCAAAGCTTTGAATCATACCTTCTATTATTTTACTAGCTATTTCACTTACAGTGTCTATATCTAATGGATAGTACACTATTACATCTGTAAATCTGTTAATAAATTCTGGAGCAAATTCTTTCCCTTTTATAATAGTATCTATTAATTCTTGTTTAAATATTGTTTTATCAAATTCAGGATGACTTTTTATAAATTCTCTTAGGAATAAAGAACCTGCATTCGATGTAGCAATAATAATTGAGTTCCTAAAATCAGTTCTAATACCTCTATTATCCGTCAAAAATCCTTCGTCTAAAATTTGTAAAAATATATTCAAAACTTGTCTGTGAGCCTTTTCTATTTCATCTAACAATATAAGTGAGAAAGGCTTGTCTTGCACTTTCTTAGTAAGGAAACCTTCTTGAAAAAGGTTATCTTCCCCTGCCGGAGCTCCTAGAATGCCATAAACCGATTCCTCGCTTCCAAATTCATTCATATCTAATCTAATCATTCTGTCACTCGATCCAAAATAATGCTTAGCCAAAGCTTTGGCGGTTTCAGTTTTACCGACTCCAGTGGGACCTAAGAAAAGAAATGTGCCTATAGGTTTATCTCTTGCCTTTACATCTAATTGAGCTCTTTTCAATGAGTTCACTAAGGCAAGTATACCTTCTGGTTGCCCTTTAATCTCAGATTGCAATTTGGTTTCTAGAGATATTAAAATATCTTTTTCATCATTTTGTAAAGTATTAACATTAATATTAACCCTTTCTGAAACAACTGTTCTAATATGACTTTCGAGTACAAAAGGATTGCCCTCGATATTAGCTTGATTCACCGCATCTGATAGTATTTCTACGGCTTTACCAGGAAAACCACCCTTACTAACATATCTTTCTGAAAAACTCATCACCGCCCTTAGAGATTGATATGTAATATATTTATTATACATTCTAGACAAATCAAAAGATGTCATCATTAATACATACATAGTGTCTTCTTTGGAAGCATCCTCCACCGTAATATCTTCAAACAAACTATCAATCACTGGAAAACTTTTCACACCACTATGATATCCCTCTGGATTATCAAGCCCAATCACATTAATAATATTGGAATTTAAAAACTTAATAATAATATTCCTAATTTCATCGTTGGCTGATAAAAATAACTCTGATATATTTTCAATGACTAGAATTATATTACCTGACTTCTCTGCATAATTTAAAGCTTTGAGTAAATATTGTGGGGCTTCTGGAGTACCTGAAATTAAATCAGTTGTATTCAATTTCAAGACTCGACTTAGATTTTTGTTTTTCTCTATTTGATATTGCCTAATTGTAAAGGCCAAATTACTAATAAGGGATCTTTTCCCAACACCTATATTTCCTAAAATAAGGATATTATGCCGATTAGAATTAGATAAATTAGTTAAGACTCGCCTTAAGATATCTTGATGGATAATAACTCTATGAGGGTCTCTATGTACTATAGATTCTGTAATATCATCAGTAATTCTATCTAAGTCATTAGTATAACCAATGGTCCAAGAACGCCCCAATGAACCAAAACTTTTATATACTCCCTCTGGACTCCACGTGGGTATTACCTTACTATTACTATAATATAAAGCCTCCCAAGCTATAATTTGCAAAAAATCTTCTTTAGATAAATCTAATTGATCTAATAATGTTTTGAATATTCCTCCTTGTTCAAACAATAAATATAATAAAATATGAGAACCTATACGTGGCTCTTCCCAAGATATACTGAGATTATTAGCCTGATCTAAAAACTCATCCACTGAGATTAAATTTCTACTATTCTCTAACCCTAAATCTTTTAGCTTAGCATAAAATTCATTTGGGACTAAACCCATATACGTTAGTATAGTCTTTCCACGACTACTTTTAGTAATTGCCCTGATTAATTGTAAATAGGTAAGTTTTTTAGGGAAATACTTTACTAAATATTGAGCTGTATCATAATCTAATATTTCAGCATAATTATTAGCCAAAATAAACTCATCTTGATTAGATCGTAATTTTAGCACTACGAACAAATAAGCTACAATATACAGATAAATGCTTGTGAATGCTAATATAGCTGCAAGAAGATAGTTACCTGTTGTATAACCAATTACTGATGCTAATATAATAAATATAATCCATAATAAATAACTTACAAAATTGAAAATAAATTTGTCTATTATATTACTCAGAAAAGTTCTAGTGTGGTATATAGAATAAAAATATTTCATAGTATAAAGCTCCTAATAATTAATACAAAGAATAAAACTGGATATGTCACCCATACTAATAATACTATCGTACCTATTATACTTGTTATACTCAAAACGATTATTCCTGTTATAATAGTGAATAATCGAACAAAAGCTCCTACTACTCTAGCTACCATATTAGATGTCCAAATCTCTAGTATGCGATTTATATCAAACCCTTTATCTGGATAAGCATAAGATTGGTTCTTCCAAGGAGAAAAAAAGGTTTTTAACAAAAAGACAAATGAATATATTTTACTAATAACTGTAATATATTTATATAATAATTTTATAATTTTCAGAGGCATTTCCAAAAAATACCATTGTAGGAAAATAGTCACTAATTTTATATTATATGATGCAGTTTCAATAATCATATTATTTTTGTGATACTTTAACTTGAGATAGAGTAGATTTAAGATTAATAACTAATTTTTTCATTTCTTCAGGTTTTTCTTCTAATGTATCATTCATATCTGCATTTTGATTTTGTAGATTCTCTTGATTTATAGTTTGATAAATATTAGAACCTCTATTAGAATTCTCCAGACCTGAAAACTCAATCTGACTTAAACTAGATGAGCTAGATACAATAATCGGGATATCCTTGGAAATAATCATATTAATTATACTGAAATTAGAATTTATGTCTAATATAACTTCTTCCTCTAAATTAATATCTTTAATAACCATATTTATATTTGAAGTATTGGCTTTAATATAACCTGATTTTAATCTTAAGTTAGATAGATCTACTCCAATATATGATAAATTAGAGTTAATATTAAATGAAATTGAGGTATTTGTTGGGAATACTATATCTAAATTCTTGTTATAAGATCCAATCCCAGGAGGTAATAATTTCTGTTCTAACTTAATATTTTCTATGTTATTTTCATCTCTATAACTACTAGATATAAGTTCATCATAATTCGACATAGCTTCACCTTTGAAAATATTAACATCTTCTGATTTGATATTAGCTTTAGTTGCTAATAATTCTATATTTGAAGATATACCACTAGCGTCCATAATAGGTATTATACTATTAGATATATTATTTTCTACATTAGAAGAATATACAAAAAATGATGCTATAGTTATCCCTACGGATAATGTAGTTATAAAAAACCCTATACTGAAAGATGCTGTATTTTTAGCTCTCAAAATAGATATCCCTATAAATATAATAGAAATAGGCCATAAAATTCGATATGGTATGAAAATCGACAAATAGTTACTCTGATAAACTGAATAAAAATAGATAAGAGAAACACTAAAGATTAATAAAAATAGATAAATTTTACCAAAATTAATTTTTATACTGCGTTTTTTGGATGATTCTTCTTCTAAATTATTATCTATAATGACACTATACATAAATATTTTTATTATTTTTTTTGAGTTATACTTCTAAGAAGGAATCCCAAACCAATTGTAATAACAAGAGCTGGATACCTCCATACTCCTGGTATTAATTTCCATGGTACAAGATTAAATTGTAACACAAACATACCAATAAATATAATTATTAATGCTACAATATTTTGTTTAGATGCTAATTTATCTATCATATCAGAGTATTGATCTGATAATATTAAATCCTCTTCTTTTAAAACACCATGTGTAACATTATAATAAAACTCTCTATCTTCTTGTTCTATCACCTCATCTTCTGTAGGTAATAGTATAGATAAAGTTATATAAAAAACCAAACCGACTCCACTAGCTAATGTCAGCAATATAAATAAAAATCTAATTAAAGTATGACTAGTATTAATATAATCTGCAATACCTGCAGCAACTCCTGTGAATATTCTATATTCTGTTGATTTGTACAGACTTCTTTTGACAGTTGTAGCCATATTAATTTATTTGATATATATATTCATATTAGTATATGATATTATTATAACATATAATTATAATTTTTATAAATAATTTGATAACTTTTGAAATATGGATATTAATTTATCTGCAATAATTAAAGATATACCGTCAATCTCTGGGGTTTATATTTTCTCTAATAAAGAGAAGAAGATTATTTATATTGGGAAAGCCATCAATCTAAAAAATCGTGTAAGTAGTTATTTTAGAGGCAGTAACTCACTTAACTCAGCCAAAAGAGCAATGGTAAGAGAAGTATATAATATAGAAATCAAACCTTGCGATGGTGAAATTGAAGCTTTAATATTAGAATCTAATCTAATCAAAAAATATAATCCTAAATATAATGTACTCCTTAAAGATGATAAAAGCTATGCTTATTTAGTTTGGACAAAGGAAGATTTTCCTAGAATTTTTGTGGCACATAAAACTTATCTTGATAATAATTTACATAAACTAAATTATCTAGGACCTTTTGTAAGTGGAGATGCCTTGAGAAAAACCTTAAAAATATTAAGAAAACATTTTCCCTACCGTTCTTGTAAAACTATGCCAAAAGTACCTTGTATTTATTATAAATTAGGTAAATGTGACGCTCCTTGTATCCAAAATATAGATAAAATTACCTATAAAGACAACCTCAATACCATAATTGAGATTATGAAGGGTAAATCTAAAACTATTCTCAAAAAGTTATATCTTCAAATGCAAAGCTATTCTAAGTTAGAGAATTTCGAACAAGCTTTGGAAGTAAAAAATCAGATTGACGCCCTAGAAAAAGTATCCTTGCATAAAGGGATTATCCAAACCAGTAAAAGTTATAAACACAAGTATCTAGAGGAGTTACAAACAATACTAAAGTTAGACAAACTCCCAAAAAGAATTGAAGGATATGATTCATCTCATTTTCATGGGGATAAGGCTGTAGTATCTATGGTAGTCTTTGAAAATGGGAAGCCAAATAAGTCACAATATCGTAAATTCCGTATCAAACAACCTCCCGAAGGTGGAGATGATTTTTATAATCTCAAGCAAGCCCTGACTCGTCGATTCAAAAAAACTGATTGGCCAATACCTGATTTAATTTTGATTGATGGAGGGAAAGGACAATTATCTACAGTTTTAAAAGCACAACAAACAGGGAATATTGAATTTAAATCAATCCCAATTATATCCTTAGCCAAAAGATTAGAAGAAATTTATATTCCCGATAGAGATAACGCTATTTTATTACCTAGAAGCTCTAAAGCAATCCAAATTTTACAACAAATAAGAGATGAGGCTCATAGATTTGCTGTTACCTATCATCGTATTTTAAGAGATAAGATACCAAGATAAATAGAAAGAGAGATATACTATATCTCTCTTTGCTGCAAAAAAATAGTAGCCGCAAGGGGATTCGGTCACAAGTAATTTCCCTGACGGGAAATTCTCGCTACCCCGCCTCGCGGTGTTCGCCTTGTGCTTCACACAAACTCACCCTGGCTCCGGCCTTCTCATCCCCACGAGAGATATACTATATCTCTCTTTGCTGCAAAAAAATAGTAGCCGCAAGGGGATTCGAACCCCTGTTTTCCCCGTGAGAGGGGGATGTCCTAGACCGGGCTAGACGATGTGGCCAGTTGTTTTTGTATTATACAGATTTTTAGCTATTTTGGCAAGCTATTATTTCTTATTTAATTTATTTCTAATAAAAGCCGGTAGCTCAAAGGCATCCTCTGGGTCTGATTCTACATTCTTGATAAACTCATCTTTTTTAGACTCTACTTCTCTGACTCTATCTTCTTCTACTTGTTTTTTTGCTCTTTCCTCATCAACTCTTTTTTGTAACTCCTCTAAAGTAGTTTCTTGAATTATATTTTTATCAGCTTCCTTTTGAACTGGCTTAGTACTTTTAGAGTCAAATCCTGTTGCTATTACAGTAACTTGAACCTCACCTTCAGTCAATTTATCATTAATCACTGCTCCAAAAATAACCTGGGCTTCTGGATCAATAGCTTCAATAATGACATTAGCTGCATCGTTAATCTCTGCCATAGATAAATCTTTACCTCCAGTCACATTAAATAATACTCCCTTGGCTCCTTTGATTGAAATATCTAATAATGGACTATTGATAGCAATTTTTGCAGCTGTTACTGCCCTATTCTCACCAGATGCACTACCAATTCCCATCAAGGCCGAGCCGGCATTTTTCATAATAGCACTGACATCAGCAAAATCCACATTGACAAGTCCAGGAGTAGTAACTAAATCAGAAATACCCTGCACTCCTTGCCTTAAGACATCATCAATCATAGAGAATGCCTCTAGAACAGGAGTATTCCTATCAATAATATTGAGAATTTTATCATTTGGAATTGTGATAATTGTATCCACATTTTTCTTTAATTCCTCGAAAGCTGCCTCAGCTATTCTTTTTCTTTGAATACCCTCAAACATAAAAGGTTTAGTCACTACTGCCACAGTCAAAGCTCCACTTTCCTTAGCCGCCTGAGCAATAACAGGTGAGGCTCCTGACCCAGTACCTCCCCCCATACCAGCAGTTATGAATATCATATGAGATCCATTTACTGCTTGATAAACTTCTTCTTTACTCTCTTCGGCTGCCTTTCGTCCAACTTCTGGATTCATCCCAGCACCTAGCCCACGAGTTAGATTTTTTCCTAAATGCACTTTATGTTCTGCTTGAGAATGATGTAAATCTTGGGCATCTGTATTCACAGCTACGAACTCAACTCCTTTTATATCAGAGTCAATCATTCTCTTAAGAGCATTACCTCCGGCTCCACCAACTCCTACAACCTTAATTTTTGCAAATGTCTCTATCTCTGGATTAATTCTTGCCATATATTTTGAATTGCTATTCAATAATTTACTTATAATATACATTATTATAACTTAAAAGTCAAAAAGTAAACTTTATTATATCCAAACTATTTCTGATTAAATACTAACTCTAATTGCAGTGCACTTTTAGCCCAATCAAAATCTTGAACTCGTTCAAATCCTTTATGAATTATTGATTGCCTCAGTAAATCATCATTCAGTATACTTTCTATTGCTTTTGCAATTGAATTGGCTGATTTAGGATTAGTCGCAATGACAGCCTCCGTTCCGACTTCTTTCATAGCACCTATATTAGAGGTTATCACTGGAGTTCCTAGACTAAAGCCCTCTAAAATTGGAATTCCAAACCCTTCATACAGAGATGGATAGACTAGGGCTTGGGCATATTTGATATAGCTTATCATATCCTCATCTGAGATATAACCTAATAGTTTAACTCTATTTTGCAAATTATATTGCTCGATTAAAACAGGAAGATTAGGGATAATGGGGCTTTCAAAATACTTACCCGCAATATATAAATTCAAGTCTTTATATTTATCAGCTATTAAGCTAAATGCTTCAATCAATTTAGGGACATTTTTTCGGATATCCAAGCCACCTTCATAAAAAATATATTTATCTTGAGTTAATTGTTTGATATTCGTTGTATTTAATTTAGGTGAAGCTTGTGAAATAATTGGAATATCTTTGGCTGGAATATCAAAGACAGCCTCAATTTCTTTAGCTGAAAACTTAGATATTGTGATAATTTGACTTGCCTTAGGGATAGCTTGGGATAATAATTTCACATATAATCTAACTTTCCAATTAGGTATATACTCAGGTAATCTCCAATAAATCACATCATGGACAGTCATAATATGCCTGATATTGGGAATTATAGAAATAGTAGGATGCGGACTCCAGACAATATCTGCCTTTTGTTTTTGGATTTCATTAGGAAAGATAAATTTTTCCCAAATCATCTGAGCTAGTAAATCATTTCTACTATATTTAGTTGGTATATATTGTATATTTTTATTAATTGCTTTAGGAATATCTTTGATGTCTTGCCTTAAGTACTCTGGGATGAGAATAAAAATTTCTAATTCCCATTTTTGATGAAGTAAAATCTGCAATAAATACTGCCCCATACCAGTTTTGGGTTTTACTAGAAAATATCCATTAATAAATAACCTCATATCTTATTATGTAAATTTATATCCTATTTTTAATTATAGCACAATAGTCTGTATTTATGGTATAATAATATATCTTAAATAAGAATTTATGAAAATTCTCACTAATAATATCCGTGCTAGCTTTGATTATACCATTCTTGAGACTTATCAGGCTGGACTTCAGTTATTGGGTAATGAAGTAAAATCTGTCAAATTAAGTAGAGCTAGCCTGAAAGGAGCCTATATAACTATTAAAGATGATGAGTTGTTTTTGATTAACTGTAATATCCCTCATTACCAAAATCATATTGATACTAAGTATGAAACTGACCGTCCTCGCAAGATTTTATTAAGACGCTCTGAAATCAATTCTTTGATTGCAAAAAAGTCCGCTTCAGGCTTGACAATTATCCCAATTAAGCTATACTTAAGTCATGGTATTATCAAGCTTGAAATTATTCTTGCTAAAGGCAAGAAAAAAATTGATAAACGCCATAGTATTCGCGATAGAGAGGAGAAACGATCTATACAAAGAATACTTCGAATCAAGTAAACCTTAATGGGGATGTTTTGCTTCGCTAGTTCATTTGCATCTATATACAATGAGAACTCGTTTGTCTATCACGAGACCCAAGATATGACAAACCCAAATGCAAAACCTTTTGCAAACCGATCCTATAATGGGTTCGGTTATGCAGTAGCCTAATTATTTAATTTAGCAACTGCCATCAAAATCTTTAAGTCAACATAAAAGAATTTTGGTGTTATATATATGTTGATAGGAAATTATTCTCCCATAAAGGATAATTTCTAAAATAATTTTTATGGCTCTGATATATTCTATCTTTGGAAATTAACTAAGAATATATTACAACTCAAAGGCAATTTCCTATTTCTCTAAGTAATTGTATACTGATACTGGGCTATACATGGGTTCAATTCCCATCATCTCCACCAAACTATTAATAATTTATTACTCAATGTCACAACAAGCTAAGCCATCTTCAAAAACAAATCAAAGAATTAATACTAATATTACAAGTCCAGAAGTCAGACTAGTAGATGCTACTGGTAAAATGATAGGAGTAGTAGATCTAACAGAAGCTTTGAGGCAAGCTCGTGAAGCTGATTTGGATTTAGTTGAAATAGCCCCAGATAGCAAGCCACCAGTATGTAAAGTGATGAATTATGGTAAATTCTTATATACTCAATCTAAACAACAAAGATTGCATAAGGCTAAACAAAAGAAAGTGGAACTGAAAGCTCTCAGAATTGGGTTTAAAATTGAACCACATGACTTGGATGTAAAATTAAAGCAAACTTATAAATTCTTAGACCAAGGACATAAGGTTAAATTAGATATGTATTTAAGAGGAAGAGAAAAAGCCTTTGCCAATCAGGCGGCTGTAAAAATGCAAAATATAATCAATACTTTACCAGAAAATGTAAGATTGGAGCAAGAATTAAAGAAATCTCCGCAGGGATTTAGTGTAATACTTGCAAAAAAGATTTAGTTGTGATAAAATCTATATCATCAAATTGAGAATTTAATTTATAATCTGAATATATGCCTAAGCTCAAGACACGTAAATCATTGTCAAAAAGAATTACCTTAACTAAAACTGATAAGGTGGTAGCTTTAAAGGTAGCTCAAAACCACTTTTTAGCTAAAAAATCTGGAGATTCCAGAAGATCTAAGAGAAAAACTCAGATTATTGATACCTCAATCAAGAAACTCAAGAGAGTATTGAATCAATAAGTATTTAAGATTATATTATGAGAATTAAACGAGGAGTAACCGCAAGTAAGAGAAGAAAAAATCTATTGCAACATGCAAAAGGTTTTAAATGGCGACGCAAAAGTAACTTTAGAGCTGCTAAAGAAGCTTTATTACACGCCTGGAGCTATAGTTATAGAGATAGACGCAATAAGAAAAGAGATAAGAGAGTCTTATGGCAAACTAAGATTAATGCAGCTAGCAGAGCTAATGGAGTAGCTTATAGTAGACTAATTAATAATCTAAATAAAGCTAATATTGAGCTTGATAGAAAGAGTTTAGCTTATTTAGCTGAGAATAAACCACAAGTTTTCACTCATATCGTAGAGTCCTCTAAATAAACTCACTATTTTAATCTAAAAGGGAGAGTTATTAAACTCTCCCTTTTAGATTTCCAAAAATTTGACAAGATTTTTAGTTTATGATATAATAGAAATGTTGTATATCCTTAGATACATGAGCGCCTAATGCTCGAAAAAACCTGAAGGGCACCACATTATGTGGTGCCTAAAACTTTTTATTTAGTATCTGATTTTTCTACCAAAGTTAAAATTTGCCTGATAGCATTGGCAATGGATTCATTTTGAATAATCACAGACATCACTGGTTCCTTAAAAGATGTAATTGCTAAATTATCATCAAAAACAGTAATATCAATTGGAGAATTATATTTAGACTTATCAATATATTTATATAAAACTTTTTCTAATTTAGAATCTTGCAATATATCCTCCTTACTAGAAGAGTATATGCAATGACTACTGACTTTTTTAGCAATTCGCTTTTTATTAAAAGCATTATTATCTTCTGATGTAAACACTCCTTCTCTAGCATCAAGATTAAAAATACTAAAAGATTCCTTAGACTTAGTCTTCAAAATTTCCTCTCTCACGGCAGTAAGACCTAACTTACCTTCATAAAACTTCACTTGAGGTCTATTTCCACCTTGAGTGGTGTCATATAAACCGCTTAAAGATGGTAAAATTTCATTAATAGTATTTTCTTTAGCTTCTATTTCAACCTTATCTTCTCTGATTAGAGCTGATAATTTATCTGGAGATTCAGGAGTAAATAATCTTTTTTTACCCTTGGTATAAGAGCTCATCAGACCTTTATTCATAAATCCTTGCACTACCACATAAGTAGTAGCTCGATTTACAGTAGCTAATTTAGCAATTTTCTGAATTGGAGCTGATCCTAATTTTAATGAAGCCACATATACTTTAGATTCTTTATCTGAGAATCCTAGTGAACGCAATTTAGATAATAATTGTTCTTCCATATAATTAAAGATAAAATGTTAACAAGTTTTATCATAGTACTATATTTACAATAAAATGTCAATACCTGTCATATAATTTTTAACTTCTTGAATTTGTATTTTTCTTTTTTTAAGTTTATCTATCACATCAGGATGAGGGTGTTTATAAGAATTGTTAGCTCCAGCTGATATAATTACTTGTTTAGGGGTGATGGCATCTAGTAATTTTTCTGAAGTAGAAGTTTTACTACCATGATGTCCTGCTTTTAGTATATCTACATTTAGTTGAGGGTATTTTTGCAAAATTGTTAGTTCTGTTTTCTCATCCGCATCTCCAGTCAAAAGGATAGTATTATTAGCACTTCTCAATAGCATTACTATCGATTCTGGATTATCATCCTTGATATCTTTGCCCCAAAGATTAGTTTGAGGGTTTAATAAGTGTAATTCTATACTATCCCCCAGAGTTATATAAGTATTTGTAATAGCTGGTAAAATTTGAATTCCCTCCTGTTGAATAAATTCTAATAGTTCTTGATAATCTGGATTCTTACTATCAAAAACTCCATTAATCATTACTTTGGTAACTTTATATCTCTCAATTACATCTCGGCAACCTCCATAATGATCTTTATCTCCATGAGTGATAATAATCATATCGATACGACGAACCCAAAAACCCAATTTAGATTCTAATTGGTCAATTATCTTGGAATCTGGACCACAATCAACAATAATCCTCGCTCCCCTCTTAGATGTAATAAATATAGCATCTCCCTGACCGATATTAAGAAAAGAGATTTTATCTAGTGGCTGAGATATTAGCCTATATTCTCTATATCCATATATGAAGACCGTGACACTCAGGATAAAGACTATAATTTTAATTTTCATATTTCTTTTTATGTATATACCAAAAATAACTTACTCCTAATATCATATATATTAATATTACCATAAATCCAGTAATTTTAGGAATATTAATACTAGCCCAACTAATATTAGCTAAATATTGATTCATACTTAATACCAACTGAATTATAATCACTAAAGGATAGGTAAAAATTGGCCATATAAAAAATAAACTAGTGATACTCCCCCAAGCCATAGCTAGTGGTATAATTGGGACAATTAGAATATTGGCTAAAATTGATATAATAGAAATTTGACCAAAATAATAGATTAATATTGGCAATACTAGAATTTGAGCAAATAAAGTCTCTCCAATCATCGGTAAAATTCCCAAACTTGGTATTCCCTCTGTATAACTTTTAAATACTTGACCATAAATAATCAATCCAATCACAGCTAAAAATGATAATTGAAATCCTATATCATAAGCAATATATAAAGGATTTATTAGTACCAAAATAGTAGCACATAAAATTAATGGTCTCATACCTCCTACATATCTTTGTAATTGTTCAGCGGTAAGTATAAGTATAGCGAAAATACCAGCTCTCATAATAGAAGCCTCTGCTCCTGTCAAAAGAGTAAATATAATCATAATTGCAATAGTAATCCAAAATGAGATTTTTCTTGAAATTTGCCTATTAATCAATTGCTGGTAAACCAACATCACTATAATTGCCATATTATAACCTGAAACTGCCAGGACATGACTGACTCCAGTTTTTTTGAAAGACTCTTTGATATCACTAGGTAGGGTATCTGTATATCCAATTAAAATCCCTTTTAAAAACTCCCCCACTTGATTTGGGTATGTTGAGTCAATTCTATTTAGAATTATATTCCTAATACTAGCAATCCACTTAATTCCACGACATTGCAATTGGCATTGAATTTCACCTAGCTTTTCATATTTAGAAACCGTCATATAAATATGAATATTCCTGCCTAATAAAAATCTTTTAACCCCACTTTCACTTGGAATAGAAGTCTTAGCATTAACATTTAATTTATCCCCATATTCTAAACCTGCATTAGCTATAGTCATAAACGCCTTAGCTTGATACTCTGGAATATATATTTTATATTGATAGCCAAAAGATTGAATTTTAGGACTAGATTGAATAATAATATCTATGGATTCTAGTTTAGTTGGAATTTTAGTCTGGATATTGTTGTACTGAGTAATAATATTATTCACATAATATCCAAACCCTATCATTGCAAGTAAAGAGAATAATAAGGCTAATAATCTAATATTTTTATATAGCCAATATACACAAATTATAAAAGGAATCGTAGCAATTATCCAAACCGATTGTAAAACAAAAAAAGAGCCTAATAAAGCTCCTATTAATATACCTATTTGAATAGATAAACTTATATTTGGTATTATATTTTTCATAGTGCGCATAAATGGATTCGAACCATTGACCTCATCCACGTCAAGGATGCGCTCTAACCAACTGAGCTATATGCGCTTATAGATTATATTATAATAAATATTTTTTGATTTGTAAATTAATGGGAGATAGTAATGAGACTACTCCCCCATTAATTATAAATTTATATTACAGATTACCAAGATAATCTAATGCCATTTTATCTGTAATTTCAGCTGTAACTAGAGTTGTCAATCTAGCAAGATCAATATTTTCTTTTTCTTTATCAGAGTATATCTCTAAAATATGATGTATTCTATGTTGAACTTCTTTTGTATCAGCTTGGAAGTTCTGTTCTGCTGTAATAGCTTTTAATAAGAGCATTAATTTAACTCTAGCCTCTGCTTGTGGATTGGCTTCTTCCAATAATTGTTCTCTTGTTTTACCAGCTTGAGCCAGAGCATCATCTAGCGTATGTCCTGAGTATAAAGCTCTCTGTTCCATTTCTTGAATTAGTTTATCTTTTTCTGCAGTAACTAAGACTTCAGGTAATTCTACTTTAATCTTATCCAAAATAGCATCTACCACAGCTTGAGTATAATTGGTTTGAATTTCTTGCTTTCTTTCAGCTACTAATCCTTCCTTGAGATTCTTTTCTAATTCAGCTATAGTTTTTTCTCCATTACTCAATTCTTTAGCAAATTCTTCATCCCAAGCTGGCAACTGTACTTCTTGTACCTCATTTACTGTAATAGAAAAATGTCCAACTTTACCAGCTATATCCTTATTATGATATTCATCTGGGAACTTAATATCAAATTCTTTTTTATCTCCAGCCTTAAGTCCAATAACTTCATCTTCAAAACCTGGAATAAATTTACCAGCTCCAATCTCTACTGGCATTTTCTCAGATTTGTCAAATTCTTTTTTATCTACAGTCAATATATAGTCTAGACCTACAGTGTCTCCAGTTTTAGCTTCTCTTTCAACTACATTCTGAGTTCCACGAGATTTTTGTAAATACTGTTTAGCTGCCTCTACATCTTTATCTGTAATATCTTCAGTTTCTTTAGTGATTTTAGAAACTAATTTTTTATAATCTGGGAGCTTTATTTCTGGCATTATACTAATAATAGCGGTATACTCTAGACTGTCTCTAGAGGCTTCCTCAGATAATTTAATCTCCGGATGGGCTAATGGTTCTAAATTTTCTTGTTGAATAGCTTGTTTGTAAGATTCATTAATAGCATACTCAAAAGTCTCATTTAATAAATCATTTGGATGAATTTGTTTGACTACTAACTCTTTTGGAGCCTCACCTTTACGGAATCCAGGTACTGTAATTTGTTTTGCTAATCTTGCTGTAGTCTTATCAATATATTGAACCATTTCAGCCTGCTCAATTTGAATACTTAACTCTACCTGAGACTTCGGTAAATCTTTTTTCGTAATTTTCATAAATTATAACTGTTTATAGATAGTAATGTTATTAATTGTAGCATAAAAAAGAGTTTTTTTCAAGTTTTTGTATTAGATGATATGATCGTAGACAAGTTGCAAAATAAAAAGTCAAAGGATGGAAGGAAAACATAGAGCATTATATAATTAACTGTCCTCCTTTGGAGGAGGTGGCACGAAGTGCCGGTGGTGGATATTAAGTTTCATATTATTACAAGTAAGAGTTTATTTTAGTATTTCATAGTTTGTCCTCCCTCCCCCGTCGCAAATAAGATTTGCTCCTGTGAAACCTCACGGTTTCCCAACCTTCCTCCACGGGAAAACTACCTTTTTCCCGACCCCTTTCCCAAAGGCTAAGGCCTTTTTACGGGTACTCCCTCCACTTGCCTCCCGTAGGGATGGAAGGGAGACAAAATAAATTTCAACCTCAAAACAATGTCTACGATGTTTCTCATCTTTTTCAGGTTTGTGATTTTTATATCCATATCTAAATATACTATCTTGTTATAAATATTAGTATAGGATATAATATAAACATATTAATAATATTATATTAATCGTGCAGAAGTTTTTCATTAATTTCAAAAATAACTATCCTCACAGTTTAATTTTACTATTCTTCTCTATCACTGGGTTTTGGGCTGCCTTTACAATCAGTTTTGAGAAGTATATGATTTTAAATAATCCACTTTACACCCCTGGATGTAGTATTAATGCTTGGATTGATTGTGGAAAGGTGATGGATAGTCAATATGCAGCTATGTTTAGCTTTCCTAATTCTTGGCTTGGATTGATGGGCTGGCCAATGGCTTGGCTTACTGTATTATATTTGATTACTCATAAAAAACTATCTAAATCTTTTATGATAATTGCGATGACAATTACCATTCCAGCTGTAATTATTTCATATATTTGGACTTATTTGGCTTTTTTTGAAATTGGAGCTGTTTGTCCGTGGTGCATCCTATCTTGTGTATCAGCTACTTTGGCTTCAATGACTTTAGTTGACCTAAATCGTAGACAAGGATTTATAAAATTCCCTATTCAATCTTTTAATACTTGGACTATTAGCTTAGCACTTTGGTTTGGATTATGGGTAGTTTTATTGTATATTGCAATATTTAAGTAGATTTGGGACTCATGCAAAATGTTGGAATAGTTTAATTTATATAAATTTTTTTAGATTTTAGTCTTAAGTGTTTGATTGTGAAAATCATTCCAATAAATAATGGTATACATATGATAAAATAAAATCCAACTATTATTCCCGAACCTCTTATCCCTGATAATTCTATTACTAAATTCCATAGCCCATGGAACAATATCCCTGCTAAAGCAAGCCAAATACCATTCATTTTATCATTATACTTAAAATATAATACTAAACCATAAGTAAATAAGAAACTTGAGATAATATGGATAATCAGTGCTGTAAATGCTCTTAGCACTAGAAGCTGCTGTATAGCTCCAAAATTATCTTTATAGTAATTAAGTACATAAGCTAAGTTCTCAATTCCAGCGAATCCAAGAGCCAATGTAGCTGCATATACAAATGTATCTATCGGCTCATCCCAGCGTTTAGTACTAATTGCAAACCAATATACGAAAGCTCCTTTGAATATCTCTTCGCTCAAGGCTCCAAAAATAAATTTATTTAAGGTATCTGAGGTTGGGATTAATAATATATCTAAGACCTCTCTACCCCAAATTGCCACTAATACTATAGGTACTGCTATAAAACTACCTAATAAAAAAGCTTTAGCTATATCTGTAGATTGCTCTGGGTGAACATCTTGAGCCAGTACAAACCACAGCCAAGCAAAGCTAGGTATATATGCAAGCACTATAGTTATAATTAATGGAGTATATTCAATCATAAAAATTTTATATTATATTTTTTTCATTTGCTGATGTAAATATGAAACTTCTTCTTCTATATTAACACCAAATTCTTGAGATACCTTGTCTTTTACTATTTGAATTAATTTCATAACTTCCTCAAACTTGCCATCTCCAGTATTAATCATATAGTTTGCATGTTTATCACTAACTTGTATTCCTCCATAACTAATACCTTTGAGCCCAGCTTTTTCTATCAAATATCCACTTGGAATAATTCCGTTCTCAACAAATTTAGCTAAATCTGGATATTTATCATATAGTGATTTATCAATATCACCCTCATAATTTTTAAATATACACCCCGAACAAGCTACTCCAACTGGCTGATTTTGATTTTTTTTAATAATATTATCTCGTACTTGCTTCTGACTACTTGCAACATCTCCTGTCTCTAATTCAAATAATCCTCCCAATATAATATCTTTATTATTTGGAGCCTTAAATCCACTATATCTATATTGAAAATCTAATGCCGTAGATTCAATATCTATGATTTGTCCTTCTCTATATACTCTCACTTGTTTTAATTTGTCTTTAGTCTCTCCTCCAAAAGCTCCAGCATTACCCCGAATTGCCCCTCCAACACTAGATGGCACAGATGGAGCCCATTCCAGACCAGTTAAACTA
Organism: Minisyncoccia bacterium; assembly: GCA_044356725.1. Taxonomy (GTDB): domain Bacteria; phylum Patescibacteriota; class Minisyncoccia; order SW-4-49-11; family SW-4-49-11; genus CALRBF01. Next base: position 81,376 of record JBIKVS010000003.1, read on the forward strand.
TGTTTATGCCCTAAAGCTGTAAGAGCTGCCAGAGACAAACCGGCTTCTGCGAATACTAATGTCTCTTTTATTGCTATATTTTTAGCATTCATTTTTAAAATGAGTCCATCAATATCATCATCTGTAATAAGAAGATTACATCCAGCTCCAATAATCCCTATGGGCAAATTATTTTCTTGAGCAAATCTTAAAGCTTCAATAACATCATCATTATTATCAGTAAAAACAACATACTTTGCCTTACCTCCTATTTTGAAAGTTGACAAATCCTTTAAGGCTATATTTTCTCTTATATTCATATCTTCTACTTAATTTGTACTCCTATGTATTCGTCTGTTCTTAAGACTCCATCTGTTACTTTATATCCTGTTTCTCCTTGTTCTAATTCAAAGGATGATTTTTGCCATATAGATTTTTTATTTTTAGGTAATTCTAGGCTATATTGATATTTAATTCCCAAGGTACCTGACTGCTTTTGTAATATTAAAGAATATATATCATAAGAATTTAGTTCAAATGGCAATTCATATTCTACCATAACTTGACTAGTTTCCCCAGGCTTAGTCACAACCCAACCACCTATAACTAATTTACCACTTTCTTCAAAAATATCAATGTCCCAATCTTCATTATGAACTAAAGTTTCACTAATAGACTTTAAGTCGGTATCTTGTTCATAGCCAGCCACTCCCTCTAATACTGGCTTTTCACCTCTATCTGTATATCCTGAAGCATTTAGAATACGAGAACCTTTAGGAATGTATGTCCTCATATAATTTATACTATCTTGATTCCACCATTCAAATTCAGTATTACCACCTTTATGCTCTCTGGTGACTATAACTTTATTAATTACCTTCCCATTGTCTTGTATTTTACTTGCTATATTTAAATTTTCTTGCATTACTCCATCTGTCTTATATCCTCCAATATTACTATGTACAATTGATAAATAATCTTTAGGGGCATTGTATAAATTACCTCCCAAATTATATTTAGTTACCATATCTTGTAGCTTAGGATCTAGGAAATATAATAATACTTGTTTCTCTTGAAATGAATTATTCAAGGCTTCAATAATTTTTTGATATTGACTAGCATCTGATGATAATAGCTTGTTTATAAGCATTGGAGCTAAATCAGCTATAAATTGTTTAGGCTTATTCTCTACTTTATCATAAGCTACCCCTGTCTGATATTGAGTAATCTTAACAAAATTATCGGAGTTTATAGTTACTCCATACTCTTCCAAAGTGACTGGTCCGGTAATTAAAAGTAATCTTTCGATAACAGTAGGAGTGAGAGAAATAATCCCGTCTGGAGTAGCTCCACCTGTTTTTTCATAAAATGAAATTATTTTTTTAGCACTAGTTGGGAAATCAGCAAACCAATTGGAATCTCTCAAATACCAGCGGGGAGTTAATTCTTGTAAAGGTTCTGGGGCTAAAACATTTTTTAATAATTGACCATCTGGATTATATATTTCTTTAATATCCAGCTTTTTTACCACTCCTCGATCGATATTCATCATTCCAAAACTACCAATAAATCCTCCTGTGGCTCTTAGTTCTTGATTGTTTTGAAATATAAAAACATATCTTTTTACAATATCACTACCTACAAAATTAAGAAATATATCAATATAAGGTTCAGAGTCAAGAATAGCTTGTCTTAACTTAGGAATATCTTGATTTAATTGTCTTAATACCTCACCTCTATGTCCAGGAACTAAATTAATGGGTAATTTACCAAGATTAGTATTTAATTCTTCTAAAATTGGAACTAATTTTAGATTTAATTCTTTGATTTTTTCAATACCATCCACTATAGTCACTTGTTTAGTATTATCAAAAGGATTTATCTCATTTGATATAAAAGGTTCTATGGCGATGGATAATTCACTTGTAATCGTGATAACTTCTGATACATTAGAGGTAAGATTACTTCCATTTTGTATAATTGATAATCCAGGTAAAATAGATAATAATATATTAAGATTACCTTGTATAGAAGCTATGTCTTGAGAACTTTTATCAAGCCCATTGGCTATTTCACTAAGTGAGGTTGATAAAGTATTTAAATTCTCAGTATTAGTAGATTTGAGTAAATTTTCACTTGCTGCTGCTTGTAATAATAAATTATCTTTCACTCGCATTCCGTTATTAGCCATACGAAGTGATGGAATCGTCATTGCAATTATAAGACATATTGATATAAAAACTCCCATTGAAGCTCGCGCTGCATAAATTGTTTGGGTATTTATCGTAAACAGTTGTTTTATTTGATTAGTGAATTTATATCTATCATAGTTATATTTTTTAGCTGATATTGGGATAAAGTCTATTCTAAGAGGAATGGTGTCTATATTTGATTCTATTACTACTATCTCTTCCTCCTCTTGTCTCTCATCATCTAATGGTAAATTAAACTCTAAAATATCTAGATTCTCAACAGAATGAATCATTTTTTCTTCTCCTATCAAAGGAATATTAAAGTTATCAGGCGAAGAAATGCCTTGTTTTAAATGGTCATTTTGATGAATATATTTTTTTACCTCCCTCGATTGGATTTGATGGTTTTTCAAATCTATAATCGATGAGCTTTTTTTTGTCATATAGTAATTTTTATAGCTTACTTTTATTATACAATTTTTTTGTACTTTCTGCCATATCTGACCAAGAGTATTTATTCAAAATATCTTGATGATATTTTTTTTGTAATTCACGTTTTTTATTATCCTTAATAAAGTTATACAGTACCTCTTGCATATTATCTGTAGATTTTGGATCAAAATATTCTATATATTCTCCAAAAATTTCAGGTAAACAAGTAGCATTCGAGATAACTATTGGAGCTCCTAAAGCAATAGCTTCTAGTGGAGGTAATCCAAAGCCTTCATATAAAGATGGAAATACATAAAACAAACTATTCTCATACAAAGATATAAGTTCTTCATCCGGTACATAACCTGGAAAGATAACTGATTTCTCTAAATCTAGACTTTTTACTTGTTCAATAATATTCTCAAAAAAATAATCTTTTTTACCTACTAGTACTAATTTAAGGTCTTTATCAATGTCTTTTCTTTGTTTTAAGGTATAAAAGACATCGATTAATTTATCTATATTTTTATGTGGATAGACATTCCCTACATATAATATATATTTACTAGGCTTTATTTTAAATTTATCAAAATTAAATTTTTGAGAGTTTAGAGGGTTAAATCGTTCTAAATCAACTCCTTCATAAATCATTGTCATTTTATTTTGTGAAATATGAAAATGCTTATAAATAGATTGTTGTGTATATTTAGATATAGTAATTACTTTTTTAGAGGTATATACCGCATTCATAATAGCCAATCTATAGCCTAGATTTTTCACCCAATACATAATGGAATTTAGTTTTGATGCTTTACGAGTTGGGTATTCTAATAAGATAAGGTCGTGTATAGTCACAAAATATGGTTTTCTATAAAATAATGGTATATTAAAGTGTAAAAAGTGTACTAAATTTAATTTATATTTGCTTAGAATTCTAGGAAATATAATCTGTTCTTGCCAAGAATACCAAGGAATATTAGCTAAAACTTTATGGAAATTAGGGTTTTTAGGAATATATTCGTCAAAATTATGCTTATTTAGAAAAATATAATATTGATTATTATGATCAATTTTCTCCAACTCCTCTACTAGCTTTTGGGTATATCTACCTAAGCCTTTCCCACTAGTTCCAAAAAATCTAGCATCTATCCCGATTTTCATAATATTATATCTTATGCTCTAATAAATCTTGTATAAAATCATTTGTATTCTTATTATTGTCTTTATAAATTGAAATGTCCGGAAAATCTAAACTCAATATTTTATGGTAAATAATCTGTACTAACCTTGCAATATAATCAATATCCTGATCTGTAATTGTCAAATCAAGTGAAATATATTCTCCTTCTATAGTAGGCTCCAAAAAGTCAATTCTACCCTTTATAGATTTATCTTGATATTGACCTGATAACTTTAATAGTAAAGCGTAAAACCATAATTGCCGCTTGAATGCATCTAGCTTATTAGCCTTAACTTTATTATCCCAATTTAGAATTGGGGTTCCAGTTTTGAAATCAACAACAGTATAATGATCAGTGTGTTCTTCTATTCTATCAATTATTCCAGTTAACGGTACATCCTCATATTCCAAAAACAATTGACCTATATTATACTCAGATTGATGAGGAGTTGCAAATTCATCTCTTTTAGCTTGTATTAAATTAGATAATTTATCTTGTAGTTTATGTAAAACTAAATCTGTATCTTCCACACTTAATTTTTCTTGATATAAAGCTTTAATTGCAAAATTATTTAACTCATCTATTTCTGGAAATATTTGCTTAGTTTGTAATTGTATCGATATATAATTAAATATTTTATGTATGATATTTCCATAAGTCATTGCTGGGTTATTTATAGATGGGAATCTTAACAATACTGACTCTAGTACATTTAGTGGTCCCCCATATTCTAAATCTACAAATTTATTAATATGAGAGGCACTTAATTTATAATTTTGTACTACTCCTTCCAAAAATGAAATCTCTTGTGTATGCAATGACAGTGGTTGTATAGATTTAAAAATACCTTGAGCTAAATCTTTATTATCTATATTTGGAGTAGGCTTGGGTGCTAGAAAATCTAAATATGATAAAGCTGGTCTTGCTTTACCTTTTTCATCATATAGGTGACTGGTTATAAACAAATTCAATTTAGATCTTGTGAGTGCTACAAATAATAATCTCAAGAAATCATCCTCTGAGTCCTGACGAGGTACGATAGGCAAATTCATAGGAAATGGATATGGAAAAGATTTCCCTTTTTTACTCCAACCTTGTGCGTGAGCCCCTATAACAAATACTGTTTCAAACTCTAAGCCCTTCACTTTGTGTGCTGTCATTAACTTAACTGTGTGTTTACCACTGTTTAGGGACAAGTTAACCATCATACCACCTTGATTCTGATAAGCCTTAATTGTATTTAATCCATCTAAAAGGGTAATTCTTTTTCCCTTTTTATATGAAGTTATATTATGAATGAAAGCTTCAATTTTTGCTAAATTAGCAATATAAGTATTCTGGTCTAATTCAAAAGTATTGTTACCAAAATAGTATTGGTGAAATTTAGAATTAGTATCAACCTTACCATCAATTGAACCTATAAGTTTAAATATAATAACTTCAATCGTTTCATATTCAGACAGAATAGCTAAATTCAAAAATAATTTTCCTATTTCTTGTAATGATGCATCATTGGAATTATATAATCTTTCAATATGAGGCTGTTTATAATCTCTTATTTGGAAAAATTGCCAAATATCTAAAGTATCTATTCCCCAAAATGGATAGCTCAAAATTTCTGGTAATAGATCATTACGCGGAGACTGTGTGGGAGTTAAAGAATATATAAACTGAAGCATTACCACCAACTGATGAATTATTGTTTCATTCAGTAAATTATATTGTTTTTCATAATCAATAGGTAAATCATATTCTGACAAAAAAGGTACTATTGCCTCTAAAGTCTTATGATTACGAGCGATAATTGCAATCTCAGATAAATCTACTTGCTGTTTACGATATTCTTCTATTGTGTTAGCAATCCAAGTATACTCTTGGGCTTGGCTTTGAAATTCATAATAAGCTAAATCTCCGTCTTGTCTTAATTTAGCTGATTCTAATTTTTTTTCTAAAACTTCAATTCTATTCTCTAATCTATCTTTACCCTGTGTAATTACCTGCCTTGAAATATTTAAAATCTCCTGTCTTGAACGATAATTCGTAGTCAGTACAATTAACTGAGCCGTTGGAAATTTATTTTGGAAAGATAACATATGAGAGACATCGGCTCCTTGAAATCCATATACAGCCTGATCATCATCTCCTACTACTAAAATATTAGGTTCTGGATTATCCCCCACTAAACTCAAAACTAATTGCATTTGGGCTTCATTAGTATCCTGAAATTCATCCACTAAAATAAATTGATATTTTTCTTGTAATTTATCTCTTAAGCCTTCATTTTCTTTTAATAAAGTCAAAGCATTCAATAACATATCTGAAAAATCTAATAGTTGATTCTCATCTAAATAATCCTGATATCTTTGATAAATCTCTGCAATAGCCTTTTGTTTAGCTAATCTTTCAATATCGATTAAAGTCTTTTGGCCATCTCTACCCTTGATCAAATATTTCGTTCTCCACTGAGAAAGAGGGGTATATTTATTTTCTAATAATTCTGTTTCCTCTAAAGCTTCTAAAATAGATTTCTGTAATCTTGTCCCATAAGTTTCAAAATAATTATGAGAGTTGCTGACCGGGATAGATTCCGCCAACATACGGATTTTAATTAATTTGTCCTCCCTATCTTTTTCACCACTAAAAGAAATATTACTAAATTCTTGTATAATTGGGATTATGTTATCAAATTCTGCCTGATTTTGATTTAAAATTCTTATATATTCAGCTGGAGTAAGTCCTGCCTGCTTTAGATAATTAATACTTTTAGCTATATTCCCAATTAATTTACTCCTGTCTGCACCTTTCGGAATTAAAATATGATTATAAGGTAATGTTGAGATAATATCTCCAATAATTTCTGCTATAAAGACATCATCGATAGCTACTCTGTCCATTCCTGCTGTATATTCCGTATAATCTTTTAATAAAGATTGACCAAAGCTGTGAAAAGTATGAATATTAACCTTATAAGCATCCTTCCCAATAAAAGAACCTAATCGCTGTCGCATATTATAAGCGGCCGCATCTGTAAAAGTAAGACAAATTATATTCTCAGGCAACACATCCTGAGTATTAAGAATATTAGCTACTCTAAGAGACAAAAGCTGTGTCTTCCCAGAGCCTGGACCAGCCACCACCATCACTGGCCCAATCAAAGTATCGACTGCTTGTTTTTGTTGTGGATTTAATTCTTGATAAGCTTTTGTATAATCAGACATATTATAGATTTATATTACTTCATTATAGCATATAATATAAAAATAATTACCATCTTACAGAATAAGACAGTAATTATTTTAAAGTTTACTATAAATTATATTTACCAATTTAGAGTTCCTCCTGTCTGATATTCAATCACACGAGTTTCAAAGAAATTTTTCTCTTTAGCTAAGTCTACTGATTCTGACATCCAAGTGAATGGATTCTCGGTACCATATACAATTGGGAGTCCAACTCTTTGTAACCTTCTATCGGCAATATACTCAATATATCGTCTAAAGCCATCTTGTGAAATCCCCATAATACCTTTAGGGAAACAAGTAGTAGCAAATTCATATTCGAGTCCAACTGCCTCTTTAATCAAATCAGTAATATGAGCCTGGAATTCTTGTGTCCACAATTCAGGCTGCTCCTGTTTAATCGCATTAATCATATCTGCTCCAAAGTTAAGATGTGTAGACTCATCTCTCATAATATATTGAATTTGCTCCGCACTACCTGGAAGTTTATTTTGTCTTTGGAATCCAAAAATAACAGCAAATGAACTATAGAAGAATATTCCCTCTACAATCAAAGAGAAGACACAGAGATTCTCTAAGAACTTTTGGTCTGAGGCAAAGGTACCAGTCTTAAAATTAGAGTCAAAAATTCCTTCATTAAATGACAAGAAAAATGAAGCTTTATTATAAATACTGTCCACCTCTCGATACATATTAAAGATTTCTCCACTATCAAGCCCTAAGCTCTCAACAATATACTGATAAGCTTGAGTATGTATAGCCTCTTCATAAGCTTGTCTTAAAAGAAACATTCTAATTTCTGGGGAAGTAATGTGCTTATAAGTAGCTAGGACTAAATTATTAGCAGCTAAAGAATCAGCAGTAGTAAAGAATCCCAAGACAGTTTTAAAGGCAATTCTTTCATCTTCAGTCAATACATTATTTGACTTCCATTGCTCTACATCAATTTGCATACCAATTTCGGTTGGCAACCAATGATTATTATTTCCAGTCATATATGCATCCCAAGCAAAAGTATGTTTCATTGGATGTAATTGCACCACATCGGCATCTTTACCATTGATAACTCTTCTGTCATTGATGTTAACTCTTTGATTTGTTTGTGTAATAGGCATATTAGTGGTATTTATGATTTAATAATTTTATTGACAGGACTCACAAATCTGCCCCTCTATAACTGCAAATATATTAGATTTTGGAGGTTGAGGGGGTAAATTTGTAATAGATTGCTCTGAAGAGGTTATATCTTGCTTTTGCTGTATATTTGATATATTTCCTGAATTAGGTACTTCTGTAGTATTATTGACCGGATTAGCATTAACTGGATTATTAGTAAAATCTCGACGATGAGTTGTACCAAATTCATTGATATTAACTGTAGATTTTTCTACTTGTGAAATAGCTAGAGTTCTTAAGTAATAAGTTGTTTTTACTCCCATTTCCCAAGCATACATATAGACATCAGCGATTTCTTTTCCAGATACTCCTCGATAAAAAATATTAAGTGATTGACTTTGATCTATCCATTTACCTCTATAAGCAGCGGCTTTGATTAACCATTTTGGATCAATTTCAAAGACTTCTTTATATTTCTCTTTAAGATTAGCTGGAATTTCATTAATCTGAGCAATAGACCCATCAAAGTATTTTATCTTATCAGCAATACTTGGATTCCATAGACCAATTTTTTTCAAGTCCTCAATCAAATAGGAATTAATTACCGTAAAGTCTCCAGCCTGATTAGACTTGACATAAAGATTTTTATAAATTGGCTCTGCTGATGGAATAGTACCTCCGATATTAGCTGTAGTAGCTGTTGGAGCAATAGCCATAGTATTAGAATTTCTCATTCCATATTTTTTAATAGATTCTCTGACTACTGACCAATCTAATCTTTCTGTTCTATCTACTGAGATTTGCATTTCACGAGCTTGTTCTAAAAGCTGAATAGTGTCTACAGGTAATAATCCTCTATCCCATTTTGAACCTTTGAATGTCTCATAAGCTCCTTTTTCTTGAGCTAATTGACTGGAAGCTAAAATTGCATAGTATGAAATTAATTCCATAGATGTATCAGCAAATTGTACTGCTTGATCAGAGTCAAACTTAATATCTAATTGATATAAAGCATCATGAAATCCTGATATACCTAAACCAACAGGTCTATGTTTCATATTAGAAACTTTACCCTCTATGGTCGGATAAAAATTTACATCTATTACATTATCTAACATTCTCATCGCTATAGGTACAACTTTTGCAATTAAATCAGTGTCAAATTTACCATCTTTGATATAATATTTTAAATGTAATGACCCTAAATTACATACCGCCGTCTCTTCAGCAGAGTTATTGAGCGTAATCTCAGTACAAAGATTCGAATTATGAACTACACCTACATGGTCCTGAGGGGATCGTATATTAGATGGATCTTTGAAAGTAATCCAAGGATGCCCTGTCTCATATAGCATAGTAATCATTTTTCGCCAAAGATCTTTAGCCTTCATCCTCCTAAATAATCGAATCTTACCCTCATCAGCTAATCTTTCGTAGTTTTTATAAACTTTATTAAACTCCTGTCCATAAATATGATGTAAATCTGAAGTTTCATCTGGAGAGAATAATGTCCAATGTCCATCCTGTCTTACTCTTTCCATAAATAAATCTGGAATCCAGTTAGCAGTATTCATATCATGAGTTCGTCGTCTCTCATCTCCTGTATTCTTTCTTAATTCCAAGAAATCCTCAATATCAATATGCCAAGTCTCCAGATAAACCACAGCTGCTCCTCGCCTTCTACCACTACGATTAATAGCTGCGGTAGTATCATTAGCAATCTTTAGAAACGGCACTACACCTTGACTTTCTACCCCAGTTCCTTTGATAAGAGCTCCTATTCCTCGAACATTTGTCCAGTCTGTACTAAGTCCTCCAGACCATTTTGACATCTGAGCTGTATCACCTATAACCTTAAATATACTTGCCAAATCATCTTCTACAGTATTTAGGTAACACGAGGATAACTGTGGATTAGTAGTTCCTGAATGAAATAAAGTTGGAGTTGAAGGAATATACTGTAAGGTAGACATAATTTCATAAAATTCCACAGCATATTTCTCACGATTTTCTGGTTTTTCAGCAAGAGCTACTCCCATAGCTACGCGCATCCAAAATCCCTGAGGAGTATCAAACATTTTCTTACTAACTGGATCTTTGATAAAGTACCTATCATACAAAGTTTGAATTCCTAAGAATTGGAATAAATAATCTCGCTCAGGCTTCATTTTACCAGCCAACCATTCTAGATTATAGTCAAGCATATCCTTACTCAAAAGACCAACCTCCACAGCAGACTTCACATTATTCACAAAAGAGTTCTTGTATAGACTATCTAGATTCTCATAATCCAAACCTTCCCCAATCACATTCTCATAAATGGTATTCAAAAGTAATCTGGCTGCCAAAATAGAATAGGCTGGATCTCTATCAATATAAGACCTAACAGTCATAATCATAATTTGGGCAATTTCTTTAGTAGTCATCCCATCATAAATACTATTCTCTATCCCTGATACAATCAGATTCATATCAATATCATTTTCTAAACCTGATATATGATAGGATAAAGTCTTAGTAATATTATATCGATTAAAAGATGCCACTTCTCCAGAAGATTTACGGACTTTGAGAGTAGGATGAGCTCCTTCCAGTTTAGCTTGTTCTTCCTTACGAGCATCGTCATGAGCTTTACGATAAAGAATATATCCCTTAGCGACATCATAGAAACCTCTTTCCATTAGCTTTTTCTCTACAATATCCTGTACCATCTCAACGGTAGGATAATTATCCACGAATTGTTCATCTAATGTATGTACGACGGATTCAGTAACTCCATCTACTTGCTTTGCTTCCTCTGCAGTGAAGTTTTGTTTTACATCCAAGAAAGCCTTGCTGATTGCTTTCCAGATTTTAGCCTGATTGAATTCTACAACGGATCCATCTCTTTTGGTGATTTGTGTGACTGCCATATCTGTATATATTATATTTATCTAATTATTATGAGCGGTAAAATTATTATATCAGAATTATTCTGTATATACAACTTTTATACTATATATAGTATAAAAAAGCTAATTTATATCACTATAGATAATTTAAAACATTTATTTTTAAATTAGTTATCCACAATTAGCAAAGCATATTATGCCAAAATATTGTCTACTCAATAATTAATATAATTCAATTATTTATATAGTTATTCACAATATACAAAAAAGAGCCTTTTTCAGACTCTTTTTTGTAATCTAATTATCAACTAAAATTATAATTTAACTTTAATAGATGGACTTTGGGTAAGAGATAGGTAAATATTCTTTACAAATTCACCCTTGACTTTTTCTGGTTGATGTTTTTGTACTTCTGCTACAAAATCCCTGATATTCTTCTCTAATTCCTCTACACTGAAAGTAACATTACCAATAGCTTGATGAATTACTCCAGTTTTATCCATTCTAAACTCTGACTTTCCAGCCTTAAATTCTTGAACTACTCTTTCTACATCATCAGTCACTGTACCGTTTTTAGGAGATGGCATTAATCCTTTTGGCCCCAAAATTTTAGCTACAGGAGCTACAAATCTCATAAAATCAGTAGTAGCTATAATTACATCATAGTTAATTCCACCAGACTGCTTAATCTCATCCACAATTTCCTTACCTCCAACTCTATCTGCTCCAGCTGCTTGAGCTTGCTTTAATTTAGACTCATCTTCAGTAAGTACAAGTACTGTTTTTCCTTTAGCTACTGGTTTACTAAAAATAATACCACCTCTAACAGACTGAGGACCTTTAGTTCCTTTAAGATTTGCCTTAATATGAACATCTACACTTTCAGTGAATTTAGCTCTTGATAAACTTAAAACCAACTCCACTGCTTCAGTAAGTGGATAAACCTTGGTGCGGTCTATTTTTTCTAAAATATTGCGATATGATTTAGATCTCATAATTATTATAGTTATGTAGTGCTAACGAATATTATAAAAATAATACTCTCCTACTCTGTTATTTCGATTCCCATTGAGCGGGCAGTTCCTTCTACTATCTTAATAGCAGCTTCTAGATTGAAAGCATTCAAATCTGGAAGCTTTTTCTCAGCAATAGCTGATACTTGTGCTTTGGTTAATTTACCAACCTTAGCTTTATTAGGAGTAGCTGACCCTTTATCTAATTTTAACTCTTTTTTAATAAGAGCGGAGACTGGAGAAATTTTTAATACAAAGTCATAGGTTCTATCATCGTAAATGGTCACCTCTACCGGTACAACATCTCCAATTTGCTCTCTAGTAACATCATTGAATTTAATACAAAATTCTTGTAACTTAATTCCATGGGGTCCTAAAGCGGTTCCAACTGGTGGAGCTGGATTCGCTTGACCTCCTTTAACTTGTAGTTTAACTACTGATTTAACTGGCTTACTCATAGACTCTATTCCCTATTATTACATAATATAAATCTAATTATAGCATAAACATATTGTTTTGTGAAGAGGATATATAGATAACCATTCCGGAACAACATTAGACTACTTTTTCTGACAAGCTTTGATAAAACCCTTGAATAGAGGATGCGGATTTAGTGGGTGTGAGATGAATTCAGGGTGAAATTGAGTAGCTATAAAGAATGGGTGACTTGTTAATTCTATTATCTCTACAAGATTATTATCTGTATTAATACCCGCAACTGTAAGTCCAGCTTGCTCTAATTGCTCCCTATACTTATTATTAACTTCATAGCGATGCCTATGTCTTTCTACAATTTTAGCTGTATTATATAATTTACGAGTTAAAGTTTTAGGACTTATTTCACAACTATATTCCCCTAATCGCATACTACCTCCCATTACTCCTTCTTTAATATTAACATCCTGTCCTTCCATAGTAGTAATAACTGGATTTTCTGTTTTAGCATCGATTTCAGTAGTATGGGCATTTTTTATCTTAGCTACATTACGAGCAAATTCCACTACCGCTAATTGCATTCCATAACATAAGCCTAAATATGGGATTTTGTTTTCTCTGACATATTGGATAGCCTTCAATTTACCTTCTACACCTCTCTCACCAAAACCTCCTGGAATAATAATGCCTGCATATTGTTTAAGATTAGATAATTTTTTAGGGTCACTTTCAAATTCCGAACTATCTATCCAATCTATAACTGGTTTTTGCTTATAAAAATAACTTGCATGTTTAATGGCTTCAATAACTGAAATATAAGCATCGCTCAATACAAAATTTCCGCTACTAAAGTACTTCCCAACTATTCCGATCTTTAACTCCTTAGTGGAGCCATCTATCTTTTGAGTAAAGTTAGTCCAATTTTTAAGGTCTCTTTTCTTCGGTCTCAGGTCTAATTTTTTCAAGATTTTAGTAGATAAATTATCTATTTCAAAATTAATAGGTACATGATAAATACTATCTACATCCGGAGCTGATATTACATCATCAACCGCAATATTACACATTACTGATAGTTTTTGCTTTCTAACTTCATCTAATGGATGACTTGAACGGGCAACTATCATATCTGCTTGTATCCCTGCACTGTTGAGTAACCTAGAGGCATGTTGAGTAGGTTTGGTTTTCATCTCCCCGATTTTACTAGGAATTGGCAAATAACTAACTAGGACAAATAATACATCTTGGGGATTTTCTAATTTCAGCAATCTAGCGGATTCTAAAAACAATAAGTTTTCATACTCTCCCGCAGTACCTCCAATTTCAATAATTGTAATGTCAGCATCATGAGTAGCCTGAGCTTGCTTAATCCGCTCTGTCACTTCATTGGGTATATGGGGAACTACACTTACACATTTACCTCCAAATTTGAGAGATCGTTCTTGCTCTATCACTGACTGATAAACTGAACCTGTAGTCATATAATTAGTTCGGGTTAATTTAGTGTCGAGAAATCTCTCATAATTACCCATATCCTGATCACATTCCAAACCATCAGCCAATACAAATGTCTCCCCATGCTCCAATGGATTCATAGTGCCCGCATCTACATTTACATAAGGATCTATTTTAACTGCAGTAACTTTAAATCCTCGAGACTGTAATATAAGTGCTACAGAAGAAGTTGTAATTCCCTTACCCACTCCTGACATGACACCTCCAACTACAAAAATATATTTGGGGTTTATTTTCCTGACTTTATTATTTTTCCGACTTGACATAGAGTATAATCTTAGTTTTGATAGTAGATGTGAGTTGAATATCTATATTATGTTTCCCTAACTCCTTAATTGGACTAGTGATTTGTATCATTGACTTATCTAATAATTGATTGAATTTTGCATTTAAGGGCTCTAGAATATCCGCCTCTTTAATAGCCCCAAACAAATGGCCTTCTGCATTAGATTTCACGGTTAATGTCAACTCGTAATTTTCTAATTTTGACTGTAAATTTTGTAAGGCCAATAATCTCTCTTGGTCTATTATGTGTTTTTTAGATTGATTGGCTTTATATTTAGCTATTTCCTGTGCAGTAGGGATTATACCTAATCGTTTTTTTAATAAAAAGTTTTTGCCATAACCTTCAGCTACAGTGACTAATTCTCCTTTTCGCCCAACCTTATCTACATTAGAAGTTAAAAGTATTTGCATATATTTTAATGTATTATTCTAAACTCTCTTTTCTCATCAATATAGCCTTTATTATCCCAAACCTCGGCTATATTGTCAACTCTTGAGAGGCGAGAACCTATTTTTACTCTATCTCTAAAAGCTTGCAGTTCATTTTTTGCTCCCCAAGCCTCTACTTTCACCGTACCATTTGGTAAATTCTCTACCGTACCAATAATTCCGAATCCCGTGGCCACTTTGACCACAAAAACTCTAAATCTAACCATTTGTACTCTACCAGAAACTATGAGCTGTACATGATTCATAGATTAACCAATAATTAAATTAGCTAATCCATATATAATGGGAGTAATTAACCCAAAACCAAAGAAAACAAAGACTAATACTATCCACATTCCTTGCTGTTCTAAAACTGCATAAAATTCACTTCGAAGGAATTTGTCTGGTAATAATGGAGCGATAATTTTAGAACCGTCTAAGGGTGGAATTGGTACTGAGTTAAATACTGCTAGGACAATATTAATTATAATCGCTATAATAAATAATTGCCCCATCTCTGCTGGAATAGATGTAAAAATAGAAGCTACTCTATAAAAGACTCCTAATAAAATAGCTAATACCAAATTAGAGGCCGGCCCCGCCAAAGCCACCAGAGCTGGCGCCCATTTTTGATCTCTTAATAAATAGGGATTAAATGGTACTGGCTTAGCATATCCAAAGACAAAAGCGCCTCCACTAGCAAGCCCCATCAATAGAGGCAATATAACTGAACCATAAATATCTATATGAGGTATAGGATTTAAGGTCAACCTACCAGATAATTTAGCAGTAGGATCACCCAAAGACAATGCTACCACTCCATGAGAGACCTCGTGAATAATAACCGCAAAGATTAAAATAGTGATTTGAAATATAAATAGAATTGGATCCATAAATTATTATATGAGTTGACTTTTATTGATATAACAGTTATAATAATAACATATATTGTCATTAATCTCAATAATACCGTTAAATTTATACTATGTCTCGACGATGTGAATTACCAATTTGTACCAAAAAAGCAATGGTTGTAACTAAGCGTAAACTTTTGCGTGGTAACTATAATCCAACCAGTAAGCATACTCAGAAAGTAAATGTACAACCATATACATTACCTGATGGAACTAAAGTAAAGGCTTGTACTACCTGTATCCGTACTATCAATAAAAGCCTAGCTGCTTAAATATTGTATTTGAATTAAAAAGAGAGTGTATTTATAAAAGATGCGCTCTCTTTTGTTATATAATCTCCTCCTTTTCACCTAAAAATTTAGGTTGTCGATTAAGAATATGTACATCCATCCAAGCTTGAGTACGAGCCATAATCTCCCTAACTTGAGTTCTAGCATTAAATGTCATATTTACAGGTTCAGCTACAAAGCCTTCAGCATCAATCCCTAATGTTCTTGCAATATAAACAGCTCGCTTGACATGAAATTCCTGAGAGATAATTATAATATCATTTTGCCCAAAGACATCCCTAGCCCTAATAACAGAATCTAGTGTTCTAAAACCAGCATAGTCAAGGACTATATCCTCATTTGGAATGCCTCGCTTTATCAAAGCTAACTGCATAGCTTTAGGCTCATTATAAGAAACCTGAGCATTGTCTCCACTTACTAGAATTTTTTTGATTTTACTATTTTCATATAATTTAGTAGCAGCCTCAATTCTATTAACAAAAAAGGGATTATCACCTCCTCCTATGGATTTTTCACTAGTTCCTAATACCAAACCAACTTTATGCTCTTGTACCTCATCTATATCTTTGAATATAAATGGAGTAGGATTATGATTAATAGTAGCATTGGTATAGGTTATAAAAACAATACCTCCAATTAATAGAATGCCTATAAATCTACGAATAAATTGAATCATATAAAATATTATATCATATAATTTTATATTTTATACCAAAATGAGGAAGGTTCTAGATTCTATATTAAGTTGAGTAGAGATTAGATTTTATTATTAGCTATACTTAAATACAATCACAGAGGATGTGCATCCTCTGTGATTTATTAATTATAATCTATAATACTTAATTCCCCACTCTGGTCAGATATCCAGCTAGTTGGTCTTGATAACTGGTAAAAGTTCCTCCCCCTACTATCTTACCATCACTTTGGATAGCGAGGGTATTTACCCAATTATTAAACCCTGTGCCTATATTAAAGCTAGTATCTATACTGCCATTACTATTTAGCCTTACTATTCTATTAGCTGCAACTCCTTGGTAGCTGGTAAAAAATCCTCCCCCTACTATCTTACCATCACTTTGGATAGCGAGGGTATTTACCCAATTATTAAACCCTGTGCCTATATTAAAGCTAGTATCTATACTGCCATTACTATTTAGCC
>JBIKVS010000004.1:0-97350 GCA_044356725.1 Minisyncoccia bacterium
ATAATCTCAAAATTCAAGAGTTTAGAGATAAGATTATACAGGAGGAGAGTTTTCAGGATTTGGCTTTAGCGGAGCAAAAACAGATTTTTATTGCTATGCTGGATAATAATCAGATGTATGTGAATGCTTCTGAAATGTCAGATGCTAAATTTGGTATTAGTGAGGAGGAGCAGGCTTTGACTGAAGAGTTTTATAATTAATTATAAATTGTGAATTATGAATGATAAATTAAAAAAATCATCTAATCAAACAATAGAGGCTAGTTCTGGTATTAAGAAGCACTTAATACCAGCTACTGGTGATAAAAAAGATAATTCAATTATTTTATTTAATCAAAAAGAAGTTCGCAGATACTGGGATGTAGATCAAGAGCAGTGGTATTTTTCAGTTGTGGATATAATTGAGATTTTGACAGGCTCTAGTATTCCGAAAAGATATTGGAGTGACTTAAAAAATAAACTAAAAGAAGAAGGAAGTGAAGTGTACGAAAAAATCGTACGGTTGAAAATGAAAGCAGAAGATGGAACAGTGATTAATAATCTTATGTTTAAACTCCAACATTATCCTTTTAACTGTCCTCCCTTGGGGGAGGTGGTCACTCCCATACTTTAGTTTGGGAGTGGACGGAGGAGGACTATACATATTTTTAAATTTATCATCTATACTCCTAGTTAATAATTCTCATTTACAAATGTCCTCCCTCCCCCTACGGGTACTCCCTCCAAAGGGAGACATCATTCGCTTAACCTAATTAAAAGAGTATAAAACATTATAGACACTACAAGAATATAATATTATAATAGTAATAAAATCAAGGTTTAATCTATTATTTCTACAATTCACAATTAATATCAACTATGTCTGAGATCAAAAACTTATATGAGATAATCAACACTCAAAAAGAGGCATTAAAAAACTTTAATCCTGAAATTTTTGAAATCCCAGATTATATTTCTAATAATTTAAAATATAGTTTTTTTGATTGGCAAAGAGAGGCTTTGGAGAACTTTTTATTTTATCAAAATCCAAAATCAAATTTAGCTAAATCCCCCACTCATCTAATGTTCAATATGGCGACTGGGACGGGGAAAACTATGCTGATGGCGGCTTCGATTCTGTATTATTATAAGCAGGGTTATCGGCATTTTATATTTTTTGTGAACCAAAATAATATTGTGAGTAAGACAGAGAATAATTTTATTGCTAATTTGCATAATAAGTATTTGTTTCAAGATAAGATTGTGATTGATAATCAGACGGTGGAGATTAAAAAAGTGGAGGCTTTTAGTGATAATCCAACTGGTATTGAGATAAAATTCACTTCGGTACAAAAATTATATAATGATATTCATCTACAAAAAGAAAATCAGACGACTTTGCCGGATTTATGGAATAAAAATATTGTAATGTTAGCTGATGAGGCTCATCATCTCAATACGGATACTAAAAAAGCAAAATTACAGACGAATTTGATTGAGTCTGAACTGAACAATAAATCTAGTGAAAATGTGGTTGAAAAGCTAGGCTGGGAGCATACGGTGATTGAATTGATTTTGAATAAAAATAATAAAAAATCCACCCCGCTGTCTAAAGACAGCACCCCTCAAGAGGGGAATTCTAACTGTAATGTCTTATTAGAATTCACGGCGACTATTCCGGCTACTGCCAGTGTGGCTAAAAAATATGAGGATAAAATTATTTATAAATTTGATTTGAAGCAATTTTTGCAAGCTGGGTTTACGAAGCAGATTAATCTGATTTCTTCTAATCTGAATAAGCGGGATAGAATTTTGCAGGCTTTATTATTTCATTGGTATCGGCATAAAGTTGCTCTGGATGCTGGTATTCCTAATTTTAAGCCGGTGATTTTATTCCGTAGCAAGACTATTGAGGAGTCTAAGCATGATTATGAGGAGTTTTTGGATATGATTCAGAATTTGAGTTTGGATGATTTGCAGTTTTTGGATTATATTTTGGAGAATTTTAAGTTTGCTAATCATAGTTTGTATGAACAAGGTAAGAATAGGACAGAGCAATTAGTGGATTATATTCAAGTTAATAAAATTAAAAGAAGTGAGATTATTGACTTTTTGAAGCAGAATTTCCAAGCGAAAAATGTGATTATTACTAACTCTAAGAGTAATAAGACTAAAAAAGAAAAAACTGATGAGGAAATAGATAATTTATTGAATAATTTGGAGGATAAGAACAATCATATCCGAGCTATTTTTACAGTGGAGAGATTGACTGAAGGTTGGGATGTGCTGAATTTGTATGATATTGTGCGGTTATATGAAGGGCAGAATACAGGTGGGTCTTATCAGAAAGGTAATAAAACTCCTGAATCTACTACTAAAGAGAAGCAGTTAATTGGTCGTGGAGTGAGATATTATCCTTTTGATTATCCAGAAAAAGAGAGGCATCGGCGAAAATTCGATAATGACACTCAAAAACGAGAGCGAATTTTGGAGGAGTTATTCTTTTATAGTATAAATGAGAGTAGATATATCTCGGAGTTAAAAACCGAGCTCAAGAGGGATGGATTTATTGATGAGAATCGTAATATTAGAACCTTTGAATTGAAGGATAGTTTTAAGAAAACCAATTTCTATAAACAGGTGAAAGTTTGGCAGAATAAAAAAATTCCGAATCCGAATAGGCGGAAGAATACCCTAGCCGATTTGAAGCAAGATAAAAATTATTTTATGTCTGCTTATCAGGTGCCAACTTATAGTGTAAGAGAAGACGGAGTGGACTTTGAGAAGGAGGAAAAAGAATATAGATTGAATCAAATGGCTAATCCAAATTCCAATTTTGAGATTTCTTTAGCTCAGATGGAGAAGCATATTTTTTATAAAGCGATTCATATTTTGTCTAAACAAAGTAATTCTTTGTATCGTTTTGATAATTTGAGGCAGGAATTGAATATTGATAGTATGGAGGATTTGTTGCAAGTAGAGTTTTTGGGAGATATTATGATACCTTTTAAGCTACCAGCGAAAATGACTTATCAGGATTTGGATAATAAGCATAAATTACAAGCATTGATGCAAGTTTTGACTGATATTGAGCGAAGATTAGCGGAGTCTATTAGTGAATATATTGGTAGTAAGGAGTTTTATCCAAAGAGCTTGGAAAGTGTTTTTGGAGCTCCGAAAGCTAAAGCGATTGATACTTTGAATGAGCATACTGAGATTGCTGAGCAAAATGATTGGTATGTTTTGAATAATTTTGTAGGCACAGATCAGGAGCAGTATTTACTGGAGTTTATCAAAAGCTCTATGTCTGAATTAGAGCAGAAATATGGGGAAATTTATTTATTAAGAAATGAAGAGGTGTATGGGATTTATGATTTTGACAAAGGTAGAACTTTTATGCCGGACTTTTTGTTATTTTTGAAAACTAAGGATAAACACAATGTGGGGGTAGCTAAGACGGAATTGTATTATCAGGTATTTATTGAGCCAAAAGGAGCGCAATTAGCAACTTTGGATGCTTGGAAAAATGACTTTCTAGCTAAAATTCAATATAATTATGGGTTGGAGAATGTAATTCAAGCTGAAAATTCTAATTATAGATTGATTGGTTTGCCTTTCTTTAATACTAATCTAAGTGCCGAGTTTAGAGATAAATTCTCGGAGTTAATTTAAGGTTTAATTTATGGCTGAACTATTCGCTTTTATATTCTTAATATCACTAGTTTGTTTGGTGGTGGGTTTGATTCGGCCAGCAATATTTACTAAGTTATTTCGTGATAAGCCTAAGAGGAAACAGATTGGGGTGCTTTTTGGGGTTTTGATATTTATTTCTATTGTTGGAATAGGAGCTAGTCCTGCTCCTGAGGGGTCTCAAGATATAAAACCAGAACCAGTAGCGGAGACGGTGGAGACTACAGATGTCATTCCTGCTGAGGAGAATATCGCTACATCAGAACCTGAGAGTGTGTCTGCGGCGCCTGTTTTACCAGTTCCAAGCCCTATTGAGGAGCAGTCTAGTGTTACACGGCCGGAGGTAAAACAAGAGCCAAATCCCGCCCAAATTCCGACTAGAGATTTATTCCAAGTAACTGAAGTTGTAGATGGTGATACGATTAAGGTCAGTACAATTGGGACTTTAAGATTAATTGGGATGGATACTCCAGAGACTAGAGACCCAAGAAAGCCGGTACAGTGTTTTGGTAGGGAGGCTAGTAATAAAGCTAAGGAATTATTAAGTGGTAAGAAGGTATATCTAGAATATGACCCAGCTAATCGTATTGATAAATATGGGCGTACGCTTGCCTATGTATACCGTGAAGACGGGTTGTTTTATAATGCTGAGATGATTAAACAGGGATATGCACATTCATATGTTAAATTCCCACATCCTAGATTGGATGAATTTAACACTTATCAGCGAGAGGCTAGAGATAATAATAGAGGCTTTTGGGCGGCTAATACTTGTAATGGGAATACTACTCAAGCCGCTTCTGGGAGTTCTAAAACCGCCATTCCTCTACCGATTAGCCCTGAGGTCAATAAAGACGGGTTTATCAAAGGTAGTTGTGCGAGTTTGAAAAAATTAGGTTTAGGTAATTTTGAGAGAGGAGACCCTAACTATACTGTGGCTAGAGACCGTGATAAGGATGGTATTGCTTGTGAGATGAAGTAATGAAAAACCCCTCTCGAGAGGGGTGAGAGTGGATTGAGTTGTAGTGGTCGGGGCTTATCCGACCAGTGCAGCAGCTGCCATGCGGGCGATTTCACGGCCAGTGAAACCGATATCCATCAGTGCTTCCTGATAGGAACTGAGGAAATCTGCCATCAGGTCTTCCTGGTTCATACGCAGCACGGCTGCGTCATCCGTCACTTGGTCAAGCATCCTGCGTACGAGTGGCAGGTTTACTCGGTTGGCCTCCATCAGTTCCTCTCGACAGGTAACGAGATTGGCCTTCAGCCATTCCTGTCCATAGTTGAGATGAGTGTACTCATCCTTGACCACACCTTCGGTGATCTTGCGAGCGAACGGATCCGCCACAGGGATATAGATGTGATAGGCTGAAATCGCGAAGGCCTCAATCAAAATCGCCTAGATCAAGAGGCAGGTGGTCACCTTGCCCTCGGCTAAAGCGGCTTGGAAGTTGTTGTTCAGTGGAGCAAAAAACTCCTTAGCAAACGGCATATCTGCTGTAACCTTCAGATTATTGGCACAGGCGGTAAAACCATTTTTGTGCTTCAGCTCCATTCGAGCCAGCTTTCTGAGCTCTTCAGCCTGGTCGGGGATCAGTGTGCCCAGAGCAATGTAGTTGTCATGAGCCTCCTGCTCGCCCTCGAGCACTATTGCATTGATGCGACCGTAGGCATCCTTGTAGGTGTCACTAGTGAAGTCGGGCAGACCAGGTTGGTCCGGAGTAGTCGCAGTTGTCAAGGTGCTAGCTGGGTATATAACCCAGTCTATAGTACACCGTTATACTATACCTTTTTTATAGTTTTGTATATAGTCAATAAAAATGGAGGGATAAAACAAAAGTCCTCCTCCGTCACCTACGGTGCCACCTCCCCCAAGGGAGGACAAAAATTCAAATTACAAAAATACTCCACTCTTTCCAGCGAAGCTGTCCACCCCCGCCTTTCAGGCTTCCCCCTCCGAAGGGGGACAAAACAGATCTTAACTAAATTTACTTGAAACTACTCTTGTTCCGACTCAGATCCCCCTCCTCCAATGGTAAAAGCTGAGATAATTTGTTCTCTTACGGCTGTAATATTGGCTTGGATGATCTCAGAGACTATATTGCCAGCTTCTTGCTGCCCTTGTTCTATTCCTTCTTGTACTAGTTTCTCTCCTTCTTCTACTATGGGATTTGCAATCTCATTTACGGTTTCATTGACGGGCTCTACAACATTAGCCAAGTTTGGCTGAATAAAAGTATTGAATACAAATATACCTCCAACAACTGTGAGTATTAGAAATACTCCAATCCCTGCAACGATGAAGGCCATAATTTTAGGTATCATTTTAGGCATAAGTTTATTCTTAATTTATACTAATATATTATAATATAGATTATTTTTTTAGAAAAGAGTATAATATGGGTATTAATTATTAATTTAATATGCTTGGATATTGGCTTTTGATTGCTAGTGTGATTACAGGCCAGATTACTAGAATTGGTGATTTGGGTGTTTTGATTGATATTTTAATTCCTTTATATCTTGTATTTTGGTTATTGAAAAGAGATAAAAAAAGACCACTCCCCTTTTCTAGCTCTATTGTATTAGTAATAATTTGGCTTCTTTATCTTTTAGGAAACCTTTTGATTAATATAAACTTTATCCCAGCAGTTGGCGGAGAGATTGGCTCTGTTCTTTATTGGGTGAGGTTGGCAGCTTATATGTCTCTTTTATTACCTTTGGTGGATTATAGGGCACAAGAACCAGAACGAGTAGATAATCAATTATGGTATATGGTGTTTTTTAGCTCTATTATCTTGTCTATTCTTGGATTTGTGCAGCTTATTTTATTCCCAGACTTTTCTTTTATGGCTCAATACGGGTGGGACCCTCATCAAGGTAGATTGCTCTCCACTTGGTATGACCCAAATTTCTTAGGAGGATTTTTAGGGCTTGCATCGGTTATTATTTTGAGTCGAATTTTGGTATTTTTGAAAGAAAATAAATCTTGGCAAAGACAAAACATAATTTTACTGTCTAGTTGGATTATAGGACTCGGAGTTGTATTTGGAGCTTTGATGCTGACCTATTCTAGAAGTGCACTATTAGCCTTTTTGATAGGAGTGACTATTGTGACTATTCTTATCTCAAGGAAAACTTTCTTTTTGGTAATTATTATTTTATCTATTATCGTAATCTCGAATCCTAGATTACAAACTAGAATTCAAGGAGCTATTCAAGTAGATGTGACAGCTTCTCTTAGAATTCAATCTTGGCTTGAAACTCTAGATGATATTGATAAGAATCCAATTTGGGGCATAGGGTATAATACGATTAAATATCAGACTATTGTCCCATCAGAGCTAAACTCAGCCTCTGGTCGGGATAGTAGCTTATTAACTTTGTGGTTGACAGGAGGAATTATTGGGCTTGGGTTGTTTATAATAATTATTTTTAATTCTATCATAAAGGCTTGGCAAAAAGTATCTAGATCTGGCTTAGAAAGAGTTTGGGGGGTGGCTACTATTGCTGGTTGGGCTTTGATTTTAGTCCACTCTATGTTTGTAAATAGTATTTTCTTTCCCCATATTCTGATATTTCTTTTATTCTTCTTATTATGAACAGACTACTCTTTTTAGTTGGTTTAACTATACCCCTATATGTAATTAGATTTCAGATTTTTGGTATCCCGGCAAATGTTTTGGAAATTGCTATTGGACTTGTATTTATAATATTTTTATTCAAATTCAGAGAGTATAAAAGCTTATTCAAACTAGACAATTATTGGAATAGAAAGAGTTTAGTTTTTGGAAGTTTATTATTATTGGCTAGTCTAGGAGTGTTGGTTAGTGAGGAGTTACGGTCAAGCTTGGGGATCTGGAAGGCTTATTTTGTACTGCCAATTTTGCTGATATGTGTTTTATCTAAAATGAAATCAAAATATTATCTATCTCTAATACGAGGAATTATTGGTAGTGGAGTTGGAGTGTCGATTATAACTATTGCTCAAGTGGTGGTAATGGGTATAGATAGTAGTTTTAGACCGACGGCTTTATATGCTTTTGGTTTAGACCAGGCTGTAGCTCAAGGAGGTTTTGCGAATTATATTGCTATGTATTTAGTGCCAATCTTTGTCTTAAGTTTATCACGGCGAAATATCCCTGTGGAGCTAAGGTGGTTTGTAGTCAGTATGTTGTTAATAGGCATTATCTCAACACAATCCTATGCTGGCATTTTTGCCCTTTTAGGAGTATTTGCAATCTGGACATTGACTAGAATATTGATTAGCCATAAGAATAAACAAGAACTAATTACTGCCCCTGTTTTAAGAAAGTATTTGATACCAATTAGCATAGCTCTGATTATTGGGGTTAGTTTGTTTGGATTTTGGCAATTTAATACTCCAAAATTCCAGAGCCTACTGGATATGGAGAATAGGAATTCTATTACCACTAGAATACAAATTTGGGATACTGCCATTACGATGATTAGAGAAAATCCAATTCTAGGAATAGGTTTAGCTGACTTTCAAAGAGTATATAGTGAAACAATCCCAGAAAAGTACTTCCCTCCTTATGAATGGCTAGTACCTGAACCACATAATTTATATTTTGCTTTTTGGTTACATTTAGGTCTGGCGGGTATAATTTGGCTAATTTATGTCTTAAGATATACGATTTTGAAGTTAATAGAAGCTATAAAATCAAATCAATGGGAAGCCTATTGGCTTAGCTTATCATTATTATCTATCTATATTTACGGCATATTAGACACCCCTTTTTGGAAAAATGATTTAGCTTTGTTATTTATTGTGATATTGTATGGAGTTGTGGGGAAAAGGAAAAAGCCGTAGTAATGCTACGGCTTTTGTGGGTTGAGCTATACTGCTAGCTCATTCAGGATCTGGGGTGTGGAAAAGATCCCACAATAGTTTGATATATTCTTTCATAGCGGACTCATTTTTAGATAATGGTAGATACCAATTATCCGTTACAGCCCCTAATGAGTCTGCTTGTTTCTCAAAACCAAATTTTCTTAATTCAGGTAGGAGAAAGATACTGAGAGTATTGTTGTTGTCTTTAAAAGTCAAAGTTAAATATGTGATATAATCAGTAAGGTCTAGAAAATTTGGAACAAATTCCATACCTTTTTCTAGTAAAATTGCCAATAGTCTGGCAGTGACTTTATGATCACGGAAGCGGATTATCGTCACCTCTCTTTGCTTTCTTTCTTGCCCATTGATTTTAGCAAGAAGATTTTTGATGTTATGGATAGCCATAACGGCTCCAATTGCAAGGTACAAAAAAGACTATATCACAAAAATTACAAAATGTCAATAGTAGTAGACAATATACCTTATCTTATTCAGATTATGAAGGGGTAAACCCTCAGCTATGGGAATTTAAACAAGCTGTCCTCCTCCGTCACTTCGTGCCACCTCCCCCAAGGGAGGACAAAAAACTGTTCCTCGCTATTTCAACGGTACTTTATACAAATTATTATCTTTACGGTTAATGAAGAATAATTCGGTTCCAGCGGAATTTAAGAATAAATCTCTAGAGTCTACACTACCAATATTACTAGATAATTGACTAGTAGTAGCTGTACCTATGTCTATTTTATATAAACTTTCATTAAAGTCTCCTAGATTAGAGGTATAATAATCGTCGGGTAAAATTTTATTATTAGCTACTTCTGGTTTGGTAAAGTAAGCGGTTTTACTGTCCTGACTCCATACTATTTTCTCAGCAATAGTCCCTACATCTGGAACTTTTGCTATTTCGAACCCTTTTTTATCTACTATAGACAAAGCTAATACTCCACCACCTCTTTCTGTAGTATAGGATATAATTCCAATTTCTCCATTAGGAGCCCAGGATATATTGAGTCCATTTTTTTCATCCAGGACTGAGGTTGCCTCACCAGTATCTACGTTAATAATACGAAGTGCAGAAGCTCTAAAGCTACTAGGAATTAAGGTTTGGCTAATACTATTTTTGAAAGGGATATTTTTTAAGAATACAGCACTAGAGCTAAGGGTTATAATTCTATTCCAATTAGACCCATCCGCCTGACTGACAGATAAGTCGGCAGACCCATCTCTATTTTGGAAGACATAAAAAACTCTATTATCAGATAAGAAGTTAGCAGAGACCACATCAATAGGGAAGCTGTAAGATTGATTTTCAGCATAGTTATAACTATATACTCTATTTTGAACTTTAGTTAAGACAAAAGGAGCTGTTTTTGCCCATTCTACAGAAGATAAGCCATTTAAAACAGTCTCATCTATAATACTAGCCTCTCCCCCACTAGCGGGAATACTAAAAGTTTGACCTTTGTCTAGAGAATAAAATCTAATTAAGTTTTTCTCATCTATAGTAGCATTGACAATTGGCTGATTAACTAATTTTGTAGCTGTTAAGTTAGTTGTATTTTCTTTAGTATCCTCAGCTTTATTTTCTTCAGATTTTGCATCTTCAATAGGTCGAGAAGTGTATTGAAAAAGCATAAAACCAACAATACCTAGAGGAACGAGTACCATTATTATAATGAGAAATAATTTTGTTTTAGACATAGTTTTATAGATTTAGTGTGAATACATCATTTGAGACAGCCTCTTCATCCATCTGAGCCTTAGCTGCTTGAATTTTGAGTAATTGTTCAGGGTCTGAGGTTATAATCTGGTCTTCTCCATAAGAGGCAACCACTTTTATAGCAGCATGCTTTAATCCAGCAAAGAAAATACCTTCTCCTACATCAGACTCTAGCAAGAGAAATTTCTCTTCTTCAGTTAGATAAAAAGTATCTTTAATAATATCAATTGAGGCCGGAGACTGCTTAAGTAAAATCTGAATAGATGAGTTGGTAAGAATAGCTTTTCCATATTCTGAGGCTAAGAAATCAGCTATATCCTGGGTAATTGTGGTAAGTCCAAGATAATATTTACGAGCTCTTTTAGCTAGAGAGAATAGGAAGGAAGCCACAGCTTTATCTTTCATCATTACCCACGCTTCGTCTACGAATAAAATACGCTTTTTGAGGGTTCGTCGAATCTCTTTCCAAATATATTGAGTTACTACAAACATAGCTAGGGATTGCAACTCATCCTCCATATCTCTAGTATTAAAAATAACTAACTGATTATCAAAATTAATATTAGTTGGCTCATTCACAAACCCACTGAAGCTCCCGGTGGTATATTTAGACAGACGAATAGCTAAACTCTCTCCCCCCTCCATATTGTTAAGAATATTCTCTAAATCAGAAAGAGTTGGAATGTCTTTATTCGTATAGTCTTTAGTCTCAAGAGTAATGTCTTTACTGGCATAGGTCTCATATAAAGCTCTATCTAGAACAGCCTCTTCCTCAGCATGGAATTTATCTTCTTCATTACCTCCTTGAAGCATCAATTTGAGCATACTCAATAAGTCTGCAATATTAGACTTTAGTAAATCAGCTGGATTTTCATCAGCTCTTGGGACTGGTAAATCAAATGGATTAATATGTTGATTGGAGTTCAGAGATATTTTGATAAAAGTGCCTCCCACCGCTTCACTCAAATATGAATATTCATTTTCAGGGTCAATTACTAGGATATCTATTCCTAACATCAGATGTCTTAGAATCTCTAATTTAGCAAGATAGCTCTTCCCTGCTCCAGATTTAGCGAAAATAACCTCATTAGCATTCTCCATTGAGAATCTATCGAACAAAATAAGACTATTATTATGTCGATTAATACCGTATAAAACACCTTTATTGGAGGAGATACTAGCTGAAATAAAAGGAAAGGTAGTAGATAGAGGTGAAGTATTAAGATTATTAGCAATAGCAAGATCGTCTTTTAGAATAGGCACAGTAGACTGGAATCCTTGTTCAGTTTGAAATAGACAAGGCTTGGAATATACCATTTTTGTCTGAAGCATAGCATCAATTTGAGCAATATTTTCCTCTAGTTGAGCCACACTATCCGCATAAACTGTAATATATAATCCAAAACGGAAAAATCTCTCAGTCCCCTGTTGTAACTGGTCTCTTAACATCTCAGCATCCTGATAAGCAGTTTCTACAAGAGGGTCTCGGATTAAACCCTTCTCTTGAGCTATTGAAATTTGGGCTTGGAATCTAGTTACTTGAGTTCGTAAGTTCTTCAAAATCACTCCACTATCCATCGGATACATAAACATAGAAATATCCAAAACATAATCAAGAGTGATCAAAGGACTAAACCACCCAGTTACTAAAAATCTCGGATAGGTCATTACAAAAATAGTACGAGCAAATTTAGAACCAATTTGAATATATTTAGGGTCAACTAAAATACTAGCCGGAGCTAATAAATCTCTAAGGCTATTTTGACCTTTTAGGTATTCGGAAATCTCTGGACTGGTTTGAGGTTGCTTCGCCATATATTTTATGCAATATCTAAATCTTCTAAACTATGCAGAGATTCTGTTGGTTTGGAATCAGGGTTATAGAAAGAATAATATAATTCAATCAACTCTTGAGTATTAAGAGGAGTCATATATATTCCAGCTCTTTTCAGTCCGTACATAACCCCATTTACTCTTTGCCAAAGTTGAGTTTTATACTTTTCAAAATCTTCTTTTTTATACTGAATAGCAATTTTAGGATTAAAAGCATTGCTTAGCTTATCGAAGACACCCTCTTTAATCTCAACTGGGTCAAAAGGCACAACAACATAAAAAGTTTTATTCACAATATTAGCTCCAGCAACCAATTCTCTAATAAATTGAGAATATTCCCCAATCTGTAATCTCAAGAGTTCATTTTTTTGGGTTTGCTGAAACTCGGCAAGATAGCTTAGATACCCATTAATATTCAGCACTCTGGAGCTAATTTGAATTTGTAGTGGAAAATCAAGTGAGTTTATAAAATTCTGATAAGCGTAAATAATCGCATCCTGTTCATCAGAGGACTTAAGGTCAAAGTTCACAGAAGAAGTCATCAAAACCGCCCTCAAACCACCATCTTTGAGGATTACTACACTGTCTTGAATGGTGTCGATAGATAAGTACTTTTGCGTACTAGTCTCCGGCTTATTTTTAATGTTTGATTTTTTATTAGCCATATAATATATTATATCATAAAAAATAAATTTTGTAAAACAGAGATTTTCTCTTGATTTTTAAATTTGAATATGGTATATATTATTTTGTGTTTATTCTTTCTGACACGATGAAAAAGCCCACACAAACAGATTGCCTTAAATACGTGATAAGAAATGCTATATTGGAGGGTGTAAGAAAGACTCTCATCTTTGCAGCCTATTCGTTTCAATGGATAGAGCTTAAAAGATATATCAAAAGCATCTGCAAAGGATTAAGTGTAAAAGTTGTAATTCTTAGGAATTATATCAATAAGCCTTACGGAATACAAATAATCCCAGCCTAGTCGGCTGGAGACGACTCTCTTCTCAACCCCGTCGCTCGCCTGACGGGGTTTTTCATTTTTCGCAAAATTATTATCAAATATCCTCGTAGGGCTTTTATCTCTCCTATTAGATTTTTAAAAGAGATATTTGTAAGTAGTAGGGGCGACCTCTCAGTCGCCCGATATAATTTCAACCAAAATACAGGCGACTGAAAAAGGTTATCCCTACAATAAAATGGAGAAATAAACGTTTCCCTTCCGTAGGGACGACTCCGCTACGAATTTATAATTCAGATCTCCTGATACAGCTCTATCCAATTCTCTATGGTGAGGTTCTCGGGACGGAGGGTGAGTAGTTCTTGAATATTTTGGCTATACTCCCCTATTGTTTTGGTGAGTTTAGGTTTGAGGGAGGTGGAGAGCTTTTTTCTTTTTTGTTGGAAGGCAAGTTTGGCGAGTTGTATGATTTCTTCTCTAGGGTATTGGCTATATTTAGTATGTGGGATTAGTTGTATGAAGCTAGAGTCTACTTTGGGTTGAGGATAAAAGCATTCTTTTGGGATATTGGATAATAGTTTGGCTTCAGCATAAATATTGACACTGAGTTTGAAGAGTGTCTGCTCTTGTGAGAGTATATTTTGAGCCACTTCTTTTTGAATTAGTAAATTTATACTCTGGGCGGGGTTAGCTCGGTCGACTAAGAGCCTGATGATAGCTCCGGTAATATGATATGGGATATTGGCTATAACTGTATAGGGGGTGTTTATGTCATCTATTATATTTTGGGATTTGAGTATGTCTTGATGATATACAGTAAGGTTGGCTGGATTATCTAATATTTTGGGTAATATTTTAGCAAAAGTTTTATCTAGTTCAATGGCGATGACTGGCAATTGAGTTTGGACTAAGAGTTCGGTGAGGGAGCCAAGACCTGGTCCGATTTCTAATATGCTTGAGTTAGCTGGGAGATTGATTTTATTTAGGATTTTTTGGAGTAATTTAGAGTCAATAAAAAAGTTCTGGGATAAAGACTGTAGGGGCTTTATCTTATGCTCTTCTAAAATGCTGATGATTTGGCTTTGGGTCATAGAGAAATTATGAATTATGAATGGTAAATTGTAAATTATAGCGAGCGACTGAAAGGGCGCCCCTACGAGAAGTGGAGGGATAAACCCTCCGCTACGAAAGGACATAATGTCGGCGGGGTCGCCGACTCTACGAAATATAATACCGGTAAGATACCCCTCCCCTACTTGTAAAAAGCCTAGAATAGTTGTAGTATAAAGGTATTAGTAATATTTAGCAAGAGTATGGTTTTGGAGATTGTTTTATTGAGTTTAAGCTTGATTGCTATTGGAGTGGCTGGGTATAGCTGGTGGCGAGTTAGTTTTTTACAAAATAAAATTAAGGGGGTTTTTCAATCTGACAAAATAGACAATGTGGATGAACTCTTGGAGTCATACTCTAAAAAGTTTCAAACTATAGATAATAAGCTAGATAAAACCTTTACAGAACTACAATATCATAGTACAATATTGAATTATACCTTGCATAAAGTAGCGATTAAAAGATTTAACCCTTTTGCAGATATGGGTGGGGATACTAGTTTTACAGCTGCCCTCTTAAATAATGAAAACTCTGGTATTTTACTCACTTATATTGCGACCAGAGAACAAGGAGGTCGCTCTTATGCTAAACCTATTGAAAAAGGCCGATCTAATCAGCAATTAAGCCAAGAAGAAGCCGAAGTCCTAGCCACTGCTATCAATACTCCCCTCACCAATAAACTCTAACTCTTATGTCAAACTCTCAGATTCAACCAAGACCACCAATAGTCACCATTATGGGTCATATCGACCATGGTAAAACTAGTCTTTTAGATTATATTCGCAAGGCTAATGTGACGGCTGGTGAGGCTGGTGGAATTACTCAGCACATTGGGTCTTATCAGGTGGTTTATAAAGATTCTAAGATTACTTTTATTGATACTCCTGGGCATGAGGCCTTCAAATCCATTCGTAGTCGTGGGATTAGGACTGCTGACATTATTATTATTGTGATTGCTGGAGATGAAGGAGTAAAGCCGCAGACTTTGGAGGCGATTGAACTTGCTAAAAGTACCAAGCTACCGATTATTGTGGCTATTACCAAGATTGATAAGCCAAATCTAGTGCTAGATAAAATTAAAGCTGATTTAGCTGAATTAGAACTTACCCCGGAAGAATGGGGTGGGCAAACTATTGTCTTGAATGTCTCTTCTGTCTCAGGTGAGGGTATGCCAGAACTCTTAGAAATGATTTCTCTTGTAGCGGAAGTAGAAGAATTGAAGGCTAATTATGATAAATCTGCTACCGATGGGTTTATTTTGGAGTCATTTTTGGACTCTAAGGCAGGCCCATTATCGGATATTGTGGTTTTGAATGGAAAATTAAAATTAGGAGATGTGGTATTAGTAGGAAATTCCGTCTATGGTAAGGTTAGAAGACTTACAGATGATAAGGGGGGAAATATCAAAGAGGTAAATCCTGCCGAGCCAGCTAGAATTTTGGGACTTAAAGGCGTGGCTTCCGCTGGGGATGAATTTAGAGTAGTATCTTCTGAGAATGAAGCAATGGAGCTAATTGAAGCGGCTAAAATTCCACCAGCTAATAATCCAGTCATTCAATCAATGTTAGAAAAAGAAAAAACTTTGAATCTGATTATAAAAGCTGACTCTATTGGGTCTCTAGATGCTATTGAATATGCTTTAGGGCAAATTGTTCAGCTAGATATTAAGATTACAATTGTATCTCGTGAAGTTGGAGATATTAATGCCAATGATATAAGTGAGGCTAAGGTCAAACAAGCTGTTATCTTAGGTTTTGGAATCAAGCAAGATAAAAAAATGCTGGAACTTGCCAATCTCAAAGATGTGGTTATCAAGCATTACAAATTAATCTATGAGCTAATAGATGAAATCCGAGACCAAATCACTCAGTTAGAAGGTCCAAAAGTAACTAGAACTGACTTGGGAGAACTAAAGGTGTTGAAAGTATTCAAAGAAGATAAGAAGAGCTTGATACTAGGAGGTTTGGTTCAAACAGGACGAATGGTCAGAAATGGTTTGATTGAAATTGAGAACTCCGAGGGCAAGGTTATTGTACAAGGTAAAATGTCTAATTTACAACAAGACAAACAAGATGTAGCTGATGTTATGGAAGGTAATGAATGTGGAATGGTGATCTCTTGTTCCTTCAAGAAAACTACTCCAGTTGTAGGAGATATACTGTATGTCTATGAGCAAATCAAGAAATAATTATGGCAGATAGGCATCTTATACGCTACCAACAATTAATTCAAGAGCAATTATCATCTCTAATGTTAAGAGAATTAGATGTGGAGCCTGGAATTTTGGTGACAGTTTCTAAAGTCATTGTGAGTGCTGATATGCAAGTAGCCGATGTCAAAATAACTGTATTCCCTACCGATAAACAAGGTACGGTTTTACAAAAATTAAGAAAAACTCATAAAGAATATGAGTACTTTTTGGCAGATATACTATCTAGAGGACGCTCCCCCGAACTTAGATTTGATATAGACAGCGAAGCACTGGAGGCTTATGAAGTGGAGAAACTTTTGGATGAGTTGAGTGAGTAAGCTCAAAAGCTAATAATTTTTGACAAAAGTTAGGTTTTGTGATATAATATAGAACATAAAATTGCTCTTTTAGGAGGGTGTTATGATTACTCAAATCATTGATTCACTTAAATATGATCGTAAAACTCTGCTGTTGAGATATAAAGCCAACCCAGACGAATACAATCGTAACAGATTGGTTCGCTGTGAGACACAGCTTGAAGAACTTGTATCTCGAGTTCCCAAGCCTTCACCTTCCTGAGTGGTTTACACTCAAATACAACCGACTACCACTGGCAGCCGGTTTTTCATACAATAATACTTTGATTTTATATAATAAAGAGCCAGCTTATTTAAACTGACTTAATTATGGAGAGTAAAGTATTAATTAGATTTTTTAAATTCAAAAAATAGTTTTATACTAGTTATGAGACTGATTCCCCCAGTAAATCCTATTAAAACATCAGCTTCTGGAAACCAAGTAGCAATAAAAGGTGAAAATAGTCCCATTATTGATAACATACCTGCAAAGAAAATTAGAACAGCAGGCTTCAAATCTTTCCAGTTAGTATTAGACATAAATCTGTGAAAGTACAACATAGAAATTATACCATATTTGAGCTTATAATTGCAATTTTTGGTGTTTAATATCTATGTCTCTCATTGGAGCTGAGGGGGGTGAAGATGACTAAAAAGTATTCCCTACAAATATAAACTATTGACAAAATAACTATATTGATGTAGAAATAAAGAGTAAAGTAGTAACTTAATCTCATGAAAGCTCTTTATTTTATCTTGGGTCTATTTTCAAGGGAAGCTCCCGGAAAAGTCAAGGAACAAAAAGCACTCACAGAAAAAGAACTCACAGAAAAAGAACTCACAGAAAAAGAACTCACAGAACAAGAAGCATTAGAGATACTAGAGAATACAGATTGTCCGTTTTTAAAACATGTGTACACTCATTTTCAGAGAGCATATGATGCTAGTTCTGAAAATGAAAGAAGATGTAAACTAGCTTTGGCCAACAGTGCGGTTAAAAAATCTCAATTTGGATATAGTGTTATGGGGCTAGAAATACCCAAAAAATATTTAAGCGCGGTTCAAATTCTTTTACTAGGTTTTGAAAAAAGAGAGCAAGTTAGACGAGATTTACTCGCAGCCTATCGTCTTGCAATCCAAGATGGATCTGCAGACCCTTTGCTTTAGCTCACCCTCTCCGGACGGTGGGCTTTTTCATTTCAGGCGACTGTAAGGTCGCCCCCTCCTAACATCTCTTTACAAGAGCTAATAGGAGGTACTTAAAGCCCTACGAAATCTATGTCGGCGAGGGCGCCGACTCTACATAATTTATCATTCACAATTCATAATTATTCTTCACCCTATAATCATACAAGACAATCCCAGTCGCTACAGAGACATTCAGGGAGCGGGTGGTACCATATTGTTCTATCTCAATAGTGGTATCACAAATATCTAGAATTTCCTGTGGTAATCCCCTGCCTTCATTACCGACAGCGATGAGAATACTCTTATCCTTCGGCCATTTATAACTATATAATTCTACTGAATTGTCAGTCTGTTCTAAGCCTATAATTAAGTCAAACTCTTGCTTTAGTTCAGAGAGATCTTCTATAAATTTAATATGACGAAATTGCATAAAAAACTCCGCTCCCACACTAGTTCGGCGGTCAAACTTTTTCCGCCCATAGATTAACACTTCCTGCACCCCAAAAGTATTGGCTGATCTGATAATATTGCCAATATTATTGTCTCTATCTATATTGACTAATAGTAGCGAAATTGGGATTTTGTGAGGGTTAATAGTCTCTAGAATATCCTCCCGCTTCGCCCAAGCTAATTGGTCGGCCACATTGCGCTTAGCATTGATATCATAAGGTAAAGTCCCCTGCTCTCTCGGCTCAAAAGTATAGGATTGTGATTTAGGAGGCTTACTCATAGAAAAACAGTTTAATATGGTGTTATTATAGCATAAGGGGGAAGTAAACACTAAACTGCCCTCCCTTGTTAGAGGTGCCCGTAGGGCGGAGGATGACTTGAGGCGACTAAAAGGTCGCTCCTACGAATACAAAGTTACTCCACACTACGAAAGTCAAAATGATTCAGAATAAAATATAACATAATAACAAAACACTAAAGTAAATAAGAGTTATGGTTAAATAAAAAGAGAAAAGTTTTAACTAAAATTAATAATAGGTATTGACAAAATGAGGAAGATGTGGTATGGTTGGAAAGGTTTTTCATTTCTGGGAAAAGTAATCATGGTACAAGCATCATTGTGGGACGAGCATCATAGAATGCTTGGTGAACTATATCTGGAGTTCGTGGGAACTTCAGATGAGTTAGATAGAGCTGAAAGTGAGCTATATGAAGAATTTTTAGATAGAGAATCTTTAGATAATCTACAACATTCAAGAGGAATGGATTTACTAAATCAATCTCACAAACCCCACGAAAGTAGTTTTGACAGACATATACATCATAACCATTCTAACCCCTGGTGGGCTAGAAGACGAGCATACCGACTTCGTAAATGGAGAAGGTAATATCATACCTTTAGCAGTTAACAAAAGAGCCCACCCTCTTCGGACGGTGGGCTTTTTCATTTCGGGCGACTTAAAGGTCGCCCCTACGTGAGTTAAAACTATTTAGAATAAAACATAAAATAATAGCAAAATATAAAATTTTATAAAAATAAGTAAATAAGCTATTATATTGGCAAAGTAGAGATAATGATTATAAATAAATCACAACACATCTTGACAAAATGGGGGAGGTGTGGTATGGTGTTTAGGTTGTTGCATAAGTTTCATGTCCCTACAAGAAATTCACTCCCGCGCTATGGTACAAGCAGCCCGTGCTAGGAGTGAAGTTACAAAAGCTCGATGTGCTTTAGATGATTGTGTTTTAGCTATTAAGGCCAAAGATGCCGACGCCTTTTACAAAGCCCGTGTAGATTTTTTCAGACACCTCGATTTACTTACCATTGTAGCTCAAACTTCCTGTCAAGCCTGTTATGTAGCCCAAGATTTTTGGGAGGAACTTGGAACAAAATATAATAAACTCGCCTTATTCGAGGATGCCCGTACTACATTTGGGCACACTGACTAGGGGCCCCCACCACCATGGGGGTCTTTTTTCTTTTCTCCCTATCTCCACATTTCCCTAAAAACTGAATCTATGATATACTAAAACCCATAACTGGCTCCATGGCCGAGAAGTTAGGCACGGGTCTGCAAAACCCTCTACAGCAGTGCGAGTCTGCTTGGAGCCTCCATCAGTTAGCTTTATTTGATATCAAAATTATAAATTATTAACCAAATGTCCAAAGAGAAAATACATCCAATTTTAAGTGGTTTGAATGACAAACAACTCGAAGCGGCTCAAACTATTGAAGGTCCGGTTTTGGTGTTAGCTGGAGCTGGGTCTGGTAAAACCTCAACTTTGACTAAGCGAATTGCTTATATGGTGGCTAAAGGGATTGATCCATATAATATTCTGGCTGTTACCTTTACCAATAAGGCTGCCAAGGAGATGAAAGAGCGAATTAGTCATTTGTTAGAGACTTCTTTTGATGGCTATGTACCCAATATGCCGATGGTTGGTACTTTTCACTCGGTTTGTCTGAATATTCTACATCGAGAGGCTGGAGCTTTAGGTTATGATAAGTCGTTTCTAATCTATGATACTGGGGATAGTCAAAATATTATAAAAGATTTACTTAAGAAGAGAGATATTTCAAAAGAGCAAGTCAAACCGGCTACTATTCAGAATCTTATCTCTAAGGCGAAGAATAATTTAGTCACTGCTACTCAATTTGCTACTTATAACCCCACTAGCCCGCTAGAGGAGCTGACTATTGAATTATATCAGGAGTATCAGAAGCAGTTGCGGAAGAATAATGCTATGGACTTTGATGATATTATTATGAATACGGTTGTTTTATTCAAAGAATATACTGATGTGCTAGCCAAATATCAGGAGAGATTTAGGTATATTATGATTGATGAGTATCAGGATACCAATCAGGCTCAGTATGAATTGGTAAAGTTATTGGCTAACAAGTATAAGAATTTATGTGTGGTTGGAGATGACTTTCAAGCTATTTATTCTTGGAGAGGGGCTGATTTTAAGAATATATTAAATTTTGAGAAAGATTATAAAAATACTAAAGTTGTACTCTTAGAGCAGAATTATCGCTCGACTCAGATTATTTTGGATGCGGCTAATCAGGTAATTGATAAGAATACACAAAAAAAGGATAAAAATCTTTGGACAGATAAAGAATCAGGAGATCTTATTCAGTTGGTAGAAGCTGAAAATGAGTATCAGGAGAGTATGTTTGTGGCAAGAACCATCAAAGATTTGGTGGGCAGGAACAAATACTCTCTATCTAGCTTTGCTTGTCTATATAGGACTAATGCTCAGTCTCGAGCTTTGGAAGAGGCTTTTTTACAACTTAGAATCCCCTATCAAATTGTAGGTGGGACGAAATTCTATGAGCGAGCAGAGATCAAAGACTTGTTAGCTTATCTTAAGTTTATTTATAATAATAATGACACGGCTTCTTTTCGGCGAATTATCAATGTACCTAAAAGGTCAGTTGGTAAGGCTAGTGTAGAGAAAATTTTATTAGCCTATTCTGAGATTAATGATGCTGATGCTAATGTCAATTTAATTCAATTATTGACTGAACCAGAGGCTTTCTCCCTCAAGCTAACAGGTAAGGCTAAAAGTGGAATTCTAGCCTTCTGTGAGCAAATTATGGAGCTTAGAGGGTATTTTGAAAAAGAAAAGTATAATTTATCCCAATTAGTGGCAGATATTATTAAAATTACCAAATATACTAGTCATTGGGAGAAGAACAAAGAAAATGAAGCCAGAATTGAGTATATTGAGGAATTATTCACGGTCACTCAGAAGTTCGATAATCTGCCCGTTGAGGAGGCTTTATATGAGTTTTTACAAGAGACGGCTTTACTCTCGGATATTGATGGTATGCAGGCTAGTCAAACCGTCACTTTGATGACTTATCATGCGGCTAAAGGTCTGGAATTCCCTGTTGTGTTTATGATTGGTATGGAAGAAGGTATACTCCCCCACTCTCGTAGCCTAGTCTCACATAAAGAGTTGGAAGAGGAGAGAAGATTATGCTATGTAGGTATTACTAGAGCCAAAGATAAACTATATATGACATATACTCAGTTGAGGCGAATTTTTGGACAAATTCAATCTAATCCATCCTCAAGATTTATCAATGAAATCCCGGATCATCTTTTAGAACAATTATCTCTCACCTATACTGATTATGACCCTGAGTGGTAAGAGGTCAATTATAAGTTATGAATGGTGAATTATAATTAAATTCCCCTCTTGAGGGGTGGCAGGCTTTGCCTGACGGGGTGGAAAATAAACTAAAATATTTATAAAAAAGAGCAAGCACACTCCACCCCACCTTACAGGCACCCCTCAAGAGGGGAATTTTTAGGAGGAACAAAATTCCTACGACTATTATATGTATAACAGTTTAGTACAAAGATGAGAAGCGGGCTTTTTTCTTGCAAAAACTTATAATATTTGTTATAATCTTGAATGATAATGTCTCTGTAGCTCAATTGGATAGAGCAACAGCCTTCTAAGCTGTAGGTTATTGGTTCGATCCCAATCGGAGACACCCCCAGAAAGTGAGATGAAATTAGAAATCGAATAAGAAATTAAAATATCAGATTAAAAAGGATCGAACTGGGAAGGGGTCGGGAAACGGGAGTTTCCTGAGTAGGAAGGCAACGAGGTCAAAGACCGAGTGTTGGAAACCGTGGGTTTCCAAGGAGCTATAGCGATTGAGATGCCCAATCGGAGACACCCCCAGAAAGGAAGATAAAATTAGAAATCGAATATTAAAAGGATCGAACTGGGAGGGGGTCGGGAAACTCAACTCTCTTAATAAACATAAATATGGCATATACTGAAAGACTAAAAACTATTCAAGATGTAGCTAAAACCCCATACAATTTAGCTCAAACAGATTCTTGGAAATTGTTCAAGGTTATGGCTGAATTTGTAGAGGGTTATGACTTGATGTCTAAATATAAAAATGAAGTCACTATTTTTGGTTCAGCCAGAACCCATGAAGGAGATGAATATTATATTAAAGCTCGTAAATTAGGAGAAATTTTAGGGCTTAATAACTTTACTGTTATCACAGGAGGAGGCCCAGGAATTATGGAGGCAGCTAATCGGGGAGCTTTTCAAGTAAAAGGAACTTCAATTGGGCTTGGGATTGAACTCCCAATGGAGCAAAGAATTAACCCCTATGTGACAGATTCGGTAGATTTTAGTTATTTCTTTACCCGTAAAGTGATGCTTACAACCCCTTCTCAGGCCTTTGTGTATTTCCCTGGAGGATATGGTACTCTGGATGAACTATTCCAAGTTTTGAATGAAATGGCTTTGGGATTTATTCAAAAAGTTCCAGTTATTTTGGTAGGTATAGAGTTCTGGACACCTTTAGTAGATTTTCTTAACAATACTTGTCATCAAATACTAGGAGCTATTAAGGCTGAGGATTTAGCTATGCTGCAAGTAGTAGAAACTGCAGAAGAAGCCTATGATATTATTAAAAATACAGAAGATCACCCTAACTTTCTAGATAATATATCTAATACTACAAATCAGGTTGCTAGTGTAAACTGGAGGATATTTCGTATTATGGCTGAATTAGTAGAGGGGTTAGATTTTTTACAAAATTTACCGAAGAATATAACTATTTTAGGGAGTAATAAAGTCTCAAGAGAAAGTCATTATTATGAGGATGTGTACCATATTGCACAACAAACAATCAAGCATGACTTTAGCATATTAACTGGAGGAGGGTTTGGAGTTGCTGAAGCTGCAAACAAAGCCTCGTCTGAAGCTAAAAAACCAGCTTATGCTACTCTGCTCAATCAAGCTGGTAAAACAATGAATCAGTATGTTAGTGATTCTATCCACTTTAGATTTCCATTTACTAGGCAATTTATTCTCACTGGGCCTACTAATCAATATTTATTTTGCCCAGGAGGTTTAGGGACATTACATCAATTGTTTGAAGTTTTGACACTAGTGCAAACACATAAAGTAGACCCTACACCCTTAATTTTGTATGATGATAAGTTTTGGTGCCCCTTAGTTAATTATATAAAAGAGGTTTTGGATCAAAAATATAGAACTATTAGTCCAGCTGATTTGAATTTATTCCAAGTAACTTCTAGTCGAGATGAGGTTATAGATATGATAGTCAAGAATAGTCAGGGATAATTGTGAACGGTGAATCAAATACTGTCATTATTGTAGAAAATATATAACAAAATAAAAACATATAATATAAGTATATATAACAACTAAGCATATAAACTGCAAGTAAATTTAATAAGTAAAAACAGAATTTATTGACAAAATTAGGAAAATGTGGTACAAGTATTTTGTTGTACCTTTCCCATTGAAACGGTAATGAATATCAAATAAATCGAAAAAACTAGACTAGCTCACGGGTGGGCTAGTCTGCGGTTCATCACAGCAGGGGTAGGTTGTATTATACTCATACTTGTTATTGGATTCTTTGTTGATCCATATGGACCACATAGGAGAGTAGCTCAAGTATCCATCCTAGCCAGCATGATGTTGGCAGGAGCCTGTATTTATAAGGGGTACCGCTCTTTGGAACGGTCACGAATATGTTGACGTTCTCTAATCCTTTCTCCTCCGTCACAAGTTGGCGGGGTTTTTTTATAGTACATACATTTGCAATTTGTAGATATTTTTGGTAGAATATGGATTATTGAACATTATAATCCTAAGAGAAGCATTGTGTGGTGGCCATAGTTTAATGGTAAAACTTCGGGTTGTGGTTCCGACATTACGGGTTCAATTCCCGTTGGCCACCCCAGAGTGTTGCTCTTGCTAAATTCCAAGAACATTGCTATAATGATTCAATCATGGGGGCGTAGCTCAGTCGGTTTAGAGCGTCTGCCTGTCACGCAGAAGGTCGCCGGTTCGAGCCCGGTCGTCCCCGCCAAGAAAAGAAGAGGCATCAATTAAGCCTCTTTTTATTTTGGCGGGGACGAGTATGGGAAAGGGGTCGGGAAAACGGGAGTTTTCCCGTGGCGGAAATACCAAAACCGAGGGGTTTTGGAAAATGTATACATTTTGGGAATCCCCGCCAAGAAGAAAACGGGTTTTATCCCGTTTTCTTATTCGCATAGCGGTCGGTTGTGGGAAGGGCTCGGGAAAACGGGAGTTTCTCATGGCGTCTGTTTTAAAATTCCCCTCTTGAGGGGTGGACAGCTCTGCTGGACGGGGTGGATAATAATTAGTCTATATTTTAAATAAAAATTATAACTCTATCTACCCTCGCCCGTCGCAAATGGGATTTGCTCCTGTGAAACCTCACGGTTTCCCAACCTTCCTCAACGGGAAAACTCACCATTTCCACTAATCCCCCTAAAACCCTGTCTCGGACACCTTAGGTTTCCGACACTCGGAGGTAAACTCCTCGTAGCCTTCCTACTTAGGGGGATTACTTACCCTTTCCCAAAGGATAAGGCCTTTTTATAGGTACTCCCTCCGCCTGCCTCCCGTAGGGATGGAAGAGAGACAAAATGCAGGCGACAAAAGGTCGCCCCTACAAAGTGCAAATGCTACGAAACTATATTCAAATAAATAAAAAAACCAGCTTAGTGGCTGGTCTAAGGAACGATTATCCCTGATGGCAAAGCCAATTATTGTAGGCAATTTGAAATGAATGTTTATCGATATACTCCTTTTCCTGAGGAGGTATGTCTCTAAGAAATGTTCTTTCTAAACGAACTATAGCGTGTAGAATGGGTTCGGAGATAGAGTTGTCAGGCACAGCTTAAGGTTCAGAGGATAACAACAGTATGCCAAATGGTAAATAAAATGTCAATATTAATAACGCTTATAGACAATAC
This sequence comes from Minisyncoccia bacterium, assembly GCA_044356725.1. Classification (GTDB taxonomy): domain Bacteria; phylum Patescibacteriota; class Minisyncoccia; order SW-4-49-11; family SW-4-49-11; genus CALRBF01. The sequence goes on from JBIKVS010000004.1 coordinate 25,646, forward strand.
AATCATAAAAGGTATATAATACAAGTGTAATATTTATTACTACAACTATGAAAATGATTGAAGACAAGGGAAAACAACCAGCAGTATTTAATCTAGAAGAATTAGTAATTGAAAATCAAGCCTATCGTCAGACAATTTGGACAGGAGATAAGATGCAGGTGACAGTGATGTCTATCCCTGTGGGCGGAGAAATTGGCCTTGAGGCACATCATAATATTGAACAGTTTATAAGAGTAGACCAAGGACAAGGAAAGGTATATATGGGGCAAAATCGGGATAATTTAGATTTTGTAAAAGATATTAGTGATGGTTATTCGGTACATGTACCAGCTGAGATATTTCATAATATAGTCAATACAGGCTCTGAACCTCTACAACTATACTCTATTTATGCAGAACCAGAACATCCTTTTGGAACTGTGCATTTAACCAAAGCAGAAGCTGATGCTGCTGAAGAACATCATCACGAGTAGGGGGTAATTATAAACTTCGAATTTTTTGTCTCCCTTTGGAGGGAGTACCCGTAGGGGGAGGGAGGACAAAAAGCTCAAGTTTTAAAATACTTCCACCCCGTCCTGCTTAGCAGTCCACCCCTCAAGAGGGGAATTTAAGGCGACTGAAGGATCGCCCCTACGAAAACAATGTCGGCGAGGGCGCCGACTCTACAAAATTCACAATTTACCATTCACAATTCACCATTACTCTCTCCTCTTGCATAAAAAACCTAAATTTGATATACTCTAGTCTGTAATTAGATTAGGGCCTGTAGCTCATATGGTAGAGCGCCTCGCTTGCACCGAGGAGGTGGCTGGTTCGATCCCAGTCAGGTCCACAGTATGAAAAATATTCATAAAGATAAGTTGTGTGAGTTAGGAGATGGGATACTATGTCCTATTGCTATAATTGAAAAAGAAGGTAAAATTCTCACTGGCCTTCGACATTATAAATTACAGGACACTGATACACTATCGGTATGGACATTGCCGGGAGGAAGATCAGAAATAGGGGAAACTATAGAACAAACCTTGCGACGAGAGGTTTTAGAAGAGGTTGGTATTAATGAGTTGTATATTCAAGATTTTGTTGGACAAATTCCTGGTAGTAGTGATGGAGACAATGTATATATTTTTCATTGTACAACTGATCAAGAATCAACCCTTATGGAGCCAGAAAAATTTTCTGAATGGCGATGGGTACCTATTAAAGAATATATAGAAAGTGAAATATATGGTAGTATAAATATATTAGTATATGAAACTATAAGAGATTATTTTCAAAAATAGATTTATATGAAAAACATATATTTTGTTAGGCACGGTGAGTCGGAAGGAAATCAAGCAAGACTTTATCAGTCGGCTGAGACTTCTTTATCTGAGAAAGGACATTCACAGGCTAAATTAATTGCGGATAGGTTTTCTAATATTGAAGTTGAAATTATTATCAGTAGTGACTATACCCGAGCTAAACAAACTGCTGAGTATATTGCTCAAGTGACAGGTAAGGATATCATTGAGAACAGTTTATTTAGAGAAAGAAAAAGACCGTCTATTCAAGAGAATAAGAGTAAAAATATCCCAGAACTACAAGCGATAGACGAGAAAATTGAAAAAAATTGGGGGGGGGGAGAATGGAAATATTCAGATGAAGAAAACTTTGTAGATTTGAGGCAGAGAGCTAGAGAATGTTTTGAGTTTTTAGAAAATAGGATAGAAGATAATATTGTTGTAGTAACACATAAAAACTTTTTACATTGTCTGCTTTGGTATCGTTTATTTGGGTTAGAGGTGACGCCAAAAGAATCAAGGACTATAGTTAGTAATTTTATAATGAGTAATACCGGTATTGTCTGGATGCAATATGATGAGGTTGAAAAATTTTGGAAAGTCGTCACTTGGAATGACCATGCCCATCTTGGGTAGAGTTACTAAATATGACTAAGGAAGATGTTATTAATTTAATTAGAGAAGACGAATGGATGATGCAAGTTTTGCATTTAGCGGAAGAACTTAATCTCCCAAACTGGTTTATTGGAGCTGGATTTATTCGAAATAAGGTTTGGGATCATCTACATGGATATCATAATGTAGAGGTAGACACAAAAGATATAGATTTAGTCTATTTTGATATAAAGGGAAATGACTATAGGTCTGATGAAAGTCTTTCAAAAAAACTAATAGAAGAAACCGGTATTAGATGGGAGATTATTAATGAAGTCTATGCTCATAAATTTAATAATAGACTGCCTTTTAAGTCAACAGAAGATGCTATTTCATCTTGGCCAGAGACAGCTACTTGTATAGGAGTTAATTTGGATAGAGGTAAATTAACACTTTTAGCACCATATGGAATTAGTGATATAGTTAATTTATGTATAAAGGTAAATCCAAAATTTCCAGATCATATAGAGTTGGTAAAATCTCGTGTTAAAGAGAAAAATTGGTTAGTAAAATGGCCTAAATTAACTCTTGAATTATAAGTGTTAAGATAACACATTAACTCTAGCCTTAATCAAAGAAGCCATTTCTAAGGCCATTACAACACCAATTGCTAATGCTTGTATTGAGATTCCTTCTTCAGATCTTAGGCTAATCAAAAGTACATGTCCAAAGATCAGCCATCCGATAACATAAGTTAGTCTATGTAATTTTTTCCAATTGGACTTGAGTTTGCGAGTAGACCAGTTATTGGAAGTTATGAACAGTGCTAAAGATAAAATAATTGCTGCCAGCCCAAAAGCCTGATAATCAGGCAAAGATGGAGGTAGTTTGAATTGCAAAGTCGGGATTACTTTCATTGCTAAATAATGAGTAAAAGCTGTCATAAACATCAAAATGCCAAATTGTCTTCTGACAGGTAGGGTTAATTTAATTAATAAACTAAACTCTTTTGCCAATCTAAATCGCCTAATCATACTCGGGATAAGAGTAATGATGAATAGAATAAGAGATAAAGTTCCCATATTCTTACCATACTCTACTCGCTCACTAATTGTAAGAAAGAAAAAAGGTAAGAATAGAACAGGACTACTCCAAGTAAGCCAGATAATGATTTTGTGTAGAATTTTCATAGATTTAAGTTTATAAGTTTAGCTTTATTATAGCATATAGGGTAATAATTATAAATTATGAACGGTGAGTTATGAATGCCGTAGGGGCGACCTTTCAGTCGCCTGTTATTCTACCCCAAACAGTATGAGATATAACATTGACAAAAAGAGGGAAATGTGCTATGGTTCAGAAGGTTTTTTACTAAACGATGTCCCCCTCCACCTCCTTTCTCGCTGCCCTCGACGCCGCCCTCTGCGCCGACCCCGCCCTTCGCGCCACTCGTGCCCGCGCAGCCATCACCACTCTCGCCGCCCCCGGTCAGTCCGATACCAGGAACTATATCACCCACAGCTCTTTAGTCGACAACTGCGCCACCCTTGCTGCCAACATTGCTGCACACGTCGCCACTACCGGCAGAGAGCCCAACCTCACCTCCTGTGACACCCTCGCTGTCGCCATCAACTCTTCTCTTCTTGCTCTCCTTATCGACGGCGCAGCCATCACCACTCTCGCCGCCCTCGGTCAGTCCGATATCAGGAACTATATCACCCACAGCTCTTTAGTCGACAACTGCGCCACCCTTGCTGCCAACATTGCTGCACACGTCGCCACTACCGGCAGAGAGCCCAACCTCACCTCCTGTGACACCCTCGCTGTCGCCATCAACTCTTCTCTTCTTGCTCTCCTTACCGACGGCGCACCCCTCAGCGAATCTCATGAGACGTGAATTCACTGTTTCTCAACCCCCAGCCCCCGATTGTTTCGGAGGGCTGTTTTTATAAAGTAGATAATATAGTTAAATGTTCCACGTGGAACATTTTAGGGGAAGACAAACAAAAAAAGAGCTGAGCGCCCTTTTTAGAATGATATTTATAATTGTCTTTGCTTGCTTAAGCAGAATAATATACTATAATATTTATATAAATTTGTCAAGAGTTGACATTTGTAACCAATAATTTGTCAAAATGTATATTGCAAAGACTTATATTATTCTATTATATTTAATCTTAATCTAATCTATTGTCCTCCTCCGTCACCTACGGTGCCACCTCCTCCAAAGGAGGACAGTTAATTATATAATATTCTGTGTCTACCATAACGAGTATCTTATTCAGCACCTATATTTGCTTTTTTTCCTAATTTAATATACAATAATCCCATTAATAAACTCATTTATCTCCTAATTATATGAATTCACATATCCGTAACCTTGCTATTATTGCTCACGTTGACCATGGTAAAACCACTTTGATGGATGCTATTTTGCATCAAACTCAGATTTTTAGAGAGAATCAGGCTGTTCAGGAGAGAGTGATGGATTCTATGGATTTGGAGCGAGAAAAAGGTATTACTATTAGGGCTAAGAATGCTTCTGTTACTTATAAAGACTATACTATTAATTTGATTGACACTCCCGGGCATGCTGATTTTGGAGGAGAAGTAGAGCGAGTTCTTAAAATGGCTGACGGAGCTCTTTTATTGGTGGATTCTAAAGAGGGGCCAATGCCTCAAACTAAATTTGTACTTAAAAAAGCTTTAGCTTTAGGGCTTCGTGTAGTAGTGGTTATTAACAAAATTGACCGACCTGATGCTAATCCCGATGCAGTGGTGGATAAGACTTTTGACTTATTCGTTACTCTGAATGCTAATGATAAGCAATTAGATTTCCCAATTGTGTATGCTTCGGCTATTAATGGTTCGGCTTCTTTGGAAACTGACCAGACTGGTAAGGATTTGACTGAACTATTCGAGGTTATTGTGAATGAAATACCAGCTCCGACCTCTCCTATTGAAGAGTCTTTTCGTATGCTGACTTTGAATTTGCAATTTGATAAATTCAAAGGTACTATGGCTGTCGGTAGAATTGATGCTGGTAAGATAGTGAAGGGTATGTCTGTGGTTAGAATAGACAAAGCAGGTAATCAGACTAAGAATAGTATCACTAGTTTGCTGAAATACAATGGAATGGAATTAGTGGAGGCTACTGAAATTGTAGCTGGAGATATTGCGGTGATTGCTGGTATTGCCGATATTGAAATCGGAGATACTATTGCAGATGCTCAAAATCCAGTTCAAATTGCCCCTGTAGAGGTGGAAAGCCCTACTTTGCAGATGATGTTTGCTATCAACGACAGTCCTTTTTCTGGGAAGGAAGGTAAATATTCTACTTCTCGTATGATCCGAGATAGATTATATAAAGAGCAAGAGACTAATATTAGTTTGAGAATTGAAGATACAGATAGCCCTGACAAATTCTTGGTAGCTGGCCGTGGGGAGTTGCATTTGGCTGTTTTGATTGAGACTATGCGACGAGAGGGATATGAGTTTTCTGTTGGAAGGCCTCAAGTAATTCTCCGAGAGAATAATGGAGCTACAGAAGAGCCTTATGAATTATTGAGTCTAGATGTGCCTGAAGAGTATAGTGGTAAGATTATTGAAGCTGTAAATAAAAGGCAGGGAGAATTAGTGAATATGGAAATTAATGAGCATAATGAGTCTCATATTGAATATAAAATTACTACTCAGAATTTGATTGGGCTAAGGAGTGTATTATTGACTTTATCTAAGGGAACTGTGATTATGAATAGTTCTTTCCTGGAATATGGTCCAAGAATGTCTAATGGTAAAGGAAGAGCTACCGGGTCTATTGTGTCTCTGGAACTAGGTAAAATAACCAAATATGCTCTGGATGGAGCTTCTGATCGAGGTGTGTTTTTTGTGTCTGATGGAACTGAAGTTTATCCTGGTATGGTCTTAGGAGAATCCAATCGGGAACAAGATGTGGAAATAAACCCCATTAAAGCTAAAAAATTGACCAATATGAGGGCTTCCGGCTCAGATGACGGTGTATTTATTGCCCCTCCAAAAGATATGTCTCTAGAGGCTAGTATTGAGTATTTGGCTGATGATGAATTGTTGGAAGTGACTCCACTTAGTCTTCGAATTCGCAAAAGAGTATTAGATTCCAATGAGCGAAAGAGATCTAATAGAGGGTAAATTAAAAAGCCCCACAGTGTGAGGCTAGGGATGTAAATTTTAATTGAAGTCTATAATTATGCCGATACTGAATATTTCCAAGAGAATAAGAATTTAAGTATAATATGTTTACAAGAGTGACTTGGTAATGTAAACTCTAAAGTATCAGAATATCTATATTGTTCAGAATTTATAGTACTTAAAATCTCCTTTCTCAATATATTTAAATTTCCATGATACTTACCTCTTATTTTTTGTAGTAATTTAGGGTAGTTCGTATCAGACATTATTTCTGCCCAGTGGCACTTCTGCATTTTCAATTCAGGTTCTAGAAAAGAAAGAAAATGTATTACATTAACTCTCATGACAGGTCTTGAGTGAGTTTTCTATATTTATATACCATAAATTGTAGTAAAATTGCAAGTTTTTTGTATTCTGCTATTTCAAAAATATCAAATAATCTTATTAACTATTTACAAAGTCAAATATATATGATATATATTAAATGCTAAGCTATCTTTTTTCATCATGTACCCTCGAACAATTTGGTTTTTTTTGTCTAATTTGCTTAACTTTTTGAGTGTAAAGATTGAACATACGTGTTATTTGATTGAGAATTTAGTCAAATATTCCCTCAAATTACCTCTTTTTTTGGCGGCTATACTACAGAATGGTAGTGTATTTATTTATCACAGAAAAGTAAGAGAAACATACACGAGCACGAGAACTGAAGCTAATTAATCAATATTTTATTTAAATTTCAAACCTCACCTCCTTGGAGTCATACTCCGGAGGTTTTTTGTTTATAAATTTTATAATATGGAAGGATAAACATTTACCCCCTCCTAATATCTCTTTACAAGAGCTAATAGGAGGGACTTAAAGCTCCCTCCAACTACTTACGGCAGTTAGAAAAGAGGACAAAAATACTCCACCCCGTCTCCTCGCTATGTAAACATAACAAGAATCCACCCCTCAAGAGGGGAATTTAAAAACAAGATCATATCAAGGATATGCGACAAAAAGTCGCCCTTGCAAAATTATCAACTCACTATTCACTACTCACAATTAAATCAATCTATACAAAGCTTCAGCAAGTTTAAGTGGATCATGTCGGATTAAAGTCCTTCTAAGAGAATCTTTTTTATTTGGGTTGATAAATATACCATCTGCAATTAAATCAGCTCCTATAAGGGTAGTTTTACCAAGCTTATTAGCTTTACTTGATTTGACAACAGGTTCTCCCTCCTCTTGATACTTTGCTACCAATTTTGGATCAGGTTGAGTGGTATTATATAAAGCTATATCTATAACTTCAGTCCCCATAAACTTATTCAGTTGTCTAATATGTTCCTCTACTGACCATTGTTTATGTCCAGCTACTTTAGACATCAGATTTACATTATAAATAATTTGAGCTTGGGTTTTTTCTAAGGCTTGACTCATTCCTGGAACTATCAAATTAGGTAGTAAACTCCCGTAAAAAAGACCAGGTCCGATGACAACACTATCTGCTTCCATAATAGCTTCTTTGGCTCTGGGATTGAGTGTGGTTTTGGGAATTAACTTTAATTCTTTGACAGGATGCTGTAAATATTCTGTAGAATCGTGGATTCTAGCTTCTCCCAATAGTTCAGTTCCGTTGTCAAGAGTAATAGATAGATTAATACTATCTGTGGTGACGGGTATAACCTCTCCTTTGATGGATAAAATATCACCAGCAGTTTTGACAGCTTCTTCAAAATTACCAGTAATTTTTTCTAGAGCTGATAAAAATAAATTTCCAAAATTATGTCCAGTCAATTCTCCACAGTCAAATCTATAGTTGAATAAATGTCTTAGAATTTCAGGTGATTCAGCAAGAGCCACTAGACATTGTCTAATATCTCCTGGTGGTAAAACTCCCAATTCATCTCTTAGCTTACCAGTAGAACCACCATTATCCACCATATTAACTATAGCTTTAAGATTTAGATTGCTAAATAATTTTAATCCAGATAAAACAGTGAAAGAGCCAGTTCCTCCACCAATCACCACTATATTTTTATTAGACATAAACAAAATTTAATAATAATTGTGGATAACTTGGGTATAAGTCGGGGTTTCTCACAAGTTATCCACAAAATGGAATATGATATGATTATAATAAATACATATACATATATTAAATATATATTATTCTTTAGCTGATAGCAAGATTAGATTATTGAAAAGTAAATGAAATGCAGAATAAAATTAAATTATTTATATATACTAGTATAGGCATAAGTTTGCCATTTTTGATAAGGACAACCTTATTTGAATATAATATTAGAAATATTAGTTCTCCGTATGCAACTATATATTTACATAGTCTAGATATAATCTTTCTTATAGCTATATTCTTTTTTTGGTGGAAAACTAAAAATCTACCATTTAGTGATATAAAAAATGTGGATAAGTTATGGATAACTTTATTTTCTCTTATATTTTTACACTTGTTTTGGGTAAAATATCCTCTTTTGACTTGGGTTTCTGGAATGAGATTTTATTTAGGACTAGCCTTGATTTGGTATATAAGTAGATTTCAATATTTAGCCAGAGACCTGAAATACACTATAAACGGACTCTTTATTGGGATGTTAGCTCAAGCTATTATAGTTATAGCTCAATTTGGATTACAAAAAAATCTTGGATTACCTCTTGTGATAGAACCGGTTTTATCTAATAGTATTGCAGGTGTGGCTAAAGTTGATATTTTTAACAATACCTTTATAAGGGGTTATGGAACTTTTCCACATCCTAATATATTGGGTTATGTTGGTATATTAGCTTTAATTTTGTTATATGCTCAAAAACTAGGCAGAAAACTATCTATAATAATTTACTCGGCTACTATTATTATTGCAGGACTTATAGATCATTATATCTTAACCTCAATACAAGCTTTTGGGATATCTATTTTGACAGCAACATATCTTTTATACGCTAGATTAGATGGATTTGGTAAGGTTTTTCGTAAATTTATAATTCTTATTCTACACCTTTTAATCTTACTTAGTTTTTCTAAAACGGCTATAGCATTGCTTTTAGCGTTAGACTTAGTATATTTGACAACATCGACTCAAAAGTCAATGTTCCACGTGGAACAATTTCAAAGAATATTAAAATCCCTGCCAAGATTATTCGTCAACGCAATGTCCGTATCGGGAATCATATTCTTATGGATTATTCCATATGCACAAATTATAGACACCATAACCAAAAGGTTTCTATATGTACAGGATGCTTTTCAAATGATAGGTTCTAATTTATTCTTTGGAGTTGGGTTGGGGCAGTATGTTATAAATTTATCTGATAATCGTGAATTATGGCAATATGAGCCGGTGCATAATATACTTTTATTACTATGGAGCGAGCTTGGCTTTATTGGACTTAGTCTTATAATAGTAATTTTTTGTGTGGAATGTTACACTTATGTATATGGATACAAAAAACAAAGGTGATTTGGGTGAAAGATTGGCGGTAAAATTATTACTATCCAAAGGGTTTGAAATTATAGACCAAAATGTAAGATTGGGTAAGTTCTCAGAACTAGACATTATTGCTATTAAGGATAAAGTTTTACACATCATAGAAGTCAAAACTGTGTATAAATGTGGAAAACTTGGGGATAACTTAGATTTTCCTATATATAATATCACTCCAAGAAAGATCAAACATCTCAAACTAGGTGCTCAAATGTATGTGCAGAAGCGGAAATTACAAGATATGGATATGACAATAGATGCTATTGCCTGTATTGTGGATAATTGTCATAAGAAAAGTTGGATTAAGCTTTATCCTAATATTCTAGAGGGGCTTGACTAAATTGTTCCACGTGGAACAATGGCGAAATATTGAAAAATAAAAGTTTTTACAGTACAATTATATTTATCATTTAATTCAAAGATCAGAATTATTGAACAGTATAAATAATAGATTTTAATATGGACAAAATAGAAAAGATTTTTACAGAAGCTATGGCTCTTGGAGATATTAAGGTAAATGGAGATAGAGTTTGGGACTTTCAGGTTAAAAATCCAGCTATTTGGCAAAGAATGCTGAAAGATGGTTCAATGGGTGTCGGTGAGGGGTATGTAGAAGGTTGGTGGGATGTAGAGGCTTTGGATGAATTCTTATTTAGAATAAGAAAATATAAAGTTTTGGATGCTTTATCTGATGTTTTTGGGGGTTCTTGGCAAAATCGACTATATGTTTTACAAAGTAAGGTTTTGAATTTACAAGATAAAGAAAAAAGTAAGAGAGTAGCTAAAGAGCATTATGATATAGGGAATGATTTGTATACTAGAATGCTTGATCCTTATATGCAATATACCTGTGCTTATTGGAAAAATGCTGATAATTTAAATCAAGCTCAAGAGAATAAATTAGATTTGATTTGCCGTAAATTAAAGTTAGAAAAAGGAATGAGAGTACTAGACATTGGTTGTGGTTGGGGCGGTTTATTGAAGTTTGCTTCAGAGAGATATGGTGTTATTGGAGTTGGGATTACTATTTCACAAGAGCAACAAAAATTAGCTCAAGATACTGTTAAGGAGCTTCCAATAGAAATTGTTTTAGCTGATTATAGAGAATATTCATCAGAGCCTTTTGATAGGGTGGTTTCAGTTGGGATGTTAGAGCATGTAGGGTATAAAAATTATAAAGAGTATATGGAGGCTGTGAATAAGAATCTAAAAGATGATGGTTTAGCTCTTTTACATACTATTGGAGATAGTGTTTCTACTACCACTACTGAACCTTGGATAGACAAATATATATTCCCAGGAGGTCAAATACCATCTTTGCAACAATTATCTAAATCTTGGGAAAGCATATTAACTATACAAGATTTGCATAATATTGGACCAGATTATGACCTTACTCTGATGGCTTGGTATGAGAATTTCACACAATCTTGGCCAGAGTTAAAAGATAAATACGGAGAAGAGTTTTATAGACTATGGGAATATTATCTTTTGAGTTGCGCTGGTAGTTTTAGGTCTGGATATCTACAGTTGTGGCAAATGGTATTCACTAAGCAATATAATCGACTAGAAAGATACGAAGCTGAGAGATAGAAACTTTAATGGTGAATTACTCTCTTCTTGTCAAAATTCTAAAAATAAGATATAATGATTTCACTATCAGCTAGGGTGGCGGAATGGTAGACGCAACGGACTTAAAATCCGTCGGTGATTAAACACTGTGAGGGTTCAAGTCCCTCTCCTAGTACAAATTATAGAAACAAAAAAGCAATAGTCAGTTTTGACTATTGCTCAGGACTTGAAGGTCGGAGCGATGTGTGAGTTTGTGCGAAGCACAAGGCGAACACCGCGAGACGGGGTCGCGAGAATTTTCCGTCAGGAAAATTACTTGTGACCAAGTCCCTCTCCTAGTACAAATAGAGAAGCAGTCCGTTTGGACTGTTTTTTAATTCCCCTCTTGAAGGGTGTCCCAAAGGGGCGGGGTGGATGGATTTATAAAACACAGGTGACATAAGGTCGCCCCTACGGGATGAGTGTAAAGCAAATGTCATTGCCTGCTTTAGGCAGAGATGTCTCCATTGAGCGACCGAAAATACTGTCCTCCCTTGGGGGAGGTGTCACGAAGTGACGGAGGAGGACAAAAAGCTCAAGTTTCAAAATACTTCCACCCCGTCCAGCGAAGCTGTCCACCCCCTCAATTTATCTCCATCCCTACGGGAGGTAAACCCGTAGGCAGAGAGGGGAATTTAAGGCAACTGAAAGATCGTTCTCTCCTAGTATATCTTTAAAATATAGACAAAAGTTTCAAAATATGGTATGTTTCTGATTGTACGGACTCTAGAGCAATTTAGAGTCAAATTTTCTCTACCCTGAGGAGGGGTTATGTCTAACTCTCAATCGGATATAGATCCATTTGAAGAAGCACAATTTTTCATTCCCAACTCATCATACTTTAGTAGATTGTATTGTTTGGATTATATACTTACAAAACTTGATAGGGAACATAGAAGAATGGCTTTAAATATTTCTGATGACTCTAAACTTGCATTTGAAGGTGCTAATATACAACCTCCTGAGTATATTTATATTAAATTCATTGAAGAGTGGGAGTTAAGTGATAGTGATGTCCTGCACTTTGATTATCAGAGAAGAGGAGGAATTATCCCCAAATGGGGTCCTGGTGAAAAGTCGAAAGAATCACTTTTGCACATTGGGGCAATTATAAGGTTAAATCTTTTATATCAAATTAGAATGATAGGGCCAATAGATCCTAGCCCAAATGACTGTGAGTGGAGAAGAGTAGGAAAGATTGAAGTGGTAAAGCAAAGTTAATAAGTGTTTTCATTTCCCCCGCGTGCGATGCGGGGGTTTTTATTTTCGACTATTTATTCACTCTCTCCACCACTTCCTAAACTTAAAGTATAGGAGGAACTTAAAGCCCTACGACAAGAATAGATTATCTCTTCGCAATATTGACAAAAGTTTCAAAATATGATATGTTTCTGTTTGTCCAGGCTCTAAAGTAATTTAGAGTCAAATTTTCTCTACCCTGAGGAGGGTTTTATGTTGAATGTTCATTCGGCTGCATCAGCTGCAGAATTTTTTGTAGTAGATAGAATAACTGGGAAAGCTAGAATATATGACTTATCTTGTAAAGAGACTAAGGAAACAAGAATATTTTGGCTTCAAACTAGTCCTCTGAAAACAGAGTATATAGTTCTATTTTGCGATGTAACTTTAGACAATGGCAGAACAATTTCAGGTGGTGGTGAAATATCTATTATAAAAGAAGAGTTTGATAAACTCGAAATTAATGATAATGTAGAAATAGGATTTGAGATACGTCAGAATTTCGGAGAACCTAGGAAATTATACCCACTTACATTAAAGTTTATAGATAGAGAAGGAGCTCTCGATCTTTCTTGATTACCCCCCCCCCCCCGCGTGCGATGCGGGGGTTTTTATTTTCGACTATTTATCTATAATTTGGTATAATAAATATACTTCAAATTAAGAAAATATACTGTTATGCCCTCGCCGATGATGACTCAGTTTTATGAAATCAAAAAATCTTATCCGAATGATATTTTGTTTTTCCGCCTTGGGGACTTTTATGAAATGTTTGCAGAGGATGCGAAGTTAGCAGCTCCAATACTGGATTTAGTGCTAACAGCAAGAAAGAATACAGTAGATGGTAGTATTCCAATGTGTGGGGTACCTTATCATTCATCTACTCAATATATTCAAAAACTAATCAAAGCTGGACATTCCGTAGCTTTATGCGAACAACAAGGATCAGCTCAAGATACTAAAGGTTTAGTCACTAGAAAGGTGGTAAAAGTCATTACTCCGGGGACAGCCTTATTTGAGACTGAGACAAGTGAATCAAGATATATAGCTAGTATTTATAAACAGAAAGATATTATATATATCGCTTTTGCTGACTTAGGGACTGGAATTTTTGAAGTGGGGGAATTTAGTTCTCAAGAATTAAAAGATATTTTAAGTTCAAGACAAGTCAAAGAAATTATATTGCCACAAAATAGTGATTTGAGTGAAGAATTAAAAGATTTGGGTATAAAATTAAGTATAGAGTCAAAGTGGAACTTTCAATTAGAGCGGTCTATTGAGACTTTGACTAAACATTTTGGAGTTACTAGTATGTCCGGATTCGGTTTTGAAATTGATGATTTACGGTTAGCCCCAGCAGGAGCTTTACTTAATTATCTTATTTATACTCAACAAGAGGATTTGAAGCATATTACAAAATTGCAAAGCATGAAGTTATCTCGATATATGCGATTAGATGCCCAAACCATTCAAAATTTAGAGTTGTTTTATCTATCAAGAGCTAGTCAAAAGGGAAAAAGTTTTTATCAAGCTATTAATTATACTAGAAATCCTCTGGGATCTAGAATGTTGAAAAACTGGATATTAGCTCCATTATTAGATATTAAGTCAATTCAAACTCGTCAGAATCATATACAAAATTATATTCAAAACCCTAGTAAAATTGACCAAATTAGAGATTTATTAGCTCAAATTGCTGATATTGAGAGACTATTAGCTAGACTTTCTAGTAATGTCGGCGGACCTAGAGATATGTTATTATTATCCAAAAGTTTTGAATATATTATTAAAGTTTTAGAGATTGATAATGAGGATTATATAAAGTCTGCTATAAAGGCTTTGAGTCAATTAAACCCTCTACAACAAGAATTGCAAAAAGCTCTACAAGAAAATGTTCCAATATTAGCTCGGGATGGTGGATTCGTGGCCAAAGGTTATAGAGCAGAAATTGATGAGTTACTAGATTTAAGTCAAGGAGGTAAGGAGTGGCTACTAGAATTACAAACCAAAGAACAAGCGAGAACCGGGATTAATTCTCTTAAAGTTAAGTATAATAAGGTCTTTGGATATTATATAGAAATTAGCAATGCTCATAAGAATCAGGTTTTACCAGACAATTATATCAAAAAGCAAACTTTAGCTAATGCAGAGCGATATATTACTCCTGAATTAAAAGAATTTGAGGAAAAGATATTAAGTTCAGAGTCTCAACTATTAAATTTAGAACAAATAGTTTTTGAAGAATTAAGACAAGCTATTATAGCCGAGGCGGAACAAATTTATACTATTGCTGAGACTTTAGCCTATATTGATTGTATACAAGCTGGGGCCAAATTAGCCCTAGATTGGAATTATATAAAGCCTATAATTACTAAAAAATCTAAATTATATATAGAGGCCGGCCGACATCCAGTTTTGGAGCAGTTAATTACAGATTATATACCTAATAATTGTAAACTCACCGAACCAAATCACTCTCTAATGTTAATTACAGGTCCTAATATGGGAGGTAAATCTACTTATATTAGGCAAGTAGCTTTGATTGTGCTTCTAGCTCAAATTGGATACTATGTCCCAGCTATTGAGGCTGAGATTGGAATAGTGGATAGAATTTTTACTCGAGTAGGAGCTTCGGATAATATGAGTGAGGGACAAAGTACTTTTATGGTGGAAATGCTTGAAGTTGCAAATATTTTGCATAATGCTACCAAATCTAGTTTGGTTATTTTAGATGAAGTCGGTAGAGGCACTTCTACTTATGATGGGATGAGTATAGCCAAGGCTTTGATTGAATATATTCATAATACAATTGGAGCTAGAACTCTATTTGCGACTCATTATCACGAATTATTAAATTTGGAAGCAGAATTAGAGGGAGTGGTGAATTATCAGGTTTTAATTCAAGACTCTGAGGATGATATTATTTTCCTACATCGTATTGAACAAGGTGGAGCTGATAAAAGCTATGGAATTGCCATTGCTAAATTAGCAGGATTTCCAATAGATGTGCTAGAATTAGCTAAAGGAGCACTTATTCAATATGAACAAAAAAAGTCTCAATTATCTTTTTTACCAACAAATAATCTAAAATCGCCTCAAGATCCAGCAATAAACCCAAAAATTGAGAAATACAATAATTTATTACAAAATCTGCACTCTTATAATTTGAATAATTTAACTCCGATGCAGGCATTATCTATATTAGATGACTTACAAAAGAATAATCCACTATGATACAATTATTACCCAAGAATATTATCAATCAAATTGCTGCCGGTGAAGTAGTCGAGAGACCAGCCTCTATTGTCAAAGAATTATTAGAAAATTCTATAGATGCCGGCGCTACTGAAATTAAAATTGAAATTCTAGATGCTGGATTAACCGAAATATCAATTCAAGACAATGGTTCTGGGATTGATAAGGCTGATTTTGAAAATTTATTCAAAAGGCATGCTACCAGTAAAATCGAGAAAATTGAGGACTTACATAGCTTGTCTACTATGGGTTTTCGAGGAGAGGCTTTATCTAGTATTCAAGCCGTAGCTCAGGTAGAACTTATCACTAAGACTGAATCAGATAAGACAGGTTATTATTATAATCCCCATACTACTGAAATTAAAGCAATAGCTAAGTCTAATACAGGGACAACTATCACTATTAGAAATCTATTCTATAATGTGCCTGCCCGTAAAAAATTCCTCAAAAGCAATACCACCGAACTCTCACATATTACCAAAATTATTGAAGAAATTGCTCTAGTAAATCCAGATATAGCTTTTATTTATAAATCTCAAAATAGAGAACTTATCAATGTTAAGACAAGTGATTTATTAACCAGAACAGTGAACATACTCAAAGTCCAAGAGCCAGATTATTTATTATTAGTCGATTCTCAAAAGCATAATATCAAGGCTATCGGGTATATTGGACATCCTAGAATTTCTAAAAAATCACCCCAATATCATATTTTTATCAATAATCGCCCGGTTATACAGCCTCTCATCAATAAAGCTATTCAACAAGGTTTTGACACTATGCTAGAAGTCGGTCATTATCCTTTTGCTTTTGTGTCTATTTTTATCCCGCCACAAGAACTCGATGTTAATGTACATCCAAGAAAAACCGAAGTCAAATTCACTGACGATAGAGCTATATTTCAAAGTATCAAATATTTAATCAGAGACACCTTACAGCAGTCGGCTTTTGAAGTTATTTTAAAACCACAAAACAGTAAACAAGAGACATCTCAAATTAGTCCAAGTTTTAATAGCAATAACCCTAAAAACTATAATTTTAAGCCATATAATCAGACTTATAATAGCAACACTAAATCTACAATAGCGGAACCCAATTTTGCTCAATATACTCCTAAACAAATCCTAAAAGCTCAATATAACTTCCACAACATACAGCCAAATTTCAGGGAATTATTAGAAGCTGAGACTGAAAAACCTAATTTTCTACATATTTTTGACACCTATGTAGTATATCCTAATCAAAAAGGGATAATGATTTTAGACCAACATGCTGTACATGAGAAAGTGATTTTAGAGCAATTAATAAATCAAGCAGATACGGTTAAATCACAACCTTTATTATTTCCATTAGCTATCAGTGTACCACAATCACAAAAAGATTTTACAATAGAGGTATTAACTCAACTCCCAGGTTTCGAAGCAGATGATTTTGGAGCTAATGAGATTATAATAAGAGCCTTACCGACATTCTTAGCCAAAACTCAAAAGGCAGAAGAGCATATACATACCCTAATTGCTCAAATTCAAGACAGAGGTCATACTATAGAATTATCTGAATTAAGAATAGAATTATTGAAAACCATAGCTTGTAAATCGGCTATCAAAGCTGGTTATAGTATGACAAAATCAGAAATAGAGGCCTTAATAAAAGATGCAGCTAAGACTGACTTTGGATTTGCCTGCTGTCATGGGCGGCCAACTATGGTACAATTAGATCAGGATTGGTTTGAAAAACAGTTCTCAAGATAATATAAAATATATGCAGAATCAAAAAACAGTATTAATAGAAGTCGGTATAAGTGCTTTACTTTGGATCACTATTGTGATGATATTAAATTCAGTACTTGGCAGTATACCCACTCTATTAGGAGGTATATTGGCAGGACTTTTAGGGATAATATATATTTCAACACTATCATTATATGTCTGTATTGAAGATACTCCGAAGCATATTGTACAATTTATACTTTTACAAATTTTACCATTAATTTTTATAGGTCTTTGGTTTGACCTAATGACAGCCTTAATTATAGTATTTACATTAATCCTAGGGATACAAACATTATTCAAGACTATTAAAGATATGAATGAAAGTGCCAGTGACCATATCAGATTTAGGGTAAAGACTATCGTGCTACCACATACCAAAAGGATGATTATATGGTTAATGCTCTTAACCTCAGTCTTTATCTACGGGAACACTATTAGAACCAATCCTAATGGTATTTTGCTCGAAGAATCTTTTGTAGGCAATCAAATTCAAGCCTGGCTTCCTATTGTTCAAGAAATTGCTCCAGACTTTGACCCTAATATCTCAGTTGGAAATTATGTCTCCGAGCAATTAGACTCCCAGATAGAATCTCAAAATCTAGATACAAGGCTAATTAATAGAGATACAGCTATTCAAAATCAAATCAGCACTCTATCCAATAGATTCCAAATCCCTATTAATCGAGACACCCCAATCATTCAAGCTTTTATCACTTATATTAATAAATTTATTTCTCCTTGGATGAGTGGTCCACTTTGGGGAATTATAGTCTCCTTGATAGTATTTTTGACCTTTTTACCATTTGTGTGGGTATTCCAAATAGGAATTAGACTTATTACAAATTTGATAAAATATTGGAGCATTAAAACTAATTTAGTTAAATTGAATGTTAAAAGCACTGAGAAAGAGAGATTGAGGTTGTAGTTAGTGAATTGAATTAAAATTCCCCTCTCTTCCTACGGTTTACCTACCGCAGGCAGGGAGATAAATTGAGGGGTGCCCATAGGGCAAGGTGGAAAAACCAGGCGACTGAAAGGTCGCCCCTACGAGAACTATGAACTAAAATGAGGAATATATTATAGACAAAAGTGGGGAAATATGCTATTGTCTAGGAGTTCCCTCAAACCATCAGGCTATGACCATGTCACAAACTGATAAAGATAGAGCTTTGCAAGAGGCAAGAGGTGCCTACCAGGATTCTGACGGAGCTCTCGTGGCTCTTGCTGCTGCTGCCAAAGAGTATCAGGACATTTTTGCCCTTACCAGGCACCCCAACTTTAAGGATAGTGTCATGACAGGAGAGGTTTTCGCTGATCTGACCCAGGCTAGGCGAAAAATGAAGGAGGCTTTTGATGAAGTCTCTCGCACAGAAACAGCTCTTTTTAAGCAAGTTGCTAGTCTTCTTGCACCGGCATCGGGTGATTGAATCAATCTTCACCTCCACGCCCTCCCCCCCGACCGTTTCGCGGCTCGGGTTTTTTTTACATCAAAATAGCACTCTGTACAGATTAGTGCTAATATTGTATAATATTTGGTATAAAACAATTTTAGATATCAAGTCAATGGCAAAAGATTATTATCAAATACTAGGAGTGTCCAAAGATGCTAATGAGGCGGAGATCAAAAAGGCCTATCGTAAATTAGCTCATCAATATCACCCAGATAAAAAAGGAGGAGATGAAGCTAAGTTCAAAGAAATTAATGAGGCTTATCAGACTCTGAGTGATCCTCAAAAACGACAACAATATAATCAATTTGGGTCTAATTATCAGCAAGCAGGTGGAGGTGCTGGAGGTTTCTCTGGATTTAGTGGAGGACAGGGATTTTCTTTTGACGATATTTTTGGGCAGAGTGGATTTTCTTTTGGAGGAGGAGGTTTTGAGGATGTTTTCTCAGATGTTTTTGGTGGTGGAAGCTCAAGAGGTGGTTCTAGAAGGCAGTCAAGAGGTAGGGATATTGAGCTTGCCGTAGATATAACTTTAGAAGAAGCTTATGCGGGAATATCTAAAACTATAGATTTAGAACTTAATTCTACTTGTGATGTTTGTGATGGAACTGGTGCTCAGAATAAAACCACCAAACAATGTCCCACTTGTAATGGGAATGGTTATATAGATCAGCAAGTCAGAACTATGCTCGGGACATTTAATCAAAGAGCCACTTGTGGCACTTGTCAGGGACGTGGTGTAATTCCAGAATCTAATTGTAAAGCTTGTCAAGGAACAGGTGTCAAGCGACAGAAGAAATCTATCAAAATTGAGATTCCAAAAGGAATTGCTAATGGCCAAACTTTAGAAATGCGAGGAGAAGGAGAAGCAGCCCCATTTGGTGGAGCTAATGGAAATATATATATTCATATCAAAGTCAAGCCACATAAAAGATTTGAAAGACGAGGTGATGATATTCATTTAACTCAAGATATAGTCTATACCACAGCTGTATTAGGTGGAAATGTAGACATAGACACTTTAGCTGGAGAATTAAATTTAAAAATTCCAAAACATACCCAATCAGGAGAAATATTCAGACTTCGAGAAAAAGGTATGCCTCATTTACAAGGTAGAGGCTATGGAGATATGTATGTCACAGTCAGAATTACCACCCCAAAGCATATTTCTCGCCGAGCTCAGCAATTACTAAAAGATTTGCAATTTGAAGGAATGTGATATAATATAAAAATATAGTTTTAAATATAAAAATATGGATGCATTAGAACCTCTATTTGGCAAAGTAACTCCTAGCTCAATTTCGGGAGACTTATTTATTAGTATAGTTTTAATTTTAGGCTTATCTTTTTATATTTATAAAAAAGGAGTAAAAGATATCTTTATTCTAGCCATTGCTTTGTATATTGCCCAAGTTTTATCCACCGTTTATCCCTGGGAGATTTCTAATATAGGAAGTTTTCCAGGAGACGGGGCATTGTTTTTAGTATTAACTTTGATTATAAACTGGGCATTACAAAGCTCAGCCATAGCCTCCAACCTCAGCATTGCCAAAAAACCACTGTGGCGAAATTTATTGTTCGGAGTCTCAGTAGTTGGATTATTATTAGTCAATGTCTTAAGTGTGATCAAAACTCAAGATAAATCAGTTCTAAACATTATTGAACAATCTTTATTCAGTAAAGAATCATTTCAAATTTTTTGGACTATTTCTCCATTATTATTTTTCCCATTTCTTAAAGCTACAGCTAAAAAGTCTAGCTCCAAATCCAAATGAAATGCCCACAATGTTCCAATATAGATACTAGAATTACTGACTCCAGATTGTCTCGGGATGATATGATAGTCAGACGAAGACGAATTTGTGAAAAATGCCAGTATAGATTTACCACCGCTGAGACCAGAGAAGTCTTAGATGTGATGGTAGTAAAAAAATCTGGCATTAAAGAGAGATATAGCACAGATAAATTGCTAAAGGCCGTATCTATATCATTACACAAAAGACCATTTACTCAAGATAAAATTAGAGATTTTATAATAAAACTAGAAGTAGATTTATTCAAAAAAGATCCAAAAGAAATCTCTACCAAGCAAATTGGAGACACAGTATTAAAGCATCTTAAAGTTTTTGACGAAGTAGCCTATATTAGATTTGCTTCTATTTATCGCGACTTTAGAACTATCAAAGGATTTAGACACGAAATAGACAAATTATCACAAGATTAAATTAATCAATTTACATTTGATTATAAAGTCTCAGGATGGTATTAGTATCATCATAAGCGACTAATTCACCTTTATGTAGCAAAATACATTTATTACAATGTTGTTGAATCTCATCCATATTATGGCTAACAATAATAGCGGTTTTACCCATTTGTTTTAATCTTTGGAGGCGATTATTAACTTTGGCTTGAAAATTAGCATCAGTAGTAGCTGGAATTTCATCAAACAGATAAATATCAGCATTAATATTGAGAATTAAACCTAAAATTAACCTAGTTTTCATCCCAGTAGATAAAAATTTTATCTTTTGAGAGGTAAAGTCATGTAATTCTGAAAAATTAATAATATTCTGATAAATTTTATTAATATCCTCTCTTGGCAATCCAACCTGCAAAGCTTTCACTAGAACAGCATCCTCAGCTCTACCTTCAGGATGCAGCATTTCATCAGGCCCAAAGAAGGGTAAAACCGAACCCTCCACTGTTACCTGTCCTTGGTCAGGAGTATGAATACCAGCTAATAACTTCAAAAAAGTGCTCTTCCCACTACCATTTTTACCAATAATACCAATCCACTCACCCTGATTTATATCCAAAGTAATATCTTTTAATACAGGATTAGCTGTGGTTTTAAAAGATTGAAAACCGTCCATTTGACCTCCAGAACGACTATTATTCTTACTCTGTAAGTTAAAATATTTAGAAACACTATCTATCTGAATTAATTTTTTTGTAGCCATATTTAATAATTGTATACAATATTGTATTTATTATAAAGAATTTAGATAAAAAAAGCAAGGAAAAGAAAAAATACTTCAACATATTTGAAGATCTAATTAATATCTTTTTAATAATATGAGTGGAAAAAAGGGGAGGATTTATAGTAGACTTGAATTAGGTGTTATCTGAATATATCTCTAAAGAAATCTTTAAGAGGATTTGTAATTACTGTTTCACCAGGAGCTCCAATTGCTCGGTTAATATCACTATGATTATACTTACTTCCATCTACTACCGAAACATCCACATTCACAGAACGTAGTTTATCTATGAAGGCCAATGTATTAGCTGTTTTAGTAGTGGTCCCACGTTTTGCTATAAAAAACTTTGGGTAAGAAGTCCCTGGAAACAGATTATTAATTGGTGATGCTTCAAATAATACTGCTGGATCAGTTCCAAATGCATTTTTATATAAATCCAACTCAGCTTCTTCCACTCTTTGTGAAATGTCATATCCTTCTGTATCAATAGAAGCTACTCCCTTTATAGCGTCGAGTGGAATATCTCTTTGAGGTAAAAATTGCTTACTTGTACCGGACAAACTAACTAAGTGGCCTCCAGCACTATGTCCTAGTAAAGCAATTTTTTTATTATTTCCTCCATAAGTACTAATGTTTTCATACGTCCATTTAATAGCATCAGCTACATCATTATTATGGGTAGGGTACATTACTCGATTTGGATCAGTATCCCCTGAATTAGTGCTAAGTCGATAATTAATACTTACAAGTATATACCCCTCTTCAGCAGTAAGATTTAGTTTATTATTTAATCCATTAGACTTGTCGCCAGCTCTCCAGCCACCTCCATGTACCCAAATAACTACAGGTGATTTTTTGGCTACATTATTAAAATGGTATATATCTAAACTTAATAAGTTTGGATCAACATTTTCTATAGTTTTATATTCTCGTGTCACCTTTTTGTAAATATCAGGAACTGTAGTGATATAAGTTGGGATAACAATATTTTTTGAATTTACAAGAAAAAATATAAGAAGGACTATTATTATTGACAATGATATATAATATATATTTCTATTTTTTTTTGCATACTTTGCATACATAATTACATACATTATTCATATAACAGTTGTGCCGAGGAGAGGACTCGAACCTCCACATCATAAGATACATGCTCCTAAGGCATGCGTGTCTACCAATTCCACCACCTCGGCTTATGTTATACATTGTACTATATATTGACATTTTGTCAATTATGTGCTATAATTTTTCCCATCTCTCAAATATAAGACCTATTTTATATTTGTCTACACTGTTTTTGGCTGAATTTTGGGAGAGGTTATCAGTTGTCCTAGTTAATGGATATATTATATATAATTTTGGCTGCAGTTATTGGAATTACGGGAGTTCTTCCAAGCAATACTCAGCCCGCGGTTGCAAGTTCATTTGATTTAGAAGTGACCAACTCAGTTATCAATGGAGTTAATCCCGTTGAAACTATCATAACCCCTAAACCTGAGCCTGAAAAACCTAAACAAGCTCAAGTTAAACAAGCTACAGTACAAACCAAAACTTCTTTCTATGCTTCAGTAGAAGCCGAATTAAGCAATATTCCAGCACAAGGTTCTTGTTTTGATTACGTGCCTGAGATGGCCGCTAAATATGGAGTAGATGCTGACTTGATGACTAGAATTATCAAGGCTGAATCTGGAGGAAATCCTCTTGCTAAGAATAAAAACTCTACCGCCTCTGGTTGTGGACAGTTTATTCGAGGTACTTGGGCAGGAACATTGAGACAAATGGGTAGAGAATGGGTAACTCCGTTCGATGCCAAAACCAATGTCGAGGCTATGGCTTTCAAAATCTCTCGTGGAGGTATTGGAGCTTGGAATGCCAGTAAATCTAAGTGGTCTAAATAATACTGTTTATTAGCCACTACCAAAAGCCCTCTTTAATCGGAGAGCTTTTTGGTTTATAGGGAGATTTTCTTTGTAGGGGCGAACTTATTAGTCGCCTGTATTTTATCTAAATTCTAGCAAGCGACTGAGAGGTCACCCCCTCCTAATATCTCTTTTCAAGAGCTAATAGGAGGGACAAAAACCCTACGAATTAAAAATTCACAATTCATAATTCACCATTCACAATTTATAATTTTACTTACCTCCTCTTGCAATATAATTCAAATTATGTTATATTTATATCAACTACTAAGATAATATATTTTAAGTTATGTTAAACTCAGACTCAAAAGGGCAGATTATTAGCAAATTCCAAACACATGAAACTGATAATGGATCAGCTCCAGTTCAGATTGCTTTGATTACAGAAAGAATCCTTTATTTAACAGAACATTTGAAGACAAATCGTAAAGATTTTCATTCTAGAAAAGGTTTGATCCAACTAGTTTCTCAAAGAAAAAAACTTTTAGCTTATCTTAAAAAAACAGACTTAAGTTTATTTGAAAAAACCGTCAAAGAGCTTGGGCTTAGAGCATAGACTCACCCTAATTATATGAACTTCAAAACATATCAAACACAAATAGCAGGACAAAACCTAATAGTAGAAATTGGTAAATTAGCAAAACAGGCTAATGGCTCAGTTATGGTTTCTTTGGGTGAGACCACAGTTTTGGTCACCGCTGTAATGTCCAGCAAGCCAGTGAGTTCTAATTATTTACCACTATTTGTAGATTATCAAGAGAAGTTTTATGCTAATGGTAAAATCAAGGGCAGCCGTTTTGTAAAAAGAGAGGGTAAACCTAGCGATGACTCTATCTTGACTGGTAGATTGGTAGATAGAGCAATACGTCCATTTTTTGACCAATCTCTTCGCAATGAAATACAGGTAGTGGTGACAACTCTTTCTATGGATGATAGTAATGATCCTGATGCAGTAGCTTTGTTTGGAGCTTCGTTGGCACTGTCTATCTCAGATATTCCTTGGAATGGTCCGGTAGCTGCTTTAAGAGTAGCAATGGCAGGTGGTCAAATTATCGTCAATCCTTCCTTTGAACAAAGAGAGGCTGGAGATTTTGATACGATTATAACCTTAAATTCAGATAACAGATTGGTAATGATGGAGTTTGGGGGGCGTCAGATTCCAGAAAGTACTATTTTAGATGCGTTTACTCAAGTTGCTCCTGAAATCAATAAGATGATTCAATTTCAAAATAGTATTGTCTTAGAGATAGGAATGGAAAAACAAGATTTAATAAAATCTGAGTCTAATATAGAAATCGTTGAAGGGATTAAAAATATTATCCAGGGTAGATTGGATTCTGCAATATACGGCGATTCTATTTCGACCAAACAAGCACATCATCAATTATTGACCGAATTAAATCAATCATATCCAGAGTATAGAGATTTAGTAGAACATACTCTAGACAAAGAATTAAACAGAGTTTTTAAAGAAAAACTATTAGAGCAAGAGTTAAGACCAGATGGTAGGGCATTAAATCAAATTCGTGAATTAAGTTCAGAAATAGATATTTTACCTAGGGTTCATGGTACAGGGTTATTTAATAGAGGTGCTACTCAGACTTTATCGGTGTTGACTTTAGGTTCTCCCGGAGAAGCTCAAATTATAGATGAGATGAAAGATGAAATCAAAAAAAGATTTATGCATCATTATAATTTTCCTCCTTTCTCAGTGGGTGAAGTTGGGCAATTAAGGGGTCCAGGAAGAAGAGAAATAGGGCATGGAGCTTTGGCTGAGAAAGCTTTAGAAGGAGTCTTGCCACCTGTGGAAGATTTTCCATATACAATTAGAATTGTCACAGAAGTCTTAGGGTCTAATGGGTCATCTTCTATGGCCAGTGTTTGTTCATCAACCTTAGCATTGTTAGCAGCAGGAGTTCCTATAATGGCACCAGTAGCTGGAATCGCTATGGGGATAGTAGAACAAGATGGTAAATATAAAATCTTAACAGATATTCAGGGATTAGAAGATCACTTTGGTGAGATGGACTTCAAGGTGGCTGGTACACATAATGGTGTCAACGCAATCCAGATGGATATCAAAGGACAAGGAATGTCAAAAGAAATGTTTGTTGAAGCTCTAGAAGCTGCTAAAAAAGCTAGATTTACTATTCTTGACAATCTATCTCAAACTATATCAGAAGTTAGAACAGAAGTTTCTCAATATGCTCCTAAGATTGATACATTTACAATTAACCCTACTAAAATTAGAGATGTAATTGGAGCGGGGGGTAAGACAATTAATGCTATAATAGAAGCAACAGGAGTAAAAATAGATATAGAAGATGATGGAAAAGTCTTTATAACAGGAGAAGATTTATCTAAAGTAATTCAAGCTAAGGATAAGATTTTAGATTTAGTATATGTGCCTAAAGAAGGAGATGTATTCGATGGTAAAGTAGTTAAAATAATGCCTTTTGGAGCTTTTGTAAATATCAAAAATGGAATAGATGGACTTATTCACATTTCTGAACTTTCAGATAAGCATATCAAAATGGTAGAAGATGTGATACAATTAAATCAAAGCATTAGGGTGAAAATCAAAAAAGTAGATTCAGACGGTAGAATAAGTCTGACACCCTACCTTGAATAATTATTAAATATATAAATTATAAAAACTATGGCAGATCAAAATCAAAATCCACAAACTCAAATTCCAGGAACTCTAAGAACACTCAAAACCGACTTGGAATTAAATAAGTTGAATCCTCAAGACAGATTACAGCAAGCTGGTAATTTTGTGCAAGCAAGACCAGAAATTAGTAATAATTTAGGTGCTTTAAATACATCAGATGCTCCTCTTAGTGATATAAATACACCCCCAAACACTCCTGCACAAGAACCTAAAGCAGAAAATCAAAAGAAGGACATTCCAGCAGTTAAGCCTGAAACGAATCCACAGCCTAATTATACATGGAGCAATATGAGTGCTCCTTCAAGTCCATCACCAGCTTTTAATTCTAATAATGTCAGCACTAAACCTAATACTCAAAATCAGCAAGCTCAACCTATGGCAGAATCTAAATCTGGATTCTCAGTTTTAGATGATAGTATAGATTTACCTTTAGATAGTAATTCATCAACAAAGTCTCAAGCTCCAAATCCAATTAATTTTGATACAACACCTAAAACACCTGCAACAACGCCAAATATAGATGCTAATAATCAAAACAATCAATTTGATATCAACAGTCTTAATTTACAAGATGACGTAAAAGATGTTAATTCTAAAAAATCATCAGCTAAGGGATTATCCCCACTCTTAATAGTAATTTTATTATTAGGATTAATCGGAGGAGGAGTATATTTTTATTTTAATATTTATTCTAATGATGTTGTTACAGATGTAGCTACCGATATGGATACGAATACTGATAACACTAATCCAACAAATGAGCCAACAGAAACAGATAATACAACACCAATTGCAACCTTTAACTCACCTTTAATTCCAAATTCCACCTTAGACATAGCTTTTGTTGACTCAGAGCCGATTCGTAGAACTATTACAACAGCAATAGCAGATAAATCGGATACTTTAATAGAATTAAACCTAATAAAAGATAATAGTCCTGTAAGTCTAATAGATATTGCTGATATAATGGGGATAACTATTCCATCAATTGGAACAATAGAAAACTATAAATTTTATGCCTATAATCAACAAGGAGTTTATAAATTAGTAGCAGTACTGGGATTAGTTGAAGATCAAGAGGCTAAGACCTTTGTAGAAAATTGGTCTAGTGCCATTCCTCGTGATTTAGCAGGATTTTCAATTAACCTTCCTTCTAGAATAGTAAACTCTCCTGAAATTAAAAAATCTACTATTACTAATAATTCTGGCAAAGTCTTTGATAATTATTATTACAATTATACTTCATCTACAGACTCAATAGATGTGTCAAGTTATGAAAACTTTGTTTTAATAGCCTCTTCTCAAGATTCAATGAAATATGTCTTAGAACAAATTCGATAAATTGTGGATAACTTCTCTAGTATACATGTCCTTACTTTGATAAAATATAAGAGTAAGGACATCAGAGTAATCATACAATCACAAGTATAAAATTTTAATAAAGATATAAAAATACTTGTGGTTGAATTCTTGCTCTAATCTTTACAATCATAAACATAAACTCAAACTAATAATCGTTTAAGTAAAATATAAACAAAGTAATATTCATCAAAATTGCACCTTTGGTAAAAATAAAAAGGCGTCAGCCAAAGATTAGATGAGGATATCTACTTTCTGGCAATCTCGAAATATATAAAGAGTTTGTCAGAAATAGAGCAAAATAAAGTACTCTTACCCCCCTTTACACTAACAGAGTCAAGAAGGAGAAGGAAGGGTATTTTATTTTTATATTCACCAATATATAGGTATACAGTTTGCAGTAAAATGATTTGAGATAAATAGGTATTGACAAAATTAGTAGTATATAATATAATTAGGTTTATATTATGTATATAGAGTTGTATAATTTATGCCCGAAAGTCAAGATTTGAACTCAAAGAACCTCCTCATTCAAGAAGGTGTAGTCAGTGAAGTCTTGCCAAACACAACCTTCCGTGTTATATTAGAGAATAATTCAGAGGTTTTAGCTCATCTCTCTGGTAAAATGCGTATGCATTATATCAAAGTTTTGCCGGGAGATAAAGTTACGGTTGAGTTAAGTGCTTATAATTTGACACAGGGTAGAATTACTAGGAGAAATTAAGATACTATATGAAAGTTCAAGCTTCAGTTAAGAAAAGATGTATTAAGTGTAAGGTTATTAAGCGAAAGCGAGTAATTCGTGTTATTTGTGAAGCTAATCCGCGTCACAAGCAAAGACAAGGATAATATAAGATATATTAAATTATGGTAAGAATTGCAGGAGTTGTCATCCCAGATTATAAAAATGTTGAAATAGCTTTAACTTATATTTATGGTGTTGGTCTTACTCGTTCTAAAAAAGTATTAGCTATTACAGGAATTGATCCTTATAAAAAGGCAAAAGAGCTAGATGAAAAAGAAATAGCTTTACTAAAAGAATGTATTGAGAAAAATTATAAAATTGAAGGAGATCTTAGAAGAGAGGTTGCTAATAATATCAAGAGATTAAAAGATATTAATTCATATCGTGGAAGTCGTCACTCCAAAAAACTACCTATAAAGGGTAGAACTAAAACTAACTCTAGAACTATTAGAGGTAATGTGGTCCGAACTATGGGAAGTGGACGACGAAAAGTTGAGAAGACATAATCATTAAGTAATTAAGGAAACTTTTATATGGGAAAGAAGCGTGTAGCACAAAAAGGAGATTCAGTATCTTCATTGAAAATGGGAGTAAAAGAGACTTCTTCAAAAAAGAAGGTAGTAAGAGGTACTGCTTTTATTGTTTCTACCTACAATAATACTATGGTCTCTTTAGCTGACTTATCTGGAAATATACTAGCTTGGTCATCCTCAGGATCTCTTGGGTTTAAAGGAGCTAAAAAAGCTACTCCTTATGCGGCAACTATGGTAGCTAAAACTGTTGTAGAAAAAGTCAAAAAAACTGGTCTACAAGAGATTAAAGTTATTATTAAGGGTGTTGGTCCAGGTAGAGAAGCTTCAATTAGAGGTTTGGCAGGAGCAGGGCTTAATATTATGTCTATTAAAGATTTAACTCCTGTTCCACATAATGGAGTTCGTCCTCGCAAACCAAGAAGAGTATAATAGATTTATAAGAGTATATGTATAGTCGTAAGAAAGTTAAAATTTGTAGAAAATTTGGAGAGAGAATCTTTTCAGAGGTTAAAATTACTGATGAAAAGTTAGCGAAGGCTCCTGGAGTTCATGGAGCAAAGAGACGTCGTTCAGCTTCTGAATTTGGTAAGCAACTTCAAGAAAAGCAAAAAGTTAAGTATGTATATGGTCTTCGTGAGAAACAATTCCGACGATTTTATGAAAAAGCTTTGGCTGATGCTGAGCCAACCCCAACAGCTTTATTGAGAATTCTAGAAACAAGACTAGATAATGTTGTCTATAGAGCTACTATGGCATATACTAGAGAACAAGCTAGACAAATGATTTCTCATGGACATATTTTAGTTAATGGTAAAAAAGTTACTATTCCTAGCTTTATGGTTAAGCCAGGGGATGTAATTACATATTCAGCTACTAAATCTAAATTGGTTGCTGAATACAAAGATAAGTTAAAAGATTCAGACCTTCCTTCTTGGCTAACTTTAGACAAGAAAAATCAAACTGTCGAAGTAGCTCACACTCCTGGAGTGGAGGAATTGAGTCAAAACTTCAACATTGCTCTAGTGATTCAGTATTATTCCCGATAATAATAATCAAATACTCTTATGTCTAATTATATCATTCTTCCAAAAGCACCTGTACTAGTACAAGAAATTAGTTCTTCTCAAGCTATATATGCTATTGAGCCACTTAACCCAGGATACGGAGTTACTATTGCTAATTCTCTAAGAAGAGTTATGTTGTCTTCATTAGAAGGAGTTGCAGTTACTAGATATAGTATTAAGGGAGTAAGTCATGAATTTACTACTATCCCTAATGTTCTGGAAGATATTCTAGATATTACCCTTAATATTAAGGCTTTAAGATTTGATGCTGTTATAGATTCTCCAACTCTATTAACTCTAAAAGCACAAGGTTCTAAAGTTGTTACAGGAGCAGACTTAAAATTACCTGGAGGAGTAACTGTAGTGAATCCTGAGACACCTATTCTAACTTTGACTAGCAAAGATGCTAAAATTGAAATGGAATTAATTATTGAGAAAGGATTTGGATTTAGAAAGGATATAGAGCAAAATTTACAAGGAGAAGTTGGAATTATTGCTGTAGATTCAATTTTTACTCCAGTGACTAAAGTTTCTTATGATGTAGAAGATACTCGAGTAGGAGATAAGACTAATTATAATAGGGTAGTTTTCAATATTAAAACTGATGGTACAATTACTCCATTAGAAGTAATTCAGAAATCTGCTACTATTTTGGTCGAACAATTTAATGCCTTGACTGTGGAAGGAGCTAAAATCGAGGAGGTTAAAGAAGAAAAACCAGCTCTAGATATTGAAACTTCAAGTATTAAGATTGCAACTCTAGACTTATCTCAGAGAACTATTAAAGCTCTTGAGACTTCTGGAATCAAGAACATTGCTCAATTAGCACAATTTACACAAGAAGATTTATTAGCTATCAAAGGAGTCTCAACCAGTGCTGTCAAAAAATTGGCAGACCAAATAGCTCAATATGGTATCACTCTTGCATAAATAGCAAAAATAAGGTATAATGCAAAACATTAACAGGATCACACGATTATGAATAAGGGAAATAAGTTACATAAGATTGGAAGAAATAGAGAGCAAAGAAAAGCGCTTTTGCGAAGTCTTTCTAATGATTTAATTACTCGTGGTTCTATTACCACTACAGAAGCTAAAGCTAAAGCTTTAAAACCTTTTGTAGAAAGAATGGTGACTCATGCGAAGACAGGTTCTCTATCTTCTAGAAGATATGTGCTTAGATTTTTGACTCAAGGAGCTACTCATAAGTTGTTTGATGAAATTGCACCTAATTATGCAGATAGAGTAGGTGGATATACTAGAATTATTAAAGCTCCTATTAGACAAAGTGATGTTAGTAAAATGGCTATCATTGAATTAGTTAAGTAATATAATATGCAGAGAGAAATTATTACCATTGATGCAGATAATAAAAGATTAGGGACTCTTGCTACGGAGGTAGCTACTCTTTTGATGGGAAAAAACACAGCCAACTTTGAATATCATGTAGATGGGGGAGCTAAAGTTATTGTCTATAACACTAACAAATTATCCATTCATCCTAATAAACTAGGATCTAAAACATATTATAGACATACAGGTTATCCAGGAGGAATTAAGTCAATAACTGCAGATAAGCAGATGGCTAAAGATTCAACTGAGGTTTTGAGAAAAGCTGTATATGGTATGCTTCCAAAAAATCGATTAAGAGCTAAAATGTTAGCTAGATTGGTATTACATAAGAATGATATAACTAAATAATTTATGGCCACAACTACTACAACCAAAGCAAGTCATTATTATGAAGGAGTAGGACGAAGAAAAGCTGCTACTGCTAGAGTAAGAGTAACCTTATCTCGTAAAAAAGAACATAGTATTATAGTTAATGATAAATCTCTTCAAGAATATTTTGATTTAAGTGATCATCAAAATAATGTAATTAAGCCTTTATCTGTTTTAGGAGTAGAAAACTTTGATATTACAGTAAAAGTTACCGGAGGTGGTGTTACTGGACAAGCTGATGCTATACAATTAGGATTAGCTAGAGCTTTAGTTAAGTATGATGAGAATTTGAAAAAGCAACTTAAAGACAATAACTATCTAACTCGTGATCCAAGAGGTAAGGAAAGAAAGAAACCAGGACTCAAAAAAGCAAGAAAGTCTCCACAGTGGGCAAAAAGATAAATTATACTGCAAAAAAGAGGGAATATTACCCTCTTTTTTGTTTATCCAATAATTAAAAATGTGTATAGGGCGATGGATCTTAGATAAAGCAATAAATAATTAATTGTCCTCCTTTCTACCTACGGCAGATAAATGGAGGAGGTGGCACGAAGTGCCGGTGGTGGATAGATTTTAATACTGTAAGTAATTAAATAAATTATTGAGGTCTAATTATTAAAGTTAATTAAAGGAGTTCTTATAGGAAATTGGAAGTATTGAACCTTATTCTCAATATCACTAATTAGAGTTCTAGCATCATTGTTAATTCTAATTGAAATAAAGTTTTGAGTATTGTCTAATAAGGTATAACTATTAATATTACCACGAGTATCTGATTCTACTACTTTCAGAGTATTATTTTCTACAAACATTATATATTCAGAGTTAGGCTCCCAGAATTCAGATTTAGTGATAGCTTCTTTAGAAGTATATAAAGTATCAAAATCTCCCTCAATTCTCGACTTATACCCTTCAATCGTATCAAGATATAGTTTAGAAATGGCATTTTCACCCTTTAGAAGGGCTTTTTTTGAATCTAGGCTAAATTGTATATCTTTTATCTCAAGTTCTGAAATTTTGTTAAATTCTGGGGTTTTAGCTCCTAGAGATTTAAGCCAAGCTTGTTGTTTGTCATCGATTAGTATAATATGCCCTTGACTTGGGCTTACAAAAATTTTACTAATTTGGATTTCAGGCATATCTATGGAGGTATTTTGTTTGGTATCAATATTATATATGCGAACTAAGTTTTTAGAGATATCTTTTGTAGAGGTATAATAAATATTATTATTTACAAATTTATATTGTTCCATATCTCCCACTAATGGCTCTGATATAGTACTAAACTGTTGTTTGACTTCATATAATGAACCTGCTTGTGTGAAGAATAGTCTATCTGTATCTAGACTTACAATTTTGACGGGGTTTGCAATTGTATCGGCTACAGGAA
This sequence comes from Minisyncoccia bacterium, assembly GCA_044356725.1. GTDB lineage: Bacteria > Patescibacteriota > Minisyncoccia > SW-4-49-11 > SW-4-49-11 > CALRBF01. Next base: position 58,896 of record JBIKVS010000004.1, read on the forward strand.
TAAGATTAGTAATATTGAATATTATAGGGTTGGTATCTACATTAATAATAACAAAATATTGAAAAATATTATTAATAGAGGTTTTAAAGCTAAGAGTGGTACCAGTAGCATCCCAAATAAAATCAGAGTAATCTTGATTATCTAGACCACCTAAAGCCACGCTATCGGTAATTCTTTTACGAAGTTTGGTGTCTAAATCTAATATCCAAAGACCAGACTCTTGAGGGATATAAGAGGTATAAAGTAGAGAAGAGGGGTTAGGGAGTCTACTAATATTACGAGCTACTGATAAATCTGTAAATTTATCTAAATTAGGTTTTTCTGGAAATAGAGTTACTTCACTTATCAATTGAACTAAAGAAGGTTTGATAGATATTTTTTTAGCCCATGGTTGATATCCCTTTGAAGATAATACTACATCTAAATCTTGTGGAGCTAAACCTACCTTTAGAAGAGGGCTTTTTGACTCAAACTTGTCATTAATTGCAATCTCATAAGCTATTCTAGTATTAATTCTAATCCCTCCAGTACTAGTCAAAATTGCACCATCACCGCTATCTTTGCTTAGACGATACCCCATACTATATAGGACAATAGCAGGAGCTATGATAAAGAATAAGAAGATAAGTGTCCAAGCGAAGATTTTTTGTATAGTTCTATTCATATATTTATGTTAATTTTCATCTAGAGCCTTATTAGCAAGGGCATCAGCTTGTTTATTTAATTCTCTTCGAATATGGATAAACTCCACTGAGGAAAATTTAATTCTCAAATTCCAAATTTTAATAAAAGCTTTTTGAATAGCTTCGTCTTTTAGCTCATATATACCTGTTAGTTGTTTTTGAGCTAATTCAGAGTCAAGATAAAGTTCTACTGAATAATTTTTAGTATTAGTTTTGCCTACAAGAGCCTTAGCCTTTTCTAAAGCAACAATAATAGCTTGATACTCAGCATAATTATTAGTAGCGATACCAAGGGTTTGATGATAAGTTTTCACTGTACCATCTGGTAATTCTATTACTACTCCTATTGATGCTGGACCTGGATTACCTCTGGAGGCTCCGTCTGTATGTATTTTGATTGTCATATAAAATATAGATTAAAATTATTATATCATATATTTTATATTTGTGTATAGTAGTGGGGGGATTAATTATAAATTGTGAATGGTGAATTATGCTTCGACAAGCTCAGCAAACTCAATTTACTCTCGCTTGAGAGGGTCACTATAAAATATAATTATAAATTTAAATATTTTTTATAAATGTGGGTGCAGGTGGGCTCGAACCACCGACCAAAGGCTTAAAAGGCCTCTGCTCTACCAACTGAGCTATGCACCCTTAAAAACTTAATACCAACATAGTATACACAAAATAAAATATTTTGCAACTATTATTGATACTTTTATGTGGGCAGAGTAGGACTCGCACCTACGTAGCCTGAAAAGGCGTCGGTTTTACAGACCGATGCGTTTGACTGCTCCGCCATCTGCCCAAATGTACATACATTATACCATAGAAATATCTATGGAGCCGAAAAGAGGACTTGAACCCCCGACCTACCGCTTACAAGGCGGTTGCTCTACCAGCTGAGCTATTTCGGCTATGGGTAATATAACTTTATAATGCACTCTATCAAATATATCACAATTTTAAATTTTTGTCTATTGTTTGTACTAGATGAGATGATCGTAGACAAATTGCAAAATAAAAAGTTAAAGAATGGAAGGAACATATAAAGTATTATATAATTCACTGTCCTCCTTTGGAGGAGGTGGCACGAAGTGCCGGTGGTGGATTGAGTTTAATATTATTATAAACAAGTGTTTATTTTAGTATTCCAAAGTATATCCACTCTCCCCCGTCGCAAATGGCATTTGCTCCTGGGAAACCTCACAGGTTTGACCAACCTTCCTCCACGGGAAAACTACCGTTTTCCCGACCCCTTTCCCAAAGGCCAAAGCCTTTTTTACGGGTACTCCCTCCAAAGGGAGACACAATAAATTTCAACCTTAAAGTAATGTCTGTGATATTTCTCATCTTTTTCATATTAGGTAGAAGTAGATGATGGAGTGGTCTCAGGAGTGGGAGTGTCGAGTTTATAATCATCTTTCATCTCCTCCCATAATGCCTTGACAAAAGATAAGTCTGGTTGCCTTAGAGTACTTAAATCTAATAGTCCAAAATGTAAATGTTCTTTTGCTGTTTCTAGGTTAATCCCAGATACTAATATAAGATTTTGAAGTTCAGGGTGTCTTAAGATCTCTTCTACTACTGCTTTTTGTTCAAGATAGGCAGTATCTTTGGTAGAAGGAATAGACCGGTCTGTATTATTAAAGTTTATTGAGTTACGGAATAATCTTCTAGCACTACTAAGAGCTGTTTTAAGAGCTAATGATTTTGACTTTTTTGGATTAACAGATATAGTACTTTCATAATAAGCCTTTACACAATCTAAATAATCTCCACCAGCTTGTTTTGCTGCCATAGCTCTAATATAGTGTGGTACCGGAGGACTAGCGAATCCAAATAATTCTTGAGATGCTTTATCTTGATAATACATTGCTCCGCCTTCTTGAAATAAAACAGATCTATCACCTCCAATTTGGTCGGGATGAGTATAGAGAGGTAGTCCTATTTCCGCTGTATTTTCATCTTGTAAAACATGGACTATTTCATGTACTGTACCCTTAGTTAGGACATCTATAATAGACCTATTTTTAATTGGTATAAATATAGTTTTACTTTTAGGGTGGGTTTCAAACACAGATTGGTTGGGCTTTATATAACATCTCCATTTATTGTCAGGAGGTTTAATATTATTATCTATTTGCTCTTGATCAGAAGGATGTTCACTTAATAATCCATACTCTGATAAAATTCTATCTAAATATATTTTTATTTGCTCGGGCTCAACACTTTCGAACTCCATTTTATTTATATCTAATCCTTGTTCTGCTAAAATTGAGGCTTTTTCTTGGTTTAATTTAATATGTTCTTCAGCTATTTCATCAGCTTGTTGGAATAGTCTATCATCGACTTGGTCATAATTTCCATCTGCATTCATTTTGCCAACTCCATATCTAAATTTATCTAATTTATACTTTGATTTGTGAGATTTTAAATCTGATTCAGCATCTAAAATAGCTTTATCTTCTAACGTTACAGCTAATAATACATTCACTTTTTTAATTATATGTTTGAGGCTATATAATTTTGAATGGATTAGAGCTAGACTTTCTGTTGAAGACTCCTGCTCCCCATTTGTAACAGCCGCTTCTTCTTGGAATAGGGTTGACCTTGATTGTTCGAGTCTTGACCTTAGTTCTCTTAAGAATTCAATTTTTTTAATTAACTCGTCAGGTTTTTTGATAAACATTAATTTCTCGGGATTATCCAAACCTTCCACATCTAAACTACCACTCTCAGTGATGTGAGGTGATAATTGCTCTAACATTGTTTTGGTAAAATAATTAAGACTTTTTTTACCTAACAAACTTAAGGATTTAGAATCTAGTTTTCTTAAAACATCAATATTTTCTCTAATATCTATTGCAAAATTACTATTCTTAGAATCTTCGTCTGAAGATAATCTATCTAAAATAACTTTAGTTTTATCGGTAGAATTATCTAATAAATAAGCTGATAATATGGATTCTTGTAATACATTTTGTCCCTCAACGGTATCGAAATATTCAGGATACAATGTTTTTACATTATACTCTATTGAATATGCTTGAGCTAATTCATTTACAAAGGGGTTTGTAAATTCTATTAAACTATTTTTTTCATCTTCTGTTAATACTTCTTTTTCCCTTTCTCCAGACAAATACTTTAGAATTTCGTTTAAAAGTTTCTCTGCAGAGTAGGAAGGCCTTTCTGGATATAAGGATCTTCTTTCAGCAGTATTTTCTAAAGGTTTTGGTGTAGTTTCAAAAGACATATTAGTTTTTAGATTCAATTTCTTGTATTATATATTTAGTGATAACTTCAAATAAATTAATACCAGTAGTTGCCATAAATCCTTTAAATTGAGGAGCAGCATTTACCTCCATAATATAGTATTTTTTAGTTTCTATATCCTGAATTATATCCACTCCTGCCATATCTAAATCTAGAATTGCCACTGATTTTATAGCCATATTTAACGCTTCATCAGGGAGAGTGGCTATTTCTGAAGTCCCACCAAGGGATATATTAGATCTAAACTCACCTTCTTCAGTAGGGCTTCTCTTGATTACCCCAATTACTTTGTTTTTTAATATCCAAACTCTATAGTCACCATCATTTGGAATCATAGGTTGAGTTATTAGAGGAATTTCAGATTTTTGTACGGTATCCAAGATTGATTCTATAGATGAATGTTTCAGTATCTCCCTCCCTTTTTTCCCATTGATAGGCTTTGTTATAAACGATTGCTTATATTGAGATGTGAAATACCTTATTTTATCTACACTTTTTGATATGAGTGATGGTATTATAGATATGTTATTATTGCTTAAATTATATATTTCAAAGGTTTTAGAATCAATATAATTTGGCTTATGTCCATAAAATATAAATGGAATATTATTATTAATAAGATATTGCTTTAAGATAGGGCTGATATGCTTGTGTTTTTCTGTTAATCCTACAAGTACAAATTTAAAATCTTCAAGTAGTTTATCATCTATAAGTATCTTATTATTCAATAAAGCTACTTCAGTAAACTTAATATGGTGAAACGTATATCCATTATACTCAACAAGCTTTTTAAATTCTATCTGAAATGACTCTGGAAAGTTAATAAATAAAATATTTCTCATACACCTACTCTTTAGTTGATATTAAATACTCCAGTAATAAATCTTCAACTTTAATATTAAATGTTTTATTAAAACCATAGAACTGAGGGTTTGCATTTATTTCAATAACATAAGGTTTATTATCAGAATCAAATAAGATATCTATTCCTGCATATTCTAAAGATAATGTATTAGCTACATCTAGAGCTAGGATTTCTATTTCAGGGGATAGTGTAAATTTTTCACCAATACCTCCTTGAGATATGTTGGTGACAATAGAATCTTTATGAGGTTTATTTCTTTTCATAGCTCCAATAACTTTTTTCCCAATTATTAAAACTCTAATATCCCATTCAATTGGAATATACTTTTGAAATAATATATTGTATGGTTTGTAAGTTTTATAATATTCATCTAATTTTGATTGAGAATCTATAATTTGAATCCCATTACCAAAGGAACCAGAGCTAGGCTTGACTAAAAATCTATTATCTTGAAAGTAGTTACAAATATCTTTATAGTTTAAAATATCAAATGACCATATAGTAGGGATTAAAGGTATGCTCGGATTGTTTTGAGATAAATATGAGTACTGTATAGTTTTATCATACTTATGAAATTTTAATAAAAATTCTTTATTTAATTGTTTGGTTGAAGATGGTAGTTGATTAACATAAAAACTTTGTACTGGAGAACAATCAAAGTCTCTATGAATTGCAAAATCTATATTATTTAGGCTTTTTTTAATATTATGAAGTTCATGTACAATTTCCTTAGTATGAATTACTTCTATATTAATATAACATTTTTGAGCAGCTTCTATGAGTTTGCTAATTGTGTTTTTATCAGAGTTATGACGGGTAGTAAATAATATTGTTTTCATATTAAGATAAAAGTATATAGACAGGGTTATTACTATCAAGTATAATAATTATTATAACATATAATGTATTTTTATGAAATTAGGTATTTTTTTGACCCCAATTGTTGAAGAGGCAGAGAATAGAGGTATAAGTATAAAACTATTCCCAGAGATAAGTAAAACTTTTGCTATTTTACAATATGGTAAGCATGAGGAATATATTCATAATACTTTAACAAATCATATAGGAGCTTCTACAACCAGGATATTAAAAAACAAGTATTTTCAATCAGTACTATTATCTGAAAAAGGATATATTACTCCCAAGACTCAAATAGTATATTTAGAGAAGTCCAAGAGAGATGAATTTATCCAAAACTTTAATCAATTTCCCTGCGTGGTTAAGCCATTAGATAACTATGGGGGTAGAGGAATTACGGTAAATATTACAAATCATACTGATTTAGAAAAAGCAATTGAACTTGCTTGTGATAATAGTAAAAAGTATAAAGATAAATGTATAGTACAAGAAATGGTGAGTGGTAAAGAGGAGTATAGATTATTAGTGATTGGGAATAAAGAGGTGTTTTTTGTAAAAAGAACTCCATTTAGAGTTATTGGAGATGGTCAACATTCAATTCAGGAATTGATTCAAATATATAATGATGATGTTGTAAAGATTGATAAGACGAGATATGTCCGTATAGGAGACAGTATAATAAACATATTAAAAGAACAATCTTTAACATTAGATTATATACCTAAAGAGCAGGAAATAATACAATTAAGTTATAAAGCTAACTCACATGATGGTGGTTCATCTGAAGAAATGACTGACTTTTTGCCAGATGTATTAAAGCAGTTTGCTATTCAATTGTCTTTAGATTTTAATTTACCAATTGTAGGCATTGATATTATAACTAATGATATTAATAATCCTAATCAATGTATTTTAGAGTTAAATCTTACTCCAGGCTTAAATATACATGTAGCTCCAACCTTTGGAAAGCCAACTAAGCCTCAAAAAGCTATTATTGATCTATTGTTCCCAGAAACCATTTAAGTTATTACCAATAAATTTAACTTTCTTTTCTTGGGTCTATAATAAATTTTTTAAGGTCATTTTTCCCTAATAAAAATTGATATTTAAGATGTGATCTTCTAACTATAGAGCAAGTAATATTAGTTACTTCATCGCCAACTTTGACTGGTATTTTAACAAATGGCCTGACTGTATAACCATTTCCTGCTTTAATTATAGCTACTTTTCTCAGTAAATGAAATTCAGGTTTTTCTTTTAATTCTAAGTTTATTTTATCGGTTAACTTATTTAGTGCATTATATTTTATCTCCTCTGGTATATCTAAAGCCCTAAATTCTTTTAACACATCTCCATAACCAAGTTTAATCAAAAGATCCTCATCGATACTGGAGGAGTCTGCCCCTGTATCTACCTTAGCCAGTATTGTCTCTTTTTGATTATCTTTGCCAAAGAGGGTAATCTCTTCAATTAAGCCTATCACTTGTCGTCCGGTGATTTCCTCAATTTCTTCTTCAATTTCTCCTCCGAATAGGTCTTTTGCTAGTCTGATGGCTCTCTTGATTGTCTTAACTTTAAGCCCTTTGACCTTTTGTAATCTTTCTTTGAGTGGGGCTAAATTGGCAATTTGAATAGCAAGTCCTGGTCGGGCATTGGCTTCCAAGACTACTGGTCCAGCATCGCGGTCTATGGCAATATCTACTCCTGTAAATCCTAAATTAGTCACATCAGCAGTACGAATAGCTATTTCTAAAATTGTATTCCAATAGGGTATTCTAATTCCAGCTAAATTGGTTTTGGTACCTGGTATGGTGTCTATGAACTTCTCTCGCATAATAGCATTGGTAGTAACTCCAGTGGCCATATCTATCCCAACACCAATTCCTCCTTGATGTAGATTAGCTTTGCCATCGGATTCTTTGGTCGGAATTCTAATCATTGCCATTACGGGAATACGATTGAATACAATTACCCGAATATCAGGTATCCCTTTATAGGCTAAATGTTTGAAGGATTTATTTAGTTTAATTCGCTCTTCAAAAAAGGCTATATCAGGGCTATTGGTACGGGAATATGTCCCGTCAAGAATATTGCTAATATGATTATGTATCATTGTCTCACTAAGTTTAACTCCTTTGGTTTTGACCCATTGTCTTTCTCCATCGGCAGTTTTCTTTTTATGTTCTCCAAAAATCACGACAATTCCTTCCCCTCCAAATCCAGAAGTAGGCTTCAACACAAAGCTTTTTGGTAATTTAGTATAGTCAAAGTTATTTAGCTTTTCATAAGACCTTACGGAGGCTATGAGTTTAGGAGTAGGTATATTATTTTGTTGTAAAACTTTTTTGAATTTGATTTTATTGTCTACTAATTTGACCCATTTACGGTAGTTATAGGGCTTGATATAAGAAAGGTTGCGGGCATTCATCCCGAGTATTTTTTGACTAAATACGAATGCTTCCAGCCAATTCATAGCTTATTGATTGCTAATAATCTTACGGAAACGAATGTATTCAGAAATTCTAAGTCCTTCATATCTACCAAGGAATATAATTCCGGCAAATACCACTAAAATTATCCATGGATTATAGAATACTAAATCTCGAAGTTGGGTGGTGGTCATTATGAGATTTCCAATTGAGGATAATACTAAAGTTTCTACGGATAAAATTACAGCTGTACGATAACCTTTTTCCATCTGAGCATTGATAAACTTCTCTACTAAGGTGATAATTATCAAAATTTGGTAAATCGAGGCTTGGACGAATATGGTGCTATCTGAGAATATACCCCAAATAAGACTAAAGAACATAGATAATGCTGTAATAGATAAGATTAAGGCCATCTTAGGTAAATATAATATTCTAATTTTCCTCAATAAAAATCTCACTACAGAAGCTACTACAAGGGAGACAACAAAAATACTAACTCCATACTTAAAACCAATTTCAGTCAAAGCAAAAGTTATAATTAGTGGAGTATAAATACCAAAAGCTTTAATTCCAACCACTTGTCTAGCAGCCACAATAAAACCAGCCATAATTGGAAACATTAACAAAATGTCTATGGTTTCCCGTGGCACATCATTTCTTAGTAGGTAATCAAAGAATATATCCATATAAGTATTAAAAACTAATTGAGATTATTGTATTATTTTGCTATAGTATAACATAATAATATATTTTGACTAGTAGCAAATTTATGGACAGATCAGTATACGATAATTATAGCTTACATAAGGGAAAATTTCAAACTAAACCTGGATTAACTCGAGAAGTAATTGTAGAAATATCTAAACAAAAAAACGAGCCTACTTGGATGTTGGAGAAGAGACTAAAAGCTTTTGAATTATATCAAAAAACTCTTTTACCAAATTGGGGACCTAGTTTAGATGGTCTGGATTTGGATAAAATTATTTATTTTAGCCGTCCAGATGCGGTGGAGTCTAAGACTTGGGAGGATGTGCCACAGGATATTCGGGATACTTTTGACAAATTAGGTATTCCAGAGGCTGAAAAACAGGCTCTAGGAGGTGTTGGAGCTCAATATGACTCAGATATGGTGTATCATAATTTAAAGCAGGACCTCAAGGACAAAGGAGTGATTTTTGAGAATATGGATACGGCTTTGCAGGAATATCCAGATTTAGTGAAGAAATATTTTATGACTCAATGTATTCCTATCAATGACCATAAATTTATTATGCTGCATGCCTCGGTTTGGAGTGGAGGGACTTTTATTTATGTGCCAAAAGGAGTGAAAGTAGAGCTGCCGCTACAGGCTTACTTTAGAATGAATATGGAGGCGGGAGGACAGTTTGAGCATACTTTAATAATTGCGGATGAGGGTTCAGAGCTGACATATATTGAAGGTTGTTCCGCCCCTAGATGGAATGCTTCAGCCTTGCATGCAGGTGGAGTTGAGATTTTTGTCCATCGAGGGGCTCAAGTTAAGTATATTAGTATAGAGAATTGGAGTAAAAATACCTATAATCTAAATACCAAAAGAGCTCTAGTAGATGCTTATGGTACAATTGAATGGTTAAATGGTAATATGGGTAGTGGTGTTACTATGTTATATCCTTGTAGTATATTAAGGGGAGAATATGCTCGCTCAGATAGCCTCGGGATAGCCTTTGCTGGCGAGGGTCAAGAGCAAGATACTGGCTCTAAGGTTATTCATGTAGCTCCAAACACAAAATCTACCATTAGCGCGAAGAGTATTTCTCAAGATAATGGAATATCTTCATATAGGGGGCTTGTTAAAATTTTACCCAAAGCAGTGGGGAGTGAATCTCATATTGTCTGCGATGCTCTTCTTATGAATGATGGAGCCAAGTCCGATACCTATCCTGTGATGCAGGTGGAAACTAGCGATGCTCAAATTGGACATGAGGCTAGAGTGGGAAAAGTCGGGGAGGAAGAAGTTTTTTATTTAATGAGTAGGGGGATGACCGAGTCAGAGGCTCGTAAAATGATAGTTAATGGTTTTATAGAACCAGTTGTAAAGGCTTTGCCTCTGGAATATGCAATTGAACTTAATCGTTTAATCGAAATTGAAATTACTGATTCAGCTACTTAAAATATGTCAATTTATACTACTACCACCCCCGCAGATGAAAAATATCTGGTTATAAAATCTAGAAACAAAGCAGTTTTAGATATTCTCGATTTATCACCCAATACAATTATCCATATTGCCGAACAGGCTCAATTAGAATTAAGTATAGTAGCCGGAGAGTATAATCATAATCTTAATATTATTTTGACCAAAGGAGCTAAACTGAATATTATGGAGAAAGAAAACTGGAGTGGGAATTTACATTGGACTATAGATTTAATAGAACCATACTCAGAGGTCAAATATATAACCCGTCTGGAGGTAGAAAAAAATTCTAATAATTTTATTAAAATCAATCATCAAGCTGCTTATACTCAATCTAAAGTCGATTCGAGATATTGTGTTATTAGTCAAAACAAAATTCAACAACATACTATTATAGATATACCCAAAAATATTAAATATTGCCAAGCTAGTCAATCGGCGGAAATTTTGTTATTAACTGACCGACCGCAAATCAAAATTATACCCGAGCTCAGAGTAGCCACTGATAATAGTAATGCCAGTCACGGAGTGTCTATACATTCAATTCGAGAGACAGATATATTTTATCTAATGGCTCGAGGCATCAGCCAGGCAAAAGCAATCAAAATTCTCAAAAAAGGCTTTTTGGAAGGGTAGAGAGTTTGTGGTATGATTAGAGTATATGAGTAATATAATTATAATTCATGGTACTGGTGGGAGCCCTAATCTTAATTGGTTTCCATGGCTTAAGTCTGAACTTGAAAGTTCAGACTATAAGGTTTTTATCCCCACTTTTCCTACTCCAGAAAATCAAAATATAAATAATTGGCTTAAGGTATTTGAAGAGTATAGGAAGTATTTAGATAATGAATCTATAGTGATTGGACACAGCTTAGGAGTAGCTTTTCTAATGAATATTATTGAAAGTATAGACTTTGAAATTAAATCAGCTTTTTTTGTAGCTGGGTTTTCTAGTCTTTTAGATAATTCTGAATTTGATATACTGAATCACACATTTGTAAATAAGAGTTTTAATTGGTCTAAAATAAAGAAAAACTGTAAAAATTTTTATGTTATTAATTCAGACAATGATCCATATGTAGATCTTGAAAAAGGATATTTTATTGCAAAAAAGTTAGATACTAAAATAATTATATTAGAGAAAGCCGGACATATTAATCAAGACTCAGGATATAAAGAGTTCCCGTTTTTGCTGAATTTAATAAAAAATGATTTGTTATAGTTATGAATAAAAGAGTTTCAGCAATAATTATTAAAAATAATCAAATTTTACTAATACATAGAATTAAAAATGATATAGAGTATTTTGTTTTGCCAGGTGGAACAGTTGAAGTGGGGGAGGGTAATGAAATAGCTTTGATAAGAGAGATAAAAGAAGAGACAAACTTAGATATTGTAAATTATAAATTATTATCTCAGGTCAGGGAAGAGTCGAAATTATGGTATATTTATAGAATTGATGAGTATTTTGGTAAAATTAGGCTTGGGTATCCAGAAATAGGAAGACAAAATAAACAAAATCAATATATTTTGGAATGGTATAATATCGAAGATTTAGTAAATATAAACATTATACCCAATAAGATAAAATTAGAAATTATAGATAAATTAACTTTAAAATAAGCTTTTGCCCCTCCTCAAAGCTGGCTTTTTGGAGGGGTAGGGGGAGTGTGGTATACTCAATAAGTAATCAATTTAAATAAATTATACTATGGATACTTTAGATAAAATGCAACAAGAAGTGGTGGAAATATTTAGAAAATATGATGCTCAAGGTACAAAAACATGGACTTATGAGGTGGCTTCTCATGATTTACAATATCAGGTGGGGAATTTGTCTAAATGTATCTTACAATTGCAAAACTATAGATATAGAGAAGGCTTAGATGAATCTCAGATTAAAGATAAATTATCTGATGAATTAGCAGATATTATGGCAGAAGTCTTATTTATAGCTCATGAATTAGATATTAATTTACATTCTGCTTGGGCAAATATGTTAGCTAGTGATCAGAAAAAAATTAGTGATAGGTCTTAGATAAAAAATCACCCCGCTCAGTGCGAGGTGGGTTAAAGATATTGTCTGATTTCTCGCCATTCTTTCAGTAGAATAGTCGGTGGGTTTAGAGGTTCTCCATATTCATCACAGGGTAGTATAAAATAACAAGTTTCACTACCAATTAATTCTCCCTGTGGCCCATATATTTTAGTTTCAGTAAAGTTTTGGTAGAACTTCCAATGAGAATCGATATTTATAGTCTGATAAGGAAGATTGACTATATTTATTGTTTCAAAAATAGCGAATAGTTGCGGCCAAATTTCAAGAAATTGTTGATAGTTCAAAAATTATCCTCAAATGGATATAGATCATAACATAAAAATACTTTATTAGCAAGGTTTTATTGAGTTTTTAATCCTAATACTCTTTGTGCTGCAATTTGAAAGTGACTTCTATTAAATTCTTCAGCTTGAGGATCTCCTGGATGATGATATTCTCTTGCCAAAAAACCAACTTTATCTGGATCAACAGCATTTTTACTGGTTGAATAACTTTCTGAAGCTCGAGACATTTCACTAGCTTGAGTTTTTATTTGTATTTTATGCATTTGTAGAACATTTGATAAATTGATACCTTGAGTCTTTAATTCTGGATCAATATCATTCAAATTGACATCTTTATTTACTCTGATTATATCTCCTAAAATTTTACTTCTAGGATTTACTAAAGAATTCTCACCATAATTTACTATATGCTCTAATAAAACTGTTTGATAATCTGCTATCAGCTTAGATAAAGCTAATTGTATTTCTTGATAACTTATAGAATCTCTTAGTTCTGGTCTTATGGTGATTGCAATTGTATCAGCTTTATGTCTAGTATCTCCAATCGAAAATTTAGGAATATCTATAGTAGCTATTACTCCTGGAACTTCTACTAATTCCTCAGTAACTATTCTTTCTGATTCTGAACCTTTTGAATCATCTTGGAAAGTTGTCTTTTGTCCATCTGTTAAAAATCTTTGATTTCCTGTACTTGTTAATTTTGATATTTCTATAAAACCTTCAAATTCAGGATTTTTAGTATCTGGAATTGTTAAGTGTTCTAGAAAATCTATTTCTAATGGCTTTCCTTCAGCATTTCCAAATCCATACTTTTGATCTATTTTAGTTTCAGCTATGATTTCTAGTAGTTTGCTATAATATGCAGACATAATACTCTCAATATCAGACTTAGCAAGATGTATTTCAGTCATTTCTACAGATTTTAAAAGTTCTTTATAAATTCGGTATCTTTCTAATAAAAATTCAACAGAATCACTTTCTATTTCTAAACTACCCTCTGTATTATATGAATTTAATTCTTTGTAAACCTCATAATTTTTAATAGATGTTTGAATATTCTCCAATGTCCTTCTGTAATCATTTAATTGTCTTTGAACTCTCGGATTAGTTGTTTTTGTATTTTCAGAAATAAGGACTTCTAATGCAGTAGATTCATGTTGCTTTTTAGTAATTAAAGTTGTAAGTTCGGTATCTAAATCTAAATTTTCTTCATTAGGATCGGTAGAGTATATTAAACTTAAAAACTCTTCACTACTATACTCTGATAAATCTTTTGGTTTCTCTCGTGTTTCAACTAAAGTTTCCATTTAATTTTATATTTACTATACACTTATTATAGCATATTTAGTATAATAAGTCTATATGGATAATATTTTACAAACAATTAGGTCAGATTTTGAAATTTTGAACTCTAAGATCACATATCTTGATTCTGGGGCTTCTAGTCTTACTCCAAAGCCAGTATTGGAGGCTATGAATGAGTATTATAATGAGTATAGGGCTAATATTCATCGTGGTAGTTATCGTCTCTCAGAAAGGGCTACTACTGAATATGAGAATGCAAGACAAAAAATCTCAGACTTTCTTGGGGCCAATAGACCAGAGGAAATTATCTTTACTCGAGGAGCTACAGATGGGCTTAATATGTTGGCTGAGATGTTGGCTTCTCGCCTTAAAGAGGGGCAAAATATGATAATCCCGGTCACAGAACATCATAGTAATATGCTACCTTGGAGGGAATTAGCTCATAAATGTAATCTGGAAATCAAATATATTTATCTTAAAGACGGGGTATTAGATGAAGAAGCTTTAATCAATACTATAGATGATAATACGGCTATTGTGGTAATTGGACATATTTCTAATGTTCTTGGAACTATTCACAATGTCAAAGCTATTGCAGATAAAGCTCATACAAAAGGGGCTCTGTGCATAGTAGATGGAGCTCAGGCAGTGGCTCATATTCCTGTATCTGTAAAGGATTTAGGGGTGGATGCTTATGCTTTTTCTGGACATAAATTATATGGACCAACTGGAGTCGGAGTTTTATGGGTGAATTATGAACTTTTAGAGAGCTTGACACCTACTCGCACTGGTGGGGATATGGTAGATTATGTAAATTTAGAAACCATAGAGTATGCTCCTATCCCACAACGATTTGAAGCGGGTACTCCACCGATTGCGGAGGCTATTGGTCTTGCCCGAGCAATTGATTGGGTTCAAAATGTAGGCTGGGATTATATTCAGCAACATGAACAAGATTTGGTAAAGTATATCTGGGAGCAAGTTTTTCTGCGGCCTTGGCTAAAAGTGTTAGGTGGAGGACCAGAGCAGACGAGAATTGCTTGTTTTTCTTTTATAATAGATAATATTCATACTCATGATATAGCTTATTTATTGGCTAAAGAAAATATTTGCGTGCGTTCAGGACAACATTGTGCTAGTGGAATTGCTCAAGTTTTAGGTATTGCTGGTAGTACTAGAGCAACTTTTGGGGTTTATAATAGTAAGGAGGAAGTAGATATTCTAATGCAGGCTTTAGACCAAATTTATACTAAATTTCAATAGTTATGGATGATATTTACCGAGAATATATTTTAGATTTATACCGCAATCCTCTTAATAAAGGGGTTTTAGATACTCCAACTCATAAATTACATGGTCACAATGCGAATTGTGGAGATGATATCTGGATTTATATTATTCTTAAAAATGGAATAATCCAAGATATTGCTTTTGATGGAGTTGGATGTGCTTTATGCATTGCTGGGGCTTCAGTGACAACTGAAAAACTTAAAGGACTAACTTTAAAAGAATTGCAGCAAATTTCAATTGAGCAGTTATATGAATGGTTAGGTCTAGAGATAGAGTTAACTCGAGTTAAGTGTGTGTCCTTAGCTTTACGAACAGTTCAAGAAGTGGTAGAATAATACAAATTTGGAGTTAATATTTATGCTAAAATTACAAAACATCAGTATTAAAAAAGATGAAAAGATTATCATCAAAGATTTATCTTTTGAGGTCAAAAAAGATGAGATCCATTACCTGATGGGGCCTAATGGGAGCGGGAAAAGCACTTTGGCTTTAGCTATAATGGGTTATCCCGAATATGAAATTAGTGGCAATATTATCTGGGAAGGACAAGATATTGCTAACATCTCACCAGATAAAAGAGCAAAATTAGGTCTATTTTTGTCTATGCAATATCCACCAGCTATTAAGGGAGTTACTATTTTGAGCTTACTGAAAAATGCTTATCAGGCTATATATGGACAAGTGAATGTGTTAGAGTTTAGAAAAAAAGTATTAGACGAGGCTCAGAAATTAGGTTTAGGGGCTGAGATTTTATCTAGATATGTGAATGACGGATTCTCAGGCGGGGAGAGAAAGAGATTGGAATTATTACAGCTTATAATCTTAAAGCCTAAGCTGGCAATTTTGGATGAACCTGATTCAGGGTTAGATATTGATGCTATTAAGATAATGTCATCTGAATTAGAAAAATTATCCAAGGAGGGTATGACTTTTTTGATTATTACTCATTTAGGTAATCTGTCAGCTAGTCCAGATAAGGTTACAGTTATCAAAAATGGAGTAATAGTAGCAGAAGGAGATAAAAACATACTATCTAGATTACAAAAGAAAGGATTTAATGATTAAAATAAAGCAATGATTACAAAAAATGAAGTAATAGCAGTTTGCCAAACTATTCAAGACCCAGAAGTTCATCTAGACATTTATACTTTAGGCTTAATTTATAATATTGAAGTTACAGCTGAGAATGAAATTAATATATTGATGACCTATACTACACCGCTATGTCCTTTTGGAGGTAAAATGCAAGAAGAGTTGCGGACAGCTTTATCTGTATTGAATCCAAAATCTATTAATATAGAATTAACCTTTAATCCTACTTGGAAAGTTAGTGATGAATTAAGAGAGGCTTTAGGGATATAATTTGATTTGACAAAATTATTAGTAGTGATATAATTTTTATATAATTATAAATTAACATCAATATGAATAAATTATCTAAAATTGTATTAGTCTCTAGTCTCTCAGTTTTATTATCGGTCGTAGTTATTAGTGGAGTTGTCATAGCTCAAGAACCAAATACTGAACCTATGAAAGATGATATGTCTCCAATGACTACAGAAGCTCCACAAACAAAGGAAAGACCCATTAGAGTCAACTCTAATGTACAAAATAGAAATGTTGAAAGACAAACTAAACAGTCTGAAAGTTCAAATGTATCTACTCAAAACATTGAAAAAAGACAATCAAATATAATTACGAATCAAGAACAAAGAGCTACAAGAATTCAAGAGCGATGTGAAAGTTTTGGAATCAGAATTGTTAATCATCAGAATATATTTAGAGTCAAATCTCAAGGTAGAATTACTAAATATAATCAAATTACAAACAGATTAGAAACAGTTTCAACTAAATTAGCTGAAAAAGGAGTTGATATTGCAACTTATGACTCGTATTTAGTGGAGTTAAACTCTAAAATCAATTCTCTTAATATATTAAACCAAGACTATATACAATTATTTGGATCTAAAGCTAATACAGGTGAATTTTGTAATAATAAAGAGCAATTATCAACCGAAGTAGATACCAGAAAAGCAAAATTACAATTAGTAATAGATAAAGATAAGGAAATCAGAATGTATATTAAAGATATAATCATCCCATACCTAAGAAGTATCAAACCTCAAACACAGACAACAGTTCCAAGTACTGTGGAGGCTCCAGTTACTTCACCTACAAACTCTAATCAAGTCTTAGAATAATAATCAATAAAATACTAATATGGATAATCAAGAATTAAATAGCAATGCCAAATTAACTTCTTTCACTCCTGAGGAAGCTACACCGATTAATAACAGTAACTCTAATATTGAAACTAAAGTCAATAATGACTCCGATAATATCTTAAAAAAAGAAGTAGTGACTAGACCGGTATTATGGGGATTAGTTGTGTTCTTAGTATTTTTCTCCCTAGTAATTGGAGCTGTCAGTATATATAGAATGTATCAGCCAGAGGATCTAGTTGAGGAAGTAAATGTTGAGCCTACTAATACAATTACCCCATCTATCACCCCCGATAATACTTTAGAGACAACTCCAGTAACTGAAGATACTAGTTTAGAAGCAGACTTAATAGAATCAGAAATACAGTCTATAGACCAAGATTTAGAAGAGGATATTTATTCTGATGAAGCTTTAGGATTATAGTATATATTTGACAGTAATTTGTATCTAGAGTAGTTTATTAATGTATAGTTTAGAATAAAATCAGGATGAAATACTTTATTATTACAGGAGCTACCGGAGATTTAGCTACAACTAAGTTATACCCAGCTTTGGCTGAGACTTTTGCTTATAATAAATATTTACCAGATACTCAGTTTTTGGGAGCGGGTAGAAAAGATTTATCACAAGAAGAATATCAGCAATTAGTTCACAGTAGCCTGTCTCAATTTGAAGGCAAAAAAGATTTTATTCAAGATTTACAATATGTTCAAATAGACTTTGATAATATTGAGACTATAAAAAATTTTTTTGTAAAATATAATATTAAAGCAGGAGATGAGGTTATCTTATATATGGCTATACCCCCACAGGCCTTTGACTCTGTTATAGATACTTTAGCAGAAGTAAAAAACTCTCATTCAAATATAAAATATAAATTAGTTTTTGAAAAACCATTTGGTTCAGACTTGCAATCAGCTCAACATTTGAATCAAAAAGTATCTCAATATTTTAGAGAAGAAGAAATTTATAGAGTAGATCATTATTTAGGTAAAGAGACAATTCAAAATATCTTAGCCCTTAGATTTGGCAATAGTATGTTTGAACCACTGTTGAATAATCACTATGTAGAATCGATTAAGATAGATGTTTGGGAAGAGCGAGGTATAGATAAAAGAGCTGATTACTTCGATAAAACAGGTATTATAAAAGATATTTTGCAAAATCATATATTGCAAACTCTAGCACTTATTACAATGGAAGCCCCAGTTGCTATGGAGGCTGAGTATATTCGTGATGAAAAGCATAAATTGATTAAATCACTAAGACCAATTCAAAACCAAGATGTTATTTTAGGACAATATATATCATCAGATGGAAAGTTAGGATATTTACAAGAAGATGGAGTAGAGGCTCATTCTAAAACTGAAACTTATGTTCAACTCACATCCTATATAGATAATCTTAGATGGGAGGGTGTTCCAATTTATATTTCCACAGGTAAAAGACTGTCTGAGACTAAAGCCGAGATAAGAATTTCTTTTAAACCAAGATTTCAATATTTTAGCCATACTGATGAAGGATGTAACCCACAAAAGAATGAATTAGTAGTTAGTATACAGCCTCATGAAGAGGTATATTATACTGTTAATGCTAAGTTTCCAGGCAAGGGAATGTGTATTCAGCCAGTCAAATTACACTTCACTTATGAAGAGTCTTTTGGGCAAAGAAGTCAAGGAGCATATACTAGACTCATACAAGATATTCTAGATTCAGACCAATCTTTGTTTATTCGTTCAGATGAGATAGAGGCGGCTTGGAGTTATGTAGATATATTAATTCAAGATAATAATATTCAAAATAGAAAACTTATTCCATATCCAGTAGGAATAGAAGCTACTAAAATTGTGGAAAAACTGTAGTGAAAAAGTTTGATTAATTGTGATATAATAAATAAGGAATATTAATTAATAATATATATGGCAACAAAAAAGAAGCAAAAGCAAAATACAGACAGGTACTATAGATTTTTATTAAATCTTATAGCTATTATATTTATATCTACATTTGCATACACTACATCTATGATTGTGGTCAACTATCAAATGGGATACTAATATTATTTTAAGTTTTAAGTAAATATCCAAGACTAGATTGACAACATAAGGCAACAGCAAGACCATCAGCTGCGTCGTCTGGTTTTGGAATAGATTTGAGCCCAAGAATGGTGGCGACCATTTGTTGTATTTGGGACTTCGGTGCTTTACCATAGCCTGTTATGGCTTGTTTGATTTGTAGCGGTGTAAATTCAAAAAGTTGTAAATTATGAAGCTCGGCATTCAGTAATACTACTCCACGAGCTTGAGCTACAGTAATAATCGTTGTGGTATTACGAAAGAAAAATAATTTCTCAACGGCTAAAATATTGGGCTTATGAGTTTTGATAAGTTGTTTGAGACTCTCATCTATAATAGATAGCCTCTTAGAGTCAGTCAGGGTTGCATCAGTAGTTATAACCCCATAATCTACTACATTAGAGACTTTAGAAATAGTAGTATCAATAATACCAAAACCTGTGGTCGCTGTCCCAGGATCAATTCCTAATATGCGATATGGTGCAGATTTAGACATACTCTAAACTGAAGCAGTAGTCCAAATTTCCTCTACATCATCTAATTCTTCTAGAATTTCAATCAAATTTTCTAGTTTTTCTTTAGTTTCATCAGATATTTCAGTTGGAATATTCACTTTATACTCTTGCTCTCTGGTAATTTCTTCAAACATCCAAATCACAGAACCATTAGCTCCAAGAGTACCACCATTTTTAGATAAAAGATGCCGTAAATCAGCTACGGTACGATTCGGGTTGTCGGTATAAGTCTTGATTAATAAACCAACTCCCTCTGGACCAAACCCCTCATACATAATCACTTGGCCACTAGTATTGGAAGCTTTCTCTAAAATTCGATTAATATTATCTTTAGGCATATTAACTTCTTTAGCCTTTTCGAGAG
Source organism: Minisyncoccia bacterium (assembly GCA_044356725.1). Lineage (GTDB taxonomy): Bacteria > Patescibacteriota > Minisyncoccia > SW-4-49-11 > SW-4-49-11 > CALRBF01. Next base: position 79,301 of record JBIKVS010000004.1, read on the forward strand.
CTAATCTTAACTCTGGATTCATAGCAGGGTCAGTAGAACCTTTTCGAGCTGCAATTTGAATCATTTTGACTACTTTGGAAAAATTTTGAGCCTTAAGTTTATCTGTAGCTGCTTTTTTATGCTTAATTTTAGAGAATTTATTATGCCCAGCCATAGAGTTATTTATTATCTTATTGTTTATAATTATAGCATAAAATTAGCTAAATTTCAAGAATAGGGGTTGATGTAATTATGAATGGTAAGTTGTAAATTATGAATTTAGTAGGGGCGACCTTTCAGTCGCCTGTATTCTATATACCTCATAAAACTAGACAAAAATGTAAAAATATGGTATAAGATTAAAGTAAATTATGGAGCGATCTCCATGTCCCGTTTCAATCGCTTTGTTCTGTTTTTTCTTTCCACAACACTCCTCCTAGGAGTGTCAGGGTGTAATGGAATGCCAAAAAGTGAAAGAAAAATTTTTAATGAAATGAGATATACAGTACATTTATACTCCGTTGATAATACAGATGCTAAAGAGATGGTCATGCATAAAGATGTAAAGCAAGAGGATTTAAGGGATATGTGTAAATCCACATCAAAATTTACCAGGTTATGTCATATTGTATCTATGCTTCCAGCTGGGCAGCCAAATTTTAATGGTAACTATATAAGAGTTATTCCTGAGGATATTGTAGTGCCAGGATATTCATCCCTCCTCATAGATGGGAGTGATACTGTCTTATTGCTTCAAAAACCTACCCAGTAGGTCACATTCTATACTCTAAAGCCCGGCATTGACCGGGTTTTTTATTTTGACCCCGTAGTGATGACTTTATATTTACTTGTGCTTTATAAACCTCTAAAGAATAGAATAAAATTAGAAAAAGTTGAATAAATTGAAAGGAGTCACTCTTGAGAGACTCCAATGTAATGTTATTGCTCATTTTAATCTTCTAATTTAGCTATAATACAATAACACAATACTACTGCTATTAAATATATAATTATATAAAGCAAATTAGCAAAAAATTTTTCCCAATACCCAACAATCAGATGAACAAATATAGAAAAATAATTCCAGAAAAGACACAATACAAATATATAAGAAACAACAGTGAGAATATATTTGCACAATTCTAGTAACTCAAATTTAAGATTAGGCACGGAAAGTCTCCGTATAGTACAATAGACTTATATCATATTTTAATACTTTTGTCTATATTTAAATTCCAGGCGACTGAGAGGTCGCCCCTACGAAAGTCTAAGTGTAAGGTTTGAAGTTCCTTATAATGGCTTGTATAAAAGCGATATATAAGATGAATATCTCGATTTACTGGGTATTGAGTTTATATAGTTATTAACATTGAAAAACTTTGGGGAATATGATATTTTTTATATACATCTCTGGAGAGTTCCGATGGACAAGGCTGTCCCTGTAGGACTGGGTACATTTTTACAAATAATAAAATGGCTACTTATTTGGTTTGTGCTTATAACAGTTTTAACAGTAGCTAGTATTGCGATAGAAGATAATTCAGAGTATGAGATCAGGAGAGTTGAAATATATGAACTTGTCATAAATGATAATATAATAGAACATCAAATACCTTTTCGAAGTAATTTAGACGCTCAAAATACTTGTCCCAATAAATATTATTTAGTCAATTCGAATTCGCTATACATTGATCAAATAGTAGAGGAGCAAATGAGGATACCTTCATATTGTTTTATTTATTATCCTCACTATGATGGGGTATTGCTTATACCAAGACAATAAATACAAGAGCTTCGCTTAGAAGCTCTTTTTTCTTTATAGAAATTTCCTACATTAATCTAACCTATGCTATAATAAACTATATGAGTAAAAAAATTGTTATTCTAGATAGTAATGCGGTGATTCATAGGGCTTATCATGCCTTACCTCCTTTTAGTACTGCTGATGGGGTGATGGTGAATGCGGTGTATGGATATGCAAAACTGCTATTAAAAGTCATTAAAGACATTAAGCCAGACATTGTCTTGGCGGCCTTTGATGTTGCTGGAGATACCTTCCGGCATAATCAATTTGAGGACTATAAGGCTAATAGAGTGGCTGCAGATCAGGATTTATATGACCAAATCCCATTAGTAAAAGAATTATTGCAGGCTATAGATATCCCAGTTTTAGAGCTGTCTGGCTATGAAGCTGATGATATTATAGGTACTGTTGCTGAGCAAACTCATAAAACTAGCAATGAATTAGTGATTGTGACTGGAGATATGGATACTATGCAATTAGTAAGACCAAGAATTTCGGTTTATACTTTGAGAAAAAGTATCAATGATACGGTGATTTTTGATACAGAGGCGGTTATTGCTAAATATCAGATTCATCCAAATCAAGTACGAGATTTTAAGGGTCTGAAAGGAGACCCTTCGGATAATATACCTGGAGTGCCTGGAATTGGAGATATGCGGGCAGTGAATTTATTAAAAAGATTTGAGACTTTAGAGAATGTTTATGCTTTTGTCGATAAGTATGAGAAATTTGAGGATATAGATAAAGACAATAGAGAGGCATTTACTAAATCTATATTTGAGAACTTGAAGAATAATAAAGAACAGGCTTTTTTTAGTCGGGAATTGGCTACTATCATCATAGATGCTCCAATTGGGGAAGTAGTGAATGATTCTATTGAATATTCTTTTCCAGTAGAGAAGGCTAAGGAAATTTTCAAACATTTTGAATTTTATTCTCTAGTAAAAGAGCTAAATACTCAATTAGAAAAGTTAAATAATCATAAAGCCCAGGCTAACTTTTTTTCTAGCTCCAATCAATCTAATTTGGAAGCTATGTCTCAAGGACAGCCTAGTAAATATCTGGATCTGAATAAATTGACTAATTTACCTTTGGCAATTTTTACAACTCAAAATGAGTATTTGGTGATAGATTCCAAATCTCAAAAAGCTAAGATTACAAAATCTGAGTTAAAAGATTTACTGCAAACAGAGCAAATTTTAATCTGTGCAGATATTAAATCTATAATTCGTCAACTTTACCCTTTTGAAATTAAAGCTAAACTACAAGATGTAGTACTTATGGCTTATTTGATTAATCCTGGAGAAAGACAGTTGTCCTTGGAGTCTGTTTGTAATGCTTATGGGGTACAATATAACTCTACTCAACCAGAATTATGTCTACATCAGATATATCAGGTGATTGTAGATAAGATGAAAACACTACATATTGAGGAGGTTTACAATACGATTGAGAGACCATTGTTGCCTGTATTAGCTAAAATGGAGGCTAAGGGGGTATTGTTCAATACTTCTAAGCTACAATCCACCAAAAACTTTGTAGAGGATAAAATTGCTAACTTGACTAGAGATATTTATGCACTGTCTGGAGAGGAATTTAATCTAAATTCACCTAAACAACTAGCTGATATCTTATTCAATAAATTGCAACTATCAGTAAAAGGGGTTAAAAAAACCAATGGAGGAAAGGTTTCTACCTCAGCTCAAGCACTAGAAGCTATGCGAGGTAAATTTGAAATTGTGGATCTTATTTTACAATATCGAGAAGTGGCTAAATTAAAGTCAACCTACATAGATAGCTTACCAACACTTATGGATGATAGGGGTAGAATACACACTACTTATCAGCAAAATATTGCAGCTACAGGACGACTGTCCTCAGTTGATCCTAACTTACAAAATATCCCAGCTAGAAGTGAGCTTGGACGGCAAATTAAAAATTGTTTTGTAGCTCCTGAGGATTGGACATTATTGATCTGTGATTATTCTCAAATTGAGTTGAGATTAGCCGCTCATCTGTCTCAAGATCAGGCAATGTTGGATATTTTTAGACAAGGTGTAGATTTTCATTCTGCCACTGCTCAGCGAGTATATGGAGTAAAACCAGAAGAAGTCACGAAGGAAATGAGAAGTTTTGCTAAGACTATTAATTTTGGAATTTTATATGGTATGGGAGCTACTAGTCTAGCTCAAAATTTGAAAATAAAAAGAACCGAAGCTCAAGAATTTTTGGATAAATATCGCCAAGCCTATCCAGAGTTGCATCAATATATGGAATCGCTAAAACAATTCTCACGCAAACACGGCTATGCTCAAACCGAATACGGACGAATTAGAGACTTATCTAATATAGATATAAGAAACCCTAGAAACCAGGCTCTTTTGGATAGAATTGCTGTCAATATGCCAATACAAGGCTTACAGGCAGATATAATAAAATTGGCAATGATTCAGATTGATGAATATTTAGCTGACAGAGACGATATTCATATGATTTTACAAGTCCATGATGAATTGGTTTTTGAAGTCAAAACTGACAAAGCAGAAATTTACAAAGATAAAATTCTCAAGATTATGGAATCAGTATACAAAGCTACTATCCCAATCAAAGTAGAGGCAGTAATTAAAGATTTTTGGGGTTAATTAGTAACTTTTTCCTCATAAATACCAGTCTCGGTATTGATACGGATTTTATCTCCTTGATTGATAAACATAGGAACTTTGACCTCAACTCCAGTTTCAACTTTGACCATTTTCATAGCAGCATCCACGGTATTACCTTTAATAGCAGGAACTGCTTCAGTCACTTCAAGTACTACTTTAGGAGGTAGATTAATAGTAATCGGGTCTCCATTATAGGTCACAATTTTGACCTTAGCTCCTTCTTGTAAATATCCAACTGTATTCTCACCTAAAGTGTCTAAATCAAAATCATATTGCTCGAAAGTCTTCTCATCCATAAAATGATATTGCTCACCATCAGTATACAAATATTCAGCATAGGTCTCAGCAATATCCGCCTCAGGGAATATATCTGATTGCTTGAAATTCCGCTCTTGAGTATTATTAGTAATAAGATTTCGCATTTTAACAGTTAAGACTGACCCCGCCCGTCCTTTTTTGGATAATTGACTGAATAAAACTAAATAGGGATTATCATCCACTACAATAATTTTACCTTTTTTAATATCAGAAATTGAAAGCATAATATGATTATTTAAATAACCTTAATATTATATTGGATTTTAGCCTAAAATGCAATTAAAGGGAGTTATAAGTTATGAATGGAGAGTTATGGATTATATTAAAATAAGTAATCATACTTGAAAGTAAATTTCTTTTCAGATATAATTTTGTATATGAAAAGAATATGTATATTTGGAGCAAGTATAACTTGGGGAGCTTTTGATAAAAAAGGTGGTGGTTGGATACACAGATTAAACAGTAATTTTATAAATAAAAAAACTGATATTCAAATTTATAATCTTGGAGTACCAGGCAATAATACAAATGATTTATTAAAAAGATTTGATAATGAGTGTTCTGCTAGAAAACCAGATTTAATAATTTTTGGTTTGGGAGGAAATGATGCTAGTTACATAGATACTGAAAATAATATGGTGGTAAGCATAGATCAATTTAAAAATAATATTTTAAAATTAATACAACAAGGCAAATATTTTACAGATAAAATATTGTTTTTGGGATTAACAAAGGTAAATGAATCAAAAACTATGCCTTCATTTCGTAATAAGCGAAAATTTATTTCTAATAAAAATATAGCTAAATATGACTCAATTATAAATACAACTTGCAATGAAATGGGAATTTTATTCCTGCCCATGATAGATTTATTAGATATTGATGATTTGAGTAATGATGGAAGGCATCCTAATGATAATGGTTATCAAAAAATTTCTAATTGTGTCAGAGATTACTTATACAAAAATAATCTAATATAACTTATTTTTTCCACTTCTTCATTACAAATTTATAGTATTTGTATATCCATATCCCATATAATATTGTAAGAACAATATAAAATAATCTTAAATATATCCAATATTGAGGGTCAAAATTTTCGCGGAACACCAATCCAAAAGGATACCAGTATTCTCGGTCTAGATAGGTTCTAGCAAGATAGTTTTGAATAGAAGTGATTAGACATCCTCCAAATACACTTTGAGAAATAGATATACTAAAGGTAAAAAACAAAATAAATAGTTTACTATATATAATAGCTTTACCATACTTAAATTTAGGAATAATATCTCTTTTAGGGAATAGATTATTCTCGAGCAGTATATACAAAGCAATAAACCAAAATATAATCCAATAATTAGGATTATGAATTATATCTATCCATTGATTAATAAGTAGAGCTGTTTGGCTACTCATAACATATTATAAACCTACTATAAATACTAGTATTATAGCACTTTTGGCGGATTTTTGTAGGGGAATAATTGTGGGATATTGCCCTTCGTCCACCCTCCCCCTTTGGGGACTCCCTCCAAAGGGAGACATTTTAGGACAATGAATTTTTGTCCCCCTTCGGAGGGGGAAGCCCGCGGGGCGGGGGTGGATAACTTAATAACAAAGGTAGGACAGAAAACAAGAGTAATAGTAGTAATATTCTCAGTATAAAGAGAAAAGACCAGCCTCAAGGTGAGGCGGTCTGTGGTTAGTCGAGGAAGCTTTTTCTTGCAGATCTAGCATTATTTGCAATTGCTTTTGCCGCAATCACTATGATGCTCTCTGTCGAGCTTCCTCCAACTACTTTAGGCTCTTGATTGTTAGAATTAAATTGTCCGAGTTTCTCCTCTCTCAGAATTTGATTCCATTTTTCAGGTTTGGTTATTTGACGCCATATTTCTAGATCAACTAGGTCTATTCCTAGTCCTGGCATTTTCTTCTCCAAAAAACAACTTTAAAATATTATCATAATTCTAAATCTCAATCAATATGTTATAATAAAAACATCTTAGAAATTAATTAATAGAAGGATGAAACATTATAATTATATTATTATTGGAGCGGGAATTGCAGGGACTAATGGGGCGATGGCTATTCGTAAGGAGTCTCCAGAATCTAGTATTGTCTTGATTGGGGAGGAGAATTATCCTGTTTATTCTCGGGTTAATATTAGCAAGATTGTCTCTAATGCCAAGCAACCACAAGAGTTATTATTAAAAACTGAAGAACAATTTCAACAACAGAGTATTGATAGAATTATTGCAAGAGTGACTAGTCTTAATAAAGATGAAAAAAGTATAACTTTAGATAATGGTGAAGTCTTGGGATATGATAAGGTTCTGATTGCAACTGGTGGAAGGGCTAGAACTTTGACACAGGCTGGAGCGGGTTCACAGGGAGTTTTTTCCTTTCAAACTTTAGATGATGCAATTGAGGTGAGAGACTATATCCAAGACAAGGAGAAGATTACTATTGTAGGAGGAGGATTTATTGGGATTGAATTTGTAGAGTTATTATCTAATCTCGGTAAACAAGTTACTCTAATTCTTCGGGATGACTGGTATTGGCAAGGTATGATTGACCAAATTGGAGGTAATATCTTGAATGAATATTTGTCCAAAAGAGCCAAAATTTACTATGAAAGTGAAATTAAGGAAATCCGTGGGAATCAGATGGGGCAGATTGCTGAGATTGAGCTGACTTCTGGTGAGATTATTCCAACTGAGGCTATGTGTGTAGGTATTGGTTTGGAATTAAATAAAGACTTTTTGCCCACGGAGCTTTGTAATCGTGGACTGAAGGTTAATCAGTATTTACAAAGTGAGGATGAGAATATCTTTGGAGCGGGAGATATGGTGGAGTACTATGATATTATCCAAGAGCAATATTCTGGTTCTGGTACTTGGGCTCAGGCTTCTCTACAAGGTATGATAGCGGGGTATAATATGGTGCATTCTGAGGTGATGAAGGAGTTTAGTCTGATTCCAGCTTACTGCCCCAAGACTAGTTTAGCGATTGCTTTTGTAGGACAATGTAGAGTTAATCCTGAGACTATGCAGTCAGTAGTCATAGAACAAGGGGAGCGATATGTGCAAGTCAATACTAATTCTAAGGGAGAGATTGTAGGGGGTGTGGTAATAGGCGAGTCAGCTTATATGGCTACTATTAGGAAATGGATAGTGGATAAGTTAAAGCTAGAAGATATTATTAAATAGACATAACTTTTGTCATAAATTAACAAAAGTTAACAAGACTTGACAAAATTATTAAAAAGGTATAGATTAAATTTGCCTCCATTTTTCTGTGGAATGCCTTCAAATCGTCGTCACAAGATTAATCGCAAGGTCAGAAAAGCAATAACATATTGGGGTCTTAGTCAAAGATCCTGTGAAAATCGTATTTTTCAAAGAGCCAGAAGCTGGCCTCAACCAAGAACAGGAAAATTAATTATTGATATGCCTGAGTCCACATAGCTCAATACAACAACTGAATACCCTCCCCTTCCACTCAGCCTCCGACAATCGGAGGCTTTGTAAATTTTATAGGTATTAATTTTCCCTCTGAGTTGGTGGGAGTGGATAAGAAGTCATGTCCACCCTCCCCCTACGGGTACTCCCTCCGAAGGGAGACAGAATATAAGATCCACCTCCTCCAACTACCTATGGAAGTTAAAAAGGAGGGCGGTTAGGTCAATGATATGTTATAATAAATAAATATATACATATTTAATAATAAAACTTTGTGACGGGCAAGCAATTAGATACTTATTTTGAGGATATTATTAGGGAGCGTGGGGAGCGGGCTTTATATAGTATTCAGGTTTTCTTGGCTCATACTAAACCATCATATAGACAGGCTGCTCTGCGGGCTTTGATTAATTTCGAATGGTCTCGAGTGGGGGATTTAATTTTACCCTTATTGCAAGATTCGTCCTTATTGGTAAAAAAAGAAGCGATTAGAACTTTATCTCATTTTCCAGAGGGTAGGGATTATTTGGTGCAAAATAAAAATGGTATTCCTGAATCTTTGGTTCAATATGCTGATATTAAAATTAAAACTCCAAGTCTTGCCTCTGAGGTCTTGAGTGTTTCAGCTTTTATTCAACAAATCAACTCTATTATTGGAGAGCAAACTGTACAAATTGAGGGAGAGGTATCAGCTTTTCAAATGTCTAGTTTTGCCAATAATCAATGGGTGTTTTTTGACCTTAAAGATGAACAAAAAGAAGCTAAAATTAGATGTTTTACGACTGTAGCTAATTTAAGAAAGTCTAGAATTTCACCTGTAGATGGTATGAGAATTATTGTCACTGGTAAGTCTCGTCTCTCTCCTAAATCTGGTATTTTTAGTGTAATGGTAGATACTTTGGCTGTCTCAGGGGAGGGTGAATTAGCTAAGGCTTTTGAGCTATTGAAACAAAAGTTAGAGTTAGAAGGATTATTTAATGAAACTAGAAAGCGAGCGATTCCTGATATGCCACAAAAAATTGGGGTTATCACCTCTCAAGATGCGGCGGCTTATAAAGATTTTATGAAAGTTTTAGGTGCTAGGATGGGGGACTTAGAGTTATATTTTCATCATGCTCAGGTACAAGGTGAGCGAGCGGTGGATAGTATAATTAATGCTATTGATAATCTTAACTCTTACCCAGAAATTGAGGTAATTGTATTAACTAGAGGTGGTGGAGCTATGGATGACTTGCATGCATTCAATGATGAAACTGTGGCTAGAGCTATCTATAACTCGGCTAAACCTATTATTTCTGCGATTGGACATGAGCGAGATTTCACAATTGTAGATTTTGTGGCTGATATGAGAGCTTCTACTCCGTCTAATGCGGCAGAACTATTAACTCCACATCGAGATGAATTACTGGCTAGTGTTACTCAAAAGGAAAGAATTATACAAAGCAGTATTCAATATCAGCTGCAGACATTAATCTCTCAAATAGATCAAAATTTACATACATTAGAAAGATATATTCGTCGTACTTCAGACCAAGTGAAAATGGGTATTCAAAAATTAGAATACTTGACTTTTCAGAAATTGAGTGAAATTCAACAATATCAACATCAAGTTGGGAATAATGTAAATCAGTTAGAAACTTTAATCTCGAACAATTTATCTCAATTTAAAAATAAATTAGCTTTATTACAATCTAAATTGGCGGCCTTTGACCCACAGTCTATTTTACAAAAAGGCTATAGTATTACTAAAATTTATGATAAAATTATAACAGACAGTAAGCAGCTCAAGGAAGGAGATATACTTACAACTCAATTTCATAATGGTCAAATCAATAGCATAGTCACTAAAAAATAATATGCGAATAAATACAGTCTTACAAAAAAAATATCCGGTTAGTTCGGATATGTATAATAAAGTTGAAAGCACTAAGGTTTGTATGTTGTATAATGAATTGGTGCAGACTTCTTTGGTAGATTTAAAAGCCTCAGAAGCAGTATCTATTCAAAATGGCTCTCTGGCAATAGTGGTTAATTCTAACTATGAAGCCCAAAAAATAAAACTATATGAATTTGATATTATTCAAAGTTTAAATCAAGCGATTGATACTTTACAATTTCAAGTACAAAGATTACAAATTAGAATCAGATGAAACAATTAATTAAATTGAAAAAAAATTTTATTCTACCAAGTGCTTATCTAGGTTTAATTATTACTTTCTGTATAGGAATGTTATTACTCATATTCAGAATACAGACACAGTACGCGGATACTTTGATTAATTTAAGAGCAACTTTTTATGATGGAGTGACTGTCATAGGATCTCCTAATAATGTTTGGCAATATTTGATTTATGCTATTGTTTTTAGTGTGTTGAATGGATTTGCAATCTGGTATATTAAAAAAAGGTTTACTAAATCAGAAATTCAAGATATAATAGTTTACTGGATATTTGGTTCTAGTGCGTTAACTTTAAGTTTATTAGTCTATTATTTATTTTTAGTTTTGGATATAAATAATATTGGTAGTTAATTATGTATATTTATCCTGACCCAAAAACTAATAATCCAACGCAAAGATTTTGGCAAAGATTTTTTGAAATGTTACCAGCTATTCTAGCTTGGGGAACATTTATAGCTTTGATTGGACTATCTTTTGTGCTACCTTTTCAAGTAGCTCTATTTGTGTTGATTTTTGATTTATATTGGCTGTTTAAAGCTGTATATTTAAGTGTACATTTAATTGTAGCCTATAGACAAATGAAAAGAGATATTCAGCTTGATTGGTTAGATAAGGCAAAGTCTCTCAAGGACTTTGATGAGATTAATCATATCGTGATGTTCTTGACTTATGATGAGTCTCCAGAGGTCCTAGCTCAAAGTGTTGAATCATTAGCTAAAATGGAATATCCTCTAGACAAGGTGCTTGTGGTGGTAGCTACAGAAGAGAGAGAAGGCAAAGCTAGAGAGAAAAAAGAAAAATATTTAATTAAAAAGTTTAAAGGAACATTCAGAGATTTTATTGTAACTACTCATCCAGATGGCATTGAAGGTGAGATGAAAGCTAAAGGAGCTAATGCAACTTATGCTGCTAAACAGATGAAGGAGTATTTGGGTCAGAAAAATATAGACCTAGACCGTACAGTTATCTCTGTTTTTGATAGTGATACTGTTGCTCATCCAAAATATTTTGCGGCTTTGACTTATCAATTCTTGACTGCAAAAAATCCTCATAAGCATAGTTATCAGCCATTACCAATGTATCATAATAATATCTGGGATGCCCCTGCCTTTACTAGAGTGGTGGCAATTAGTTCTAGTTTTTGGCATATGATGGAATCAGTGAGATTTGATAGAATGGTAACATTTTCTAGTCACTCTATGAGCTTCAAAACTTTAGTAAAAGTGAACTATTGGCCAGTTAATATGGTCTCAGATGACTCAGTGATTTATTGGAAATGTGTTAATTATTATAATGGAGACTATAGTGTAATCCCAATTCATATTCCTGTCTCTCTAGATGCAGTGCAGGCTCATAATCCAATACAGGCTTTCAAAAATCAATATTTTCAAATGCGTAGATGGGCTTATGGTATTGAAAATTTAGCTACGACTATGAGGTCTTATGCTATTAATTCCAAAGCACCTCTGGGCGACAGAATTCGTAGAATTGGGAATATGATAGAGGGACATTATACTTGGGCAACCTCCGCCTTTATTCTGGCTATATTTATTTGGTTCCCAATTTGGTTTGGGGGAGATGCTTTTAAAGCCACAGTCTTTTCTAATAATTTACCTCAATACGCTAGTATAATTATGAATATAACTTTATTAGGATTAATAATTACGGCTTATATTAATATTTTATTACTTCCGCCAAAGCCAAAGAGATATTCTGCTTGGCGAACTATTATGATGTATCTACAGTGGATATTTATTCCAGTAGTAGCTTTAGCTTTGGGAGCATTGCCAGCCTTAGAGGCTCAAACAAGGTTGTTCTTCGGTAAATATTTAGGATTCTGGGTCACTCCAAAGGTGCGTACTGATATTAAGTCTAAAAAATAGTTTATGAATGAAATTAGGATAAAAGGAGCTAGAGTACATAATCTAAAGAATATAGACATTACTATTCCAAGAGATAAGCTTGTAGTTATCACAGGTCTATCTGGTTCTGGTAAATCCTCGCTTGCCTTTGATACTATTTATGCAGAGGGTCAGAGACGATATGTAGAAAGTTTATCAGCCTATGCTAGGCAGTTTTTAGGTATGATGGACAAGCCTGACGTTGATGTGATAGAAGGTTTGTCTCCCGCTATTTCTATTGACCAGAAAAGTGTTTCTCGCAACCCACGATCTACTGTAGGTACGGTGACCGAGATTTATGATTATTTAAGACTATTATATGCTCGAGTTGGTATACCATTTAATCCAGACACAGGAGAATTAATCCGAATGCAAGATGCCAAGCAAATGGCAGATACTATTGCTAAATATAAAGATAAGCAAATTATAATTTTAGCTCCAGTAATTCGGGATAAAAAAGGAGAACATAAAGGTATTTTACAAAAAGCTTTTCAAGATGGATTTATGCGAGTTAGAGTAGATGGAATAATTTATCTAACAGAAGAAGCTTTAGAATTAAATCTAGATAAACAAAAAAAACACTCTATTGAATTAGTGATAGATAGACTTTTGGAACCATCTGGATTTGAAGGAGCTAGAGTTTTAGACTCAGTAGAAATAGCCCTTAGATTAGGGGAGGGAATGCTTATAGTATCCGAAATTCTGGATAGGAATAAAAATCTATATCACGATGAGTTGATGAGTGAGAAATATATTATGGACTCAGGCGAGAGTTTTGGTGAATTAGAGACTAGAAATTTTTCTTTTAATAGTCCGCATGGAGCTTGTAATACTTGTGATGGTCTAGGATATACTCCAGAAATTTCACCAGACTTAGTGATCCCAAATCCTAGGCTAACTATTAATCAAGGAGCTATCAAGCCTTGGGGAGTTGGTAAACAAAAAGGAGCTTTTGGTTGGTATATGAAAGTTTTGGAAACTGTGGCTGAGATGAGAGGTATTAGTTTGACAATACCAGTCCAAGACCTTAAGCCAGAAGATTTAAACTTTGTATTATACGGATCTGAGACTCCAATGAAAGTGCCAATTAGGTCAGGATCTCATACCGTAGAAGCGACTTATGAAGGAGTTATTCCTAATTTATTAAGAAGATATCAAGAAACTGATTCAGAATTTATTAGAGCTGAGATTGAGAAATATATGCTCAATACAATTTGTCCTACCTGTAATGGAAAGAGGCTTAAAAAACAATTTTTAGCTGTACAAGTAGCCCATAAAACTATTGACCAGATAGTCAATATGAGTATTGATGAATTATCTGCTTATGTTGATAAAGTGCAAAATAATAGAGAGTACTTTAATGAAAGAGATATTGCCATTAGTACCCCAATTTTTAAAGAAATTCAATCAAGATTAAAGTTTTTACTCAATGTAGGATTGGATTATCTCACCCTAGATAGGTCTAGTAATACACTTTCCGGAGGAGAAGCACAACGAATTCGTTTAGCTACGCAAATAGGTTCAGGTTTGATGGGAGTTTTGTATATTCTAGATGAACCATCCATTGGACTACATCAGCGAGATAATAATCGTTTAATCCAGACTTTACAGCATCTAAGAGACTTAGGAAATACAGTAATTGTAGTAGAGCATGACGAAGACACAATTAGGGCATCAGATTATGTAATAGATGTTGGTCCAGGAGCTGGAGCGGCCGGAGGTAGAATTATTGCTCAGGGTCATCCCGATGATTTTATAAATCAAGAAGGGATAACAGCAGAATATTTATCAGGTAGAAGAGCAATAGCTCCTCCTAAAAAATACCGTAAAGGCAATGATCAAGAAATTTTGATCAAAGGGGCAGCTGAGAATAATCTTAAGAATATTGATGTATCTATCCCACTAGGTAAAATGGTATGTATCACAGGTGTATCTGGTTCAGGTAAAAGTACTTTGATACAGGATATTCTATATAAACACATTGCTCATACTCGATATGGGGCTAAAGATTTACCAGGTAAATTCAAAGATATTACAGGCCTTGAGAATATAGATAAGATGGTTAACATAGACCAGTCCCCAATTGGTAGAACTCCAAGGTCTAATCCGGCCACCTATACTGGATTATTCACTATTGTTAGAGATTTATTTGCTAAGACACCAGAGGCTCAACTCAAGGGTTATCAGACAGGAAGATTTAGTTTTAATGTTAAAGGGGGAAGATGTGAAACTTGTAAAGGAGATGGAGTGCTCAAGATTGAGATGAATTTCTTACCAGATATTTATGTAGATTGTGAAGATTGTCATGGTAAAAGATATAACAAAGAAGTCTTACAAATTTTATATAAAGATAAGAGTATAGCCGATGTTTTGGATATGGATGTCGAGACAGCCTTAGAATTCTTTAAATCTATTCCTAGTCTAAAAGACAAATTAGCTACACTTTATGATGTCGGACTCGGGTATATGAAATTAGGACAACCAGCACCACATTTATCTGGAGGAGAAGCCCAGAGAATTAAATTGGCAACCGAATTATCCAAAAGAGCCACTGGTAAGACTTTGTATATTTTAGATGAGCCTACTACGGGACTACACTTTGAAGATGTCGCCAAATTATTAAGAGTGCTAAATCAATTAGCAGATAAGGGGAATACTATTCTCATAATTGAACATAACTTAGATATTATTAAAAGTTCTGATCATATCATAGACATCGGACCTGAAGGGGGAGCGAAAGGGGGAATGGTAGTTGCAGCTGGTACGCCAAAAGAAATTGCGAAGAATACAAAGAGCCATACTGGTAAATACCTCAAGCCACTTTTATAAATGTGCTATAATAGAGATAATTAAAATCGATTAAGTATGCATCCATTACTTTATACTTTGGCATATGCAAACTCTCAAAAGAGATTATTGACCTTAGAGGAAATATATAGATATCAAATTGGAAGTACCTATTCACTATCAGAATTGGCTTTAGAAATAGCCAAAACTCCTCAAATTAGGACAGAAAATGGATTATATGGACTGGATATAGATTTTGTAGAATTGATAAATTTAAGACAAGAAAAAGGCCGTGAAAGCATTAGACGATATAGAAGAGTTATCAAATATGCCAGACTTTTAATAAGTATTCCATATATTAAAGGGATATTTTTAGCAGGATCCTCTAGCTTTAGTACAGGTAATGCCAAGAAAAGTAGCGACATAGATATATTTATAGTAACTGACCCTAATCGTATGTGGTTTGCTAGATTTTGCTTAACTATAATAACTCAAATTTTAGGTATTAGACGAGTAGGAGAGCTAGAAGAGAATAGATTTTGTTTGAATCATTATATTACCGCCAATAATCTAGAGCGACAAGACCACACTCTATATGCAGCTCAACTATACTCAGACTATATTGCTATTGGAGCTGATTCACAAGTATTATTACAAAAATTTTGGCAAGCTAATCCTTGGAGAGAAGACTATCTCAGGCAGGCAGTATCTAGAGAATATCCAATTTTAAGTCAGCTAAAACCATATCCAATTAAGTACTGGGTAGAAAAGTTTTTTAATCATTTTTCAATAGATTTCTGGAATTCTCTAGCCAAAATTATACAAAGGCAAAAAATTAATTCTAATGCAATTCAATCCAATTCTCATAATAGAATACAAGTAGATGATCAGGAATTAGAGTTTCACCCTGAGCCAAATAGTATTAAAGCCGACAAAATAATGCAGCAAGTATTGCAAAATTTATGATAGGTTTTTATGATAGCGGGATGGGAGGTCAGAGAATAGCCGACATGTTTGAGGAATCCTCAGACATCCCATATATTTGCTATCAAGACCGAGAATCTTTACCATTAGGAGATAAAACTACAGAACAGATTAGAGAAATAGTCATAGCTGGAGTTGAAAAATTATTTAATCAAGGTTGTAATCTAGTTATTTTAGCCTGTAATACCGCTTCAGTAACTACAATAAGGTATATACAATCTACTTGGCTCCCGCAAAATTACCCAAACAGACAAGTTCTAGGTGTGACAGTTCCCTTGATAGAATATTTAGATAATTTTACAGGATTAAAAATCAAAAAAGGTCTATTATTAGCCACACAAGCCACTATACAGACAGGGTTTTATCAAGAATATTTAGCAGAGGCAGGGTATAATATAGACTATTTAGCTTGCCCAAATTTAGCTCAGGCAATAGAGCAGGATATATCTAAGCAAGACAATAATTATACTGAATCAGTCAGAATATTACAAAACTTATCAGAAAACATTATAAATAAACCAGATTATATAGTTCTTGCCTGCACCCATTATGGTTATATAGCCACACAAATTCAAAATGTTTTTGAGGTTACTCAAATTATAGACCCTAGCCAGTACATAGCCAATAGAGTGCTAGATTATATACAAAGACATAAAATTTAATGTTGAGTTGTGAATGGTTAGTTATAAAATCAGAGTATTTTTAATTGTCCTCCCTTGGGGGAGGTGGCACGAAGTTAGACTGTAAGTCTGTGAAAGGGGTCGGGAAAACGGGAGTTTTCCCGTGGAGGAAGGCAACGAGGTCAAAGACCGAGTGTTGGAAACCGTGGGTTTTCAAGGAGCAAATCCCATTTGCGACAGCGGAGAGAGGACTTAGCTAAATTTATATTTTAGTAGAGTCGGTAACCTTTGAGTTTAACCGTCATTATTCAAAAACACGAAATACAGGCGACATAAGGTCGCCCCTACGATAAGGTTAAACTTACCTTTTACTACTTTTATAAAATTTTCAACCCCATCTCCAAAATTTGAAGTGGGGTTAATATTGGCCTAAAATACTCAGTAAAGTGTCTAATTTATCTTCCAGTAAATTTCTTTCATTTATACTTTTATCAGCTATTTCATTCTGAATATTTACTATCTTTTGTCTTAATTCTTCCTTAGACTTTTTATAAGGGTTATTTATAATCTCATTTATACCTTCTAATGTTGATGAATACACAGTATTTTCTATAAAGGTCAATTTACAATACCTAAAATTTAGACTTTTGTCAAATTAGGGTTTACAAAAATATATATTTATGATATAAATATGTTGACCACTGTTGTCAAAACCCATGCAAGAAAATGATCTAAGAGAATCAATTAGTTCGCCTATTCAAAAAAGAAACAAGTTAGGACATGTGATTTTAGCATTGTGCCCTATCTATCTAATAGCGTACAGTCCCAATATCAAATTTTCTAATATAATATATATATTACAGAACGAAGTACTATATGCATTAAATAAAATAAGATCATAATCTATCAAATCACTACAGTCCCCGCAGGTCAACTTCGGGGGCTTTAAATACATACTATTGACAAAATTTTTGGTTGTGGTAGAATAATTTTTGGTATACTCTAGAAAAATGGAAGCAACTAGGTTGATGATTCCAAACTCAAACAGAAATATTATGTCTGAAATAATCAGAGTACGGTATATAGTAGATACCATAGAGGGGAAAAAAAATATATCTTTGTGTGAGAAGAGAACTCTAGCTCACTGTAAGAAGAAGCTTCTACGACTTCAATCTCTAATCTGACCACCTCGTGGTCAGATTTTTTCTATCTAAAACTTGGCAAAACAAAAAAACTATGTTATATAAAATATGTACCTGTCTAGGATGAAACACATCGTGGAAAGAGAGAAGAGGGAGGATAAATAGGAAGAGGAGCCGTAAGGCTCCTCTTCCTATGGGGAATAAGATATAAT
>JBIKVS010000018.1:0-7976 GCA_044356725.1 Minisyncoccia bacterium
CCCGTCCTAGAGCTAATCTTAACTTTAAAGCTCCTATTAACTTCCTTCATCTTATCTCTAAATCTCCTAAACTTTCCTCTAAACCTTCCAAACTCTAAAGTGGTGCGTTTGTTCCTTGACTTTTCCACCCCTCAAGAGTGGAATTTAAGCTAAGTCCTCCTCCGCCGTCGCAAATTGGATTTGCTCCTGTGAAACCTCACGGTTTCCCAACCTTCCTCCACGGGAAAACTCCCGTTTTCCCGACCCCTTTCCCAGACTTATAATCTAACTGCGGGCATCTCCCCCAAGGGAGGACAGAAATATGATATACTATACACATATGATAGCTTATAAAATTAGAAAATCAGCTAAAGCAAAGAGGGTGAGTATCAAGATTGACCAGAATCGACAGGTTAGTCTGATTATTCCGCCTAGATTTCCAGAATATTTAGCCAAACAATTTATAATCCAAAAACAAGCTTGGATTGAGGAGAAATTATCTATTATCCCAGAGAATATTTATACTCCAGAGCATTATAAAAAGCATAAAGAGAGAGCGAGGGAAATTATTACTAATAGAGTACAATATTGGACTCAGATTATGGGACTTAGTTATAATCGTCTGAGTATTAGGCACACCAATACTCGCTGGGGGAGTTGTTCTAGTAAAAGAAATCTTAACTTTTCATATAAATTAATGTTTTTGGAGCCTGAGTTGATGGATTATATTATTATCCACGAATTAGCTCATCTGGTGGAGATGAATCACTCTAAGAGATTTTGGAATATAGTAGGGACTTATTGTGAAGATTATAGCGAATTGAGGGCTAGGCTGAGGAATTGCTAAGATTAGACACATTTTAGACAAAATTTTAAGGTTGAAATTTATTTTGTCTCCCTTTGGAGGGAGTACCCGTAAAAAAGCTTTAGCCTTTGGGAAAGGGGTCGGGAAAACGGTAGTTTTCCCATGGAGGAAGGCAACGAGGTCAAAGACCGAGTGTTGGAAACAGTGGGTTTTCAAGGAGCAAATTCTATTTGCGACGGGGGAGGGTGGATAAACTTTGAAATACTAAAATAAACTCTTTTTTGTAATAATACTAAACTCAATCCACCACCGTCACTTCGTGCCACCTCCTCCAAAGGAGGACAGGTATCTTTTAAAAATTGCTAATTTGTCCAAAATATGGTATAATATAAATATATAATTAAACAACACATATATGTTAAAGGTAGGAGAATTAGTTCCAGATTTTACTCTAGTAGACCAAGATGAGAATAGTCACACCCTATCTCAATATAGAGGGAAAAAGGTAGTATTATATTTCTACCCCAAAGATATGACTCCTGGGTGTACCGTACAGGCCGAAGGGATGCGAGATTCTATGAATGATTTAGAAGCTAAAGGAATTGTAGTTTTGGGAGTGAGTGTGGATGATATAAAATCCCATAAGAAATTTGTCGAGAAGCATAATCTTAATTTCCCACTATTGGCAGATACCGAGAAAACTGTAGTTGAGGCTTATGGAGTATGGAAAGAAAAATCTATGTTTGGTAAAAAATATATGGGTATACAAAGAGATACTTTCTTAATCGATGAAGAGGGTAAGCTAATACAACACTTCGAGAAAGTTAACCCACTTAAGCATGCTGGCCAAATTCTAGCTTTAGTTTAATATTCATAAATATGGCAAAACACCAGCTACCTTCTGGTTTTATAGAGTATAGCCTTGATGAACAGGTTAAATTTGATTATATCTTGAAGACTATTCAAGAGGAGTATGAACATTCAGGTTTTACACCTTTAGAGACAGCTTCTATACAGTATTCTGAAGTTTTATTAGCCAAAGCTGGTGGGGAGATGGATAAAGAAATTTATCGTTTCCAAAAGGGAAGTCGAGATTTAAGCTTGAGATTTGATTTGACGGTTCCGATGGCAAGATATATCGCCGAGCATCATCGAGATATACCGATGCCAGCTAAAATATATCAAATAGGGAAGTCTTGGCGAGCTGAAAAACCTCAAAAGGGGAGATATCGCGAGCTTTATCAGGCGGATATAGATATCTTGGGAAATAATAGTAGGCTAGCCGAGGCGGAGATGTTGTCTATTATCCAGAATATTTTTGCTATTTTAGATTTACCACAAATTACCTTTAGAATTAGTAATCGCAAAATTTTAGCAGGGTTATTGGAAGAATATCAGGTGCAAGACCAGGTTGGAGTGCTTCGAGTTATAGATAAATATGAAAAGCTATCCAAAGAGGATTGGATACAAGCTATACAAGAATTACAAATTCCAGAGCCACAAACTGATACTTTGTACAATCTAGTTAGTGCTAATAAAAGTAATCAAGAAATATTAGATTTATTAAACTCTCTTGATTGTCAGAATGCACTTTTCCAAGAAGGTATACAAGCATTACAAGAGCTGATTAAATATTTAGATCTGTTCCAAATTAATAGCTATAGAATAGATTTATCTATTGTCAGGGGACAAGACTATTATACTGGGACTGTGTTTGAGAGTAATTTAGAAGAGTTGGAAAGTTTTGGTAGTATTTGCTCTGGGGGTAGATATGATAATTTAGTTGGGAATTATATCGACACTCCAATTACAGGTTTTGGAGCCTCCATTGGAGTTAGTAGATTATTTGGGATTTTACGAGAAGAGAATTGGTTCCAGGAGATGAATTATACAGAAGATAAAAGAGGAGTCTTTATCTTGAGTGAGCAAAATTTGTCTGAGAATATGCAAGCTATATTAGAGTTAAGAGATGAATATGGTGTAGCTTTTGATCTATATCCCGAAATAGTGAGTTTCAAAAAGGCTCTCCAATATGCTAACCGTAAACATTATACCGAAGCTATTTTCTTTGGCTCTGATGAAGCTAAATTAGGAGAGGTTTTAATTAAAAATATGCAAACTGGTGAGCAGAAAATTGTAGCCTTGCAGGATATAGAGGTTTGAATTTGGTATTTTTGTGAGGGTGTTTTTCCACCCCACCGGCTTTAATCCGGCACCCCTCAAGAGGGGAATTCTCAAGATAATGTATAGGGGAGTAGATTTCAGTTAGCTTCGCTTTTGTCCTCCCTTGGGGGAGGTGTCACGAAGTGACGGAGGAGGACTGAGCTTAAATTCCCCTCTCGAGGGGGTGGACAGTTTGCTGGACGGGATGGAGTACTTTTGTATTCGTAGCGGAGGGTTTATCCCTCCATTTTTATTCCGTAGTTGTTGTATTTTAAAACAAAAAATAGATTTTATAAAAGAAAAAACCCTCGTCCGTAGACGGGGGTTTGGTTAAAGCATTGACTTTAAAGAATTTCGAGGTGCTAATCCCTAATTTTACTTTTCAAGTCATTGATATATGTTTCAAACAGATTAAAGGTATCGTCTGGAATAGATCCTGAGCAATTACACGCCGCTGCTACCCCAAATAGATTACATAAATCTCTCCATAACTCCTCTGTGTTATCAGTTGGATTAGATATATAGTCTTCTATGGGGATTAACCAGTGGTCAATAGGTTGAATGTTATTGCATTGGTAGCCCTTATTTTTAAGAAGGGTTACAATTTCTTCAAGATCCTTAAGAAGAGTATCTTGGGAATTTGTAGAGCTCGACATGGAAAATCCATGCAAATGACATAAACTATATACCACATTCTGCTAACTTTGTAAATAGTAGTTGGCTAAAAATTTAAACTCAAGGCGACTGAAAGGTCGCCCCTACATATAAACTATGTCGGCGAGGGCGCCGACTCTACTAAATTTACCATTCACAATTCATAATTCTCGTCTTTTATGATACAATATATACATAAATTACAGAAAGTTTATGAAATTAATATCATGGAATGTAAATGGCTTGAGAGCCTTGCATCGTAAGGAGTTATTTTATCCATTTTTAGATAAGTATCAGCCGGACATATTTTGTTTGCAGGAGACGAAGTCGCATATTGAGCAATTATCTAAGGATATTATAGAAATTCCTGGATATACATCATACTTCGAATCAGGTATCCGTAAAGGTTATAGCGGGGTGGCGATTTATTCTAAGACTCAACCTAAATCTATTCAAACTGGCTTCCAGATTGACGATATTTTTGATAGAGAGGGGAGAATCCAGATTGCCGATTATGATAAATTTATCTTAATCAATATATATTTCCCAAATGGTGGCTCTGGAGATGAGAGGCTTAGTTATAAACTTAAATTTTATGAAGCACTATTACAGTATCTTGAAAATATAGACTACACTCATAAGAATATCATTATTACAGGAGATGTTAATACCGCCCACACTGAGATTGACCTTGCTCGCCCAAAAGAAAACCAAAAAGTGTCAGGTTTCTTGCCAGAAGAGCGAGCTTGGCTGGATAAATTAACTCAACAATATGACTTTACAGATACTCTGAGGATGTTTACTAAAGAGGGAGAATTATATACTTGGTGGGATATGAAGACCAGAGCTAGAGATAGGAATGTAGGTTGGAGAATAGATTATTTTTTTGTTAGTCAGTCATTGAAAAATAAGGTTAAAAATGCCTATATTCTGTCAGATGTATATGGCTCAGATCATTGTCCAGTAGTATTAGAATTAGATATATAGTGATGAAAAGAATAGTATTAGTTAGGCATGGAGAGAGTTTATGGAATAAGCAAAATCTATTTTCAGGTTGGACGGATGTTGGGCTTACCTCTAAGGGTATAGAAGATACTCGTCTTATGGGACATAGGTTAAAAAGTAAAAATATTCAATTTGCTAGAGCCTACTCTTCAGTCTTAAAGAGATCGGCTATAACTCTAGATTTAATTTTAGAAGAAATAGGGCAACAAAGTATACCTATAATTAGAGATTGGAGACTTAATGAAAGGCATTATGGTAAATTGCAAGGAAAGTCGAAAATAGATATTTTAGACGAGTTATCTTGGGAGCAATTACATAGTTATCGTAGAGGGTACTATACTAGGCCAGCGGCTTTGGAAATTGATGATCCAAGAAATGCCTTCTTTGACCCCAAATATTCTGGAATCCCTAGAGAATTATTACCAAGAACAGAGAGTCTGGATGATGCTTATAAAAGAATTATTCCATACTTAGAGAAGTATGTTATAAGTTGTCTTAATGATAATGAGAATATTATAATGTCTTTACATGGAAATACTCTAAGAGCTATATTAAAGTATTTTGACAAATTAAGTGATAGCGAGATAGAGGGGGTAGAATTTGCTATTGGAGATATTTTGGTTTATAATTTAGATAATGATAATAATGTCATATCTAAAGAACATATATAAAATTATAAAACTATAAAATTATGCCTTCCACAAAACCTCAACACAAAGAAAGAACAGAAGAAATTTTATCTTGGTATAAATATACCAACACTCCAGAGCAACAAGAAAATTTGCTAAAATTATTGAACTATGGTCGAATTGGCGGTACTGGTAAATTAATGATTCTGCCAATAGACCAGATTTTAGAGCATGGTCCAGGGAGAGCCTTTGAGCCAAATCCAGTAATGTATGACCCATTAGAACAAGCCCAGTTTGCTGTCGATGGAGGATTCAATGGCTTTGCAGCTCCGTTAGGGTCTCTAGAGAGAGGTCATGAAATTCTTGCTCGTCATAATGTACCCACCATTCTAAAGGTAAATTCCCATACTTTGATGATACCAGATAGTGAAAATCCAAAACCATCCATCCACTCTTGGGTAGATGATGCGGTAAGACTAGGTTGTGTGGCAGTTGGCTTTACTCTATATCCTGGCTCTCTACACAGTAATGAAATGGAACAGCAAGCAAAAGCTTTAATAGCAGATGCTCGTAAGGCTGGACTAATTACTATACTTTGGGTTTATCCTCGAGGAGAGGGACTGATTAAAGGACAAGAGCGAGCTGTAGATGTAATAGCTTATGGAGTAGCTTTAGGAGTAAGTTTAGGAGCTCAGATTATAAAAGTAAAACTACCAATAGATGGTTATGGTATAGCTTCTAATAAGGAAATGGGTATTTATGATAAAGTTCCAACTGAAACATTGACAGATAGAATCAAATTAGTTATGAAAGCCGCCTATAATGGTCACAGAATTGTAATTCATTCAGGAGGTGACTTTGCAAATGCCGAGACTTTAGAAGATGAGATGCAAGCTATTAGAGAAGGAGGAGCTACCGGAAGTATAATGGGACGCAATGCCTTCCAAAGACCAAAAGTACAAGCCTTAGATTTGATAACAGATTTACAAGATATTCTAGTAGGATAAATGAAATATACATACATTTTAGGGATATTAATCTTGTTGTTTTTACCAAACAATATAAGTGCAAGACAAATTTTAATGTATCCTAATGGTTCTTTAGTTAAATCAGTCAATGATCCAAAAGTATATTATATACAAAATAATACGAAGAGACCTATTGAGTCGCCTAAAATATTTTCATCCCAATTTCGCTGGCAGGATATCATCATAGCCTCTCCGATAGAAGTAGATGGAATCTCAATAGGAACAGCAGTGACATTTAGAGATGGGTCATTAATATCTAATAGGGGATTTATTTATACTATATCTGATGGACAGAGAAGACCAATAGACTCCTTTGATACTTTTATTCAAAAAGGATATAAACTTAACAATGTTATAGCTGTAACTGATAAAGAATTATCAGTTCATCCACAAGGGTCTATTTTAACAACTGAAGATATACATCCTAACGGTAGCTTGTTAGTTAATCCAGAAGGTAAGGTTTTTATAATAAAAAATGGAAAAAGAAAATGGATTCCCACTCCAACAATATTTTCATCCAAATATCGCTGGGAGGAACTAATACCAACCACAGAAGAATATTTAAATAATTACCCAGAAGATAGCAATGAATATTATGCAGAAGGTACATTAATTTCCGACTCAATCGGGAAGGTATATGTTATGAATAACTCTTTGAAGCAACATATATCATCTCCTGCTGTTTTTGAAAGCTATGCCTTTAGATGGGAGTCAATCAGAAGAGCTACAGATTATGAATTATCTATTATACCGGATAGTTCACCATTGAAAGATATAAAATACCAGCGTGATAGAGTCTTAATTTCGCCTAATGGAAGCCCAGCAGTATATGTGGTGGATAAGACAGGACTACTAAGATATATACCTAGCCCTTTTATATTTAATAAATTACAATATAGATGGGATCAGATTATAAAATTACCATCAACTATTTTCAGTCAATACCAAATTGGAGCTAATAAATTATTCCAAGATGGATCAGTGGTATCGTATAATGGAGTTGTTTATTTGATAGCAAATGATTATAAAAGAGCTATTGGTAGCCCTAGTATATTTTTAGGATTAGGCTATAAATGGTCTTCAATCATTCCCCTATGGGCAAGTGAGTTTAATCAATATACTACAGGCACTGTTATAACAGATGTGTCAAATGATAATTACAATGTAATATCTGTGAATGACGGAGATGATATAGTAGTGAATTTAAACGGTAGAATAGAAGGGGTTAAACTATTAGGTATCGATGCTCCAGAACTAGATAGTCTAATTAGTACAAATTATTGCTATGGAGGAGAGTCGTATCAGGCATTAAAGAGTTTAATTGCAAGTAACAGAATAAAATTAGTAAGAGACCCTACAAAAGAAGATAGAGATGACGACAATAGATTGTTAAGATATGTATATTTAGAAGATGGCAGATATATCCAAGAATATTTAATCAAAGAAGGATACGCTAAAGAATATACTCATAAAGGAGCTTTTTATCAAAATCAGGCTAATCACAAGGCTTTAGAGCAGGAAGCTAAAGATAATAAGAAAGGCTTGTGGGCTACAAGTTGTAATCAAAACTAAATTGTGGATAAATAATGTCTAGGATGAAACACATCGTGGAAAGAGAGAAGAGGGAGGATAAATAGGAAGAGGAGCCGTAAGGCTCCTCTTCCTATGGGGAATAAGATATAATAGTGATACAAATTATTAACTAAGAACTAC
>JBIKVS010000019.1:0-7644 GCA_044356725.1 Minisyncoccia bacterium
CCTATTGTGAAGACTGGGGATGAGAAGCAGAAGGTTAGAGTGGCAGAGATATATTCACCACAATTTAGATGGACTTGTAATGGGGACAAAGTAGTAGAATCTAGTCCTGAGCGTGATGGTCTAGTGCGGGCGGCTATTTTACCTGCTAATTCTGAATGTAAGTTTGGGTATTATAAGGCTTGGTCTGTGAGAGTTGCTGATTGGATTTTTGTTACTCTAGTTACTGTTTCGTTATTATGTGGAATGAATAGTCTGATTTATTATACTAAGGAATTATGGTATAATAAAAAATAGGTTGTTTGCTTATAAATAGAAGTATATTAATAATATGACCAAAAAGAAACGAATTCTCTGGTTGACATGGAAAGATAAAAAACATCCTCAGGCAGGGGGTGCCGAGATTGTAAATGAAGAGTTGGCTAAAAGATTGGTTGATGATGGCTACGAAGTTAAGTTTATTGTAGGAGGTTGGTCAGGAGCAGTTCAAAAGGAAAGTATAGATGGTTACGAAGTAATTAGATTAGGTGGAAGGTGGACTTCTTATGTAAAAGCTTTTATCTATTATAAAAAATATTTACAAGGTTGGGCAGATTTAGTAATAGATGAAATCAACACTATACCATTTTTTGCTAAAC
This sequence comes from Minisyncoccia bacterium, assembly GCA_044356725.1. Lineage (GTDB taxonomy): Bacteria > Patescibacteriota > Minisyncoccia > SW-4-49-11 > SW-4-49-11 > CALRBF01. The sequence continues at coordinate 636 of JBIKVS010000019.1, forward strand.
TTTATGTTAAAGAAAAAAATATATTATTCATACATCAATTATGTAGGCAAATCTGGTTTTATCAGATGTTCTTTCCATTGAACTTTATAGGGTATTTGATAGAGCCATTATATTTGAGGTTGTTGAGTGATAGACAAGTTATTACTATATCTAATAGTACTAAAAAAGACTTATTAAAACATGGATTTAAATCTGATAATATACAAATTATTACTGAAGGAATAGAGATAGAACCAGTTACAAAGTTAAATAAAATAGATAAATATTCAAACCCTACAATATTAAGTTTGGGGTCAATTCGAGCTATGAAAAGAACTATGGATAAGCTTGAGGCTTATAATTTAGCTAAACAATTTATACCAAATTTAGAATTAATAGTGGCAGGGGATAGTAATGATCCTTATGGCCAAAAATTTCTAAGAGAGTTAGAAAAATCTGAGTATAAAAAAGATATACAATATCTAGGTAAGGTATCAATAGAGAAAAAAATAGAATTAATGAAAAAATCACATATAATCCTAGTTACTTCAGTCAAAGAAGGCTGGGGTCTCATAGTGACTGAATCCAACTCACAAGGTACTCCTGCTATAGTATATGATGTAGATGGTCTTAGAGACTCAGTTATAGATAATCGCACAGGCTTAATATGTAATACAAATACTCCACAAACTTTAGCAGATAATATAGTTGATTTATTAATGGACGAGAAGCTGTATGCTAAGTTAAGAAAGAATAGCTATAAGTTGAGTAAGAGTATTAACTTCAATCAGAGTTATAAGGATTTTGTAAAAGCAATTAATTTATAATCGATGAAACCATTAATATCAGTCATCATACCAACTAAAAATAGTGCTAATAATTTAAGAAACTTATTAGAGTCACTTTACTTTTCCAACTATAAAAATTTTGAAATCATTGTTAATGATGATGTTACTAGTGATGATGATACAACTAATCTTTGTAAAGAGTATATTTCTAAAGGGTTGAGTGTTATTTATAAAAAAGAAAATGAATCTATGGCACAAGGAAGAAAAAGGGGAGTGGACTTTTCTTCAGGAGAAATCTTACTACATTTTGACTCAGATATGAAGATAACACCAGATCTATTGTCTGAATGTGTGGAATTAATTCATAACGGTGTTGATGCTATTGTAATACCAGAGGAATCTTTTGGAACGACATTTTGGGCTAAGTGTAAATGGTTAGAGAAAAAATGCTATGATGGTAATATTTATATAGAATCCCTTAGATGTTTAAAAAAAGAAATTTATTTAAAACTAGGTGGGCATAACGAAAAAATGGTGTTTTCTGAGGATAAAGACTTTGATATTAGAGTAAGACAAGCTGGTTATAAAATAGGAAGAACCAAAAACTTTTTATGGCATAATGAGGGGGATTTAAAATTATTAAAGACATTAACTAAAAAATTAGGATATTCTAAGACGGCTAATATATTTGCTGAAGTTCATCCTAAAGAGTTTAGATGGCAATCTAACCCATTAAATAGGTATATTATTTTTTTAAAAAATATAAAGTATTTATTTAAGCATCCATTATTATATATTGGTATGATATATATGAAAACATTAGAATACATATTCGCCTTCTATGGTATAATACGAGCTAAGTTTACAACCTTATGATAAAAGTATCAGTAATAATTGTTAACTATAATGGTAAAAAATGGCTAAAAAAGTGTTTTGACTCTTTGATACATCAAACGTATAAAGAGTTTGAAATTATTTTTGTAGATAATAATTCTAGTGATGACAGTATTGAGTTTTTGGAAAAGAATTATCAAGATTCAAGAATTAGAGTTATTGAAAGCGGTGCAAATTTAGGATTTTCAGGAGGTAATAACTTGGGTATTAAAGAGTCTAGGGGAGAGTATATACTTTTATTGAATAATGATACGTGGGTGGAGCCTAATTTTTTAGAGTCTATTGTAGATTTTTATAATAAAAATAATTATGATGTTATAGCTCCTTTTGAAAGAAGCTATGATAAAAAACAAAATTTTGAAGAATATAAAATTTCAATTGATATTTTAGGTCATTTTATTTATTTTAAAGAAGTATCTAATAAAAAAGAATTTTATCTATCTGGTGTTTCTCTATTTTTCTCTAAACAACTATATCAAGAAACTAAAGGTCTAGACAATAATTTTTTTATGTATTTTGAAGAGATAGATTGGTTCTGGAGATTACATCTGTTGAAAAAGAAGATTACTCATATTCCTAACGTTTTTGTATATCATAAGGGGTCTGGAAGTACAGGAGATGGTATAAAATACCTATCTTTTCTATGGAGAAATCAGAATACCTTGCAAATGTTATTAAAAAATTATTATTTTATTACTTTAGTTTTTATATTACCTATATATATTATGCAAAATATTATTGAAATGACTTTCTTTTTGATAATAAGAAAGCCTAAGATTAGTCTTTCTTATATACAGGGTTGGTATTTTAATGTAAAATTCTTGAGAAGGACTTTGGCTAAAAGACGATGGGTTCAAGCTAATAGAAAAAGTAGTGACTTAGATATTATGAAAAAAATGTATATTGGTTCGGCTAAGATAAAGCATTTATTTCAGTTTTTTAAGTTATAATTATAATATATATTTGTGAAAAAGATATTTAATTCTAATACTATCTATGTTGTTATTCTAATACTGTTTGGAGTGATAACACATATGGAATGGTTTAATCCATTTAGTGTCTTAAATGATTCAGATTGGGGATTTTGGAGCGATGAGGCTATTAAGGAATTAAATGTTTCTTTTGGAGCTTGGGTTAATACCTTTAATTTTGGAAGTGCTAATATTCAGATATACTTTAATATTTTTAAAATAATTTGGTATTTATTTGGCGTGCTTGGATTTTCTTATGACATAGCTACTAAGGTGACGTTTTTAATACCTATTGCTATAGGTGGATTTATAACACCTTATATTTTTGTTAAAAAAATTATTAAGGATAATTTTATAGCTTTTCTTGGGGCACTATTCTACGGTACTACTACTTATTTTCTTCTTAGACAAACAGCACATATACCGGTTGCTTTTATTTATATGATGGCACCTGTGTTTATAAATGTATTTATTTATACAATTGAAAATAATAAGATAGTAAATTGGATTTGGTTTAGTCTTTTAAATTTATTGATGATAGGATATGAGCTTAGGATGGTTTATATATTATATTGGATCATATTGATATATTGGATTGCTTTTTTCAAAAAGAAGTATTTAAGTATAGATTATATAAAAAATTATATTATATATGGAGTAAGTTTCATCTTATTGAATTTATATTGGATACTTCCAACATTAGAGGGGTCAACTCAGACAATTGAAAAAACTGCAAATAGAGGACTTTTTGGAGGTTTCTTATTTAATATCAAAAGATCGATTACTATAGCTGAAGCTTCTTGGACTGGGAGTGTTCCTAATATGGACTTTATTCCCCAGAGTATCCCTTTATATCTATTTATTGTTCCAGTAGTTATAATGTTAGGATTGATATTATTTAAAACAACTAAAAACAATATTGATAAAAGGTTGGTTATTTTCTTTGGAGCTATATCATTATTAGGAATAGTACTTACCAATCAGGAGTCTCGTCCATTTACTGGGTTATATCTTTGGTTATATAATAACTTTCCTGGATTTAGTCTTTTCAGAGAAGCATCTAAATTTTACATGATAACAGCAATTGGATATTTAGGATTGTTAAGTATAAGTATAAAATTAATTAAAGACAATTTGTTGTATACAAGATTTAAAAAAATATATTATTTATTATGCATAATTTTGATATCTGTATTTATATATAATACCAAACCTTTATTGAATAAAGATATAGAAACAATGTTTGTTTCTAAAACAGTGGCAGAGGACTATATCGTTTTAAAGGATAAAATTTTATCAGAAAATGAAAATTTTAGAACATTCTGGACCCCCATTTTTTCACGGTATGGATTTTTTAGCACTCAGAGTAGTATGATTTCAAATGTATCATATATGTATGAACTAAGAGACATATTTGGCTTTGATGAGAGTATTAATATAGAAGATAGTTTGATTAGTGTATATAAAAAAGAATATAGTGATAATATATTTGATAATAGTAATATCAAGTATATAGTTGTCCCCTTAGAAGATTCAGTGAATGATAGTGACTTCTTTAGTTATTACGGAGGTAAAAGAAACCCTAATATAAGAGATTGGTATATACAAGAGTTAAATAAAATTGATTGGCTAGAGGAAAAGAATTTTGGATTTAAAGAGTTAGTTATATATGAAAATAAAGACTATAAAAATAGAATATATCTAACCCAAGAATTAGAAACTATTTATAAAAAAACAGAGGATAGAAAAATTGAGTTTATACAGGTAAAACCAACAGAGTATAAAATAAAAATTAATAATCTAAAGGAGGTGGAGTATTTGAACTTTGTAGAGAAATACGATAATAACTGGAAAATAAGAATAGGAGATTTTGATTGGAAAGCAGCTTTATATAATAAAAGTTACTTTTTAGATGAAAAGCAACATACTAAAAGCGACATAGGTTTCAATAGCTTCAAGCTTTCTAGGGAATATATTAAAGCTAACTTTGATAACTCTGTGTATTATGAAAATCCAGATGGAAGTATAGACTTAGAGCTTACTTTATATTTCAGGCCTCAATCATATTTTTATCTAGGTATTATTACTTCTATTATTACCTGTACGATATGTTTTGGGTTCATAGGGTATAAATTTTATAATAGAAAAAAATAGGATTATATATATTGCACTCCTCAGTGGCTTGATGATATGGTATAATTCTTTTATTAAATCTTTATTATTTGCTTTTTTGATGTATGAAGTCTAAAATTTCTGGTTTAGATTGGTTAAAGTTAGGAGCTGTTTGGTTGGTGTTTGTTTTTGCATTTTTATTCATTGATAGTATTTGGATAGCTTTATTATGGGCATATGTTTTTGGTGTGATTTTATTTCGTATTGATAATCGCCCAGCAGGTTATTCTGCATTAATAATACTTACTTTAACTCCGATTGCTTTGTTTCTACAACTGAATGAATTAGCTGAAATTTTTGCAGTTAATGTATATTATCTTTTATGTATTATGGTTTTTAGTGAAATTTGGAGCTCTCACAAATTATCTTGGCCGTGGTTAGAAAATACTTTGGATAGAGGCACATCGTGGTTTATAGGAGCTATTTCTAAAATATCAGACTGGGTTTGGATTATTCTATTGATATGCAGCACACTTATTTTAATATCTGAGGATTATTTTTTTATTTCAAAAATTCCTTATAATAGCTTTTTAGATCTAGGTTTGGGAGCGGTCCACACGGATGTTATCAGACAATTTAGTATAGGTTGGTTTTATCAGTTTGGGAAGGTGTGGAATATTTTAGCCAGTAATTGGAGTGTACTATATACTGAGTTTTTGGGATGGATAGCTGGAGATTTTTATTTAGGGATAAAGATACATCAATTTTTGAGTATAGTAATTGGAGCATGGGGAGTGATAGTATTATGGAGGAGTTTAATGGTAAAGTTAGAAGATAGAGTAGCAAGTATATCTTCTCAGGTTTTAGTAGCTTTGATATATGTATTTAATCCATTTTATCTTTCAGTATTGAATGGAGTAGTAGAGTTTGGAGTAGCATATAGTCTTATGCCATGGATAGTTTGGTCATGGTTGAGATTAATTAGGGATAAAGAAGGTAAGTGGTGGGAGTTAGGGTTACAAGTTATTGTGACTGGAGTATTATTATCATTTGCAACAGTGGTATCAGGAATTACATTAGTTTTTACAAATGCATTACCATTGTTTGTAATTATGGTAGGTATAGGGTTGATCAGTTTTGAATCTAAGATAGAGTTATTGAGGCGTGGAATATTATTGAGTTTGGTATGGCTGATAGTGTCTTTGATGGGACTTCACGTTATTATCCCTACTTTCTTTGGGTATAGACAAGCTGATGGTATTTTGGATGTTTCAGAGGAGGGTAGAAAACTTACTTTTGTGAAAGATTTTTATTCTCCAAATGTGTTAGAAGTTATGTATTTACAAAACAAAGAGGCTATTGTTTCTGAGGAATTAGGATATTCTTTACTTGGTATTCCTTTAGAATATCGTTTAGTCTGGTTTTTCTGGTCTTCTTTAGGAATAATATCTATTATTTGGTTTAGGAAGAATAAATATATTATTCCGATTTGGTTGGCTACAGGATTGTCTGGATATTTAGCTTTGGGTTATAGTAAGTCTTGGTTATATAGGTTGCTGAATGAATATTTTCCATATTTTTGGGGACTTAGAACTCCTGGTAGATTTATGATGGTATTTGCTCTTGGGGTAGCTGTACTTGGTGGACTGGTTTGGTATTATATTTTTAAATCTGCTAGATTAAGAGCTTGGAGATTAGGTGCGGTTAGTGTCTTTGGACTTGTCTTAGTGTTGGTGATTATATCAGCTAGGCATCAGGAATTTGAGATGAAGACTTTTAATTCTATACCAGATATGGACTATCATTTTCAGGGCTTAGAGAAAGCAAAGCAGACTTTAGATGAGCTCAATCCTAATATGGAGTACAGAATTCTAGATTTAACTAGGGATGATGATGGTTCTTGGAATCATACTAGAGTTATGTCTGTTAACCAAAGGTATTTGAATGATTTTGAGAAGATTTTGATCCAGTACCCTGCTACGGATTGGGGTTCAGTTTTACAAAATCATAATGTTAAATATATTGTCATTAGTACTTATGATGATTATTGTAAGGATAGATTTTCTGATAATATATATAATAATAGAAATCTTATTAGTTGTTATCTTTTACAGTATAAAAATAAACTTAAATTAATTGATGCTGATATTCCAAACTATAAAATTTATGAGGTGAAAGATGTAAAGCCTTATGTGTATGGAGATGGTATAGCTGAGAAGTTTTCTTATGCTCCTATTGTGAAGACTGGGGATGAGAAGCAGAAGG
>JBIKVS010000012.1:0-31201 GCA_044356725.1 Minisyncoccia bacterium
GATTTTAACAAATCTTTAATAGAATACATTTACTATTATAATACTAAACGTCCTCATACTTCTCTTAACTATTTATCTCCTTTCTCTTTCCTCTCTAATTTTTCCACGATGTATTCGTCCTATACAAATAATATACAAATATATAAAAATATGATATAATATATTTAATCCTTGGCTTAGGCAGGTCGACAGGAGGGTAACCGTTAGTAAGAAAGAGTAATCTTTCTTCAAAATCGTAAATTATGAACAAGAATTTATTTGTACGAAATATTTCGTACAAAGCAACAAATCAGGACTTACAATCTCTTTTTGAGACTGTTGGTAATGTAGTTTCAGCAAAAATCATCTTTGACAAAGAGCAAAACCGTAGCAAAGGTTATGGATTTGTAGAGTTTGCCACTGAAGAAGAAGCTGATAGAGCAATTCAACAGTTAGATGGAGCTTCTCTTCTAGAAAGAGAAATCTCTATTCAACCTGCTAAGCCTCGAGAATAAGTCCTCGATAACAAAAATCCCGGTTAATCCCGGGTTTTTTGTTTACAGAATATTTATAGCTAATAGTTCTATGATAATAGATTAAAAACATTAGAAATAATAGCTGACACTTCATTCTCAGTACCTCTTAGTGTCCCAGACCAAACTTGCCAAGCTAATAAAGTTTTAGCAAATAATGATAGGAAAATATATATTTTTTCACCAAACACATAAGATTTCCAAGGGCCAATCTTTTTATACTGTAAGAACATATTAAGTGCAAATATATTAAAGACAGCAAATAGAGAGAATACAACAAAATATACAAAACTAGGTATTTCTACTTCAGCTGATGATATAGCCCCTTGGAAATGTAAGAAAATAGCAATCCAAGGAATAATTCCAGCAATACATCCAAATATATAAGGTAGCCAATTAATATCTTTACGATCTTGATTAATCTGCTCCATTACTAGTCCAAACAAATTCATACTAGCATTAATACCAAATAGTAGAAGTAGAGTAGAGAAATCATAAATTCCTACCAAAAGTGCAATTAATACAATCATCACAGATGAAGATAGAGCATATTCATACCATCTAATCACATTGATATGTTTTTTTAGGTTTTTGATATACCAAGGATAAACATTTGGTAAAATAGTAATAAAGTGAGCAACGGCCGATAATAGCAAGAATAAGGCTACCGCAGGCCCTAAGTTAATATCAAATAAACTCTCCGTCACAGGTTTAGCAGTACGAGTAGCAGAATCAAAATCTAAATAATTAGTAGTGACAGGGAATAAAGCTTCCTTTGATACATATAGCATCAAACCAGCCTGAAAGAAGTGCAAAGCCCCCATAATACCATTGTACATTTTAAGGCGTTCAAACCCATTGTGCATACGAAACCCAAGCATATATTTAATATTTATTTAATACTATTATAGTATGTAACACAAAGCCAAAAATGTCAAATTAATTTAATTATGAACGGTAAATTATATAAATGATGTTTTTTGTCCTCCCTTGGGGGAGGTGGTTCCTCTCATACTTTTGTTTTTGAGGGGGCGGAGGAGGACTTCTTCTCAAAAGAGGTTAACTAATACGTTAAGTATTTCTATCTTTACGAAATTATTATCAACTATAATTATTCTTTTGATTTCTCTCTTTCTCCTTCAACCTTCTCAACTTTCTTCTTATTCCCTGAACTTAAAGCCCATAATCCAAGTAATATCAGAATAACTGGCCAAAAAGCTCTTAGTACTTGTCTCATAGTGATAACCTCCAACTGAAGTAGACCAATTGTAATACCAGAGCCAATAAATATAATAGATTCCACTAAAGCTTTGAATTGAGAGGCCAATAATCTCCAAACTCCAAAAGCAATCAAAATAATAGGTAGCCACTGAGCAAAACTAGGAGTGTCAATCACTCCAAAATTATCCAATAACCACACAATTCCAATTCCAACTAATATAGATCCTAACAAAGATTTATTAGACATAGTCATAAAAGTTAGTTAATAAGCAAGTATATTATAATATAAATCCGTATTTAGTTCAAATTTGAAAAAGATGAGAAACATCGTAGACAATCTCAACCAGTACAATTATTTGCCAGATACACTATATATTGATATAATACACACAAAGGGCCGTTGGCGCAGTTGGTAGCGCGCTTCCATGGCATGGAAGAGGTCGCTGGTTCGATCCCAGTACGGTCCACATGTCCTTTGATTATAAATCGAACCAAAACCACTTATTTATGTACACAAAATCTCAAAAAACAATTTATTTTTTCCGCCATGCCCAGAGTGAGGGGAATCTTCGTCATATTCAAGCTACAGATGAAGACATACATCCAGCAGAGCAACATATTACCGATTTAGGTAAACAACAGGCGGAGAAGTTAGCTGATAGATTAGGTAATCTCAATTTAGAAATTCTGATTTCAAGTACTTTAATTAGAGCTAAAGAAACTACAGAAATTATCAACCAAAAACACAATTATAAGACAGAATACTCAGATTTATTCATAGAGCGCCAAAAACCAAGCTCCATCATAGGTAAATTAAGAAACGATGAAATGGTACTATCCATCGAAAAAGCTTGGAAACATAGCCTTTATACCACTAATCAACAAGTAGAAGACGGAGACTGCTATGATAGTTTAATCAAGAGAGCTCAAGACTGCCTAGAATTTTTAGAAAACAGGCCAGATAGTATTATAGGAGTGGTGACACATGGATTTTTTCTCAACACGATAGTCAATAAAGCTATTCTAGGAGAAAAACTAACTCCAGAAATTTACAAAAGGGTACAAGAACAACATTGGCTAGATAATGCTGGTATTACAGCCTTACAATATAATCCTGACTATCCTTATACCGGTTGGAAGATTTGGATTTATAATGATCACTCACATCTTTTATAGGAGAGGAAAATTGTATTCGTCTATCTTTGATATAATTATATTTTTAATATCCCCTACGGGTACCCCCTCCTAAGGGAGACAAAATAAAGACTGTCCTCCTTTGGAGGAGGTGGTCCCTCCCATACTTTAGTTTGGGAGGGGACGGAGGAGGACTAAAATTCATAACTTATAATTCACAATTCATAATTTTAAAATTCTATGCTATAATAAAAATACAAAATATAAGAATCAATAATATTACACAGATATGAAAAAACTAGGATATTTTGCACTGGGTATATCATTCTTAATCGTAGGAGTGAGCCTGTACATTAATAGAGATTTTAGCAATAAAGGCAATGAAGCCATCAAGGCAAGTCTAGAGACCACAAAGCAAATTAGTAAATTAAATGAAGATATTATGAAAGACAGACCAATTATAGAATTTGAAACTAACAAAGGAAATATAACTATAGAATTGTTCAGCGATTTGTCCCCCAATACAGCTTCTAAAATTATAAAATATACCAAAGAAGGAGTTTATGATAATACTTTATTTCATAGAGTAATTGATAGCTTTATGATTCAAGGAGGTGACCCTAATACCAAAGATCCAAGTAAAGCTGCGCTATACGGAACTGGAGATGCTGGAGAGAAATTTGATGATGAAATTAATGATGAGCTATTAGTCAAAGGAAGCTTTGCTATGGCTAATTCAGGACCAGATACCAATGGATCTCAATTCTTTATCGTCACCACAGAATCCACACCTTGGCTAGATGGAGCTCATACCAATGCTGGTAAGGTAATCGGGGGACTAGATATCGCAGAATCAATCTCCACCGTCCAAACCGGGGCACAAGACAGACCAGCCGAAGATGTCAAAATTATCTCCGCTAAAGTGGTAAAGGAGTAAAACAACTATATAAAAATATGGATAATACATTAAACAAGAGTAAGGGAATGAATAGATCAATATTACTTTTAATTTTATTTATATATAACATAGTTATATACTTAGGATCTTTTTTTCTTGTAGGACTTTTCGCAGCTTCTATCTGGGTTCATATGCTTCCATGGACATTGATAATATTACTATCTATTTCAATTGTACATATTATTATTGATAATGATATTGAAAGAGTATCAATAAAGCCTAATACTTATCTAATTTTATTATCACTAGGAATACAAATATTAGCATTAATGTGGTTTGTATTTACTCCAACTACTACATTTTTTAGTTATCATTTTATTATGTTGATATCTTTAATACCAGGTGGGCTAGCTTATTATGTCGGTTACAGGAGTAGAACAATAATTGATAATACTGAAGCTAGAAAAAATTATATACCATATATTTTACCATTAATAATACTAGCCATTGTTTCAATAATAGCTGTAGCTTGGTATTTTTATAGTGGTTGGATTAATAGTCCGGCAGATATACCTCAAGAGTATAATGAAAATAATGTAACACCACCAGAATATCAAGATTCTACACCTCCCCTTGACACAAATTTCTAAAATCGGTATACTATTCAAGCTCTTTTATAAATTTTTACAAAGACTCCCCTCGAGGGAGTTTTTGTTTTGTGCAAATATGATATAATATAAATGTTAAGTGAAATAAGTTATTTATTATGGAAATTAGAATTTTAGGAGGTAATAATAATAAAAATTTAAAGTCTAAACCACAATTGCTTATTTGGGGAGGGTTTGGATTATTTATATTTGCCTTCATTGCTAATTTTGCCTCTCAGATTATATTCCCAATTTTGATGGGAGTGGGAGTAGTGATTGGAATAGTTGGTTGTATTCAATTAATCATTAGCTATTTTCAAAAATAATATGCAATACACTATTATAGATATCCCAGGATACAATCATAATAGTGAAAGTATGTGGCATCCAGACTTTAGAAAATATATTATAGAGTCAGGCAATGAGGTCACAACCCTTAATTTACCAGGAGGAAAATATCCAGTATTTATAGAATGGTACCCAATTATAGAGCAAGCAGTAGCAGAAGCCAAAAACCCAGTCATTTTGGTAGGGCATAGCTTGGGAACTAGAGCGGCATTATTATTCTTAGAGCAAACACAATATTCAGTTCAAGATGTCGTTTTAATTGCCCCTTTTGATAACTCACTTACCAATGCTAGTTTTAGAAACGGGAATTACTCTAATTTTTTTGATCATTTAGTAGATATAGATAAAGTAAAATCCAATATCAAAGGTAATATTAAAGTTATCGGCTCTGAGGATGATGCTAATATCCCTTATATACAAGCTCAGAATATAGCTAAAGATTTATCAACTGAGTTAATCAGTATTCCTGACAGTTCTCATTTTCTAGATATAAAATGGGCAAAAACTCTAAGTGAAATAATATTTCCTCAATAATTACAATAAACTTTTGTCAACTATTGACAAAAGTTATAGATAGTGTTATATTCAGGCTGTAGCATAGATTAGAATTATTTATTTTCTATCATGTATGTGCCTTAACAATTAAATATTTTTGAAGATAAGCTCTCTTTTAACAAGAGTATTCTTTGGTGCCTTTCAGTATATCTATCTCGGTATATTGAGAGGCGCCAGAGGATCTCTTAACTAATATTCCTTTGAGAATATTAGTTAAAGCTGCCTTAGGCGTCATTGTTCACATACTTACTTTTAACAATGTTACACCCAAGAGTCATCGCTGCACTCATCATCGCTTCCACGTTATCAGTAATGCCAGCAGAAGCCCAAAAAGCTTCAGGAGCTCATACCAAAGTGAGTACCTGGAATAATTATTCTAGCAAAGGCTATCTACATGGGCGTGGTCGAGCTATCTCTATTCAAAATGGAGGTATTAATATTGAGGGAGATGGTCATTCTAATATGAAAGATTGTCATTATTGTGGCAAAAATGGATCTAATGGCGGCTATAGCTTTAAAGGAGTTTATCAATTTGAGCGAGGTGTGATGCTCACTGGTCCAGGATCTTTCGGACTTAATGAAAATACTTACTTCGGTGCTGAAGGTTCCAACTGGACTCAGTTTGAGTGATGAATCAATTTCCCTAACCTAGTCTAGGGTTGCTTATGGAGGAGATAAGTTCTTTCTCCTCCTATCTTCTAGCATAGCCTAATCTTAGGTATTTAATTCACACAACTAATCGATTTATCATGAAATTGCGGCCATTGCTTGCTGTAACAATCACACTGATCACCCCAGCTTATGCTAGTGGAGGAGATAATACTGATGTGGGGGTTGGTGTCACAACCAATACCACTAATCAGCTAATTTCCCTACCTAGTGGAAGAGGCGGTAGGGGCTCAGTTGCTCCTGCATATAGTCCTACTACCGAAGGAGGGTCTTTAGGACACCCTGGAGAAGCTAGAGTTAGCTTGAGGACTCAAAACGTCTGTGGAGTTTATGACCACTCAGGCAGATTGAAAGATGTCCTTGTGCTTAATTCTTCAATGGAAGTTGTTGAACCCTCTAAAGTTAAACAACGAGGGGTTTCCGCAGGACTTTCTCTCTTTAAAGTGGGTTTTTCTGGGGGGGTATTTACTGCAGATATCACTCCTTCTGACCCACACTCTCGTTCTGGAGAGTATTTTCTTGAGTTAGAGGCTTCTCAGATTGTATCTTGTGAAGCGGTAGGAAATCCTCATCTCCGCCAAGAAAGGGTTGAACAAGCCTTAAGAACTCTCAATGTCCTAAGGAGGGGGAGGTTGGAGGGAATGGCAGCTTCTGAAACTATTCAACTTCAAAAGAAGCCAGTTCATTCAACACCAGTTACTCCACCGCCACCAACAACCAAACATCCAGCAGTCCGTGCCCTCTGGTGAAGCGATTTCACATATATCTATATCCCCCAATTTTTGGGGGGACTTTTTTAAAATAAACAACAAACAAACTCTTTATAACTTTTGTCAACTATTGACAAAAGTTATATAATATGTTATAAAAATTCTAGACAGTATGTCGGCTGTCATTAGTAAGCACTTAGAGGTTTCTAAATGAGAAACCGACTTATAGCAGGATTATTTACAGCAGCAGTCCTACTATTTACAGCCCCTGTGGCTGCTGAGGAGTACATTCCTTCACATCGTAGCAGTATTAGTTCAGATGTTGAAGTAATTCAAGGAATGATTCAACGTTCGCAAGAGCGTCAAGGAGTTGTGCAAACAACTCAAGAGTTAGAATCAGAACCCATTGCTCCTCCTGTTTCTAGTCAGATTGTAGAGACAGAACCTGTTATTGAGGCCATTTCGGAGCCAATTAAAAGCTCAACTAAAGTCGCGACTGTAACAGAACAACTAGCTCCAGTTGCAGTAAATCAATCGGCTGTATCGGCTAATACTCCAGAATCAGTTCAACCCACTACTCAAACTCCAGCTCCAGATAAAAGCACTTTTTACAATTATTCAACTCAGGTAAACAAACCATCCACTACCCCCGTTACGGCAACTGTTTCAGCTAATTCAGTTCTATCTGCGGAAACACAAACTCCACCTCAAAGCAAGGTGGTCTCGCAAAGTTCTCAACAAATTGCTGTTAGGCATATTGGCATTCAGCGACAACAGCGGGAAGCATCAGATCCTGAGCCTAGTAGGGAAGCCCAAATTTCCAACCGAGCATTTATGCTCTTTGCAGCTGATCTGGCTTGGGAGAGGGTCGATAAAAAAGAAGATTATGGATTAGGTGCTAGACTTGAAAGAGGAGTAATTACCCCCTTAGCAGCAATCAAAGCTTACGTTCCTGAGAAATTACCACAAGCATTAGCTATTTTATCTGGTCAACAAGATTACACCTAACAAGGAGAAGATCAATCTTAAAACTAAATAAACCCAATTCCCTTGATCGGGATAAATATTCACAATTGAATACACCTTAGTTCACCTTCATTAAACCCAGACGATAAGTCCGGGTTTAAAGTTATTATAAGACAAAATCATAAGTGAAGGTATAGTGAAGTAATTAGCAGTCACCTCTTGACACTGCTAAAATTAGAGTTATAATATAAGTAAGGAGGGTACCCTCCAGACAGATGTACGTCACATATTAGTAATATTAAGTTATACATATATGAGGATTCGCAATCTACCAACATTAAACACTTTTGAACTAAGCCCAAGTAGGCTATTTGATGAAATATTCGAAACATCTTTCCCAAGTATGACAAGGTCACTCAGTGATATGGAAATGTATCAAGAAGGTTCTGAACTAGTGGTAAAACTACAAGCTCCTGGATTCAAGGAAGATGATATAGAAATTACTTTAGATAATCGGGTTCTCACCATAGAAGGTAAAGTATCCGAGGAAGAGGAGAAAGAAGACAAGAATCGTCACTATTACTTCAAGTCAACTTCCAAAGAATCCTTTAGTAGATCAGTCCAATTACCAGGGGATATAGATGAGGATTCTGTCATAGCTGATTATAAAGACGGAGTAATAACTCTAAGAATACAGCAAAAGTCAGATTCTACCAAGAAAGTCATTAGCCTCAATAAAGGGTAATTTTAGACTAAAAGGAAAAGTAAAAGAGGGATTATGTCCCTCTTTTTAGGTTGTCCACCCTCGTCTTTCAGACATTCTCCTTCAAAGGAGGATAAAAAAGCAGACTATCTGTATTAAAAACATATCAATTTTTATTTCACCACATTCAACATTTCACTCTTAAGTTGCGCTTGGATATTCTCAACCGTAGTCTCAAGAATTCTTAATATAGCCTCTTTAGAATTAAAGGCATTATGTGGAGTAACAATAACTCGATGGTCTTGGATTAATAGATGATCTTGCACTACAGTTTGTAAATCGCAAGTTTTCAAAAAAGCCTGAGATAATAATTCTTTTTCTTCTTTAATAAAACACTCTTCTTCCAAAACATCAAGTCCAGCTCCAGCTAAAATTCCTTCTTCCAAGCCCATAATTAGAGCCGAAGTCTCAATCAATCCACCTCTAGCGGTATTAATTAGATAAGAACCCTTTTTCATTAATCTTATAGTCTTCCTATTAATAATATGATGTGTCTCAGGCCTATAAGCAGTATGAAGACTGACAATATCAGCATTAGATAATAATTCTTCTAAACTTATGTATTCAAACCCAATTTCTTTGGCCATCTCATTTTTTGGGTAAGCATCATAAGCTAAAATATTCATATTAAAACCCTTAGCCATTTTAGCTACAAAACTACCAATTCTACCCATTCCAATAATACCCAAAGTTTTACCTCTTAAATCAAACCCAGCCAAACCATCTGGATTAAAATCAAAAGTTTTTGCTCTTTCAACTGATGGGATTAACTGACGAGACAATGCGAGAATTAAAGCAAAAGTATGTTCCGCCACAGTATTCTCTCCATAAAAGGGGACAGAGTGAACAGTAATCCCACGAGTTTTACAAGCCTCAAGGTCAATATGGTCATAACCAGTAGACATAGTAAAAATGGCCTTTAATTTAGGTAATTTTTCCAAAACCTCAGCAGTAACTTGAGAGTAAACAAACACAACTAAATGAGTAGTATCCGCTCTATTATCTAATATAGAGACAGATAAAATATCCTCATAATATTCTTGCTCTAAATCAGTAGGTAAATTTTCTTGTAAATATTTTTTCTCAGACTTATCAATTTCAAAGGCAAGTAATTTCATACATTATAATCTAGGCAATAATTTCTCCAGCATATTCAAATTTTTTGCTAGCACTATAACTCAAACTAGTTAGTAGTAAATTCAAGGTAGTAATTAATAGAACCAATAATATTACCAAGTCTACATTATTAGTTAAGACTAAATACATAATATTAGCAATAATTATACTACCTCCAAGAGCCAAAGTAGTGAAGGCTAATCCAGGTAAAGTGGTAGATAAAGTCTCAGGATCACTAGAAAATCTATTAGGATACTTTATAGATAAGAATATAGCTAATAATGTTATTAAAATTACAGACAAACTAAATACAATCCAGAATAATAAAGTAGGGAAAAAACCAAAGCCTAAAATTACAAAGTTAGCAATCAGAATCGGACTACCAATAAATAAGAATAAAATAGTATATATAATCAGCTTTCCAACAGCAATATTCCAAGGAGATACTGGGGCTACTCCTAGAATCCAAGCTACTTTTCTCTCAGAACTAAAGGTAGGGAATACAAATCTTAGAGTTAAGGCACTAATAAAGTACAATCCAATCGCTAAAATTAAAGCATAAATAAAATTGGGGAAAATATAACCATCACCATAGGTTTTGGCATTAGCTGTAACCCTCCAACTGACTGCAGTTTGAGCTAACCATAAACCAACTACAATTATAAACCAAAGTAAATTCTTTTTATCTCTCCAGATTAATAATAACTCTTTATCTATAATAGTATTTATAGCGTTAATAGACGGGAAATTATAAGATTTATGAACAATATTTTTGGCATTATTTTGAGTAGCTATATAGGTTCCCTCTTGTAATAACTGCCACATTGTAAGATAGCTCCTTTTCAATAAAGTATAGGAAGTGATTAGTAAAATAATAGTTAGAATTGAAAATATAATGGTATAGTTAGTTCCAAAAATATTTGCACAGAACAATAAATCATGTAAAACTTGGGCTATTCCAAAAGTAGGCAAATAAATCAACTGCTCTTTCATAGTTGCCATTTGAGTCACGTAATTACCATCAAAGAATTTTACAAAGTCTTGAGGAATGGCAATTCTCCAGAATAAAGTAATCATCAAAACCGAGCTAATAACAAGCAATATAATAGCTAAAGACTGAGACACAATATTCCTTCCCATTAGATTAGAGAAATATCTCAAAATATAAACACTGAGCATATAAGATAAAACCCCAACAATACTACCAATAATAATCAAAGCAGTAGTCAAAACAAAACTTAAGAATAATTGCAGTCCACCCACTCCCATAAACTGAGCAATACCAACTAAAACAGGAATAATTACAGAAAGAAAAATCCAAAGACTAGAAATTAACAACTGGAATAAGTTTACAAAAGCCATAATAGAGAATGCTGGAGTAGCCATAATCCACTGATGAGACTTACGACCAAAAGAAGCAGCAATCACTAAAATACTATTTCCATAACTTAAGACAAAGACAAGCAAATAGAATAACTGAGCAATATAAAAGTACAAAGCATCTCTTAACTCAATATCTCTACTAATGAAATTGAGTCCTCCAATAGTAGTAGCATAAATAGATATAGCAACAAATAAAATTATAATTAACAGAATAAAAACAGCAAAAATACGAGTAAATTTCTCACGAGCCAAATACCTTTTAATAACTTGTCCAGGATAAGACAATAATAATCCAAATGATTCAGACATAGAATTTATATTTATTTAACTAAATAATTTTTATAAACATCATCAAGCGAAGTCTTAGCAGGGAGCTTAGCCTTATCTACCAATTCCTTATATGTACCCTCTATCTTTAATTTTCCTTTCTCAAATATTCCAATTCTAGTAGCCAGCTCTTGAGCTACAAATAAAGTATGAGTCACCATTAAAACCGTACCACCTTCCTTCACGAAAACATCCAAAATATTTTTAGTAATATCAATACTAACAGGGTCAAGTCCCACAATCGGCTCATCGATCAATAAAATTTTAGGATTATGCAAGAGGGCAGCTAAAATAGAATATTTTTGTCTAACTCCACGAGAATAATCTTGATACAACTGGTTCTCAGTACCAGCTAAATTATAAATTTTAAGTAATTTTTTGATATCCTTCTCTCTTTCAGAGGCAGGCATACCATATAAAGCACCTACAAAGTTCATAAACTCTAAACCTGTCATCCCATCCCAAACAGTTGGCTCATCAGGAATGTACCCAATCAAAGCCTTAGCTTCTTTTGGCTCCTCTACAACATTAATTCCATCTAATAGAATTTCTCCCTTAGTAGGCTGTAATAACCCAGCCAACAACTTAACCAAAGTACTTTTACCAGCTCCGTTAGGACCAATAAGAGCATAAAACTCACCCTGCTTAATAGATAGATCTAAAGTATGAACAACAGTCTTATCTTTGAATTTTTTAGAAACACCTTTGATTTCAATCATATTTGTATATTATTATTTTTAACTATAAATTAATTATATCATAGTTTGACAAATTTGTATAGTACAATATATAATAAATTTGTATAAGCTATATATTTAATTTATGAAAAAATATTTTTCAATACTTATAGCTCTAGCATTTGTACTGAGTACACAGTCAGCCTCAGCCCTGATGTTAGACGCGGGAGAGTCAGTAAATATAAGAGAAAAAGTAGAGGGAGATGCCTATCTAGCTGGACAGACAGTTAGAATTCAAGAAAATATAGAAGGAGATGCTATAATTGCTGGAGGAGTCGTAGATATAGACTCTGTTATCACCCAAGATGCTATAATTGCTGGAGATAAAATCACTATCAATAAAGAGATCGGAGATGATGTAAGACTAGCAGGATCAACTGTAATTATTAAAGCTGATGTCAAAGGAGATGTAATCACCTTTGCTGAGACATTAATTATAGATAAAGATGTTACTATTTCAGGAAGTATAATTGCTTTTGTATCCAAATTTCAATTAGATGGAACAGTTAATGGTAATATTAAAATTGCTAGTGTAGACAGCACCATTACTGGGACTGTATTAGGAGATGCCAAAATCCGAACAGCTGACTTCAATCTAGAAGGAACATTGGCAGGAAAGACTGAATTTGTAGCTGAAAGAAATGTAAATATTGCAGAGTCTGCTAAATTTGGAGATACTGTAAACTATGGATATACCCAAGAATTAGATTTAACATCTAATCTTGAAGAAGGAGTTACCGCTAAATTAGACTCAGAACTATTAAAAGCTCAAACCGAGAGCAAAGAAATTCTACCAAATATGTTCTCAGGAATGTTGGTATTTAGAATTTTATCAGCCGCTTTAGTAATCCTATTAGTAGCTTGGTTAGCTGGTAAATTCACAGCTAAAGCTACCAAAAACCTTGAAGAAGGTAAAGACTTTAGAAAAGCTTTCTTCTATGGAATATTATTATTCTTCCTACCGATTTCAATTATCATTTTACTACTTGTAAGCTTAATCGGAATCCCCGTAGCTCTATTTTTGACCTTTGCATATCTATCAATGATATTCTTCTCACAATCAATCACCAGCTTAATCATAGCTCAGTGGTTAAATCATAAGTATAAACTCAAGCAACCAAAATCCCAAGTTTTCTTAGTAGCTTTAGGAGTATACATTGTACTATATCTAATCAAATTCATCCCAATATTAGGAGTAGTAACAGGATTAGTACTAACATACATTGCCTTTGGAGCATTAGTCATAGAATATCGAAAAAAATAAATTAATATGCTTAGTTCATCCTTATTAATAGGGAGTTTAGTTGCAGGGGTGCTAACATTTTTAGCCCCCTGTACTTTTCCATTAATCCCAGCCTATATAGGATTTATCACAGGAGATGGTAAACTCACCAAACTCCAAACTATCCGTAATGGAGCCCTATTCGTACTAGGATTTATGGGAGTATTTGTAATACTTGGAGTGTTTGCTAGTAGTCTTGCTGGATTTTTTACCCCTTCTGTTAGATTGCTAATTAGCCGTATAGCTGGAATATTTATACTAATTTGGGGATTAGAAATGATAGGAATATTCAAACATAAAATTTTCCAAATAAATTGGACACCTAAAATTAAAGGACTAAAAGCCGGCACCGCTCAAAGTTCAATACTATTAGGAATATTATTAGGAATAGGCTGGACCCCATGTGTAGGCCCAATACTAGGTACAATTTTAACTTTTCTAATTAATCAAGGTACAGTTTTAGACGGAGCTATACTGATGTTCGTATTCTCAGTCGGACTTGCTATCCCATTTTTAATAACCGCCATTTTACTCGCTCAAGGTAGACAGTTATTACAAAAAATTGAAAAATTAACCCCAATTATCCGAATTATAAGTGGACTATTCCTCGTCCTAATCGGAATATTATTTATCACCAATAGCCTAGAAGTACTCGGAAGATTTATATTCAAAACACTAGACTTTATCAATTACGATAGAATATTGGATTATCTATAAAAATGAAAAATATGAAAATAAAACAAATAATAATAATTATAGCATTATTTTTAATCCCCAAAATATCTTTAGCTGAGAGAATAACAAGTTTTGACTCTCAAATGGTCATTAATCAAGATAGAAGCATAGATGTCACAGAGACAATTACTTATGACTCAGAGGGAATAGAAAAGCAAGGGATATATCGTAAAATAGCTTTAGATAGAAAATTTGTTGATAGTATTCAGGTCTTTAGAGATGATAGCCCAGAGCCAATATTAATCACAAGAGATTGGCTGAATAATAATATCAATATTAGAATAGGGCAGGAGGAAGTTTATTTTACAGGTATTAGACAATACATAGTCCAATACAAATATAACAATATTATTCAGTCAGATAATAATTTAGATATATTAAGACATAATATTACTGGTAATAATTGGCAAATACCAATAGATAAGATATCTTCCACTATAATACTCCCCCAAAACCTATCGAATAGTTATATTATACAGCCAAAATGTGAAATTATAGGTAATGAAATGCAAATAGTTGATGACTGTCAAATCAATCAGATTGGCGATAAAGTAATCCAACTAAATTATGATAGACAGATTACTCCAAAAAATGGTTTAGAGATAAATCTTACAGTCAAGGCAGGAATATTAAATGAAGCTCCAATCTTATCTAGAGCTAACATAAACTTTTTAATAGCTTCAAGCATACTAATAATAGGCTTGTTAACACTATGTATAATTTGGCTATTTTTATATAAGAATCAAAGTATAAGATATGAAAGTGTAGTCCAATACACTCCACCCAAGAATCTTAGTCCGGCTGGAGTAGGATATCTGAGATATAATAAGCCACATCCCCGACTAATCTCGGCTTTAATGATATCCTTAGCTAGACAAGGCATTATCAAAATTAAACAAAATTTCGATAAAAAATTCTGGCAAAGGTCTAAATATACATTCGATATAGTAGACAAAGAAAAAGCAAGAGCAGTAAATTATATGGGAGAGGCATTTTTAATAGAAAGTATATTCAAATATTATCTGATGACAAATAATAGGTTGTTTTTAGAAATAAGAGCACTTATATCCAGAGAGGATAGAAAAAAATCAACAATAAACATCTTAATATTTGCATTTATTTTAATATTTCTAGGCTCTATTTTTAGAGTTGAATTAATCTTTTTTGGTATAATTGCAATAATGTATTTTATATTATCTAAAACTGATCCTTTCAGTGAAATATATAAAGCTGTATATTTAGAAGAAGTTGCACAGTATTATATCAAAATACCAAGATTTATAAAATTAATACTAAATTTAATCCCGCTATTAGGGGGTTTTTTAGTAATCATAAGTTATATATCAGGATATTCCATAATATCTATAGCCATTCTAATAATTATTATAATATCAAGTATATTAAATAATTTAAAGCCAAAAAGAACACAAGCTGGAGATGAAGTTATGGCATATATTTTAGGACTAGAAGAATATATAGTTGTAGCTGAAAAACATCGTTTGGATTTCCAAGGTAAAAACTATTTATTCTTTGAAATATTACCTTATGCTATAGCTTTGGGACATACAAAAATATGGGAAAATGCCTTTGAAGGAGTAATTTCAGATAATCCCACTTGGTTTGAAAGTACAGCTAAATACGATCATACATTTTCATCCTCAGTGTTTTACGGCGATATTATTTATAGTACTGGACACTCCATCACTAAAGTTAATAGTAGGTCTTACGGCTCTAATAATAATAGTAGTAGTGGTTTCTTTGGAACGGGCTTCGGAGGCGGAGGTGGCTTTGGTAGTGGAGGCGGAGGAGGAAGTTGGTAATTTTATATATTAATAATTGTTATTTCTTGAAGAGATTAACATTAATATAGAAAATAAAATTATTATAGGCCAGAATGCTTGCCCTAGAAAACTTGGACGAATAAGACCAAATCTCATTGCAAGTAGAATAATAGCAAAACTCACTAAAATAATAGTCTCAACAGTAGTGTTTAACTCAGATTTTGACAATCTATAAATAGCAAAAGCTATTAGCCCAACAGATAGTAATAGTAATAAAGGATTATTTACCAAATCATATAATAATACGGTAGATGTTGATCTAACAGTACTGCTAATACTAGAAGTATAAGGTCCCCAAAAAGATTGATATGTAAACTTAAATGGAAGAGTAATCACTTTTAAACTTTCAAGTAAAAGCACCGTACTCAAGACAAGTAATATAGAAGAAAAGAAAGATTTAATAGACATAATAATTTGTATCACTATTATATCTTATTCCCCATAGGAAGAGGAGCCCATATAGTAGACCAGCTCATCACACAAGGACATCAAGTCATAATCATAGATAACCTAGTCACAGGACAACAAGACCTTATCAACCCAGCCGCAATTTTTTATCAAGAAGACATCACCAATGCACAAAAAGTAGAAGAAATAGTCCAAAAACACCAAATCCAAATCATCTGCCATCAAGCCGCCCAATTAGATGTCAGAAAGTCAGTCCAAGACCCTCAATACGATGCCAATGTCAACATCATCGGTACCATCAATCTATTCGAAGCCGCCCGCAAACACGGAGTCACCAAAGTAGTCTTCGCCTCCTCAGCAGGAACAGTATATGGAGACAAAGAAACTCTACCAGTAAACGAAAGTGCCGACACCAAACCAGAGTGCCCTTATGGTATTTCTAAACTAACAATGGAAAAGTATGCATATTTCTATCACAAACAATATGGAATTTCTTATGTTGCTTTGAGATACTCTAATGTATACGGACCAAGACAAAACTCTCATGGAGAAGCAGGAGTAGTTGGTATTTTTACAAACAAAATGTTAGCAGGAGAAGATTGTTTTATAAATGGAGATGGATTGATAACCAGAGACTTTATTTATATCGATGATGTAGTGAAGGCTTGTATTATTGCAATAAATAACGAAATTATTGGAGAGTATAATATTTCCAGAGGAGAGCAAACAGATATTAATACTATAGCTAAATTATTAAAAGAGTTTTCTCAATATTCAAAAGATATTCAGTATCGCGAAAAAAAACCAGGAGAACAACTTTTTGGAGAATACAGTTCTAAATTATTTCAACAAAAAACCAATTGGAAGCCTATAGTTGGTATCCAACAAGGTCTACTTCAAACCGTAGAATATTTTAAGAATAAGTAATAATATTCACAACAACTTAACTTTATGATAAACTAGACATAAGGTTAAAATATTAATTCATGCATTCACCAATAGTATCGGTTCTAATGCCAGCATATAATTCAGAAAAATATATAGCAGATGCAATAGATAGCATATTAAATCAGACATTTCAAGATTTTGAATTAATAGTAATAGATGACTGTTCCAAAGATAAAACATGGCATATAATCCAAAAATATGCCCAAAAAGACAAAAGAGTAGTGGCAATCAAAAACACTAAAAATCTAGGAATAAGCGATAATCGTAATAAAGCCATCAGCATATCCAAAGGAAAATATCTAGCACCACTAGATAATGATGATTGGTCATATCCAGATAGGTTTGCAAAACAAGTAGAATTTTTAGACAATAATCCAGATATAGGTATTGTCGGCGGATCAGTAGAAGTATATAATGAAACTTTTACAAAACTATTATATAAAAACACCTTTTATCCAGATGACAAATCACTCAAAAAACATATATTCAGACAATTACCATTCTCACACTCCAGTGTAATGTACAGAAGAGAAATTGGACTAGAAAATCCATATAGTAATAAATTATGCACCGCAGAAGACTATGACTTTTATTTTAGAGCAGGTATAAAACATAAATTTGCTAACCTAAAAGATGTATTAATCAAATACCGTACAAGCAAAACTCAAGAATCTACTACCAAAAATAGACGGCAAAGCTATCTAGCAATGTATATACGTCTCAAAGCTACCGTAGAATATGGGTATAAATTATTTAAAAAAGATATAGCTTTAATAGTATTAAAATTAATACTAATCCCAACCTTCCCCAAAAGATTTAGAGACCAGCTATTCAATATGTTTTGGAAAGGTCCAAATATACAAAATAAAGAATAAGATAATAATGAAAATAGTTCATATTTCTATATATCCAGATAAAGGTAAGAAACATGTAGAAGCAGGTGGTGTAACTTCTTATACTAAAAATTTAGTCAATAATATAAATTATAAAAAAGACGATCAGGTTTATGTTTTATGTAATAAAATAAATAATAAATGTGATTCATACATAGAAGAAAACATCAATGTCATTAGATGTTTTGATAAAAATCCAAAGTTTATCTATCAACTATATAAAGAGATTAATAAAATTAAACCAGATGTAATACATATACAACAAGAACTCTCACTATATGGAAATATAATAACAGCATATTTATTACAGTGGCTAATAGTTCTTTTACATACATATACTACAATTATAACTTTACATGGAGTTGTAAGTATAAGTAAAATAAATAAAAAATTTATATTAGAAAACAATACCAATGCTCCAGTATGGTTAGTCAAATTAGCTTTTTATGTAATATACAGACCACTATGTATTTTTTCGAAAGGAATTATAGTACATGAACAAGTATTCAAAGATAGATTAATTAAAGAATATAAAATTAATGAAAATAAAATACAAGTTCTACCTCATGGAATTGAAGACTTCACAGCAATAGACCAACAAAAATCACAACAACATTTATACTTACCAACCAATAAAAATATATCACTATTTATGGGATATCTAACAGGATATAAAGGTCTAGACCTTCTTATAGAAGGATTTGCAGAATATATTAAAAAAGATAAAAAAGCCTATTTAATAATAGGAGCTGGAAAACATCCAAAACTTAAAAATGACCCAATATATCTAAAAGAGTATAAAAGAATTCAAGATAAGGCACAAAATTTATTGGGAGATAAGTATCAATGGGTAGGATTTATAGAAGAAAAGGATATAAAATACTACTATAGTGCCGCAGATGTATCAATCTATCCATATACTAATCAACTATCTAGCTCAGGTCCAATGTCAATCGCAATAGGATTCGAAAAGCCATTCCTAGCAAGTGAAGTATTTGATAGCTTTATAGAAAATAAAGAAATTTTATTTAATAAAACCCCCAACAGCCTAAAAGATACTCTGGCTAAATTTTTTGACAATAAAGAAAATTTTGTGAAAGATGTGAAAATATTGAAAAAAGAAAGATTATGGAGTACTATAGGAGATAAGACTTATGATTATTATAAAAGTTTTGCTGTATGAAGGTGAATTTAATAGATTCGGGTATTGTCGGGCAAGTACAGAAAATTTACCTATATGTTTTTTATAATACCAATTTTATATTAAACATAGTTGCTCTAACATCTTTATCTACCCCTCTTTTCTTAACAATATTTTTACAAAAAGAACTTTTTTTAGTTTTTAACTCCACTATGTATCTCTTTATTATAACTACATTTTTATATAATATTGTATATATAAGTAATGATTTATTCGATTATAGAAAAGACAAAGAAAATAAGACCTATAAGTTTAGCGTATTTTCTAAGATGGATTTAAATCCATTTTTATATTCCATACTGTATATTGGATTTCTTTGGTCTATAATTTATATATATTCCAATATATTTATAGGTTCTATTAATATCCTTATACTTTATAGTAGTTTGCTTTTTTTTATATCAATTATTCATTCTAAAATTAAAAAGTTAAAAATAATAACTTTATTTATAGAGCGTTTTCTAAGATTGGTTATCCCATTTTATATACTATCTTTGTTTATTGAAAATATTTATATAGATGAATATTTTAAATTTGTATTAATATTTTTTCCGTTAATTATAGATTCATCATATAGAAGATATATAAAAAGTAAATTAAATATATCTGAAAAAAATAGATTTTTTATTTACTTATTTTATTTTTTGATATTAATGATATTGAATCAATCAAA
Organism: Minisyncoccia bacterium; assembly: GCA_044356725.1. Taxonomy (GTDB): domain Bacteria; phylum Patescibacteriota; class Minisyncoccia; order SW-4-49-11; family SW-4-49-11; genus CALRBF01. The sequence continues at coordinate 19,968 of JBIKVS010000012.1, forward strand.
TTTATTTCTAAGAATAGATTTAATGTTTAAATATTTAGCTTTTTTATGTTCTTTTCAATTTTTTATTTATATAAGTTCTAATTCTTTTAAATTTAAATTTCTAACAAATATGTACAATAAAGATATTGATGAAAAAAATAGATTTTTAATTGAATTTATAATCCTGGTACCTATTATTATTTATCTATATTACAATGCAAATTTTAGACTTTGATGGGACTATAATACTTGAAAACTCTTCCCGAATGTTAGAATTAGAAACAATGAAAAAACTTCCTAATTCATTACAAAATTTGATATACCCAATATTTTTTGGAAAGATGAAAGTTTTTTTTAACAAGGTATGGGGCTTTATATCAATAGTATTTTTTAGCAATAGGGACTTTAGACTATTCATTTTCTTAGTTATCACTAGGAAGTATTTTTTAAATTCTAAAATAGATATTTATAAAACCGTATCTGAAAAGATAACATTTCGTCCAGATATATTAAAGACCATAAATAATGACACCATAATATTATCAAATGGAATATCCGATCTGATAAAATATATTCTTCATAGTCATGGAATTAGCGTGAAGGTCATCGCTTCTAATATTGATAAATTTAAAATATCATCATTAAATAACTTTTCTTATAAATTTTCAGTTTTGAATTCATTTAAAAATTTTTACTATATAACGGATGATATATTAGAGGCAAAGTATATTTGTAAAAGATATAAATGGAAGATTAGGTTTACACAAAAAGATAGTTTATACTACATTAATAAATTCCATTAATTTTTTAATATGAAAATATTCTCAAGTATCAAAAGTAGAGATCTAGCAGAGAAAATTATATATGAATTGAATACAAAGTACGCACATAATATTCATTTAGGAAAACTTAATATTAATAAATTTTCTGATGGTGAAATACTTCCTAAAATAGATGATGATATAAAAAACAGTGATGTATTTTTCATAAATACTCTAGATACGGCTGATTCAATATTAGAAACAATTTTAGTAGTAGACGCAGCAAAAAGACTTGGATGTAAAAAATTTATATTAGTGGCGCCTTATCTTTCTTATTCAAGGCAAGATAAGGTTGATCATGTAGGATCCTCGTTAGGGGCACAATCTTTAGCAAGAACCTTAGAAAATTCTGGGATAAATATTCTTATAACTATTGATTTGCATTCAAGTAAGGTAAAAGAATTTTATCAAATTCCAGTTATAGAAATTGATGGAAAAGAGATATTTAAAGAGTTTTTTGTAGATAGTATAGAAAATAATACTTGTTTAATATCTCCAGATCAGGGAGGTGTATCTAAGATGAAATCGTTTTTAAAAGATTTTCCATATATCCATACTGCTGTAATGAGTAAAAAAAGGGTTAGACCCAATGAGGTAAAATCACTAAGTCTAAAAGGACAAGTTAGAGGTAAAGATGTGATTATATTAGATGATATAGCTGATACTTTAGGCACTATTGTAAAGGCATCACAACTTTTACTTAATAAAGGAGCCAATTCAGTCAAAGCTGTAGCTACGCATGGAGTTTTAAGCGGAAGCGCCTTTATAAACTTAGAAAAATCATCTTTAACGGAACTAGTTGTTTCAGATACATTAAACAATATCAATAACCCTAAGTTAAAAGTTATATCTTCATATAAAGCAATATCAAAACATATTCATTTATTAGTTAATAAGTGATATAATACATAATATTGTTATTATTTTATATTATGAAAAAGATTCAATCAAAAAAATTAGATATTGGCTGTGGTAAATATAAGCAAGATGGAGCTATAGGTATTGACCATTCTGACTTACCAGAAATAGATATTAAACATGATCTTAATATTTTTCCTTGGCCATTAAAAGAATCATCTTTTTCGGAAATACACTGTTATCATGTACTTGAGCACGTGCAAGATGTTGTAAAGTTTATGCAAGAGATATATCGTGTTTCAGAAGATGGTGCAAAAGTTTACATAAAAGTACCTCATGCATCTTGCTCCAAGTCTTTATGGACTGACCCAACTCATTATAGAGGTTTTACGTCAAGAAGTTTTCTAGATTACTTTTCTAAGGAATCTTATTTTTCCTATTATGCTAATACAAATTTTATTGTTGAATCTCAAAAATTAAACTATTGTTTATATGATGGTAAACGTGATACTAAGATCCCAAGATGGTGGCAAAACATTTGGAATAAATTAGGAAACATTAACTTTACTACGCAGGAAATATTTGAAAGAATATTGGCTAATTATATAGGTGGATTTGAAGAATTAGATGTAATTTTAGTTGTAAAAAAATAGGCTCTATATGTATAAAAAGTTAATGCACTTATTTATATTTATAATATTTGGAATATTCTTTTACATATTTTTTCAGGGTAAAGATTTAGTATTTGGTGACTTTGCTACCACATTCTCACATAATAAACTTAAACTGGTGGGTACATTAGTATGGTCATGGTTAGACAACTCCTTTTTGGGGTATGAGACAATATTTTATGTGTTTCTTAGGATCCCATTTTATATTATTTCGGATTTAATAAATTTCTTTTTCGGCTCAGATGCATATTGGTTGCTTTTTGTTGTAATTTATTTTTTAAGATATATATTTTTATTTATTTTATTAAGGAGTCTAAAAGTATCGTTTTTTACATCAATAGTAATTTCCTTTATCTATTCAATAAATTTTTATTTTATTGATAGATTAGGTCATACGTTGATTTCTTTTGGTTCAATTACTATTCCTACTCTTATTTTATCTTATAGTAACTTGGTAAAGAATGGAATTTCTTTTAAGTGGCTTAGTGTATTTATGTTTTCTATCTGGATTATAATGTCATCAATGCACGTTACCTTAATGACATTATATTTCGGAGTTTTGATGTTTATAGGGTATGCGATATGGTCAATAAATAACAAACAAATACAAAAATTTATTTTTTTGCATATCAAATTGATTTCAGTTTTATTATTAATTTTTTCATATATAATTATACCAATATTTTATTCTACATTTTTTGTTAACGAAACTACAGTCGTTCAGCAGGTATCTTCTCAGGCTAGTGACTGGATATTTAATCTGAGTAGATATACCAGCTTATTTAATACTTTATCTGGTGTCGGTTACCTATACTCTGAAATATTAAATAATAAGCTTATAGTTTGGATTGGGTTTTTTAGTACTATTAGTACAATGGTTTATGTAATATTGATTCCTAAAAATAAAGTTAATATTGAATATTATATTTACTTTATTACATTTCTATTATTTTTATTCTTATCCTCAATAAGTTTATTAAAACCAGCAATACCTTTATTAAAAGATAATTTAATCGGATTCAACTCCATTAAAGATAATTCTTATTTTATATTGTATGTTCAACTTTCATTTTGGATATTAGTCGCTATATCTATTGAGAGTATTTCAAAAAGGAAGCTCTTTATTTGGTTGTCTCGTATACAAATATCAGTAATAGCTATATTATTTTTTATAGTAAATATTTATTCATTTAGTACATTTAATTATTTTAAAACAGCTCAAATTCCGGAGGAGTACTATAGTATTGAACAAAAATTAGATAAAAATGGTCGAGTTTTAGTTTTACCATTGGGGTGGGTAAGTAAATTTGAATGGTCTAATGGTATTATGTCTGGATTTTTCAATTTATTTTTAGCTAATTATCAAATAGTGGGTCAAAATATTATAGAAGGACCAAGTTTGAGCACTCAAGAAAAAATTAATAAGTTTAATAGTTGTTTTGAAGAAATATGTCCAGATATCAAGATGTATTTAAAAGAATTAGGAGTGTCCCAAATCATTAACTTTTCTGGAGCATATGATGTCTCTAAAAGTTTAGATTCAACTAGTTATATTTCATATGACAAAACGATCAAGAACTTATTAGATAATAATATTATTGAAAATAAATTTTCTAATGACAAATATCAAATTTATCAAGTAATTGATGAATCAATTATTACAACAAAAATTTTTAGCGATAATATTAACTTTAATAAAATAAATCCAACAAAATATAAAGTTAATATTTCTAATGTTAAATCGAATCAAGAAATTAGTTTTCTGGATTCTTTCCATAGCCAATGGAAGCTCTACCTGAACCCAATCAATTCTAATACTAAAGATTGTAATGTAATTCAAGAATATAATAATGAAGGTAAAAATATCAAAGAGTGTGAACATACTCAAAAATTCTTTGAAGGGGAGGAGTTAAGGTGTCTTTGGAGACAACCTCTTTTTGAAGATTCTCATAAACTAGTCTATGACTATGCTAATCAATGGATTATAGATCCTGACTATATCAAATCTAATTTTGATAAGTCTATGTACAAAGAGAATCCAGATGGAAGTATAGATATAGAGCTTACTTTGTACTTCAAACCTCAATCATATTTTTACCTAGGTATTATCATATCTGGCACTACTCTTATCTTATGTCTTAGCTACCTTGGCTATACTTTTTACCGCCAGCGACGACAACATAAGAGCCATAATAAGATAAATATTCATTCTGTAGAAAAAGATAAAAATATGGTGTCAAATTAAAATATTATGAAAAATATTTTCAATGAATTTAAAAGGCAGATTTTCTCTCATTTGAATATTATTTTAAGTGTATTGTTATTAGGTATTATATTGTGGTTGTTTATAGATTTTGAAAATTTGTATCATTATCAACAAGAGTTACAGGATATACAGATCGCTCTATTGACACTTATGATTCCATTAGCTATGGAATTATATAAGTTTAGCGACACTAATTCTGATAATAAAGAAAGTTTTCCAAATAAATTTATAAAAAGTAAAAACTTAATTAAAGAAGAGCTTATTAAGAACAAGTTCCCTATTGGTATAATATTATTGATAATTTTTATATCTACAATTTTGAGTATTTTGGGGATTAGTAATTATTTAATTTTTTACACTTCATTAATTGCAAATTTAATTTTAGCATATTTTATACTTGATATATTTAATATTCTGAATAATCCTAATTCTAGAGAAGAGTTTTATAAAAAAATTTTAGAGGGCTATAATAATGAAAATCTAGATAGAACTATAGATCTATGGGAGAGTCATTGGAGTAATAAAACAGAAATTAATTTGCCTTATGATTCAACTATAGAAATCTTTATTAGAAGATTAGAGAATAAAAGAACAAAAAAGGAGAATGAAGAAATCTGGAGATTATTAGGAGTTTTTTATAAATATATTGATAATAGGAAAATTATTCCTAAAATTATAATTGTTAAACTATTTGAATATATTTATATATTTCTGAAAGAATCTGAAGAATCTGCCGAGCATAATGGAAGTCCCAGTAAATACATTGAAGCACATGAGATATATAGGATTTCTGAAGAAATTCTAATTAAAATTTTACAAAAATCTTTACAGGATCCTCATCCTAGTTCTGCTACCATAGATTTTTTTGAAGCATTAGATCAGCATTTACAAAAATATAAAGATGAAACTATTCAATTTCATGGTAAGGAAAAATCATATTTTGAATTTTTCAAATATTTTGGGGATAGGGTAATTACAGAAATATTAAATTCAAAGGACGTGTTTGTAGCAAGAGATGTTTTAGATTATCATTGGAGTAAGTCTGATAGAAATTGGAAGATTAATTTATCTAATTTAGAATCAGAAAAAGATAATAAGATTACTTATTATTGGCTCAATAGAATGTTAGAATATTTATATAAGACTTGGAAAGAACAGATTTTTTATACTTCAACAAAAAAATTAAAATCTAAAGATATACAGAAAATCAATATTTTACTAAATTCTTTTATGCACAACATAGATGTCATATTATTTATGAGAGTAGTAGAATTAGTGTGGTTTAAAAGAGTCGTAAATGAGAGTGTTAAAAACTATTTAGAGAAACGAGTTTTTTGGTTTTTGGATAATGTGGAAATGTATATTGACAATAGTAGTCCAGAAGAAAATCTAGAGTATGAAAAAATTATTATTGAAAAACAACAACGGGAGACTGTATTATTATTAAAAAAGATTTATAAATTGAATGATAATTTTTATAAAGATATAAAGAGCCAAATTGAAGCTATTGATCGTAATTCATTAGATGATGAGCAAAAAGGAAGATTAGAAAGTTTACAAAAGACCATAGATTATTTTATAAATAATAAATAATTTTAATAGCTACCTTGGCTATACTTTTTACCGTCAGCGAAAACAGGGGAGTCGCTCTAAGATAGATAGTGGTTTTGTGGGGGAGTAGGGGGAAAATACAGGCGACTGAAAGGTCGCCCCTACAAAAAACAGTGTCGGCTAGGGTGCCGACACTACGAAATGTAGGGATAAAAGCCCTCAAGAGGGGAATTAATATGTTATAATATAAATATATTAATTGCAACAAAATGCAAAAGTTTATAAAGAGATTTCAGGAGTGGTTTATATTAAAACCTAAATTAGACAATAATAATTATTATCCTCCTAAATTTTCACAGAAGCAAGTTTGGTTTTATTATTGTGGAGAGAATATAGGAGGTGAAATTAGTGGTAAAGGAAATGAATTTTTGAGACCTTTTTTGATTTTTAAAAAATTGGATAGATATAGCTTTATAGGATTACCTCTTAGTACTAAGTATAAAGAAGGTAATAGGTATCTCAAAATTTATTTTAAGGAAAAGTTACAAACTGTATATTTACATCAACCAAGACATTTAGATTATAGAAGATTAAAGTATAAATTAGGTGAAATTACAGATAAAGAATTTATAGAAATTAGTTCAAACTTCATTAATCTTTATAAGTAAAAAACCCCGACTTTATAAAGTTAGGGCTTTTTACATTTTATAACCCCTCTATATTGCAAGAGGGTCGCGGCTATTGCCGAATACATAACAATAATAACTCTATATTATAATTTTGTCAATAGTTTTGACTTATCTAAAGACTACATCGAAGCTAATTTTGATAAGTCTATGTACAAGGAGAATCCAGATGGAAGTATAGATCTAGAGCTTACTTTGTACTTCAAACCTCAATCATATTTTTATCTTGGTATTATCATCTCGGGAACTACTCTTATCTTATGCATTAGCTACCTTGGCTATACTTTTTACCGCAAGCGAAAACAGGGGAGTCGCTCTAAGATAGGTAGTGATTCTGTGGGGGAGTAAGGGGGGATTTGTCCTCCTTACTTCGTCGCAAAAGTCCTCCCTCCCCCGTCGCAAATGGGATTTGCTCCTTGAAAACCCACGGTTTCCAACACTCAGTCTTTGACCTCGTTGCCTTCCTCCACGGGAAAAGTACCTTTTTCCCGACCCCTTTCCCAAAGTCTAAAGCCTTTTTACGGGTACTCCCTCCAAAGGGAGACAGAAGGGTAAGGACAAAAGGACAATCCACCCCCGCCTTGCAGGCTCCCCCTCCGAAGGGGGACAGAAGTTCAAGTAGAAAAATACATCCACCCCGTCAGGCGAAGCCTGCCACCCCTCAATTTATCTCCCGTAGGGAGAGAGGGGAATTTTAGCCCCCAAAAATGTCCCTCGCTGGCGAGGGGGGACCCGCTTGGCGGTGGGTGTGGACTATATCGATTTGATTGCTATTAAATCATCTAGTGTCTTTGACGTGGAAACATTTTTACTTGCTGTTTTCTTACTATTAGCTACTATATCAAACATTGTCTTTACATTTTGTGAGCGATTGCTAAATTTTATTTTTGGAAATTTTCTTTGTAATAGTATAAATTCATGAGCTGATGAACGGGCTATAAAATCTACATGATCAAAATCAAGTATAATTGTAGGGAATAGCATAGATAATATTCTAATACGAAAAGACAAACTCTTGACTTCATTACGAAGCATCAGTGAGTTATTAAATCTTTTAGCTATTCTAATCTTATTCATAGTGTAGTGTTGTTTAATTACATTTTAGCATATAGTATTGATAATAACAATATTTATTTTATATAAGTATATAAACTTTCTTTGGAAATTTTATCTATTGGTATTCTCATTGCTACTAGTACTCCCTGCCAAGAAAAACTATATTCTTCAAGATTAAAGGTATCAAATTTTTGTGGGGTTCCAAAAGCGAATAAATTTCCAGATAATAATGCATAAGATCCCTTTAGTCCTTCTTGAATAAATTTCTTACTATCTCTAATACCAGTACCTCTTTCATAATTATCTTTGGTTGAATAATGTTGTTCAAATAATAGGTCAACTGTTTCATCAAATGATATGTCTTTGCCTATAAAGTTACTATAAGATTTTTGGATACCAATACCTGTATCTGCGATAGTTATATCTATAAAGTTAGATTTAGGATAAATTTGAGCTAGTATATATCCAAACTCGGATTGGCTATGTTGTGCTATATTATCTATAGCTTCTCCTATTAAATATGATATATTGGTTTCGACGGAATTACTTTTATTATCTATAAATTTTATTAATAAAGCTCTGTATTCACTCACAAGTGATGAGTTCTGAGTTGAAAATTTTATTATTGGTAAATATGTTTTGTCCTGTGAGGTGGATTTTATATTATTTTTATTAAACCCAATTGTATTGAGATAAGTTTTAACTTCAGGTCTGAGGTTGACTGGAGTTAAGTTATATTGTTGTATATAAATACTCAATGGTAATATTAGTGGCGGGAAAATAAATGATATATTGCTAAAATCTAATTTGGAGGTATGATTATTTTGACATAAATCTCTAAGCTGTATCAGTGATACAAGTTGATGATTGAGAGAGTTTGATTTTGGTTTTGGGATTAATATTGTATTCATAATATAATTATTATAGCATAGGAAGTCGTAATTATATATATTAGCTACCTTGGCTATACTTTTTATCGCCGGCGAAAACAGGGGAATCGCTTTGAGATAGGTAAGGGCTTGTGGGGGAGTAGGGGGGATTTGTCCTCCTTACTCCGTCGCAAAAGTCCACCCTCCCCCGTCGCAAATGGGATTTGCTCCTTGAAAACCCACGGTTTCCAACACTCAGTCTTTGACCTCGTTGCCTTCCTCCACGGGAAAAGTACCTTTTTCCCGACCCCTTTCCCAAAGTCTAAAGCCTTTTTACGGGTAATCCCTCCAAAGGGAGACAGAAAGGCAATTTGCAAAAATACAGGCGACTGAAAGGTCGCCCCTACGAAATGGAGGGATAAACCCTCCGCTACGAAATTCATAATTCATCATTTATAATTAAACTACATCCACCCCGTCAGGCGAAGCCTGCCACCCCTCAAGAGGTGAATTTTAGCCCCCAAAAGTAGTGCAGAACTTTTGACTTTTTATTACCCCTATGTAAAATAGGGTCGTGGGACAATCCCAATGTATGTTTGAATTATATTACTTTTGATTTATTTGGTCAATATTGTATCATTGTGATTGGATAATTGTATCATTTACGATACAATTATCGAGTATTATTGATTTAATTATTTTTGACTCTCTTCTTTTATAAGTACGGCGGTTCCGCTGACGGCTACCATTAGCATTCCTGTACTTATCATTTCATAGTCTATGTCTACTCCTATGATGGCATTGGCTCCAAGTTTTTTGGCTTCTTGCTCCATTTCTTTGAGTGCTGATTCTTTGGCTTCTTTTAAGACTTCTTCGTAGGCTGAGGAGCGTCCTCCTATGAAGTCTCTGACTGAGGCTAGTATGTCTCGGAATACATTGGCTCCTAAGATGACTTCTCCACTGACTATTCCTTTGTATTCGGTGATTTCTGTGCCTGAGATTAGGGTTGTGGTTGTGATTAACATAGCTAATAAGTTTAGTTGATATGTTTAGTTGATATGTTGTAATTATAGCATATTTTATTAGCTCTCGTCAGTGGTCTTATGATGTGGTATAATGCTTTTATTGAATATTTATTATTTTGTAGGTTTATGAAATCTAAGGTTTCTGGTTTAGATTGGTTGAAGTTGGCAGTAGTTTGGTTTGTTTTCGGGGTGGCTTTTTCTTTTTGGGATAGTGTATCGGGGTCTTTTTTATGGGCTTATTTGGTTGGGGTTATATTATTTCGTATATCTAGTGAAAAAACTTTATATTTAGCTTTAGTTTTATTGATATTATCTCCAATCGCGTTGTCTCTGAAGTTGGATGTTTTAGCTGAAAGTTTAGTCGTTAATATGTATTTTCTCCTTTGTATTTTTATTGTCGGAGAGGTTTCAAGAGGTGTGGGTGTATCTTGGTCTTGGTTAGATTGTTTAGCTAATAAAATTATTGATAGAACAAGGGGTCTTATAGTGTCTACTCCAGATTGGGTATTTATTTGTATTTTTGTTATTCCTTCTCTTTTTTTAATCTCTAGATCATATTTTTTTACTTCTAAGATCCCTTATAACAGTTTTTTGGATATGGGTTCACTTATTGTTCAAACTGATGTTATCAGACAATTTAATATAGGTTGGGCATATCAGTTTGGGAGGGCATGGAATATTCTGACTAGTAATTGGCCAGTTCTATATACTGAGTTTTTGGGATGGATAGCTAGAGATTTTTATTTAGGGATAAAGATACATCAATTTTTGAGTATAGTGATTGGAGCATGGGGAGTAATAGTATTATGGAGGAGTTTAATGGTAAAGTTAGAAGATAGAATAGCAAGTATATCTTCTCAGGTTTTAGTAGCTTTGATATATGTATTTAATCCATTTTATCTTTCAGTATTGAATGGAGTAGTAGAGTTTGGAGTAGCATATAGTCTTATGCCATGGATAGTTTGGTCATGGTTGAGATTAATTAGGGATAAAGAAGGTAAGTGGTGGGAGTTAGGGTTACAAGTTATTGTGACTGGAGTATTGTTATCATTTGCAACAGTGGTATCAGGAATTACATTAGTTTTTACAAATGCATTACCATTGTTTGTAATTATGTTTGGTATAGGGTTGATCAGTTTTGAATCTAAGATAGAGTTATTGAGGCGTGGAATATTATTGAGTTTAGTATGGCTGATAGTGGCTTTGATGGGACTTCACGTTATTATCCCTACTTTCTTTGGGTATAGACAAGCTGATGGTATTTTGGACTCTACACAGACAGAGGAGAGAGAGTCTCCTTTCGTGAAAGATTTTTATTCTCCTACTTTAGAGGAGATTATGTATCTGCAAAATAAAGAGGGAATTGTTTCAGAGGAGATTGGTTATAATTTTAGAGCCATCCCTTTAAAATATCGTTTGGTCTGGTTTTTCTGGTCTTCTTTAGGAATAATA
>JBIKVS010000013.1:0-27203 GCA_044356725.1 Minisyncoccia bacterium
CGCATATTCTATAATCAAAAGCACCACTAGGGTATATAATAAATAAGTAGTGGCATATATAAGCTAAGAAATAGAATATATGAAACATATAGATATAGAAGAAAGGGTAAAAATAAGTGAATTTGTCAATCAAGGCAAATCTTTAAGACAAATAGCTATGCTATTAAATAGACATCATAGCTCTATTAGTAGAGAACTTAAAAGAAACTCTTATGTTAAAAATATATATCATCCTATTAAGGCTAATTCCTTAGCCTTAAAAAGAACTCATTATCCTAAAGGTAATTCCAAAATTCTAACTAATCCTTATCTTCAAGAATATGTTCTTTCTAAATTAAAGAAAGAGCATTATTCTCCTACTCTTATTTCTCATCAATTAAAGACTAATTTTTGCCCTAATAAAGGCTATTTATCTCATGAATCTATTTATAAATTTATCTATACCTATAAAAAAGATTATGCTAAATTCTTTCTAACTAAAAGAAAGAGAAGAAATAATAGAATTCCTAAAAGATATTCTTCCAATATCTTATTTAGGAATTCTATTCATACTAGACCTTCTTTCATTAATGAGAGACTTATGGCCGGTCATTGGGAATCTGACACTGTAGAATTCTCTAAAAAATCTGCTTATCTATCTGTACAGGTTGAGCGTTCTACTGGTTTTGTCTCTATTCGTAAAGTGTCTTCTAAATCTGCTCATAATACTTTGTTTGCTTTAAAGCAAACAAAAAAGAACTATAAAGTTCTTTCTGTTACCTTTGACAATGGTACTGAGGGTGCTTACCATTACAAGCTTAATGTCCCTACTTTCTTTTGTGATCCTTATGCTTCTTGGCAAAAAGGTTTAGTTGAATATACCAATAGGCTTATTCGTCTATTCTTCCCTAGAAACATAAATCCACAATCTATTTCTCATTCTGATGTCGCTCAAGTTCAATTCCTTATTAACTCCCGTCCTAGAGCTAATCTTAACTTTAAAGCTCCTATTAACTTCCTTCATCTTATCTCTAAATCTCCTAAACTTTCCTCTAAACCTTCCAAACTCTAAAGTGGTGCGTTTGTTCCTTGACTTTTCCAGGTCTTAGCGAATATAGCATATTTCTACTATTTTGTAAATATTATATAGTTTTATATAATATAGTATATAAATTCAACACCTTAAATTTTATGAAAACTCAAGAAATAGAATGTAGATTTTTAGAGATAGATAAGGATAAGCTTATACAAAGGCTATTAGAGCTTGGAGCTACTGATAAAGGAGAGGTTTTATTGGAGGAGATAATAATATATGACCCTGCGGAGGAGTGGAGAAAGGATAATAAGTTCATAAGATTAAGAAAAGCTGGGGATATGGTAACAGTTGCTTATAAAGAGTATAAAAGCCAATCAGTTGATGGGGCTTATGAAATTGAATTTAAAGTGGATGATTATGAAAAGGCTGTATTGTTTTTTGAAAAAATAGGATTTAAACCTTTTAGATATCAGCAAAAGAGAAGGCATTCTTTTATGCTTGATAATATAATTTTTGATATTGATACTTGGCCTAATATTCCCTCTTATCTTGAGATTGAAGCTGAGTCTAAACAAGATTTACAAAAAGCTACTCAAGTTATTGGCTATGACTGGGCAGAAGCTGTTTTTAATAATGCAAAGTGGATATTGGAAAATAAATATAATATCCCACTAAGAGATTTGAGATATTTTACTTTTGATAGAGTTGAGTAGATATAGAACAAGTTATATAACAGAATTAAATATTATTTACACTAATGTTTTATAGATTATTATAAAATAATTTAAGCTGTATTGTTGTTTACTATTGACAAAATTAGGAAAATGTGGTATAGTTATACTTGAAATCTACCTTTTTGGAGATCCTCGTGACTAACACCCCCGACACTCTCCCTGTCAACATCTACAGCCTGTCTTTTGATGAAGCCAAAGCCCTTGCACGAGAGTGCACCCGTGGTACAAAGTCTGAGGCAGAGGTGAAGGAACGTCTCACTGAAGCTGGATTTCATGGAGCAGCAGCAGCTGTAACATCTCGCGGTAGTGGGGAAATGTTCATGTTCATGGCCATGATTCATGGTCCAGATGGCAAAATCATCAATATCTCGGGGTAACTCCCCTTGAAAGAATCTACCACCCCAGTAGCAATACTGGGGCTTTTTCATTTCTCCCAAAAACACACTAAACTTACTAATACCTTATTTCTACATCTGTTCTATTCAGATGCATATCCCAAAAGATATTTGCTAATAGAGCTGGTGAATATTGTTTACTCTCTTCCTGAATATGCCCATTAATAGTCAGTGTGCCTACATAGATATCATCTTCTTTTAAAGCTTGATTTAGTTGAAGTGCTAAATTTCTAAGTCCAGCCTTACCTAAAGACAAGGAGCCGTATTCATAATTAGGCTCTAAAGCAAATCCCCCACCTGTTAATAACACCGCCCCCTTTGTTTGTCTTAAATCATCCAAAAGATATTTTACTAAATGAAAGACATTGGCAACATTTAATCGAAAGTCGTTAATTAAATCATCAGTTTCTTCAGATAATAAATCTTTTTTCTTCTTGCTAGCAGCATTATAGAACAAAACATCTATAATACCCATTTTATTCCTCAAGGCAGAGATAGCCAGTTCCAAGTCATCTTTATTATATGCATCAGCTGAATGATAAAAAGCCTGAATCCCTTGCTCTTTTAAGATATTGGCTTTCTCTTTTAAACTTTCTTCATTACGACTAATCAGACCAACTCTAAATCCTTTCTCTCCAAACTGCTTTGCCATTGCAAAACCTAATTTAGGCCCCGCTCCAATGATGATGATATTTTTATTCATATATTGACACTATGTCCGTAAAATCTTTTCCATCTTTTTACCTTTTGCCAATTCATCTACTAATTTATCTAAATATCTGACCTTTTTGGTCAATGGATTGTCAATATCCTCTATTCTATAGCCACAAATAACTCCTGTTATAAGATGAGCCTTGGGATTTAATACTGCTCGCTCAAAGAAAGTCTCAAATGCAATATCCTCTGCAATCAGCTTCTCTATTATCTTGTTATCAAAACCCGTAAGCCAGTGTATGACCTGATTTAACTCATCTTTAGTTCTACCCTTTTTCAGTATTTTATTTAAATATAATGGATAGACTGTACCAAATGTTATTTGTGCCATTCTTGCATTATGTTCAGGAGTTATAGTCATATAATTTTTCTATTAAATTCTATTTTGAGAGGATTATATAAAATCTATAAGTAATCTTAACAATTAAATTCACTATATAAAATAAGGATAACATACTCATATTCTAATGTCTACGATGTGTTTCATCTTATGTTCCCCTACCCCCTCACCAGCAACCAAATATCTATAGCAGTGATGGTGAGGGTTGTTAGTATAGCAATGGCGACTATGCTGGAGCCGATGTCTTTGATCCTTTTGATTTGGATATTCCATTTTGGCTGTATAAAATCACAGATTAGTTCTATGCTAGTGTTGATTAGTTCTAGTATGATTACTAGGCTGCCGAATAATATAGTTTGTTTGATTAGCCCCCAACTTTCTAGATATATTTCTAAGATTATTAGTAAGGCTATTATTACAAAGGTTTGTATAAATAGATTTCTATCTTTGCTAAAGGCGAATTGTAGGCCTTCTAGCCAAAGTTTATATTTTCGTAATAATTTCATAATAGCTCTTCTATTGCTTGCTTGAATTGATGGTCTCGCCAGATGTCTTGATGTGGGTTGGGTAAATTGTATAACGGGTAAAATTTAGCTTCTTGTCTTTGTGGTGGATATAGTCCGATTGGGATATATCTATTGAGTAATGTGGAGGTAATAAGAGCTGGATCCCACCAGCACCAAAAATTTATAAATTTTGCTTGAATTGGTAAATTGGCTGAGTTTAACTCTTCCCTACTGATATCTGCTTGGACGAATATGATACTCTGGACTGATTTTGATAATTTATAGTCTGCTAGATAATTAACTAATAATCTAGCTCCTGAGGAATGAGCAATGATGGTTTTGGGTTTGTGTGTGGATAGTTCTTGCTTTAATCTTTGATGTTCTACTGGGTTTTGGGTCTTATCTCTCTCTTTATAATATAATTGTAGTTGTGTGACTAGATTGTATGGGGTAAATCTATTTCTTTTGACCTCTTCCGCCCAGATATAGGGATAGGCTTGTTGGTTAGATATCTCGGTATCAAAGATATAAAAGCCTCCGTTAGCTGGAATAGTTGGCTCTTGTATGTCTAGGGCTTTGCCATAGCCATGAATGAGAAAATATTGCATATAGCTTATCTAGCTTTCTTGTCTGCCATTTCGACTGTGATGGTATTGAAGGCGAGGTTTATATCTTGTTTATTAAAGTCTATTAAAATATTTTCTGACAGTGTCTGCAACATTGCTCGATAACTTCCTACACTGGCGGGGAACCAGATAGATAATCTTACTCCTGTGTCGGCTATGCTGGTGTAGATTTGTGGGACATAGGCTTGGGTTATTTTATGCTCTTTGATATAATCTGGGGTATACACTTTGTCTATGATTTTTTGTAGAATTTGTTTGGCCTGTTTCCAGTCGGATTCAAAGGTTATGATTAAGTCTAAGGTTTGCCAAACTATTTTATTGTCTTGTGTAGCGTTGATGACTGGTTGTTTTAAGAACATATTATTTGGTATGGAGATTATTCTTCCAGTAACTCTTTCTTTGTCTATTTTCTCCCCTTCTAGGGTTCCTTCTCTTTCCATTAACAGTGTTCTGAAGGCTTCGATTTTCTTGACTCGTCCTGAGTATTGATTATTTCCACTAAATCCAGCTATTTGAATTATATCTCCTTCTTTGAATTTATTGCGGGCTCGGATGAATATCCATGCAAAAAAACTTGAGATAAAATCTTGTAATGCCACCACCAAAGCGGCTGAGAATAGGGATATAATTGTAAAGAGATTACTAAACTGTCCTATGAATAGATAGGTTAGCATTAATATTATCCCTATTAAATAGATTATATTGATGGCTACTGAAAATAAATCTTTGATGGCTGGAGGGGCATACTGTTGATTTAATCTCTTGATAAATAGATAGATTATAAATGAAATGATAAATCCAATTATATATGGGGCATATTGTCGTATATTGTCTATAATTGTATTGAAAAACTGATTTTTTTGTTCTTCTAGCTGTTGATTAACTTCTTGTATTTGAGTGTCTATTTTGCTAATTGCATCACGATTGACTTCTACTTGCCCTCTTTTTTCAGTGAGTTGCTTTTGGATTTCGACTAACTCTAATTTGACTTGATCTGATTCTTTTTTAAGATTATCTTCAGTATTTTTTCGCTGTTCTATTATCTCTTTATCTTTACTTTTGGAGTCTACCTGAGATAAGTTCTTAATACTATCATTTAGGCTGTTGATTTTGGTTTGTAATTCTTGTTCTTGTCTTTCTAAATCTTGAATTTCTATGTTTAGCTTATCTGTATCTCTTAAGAGTTGGTTTTGCTTTTGTTGTAATTCGGCTTTGGTCTCTTGTTTGTTTTTGAGGGCTTCTCCTTGTGAGTTGACGGAGCTATCACTTGGTAATAACCCAGAGATTGGGTTGGCGGAGCTGATAGAAGGTACTATTAAGCTAACCAGTATTATTAGTCCTAGACTTAGTTTGGATAATTTCTGTATTGTGGAATTCATTTGATTTAAGTTTATTTAATTAGTTCTAAGCCCGCTTTATTCCAATGGATAATACCTACACTACTGTTGATTACTTGTAATCCTTTTTGTTGCATAATCATTGAAGCTAGTTGTGATCTACCCCCACTTCGGCAATATACTATATATGTTTTGGAATGATCTAAATTCACAATTTCCTGCATTATATTAGGATGACTAATGTCAAGATTAATAGCCCCTGCTATATGTCCTTGCTGAAACTCCTCAGGCGTCCTAACATCCAGTAACACTTCGGCTAACTTTAAGTTATTGACTTTTTGTTGGAGTTCTTCAGTGGTTTTAATAGATTTCATAATATAATTTAATTATCTATAGTATATTATAAATTATATTATGTTTCAAACCAACTACATCAAAACTGTAATTACTAGAAAATAAATCAATAAACTGAGTATATCTCTCAAAACTGTGGCGAATGGGCCACTAGCTATGGCTGGGTCTATTCTTAGTTTAGATAAGACTAGTGGTAGTAAGATAGCTATAACGCTCGCCATAATAATGGTAAAGAAAAGTGAAACTCCCAAAACCATTCCTAAACTAAATGATTGTAAAATAACCGCTCCTAATAAATAGCTAAATATACCTAATACGATTGCTAATAACATTACTATATTGAATTCTCTTTTTATATATTGTGATAAATTTAATTGATGTTGCAAGCTTAGAGAACGGATAAATATAGTCTGAGTTTGACTGCCCACAGCATCAGCCATATAGACTATTGTTGGGATGAAGGCTGCTAATAAAATCTGGGCTTCCAGATAACTCTCAAATCTACTCACGGTATAGGCTGCTACCAAACCTCCAGCTAAACCTCCTAAAAGCCACGGGGCTCGCTTATTAAAATGTGTTCTTGCATTTGCCTTAATTATATTAATAGCTGGATTATCTAAATTACCTACTCCGACTGACTTCAAGGTATCTTCAATGCTTTCATTATGTAATACGTTTAATATAGTATCTGAAGTCACTACACCTTGGAATACTCCATTATGGTCAACTACTGGGATAGAGCGTATATTATGTTGTATAGCCAAAAGTGCCACTCTTTCTTGGTCGGTATGAAGCTTAGCGGTAATCAGATCCCTTGACATAACCTGTCTAGCTTTTTTATCTCCATCTAGACAATATAGTTCTTTGATTGTTATAACTCCTCTTAGAATATTTTGTTTATTAATAACATAAATATAGCCTATGCTTTCATAGTCTTTGACTTTGTCTTTGAGTTGTTTGTGAATATCTTGAATAGTATCATTTAAGCCCACTGTTGGGATATTTGTGGCCATAATCCTGCCAGCTGTCTCTGCAATTCTGTGTTTACTCATATTTGTATTATTGAATTAATTTAATTATATCATAAATATAATATTGTGTTATAATATGGATTACCATTTAATATAATTTATACTATGCTGATTACATTTATCTTACTGATCTTAGGTTTATATGTTTTAATCAAAGGCTCAGACTTATTAGTGGATGGAGCTTCTGCTGTGGCTAAAAAGTTTAATGTAGCTCCTATGATTATTGGGCTTACTATTATTGCTTTTGGGACTAGTGCTCCGGAATTACTTGTCTCTATTGTATCATCCACTCAAGGAGCTAATGACTTGGCTTTGGGAAATATCTTTGGATCAAATATTGCTAACTTTTTGCTTATTTTAGGAATAACAGCTACTATTAGTCCAATCAATATACCTCATAGTACTATTTGGAAAGAAATTCCGTTCACCCTTTTAGGGGCCTTTGTATTGACAATTCTTGGAATTCGCAATCAAATTGATAGCTTAGAGTTAGGAGCTATTAATTTAAATAGCACTGAGACTATTAATACCATTGGTATCAGTGGTGGTTTAATTTTATTGTTATTCTTTGTGATTTTTATGTATTATACCTTTAGTATTAGCAAAAACAATTCAGAGGACGAGCCTGAGATTAAACTTATGTCTATCACACAGTCTATAGTATATATTGTGTTAGGGCTTTCTTTTTTGGCCTCTGGAAGCTATTTATTAGTAAATAATGCTATTAATATAGCCAGTCAACTAGGATTAGCTCAAGGATTTATTGGGCTTACTATTGTCGCCCTCGGAACTAGTTTACCTGAGTTAGTCACTAGTATTGCAGCTGCTCGTAAGGGTCATTCTGAGTTAGCGGTTGGGAATGTGGTAGGATCTAATATCTTCAATATATTCTTTATCCTAGGAGTAACCAGCCTTATTAACCCAATTCCTATTACCGGTCAAAATTTGGCAGATATACTGACTCTGTTAGCTGTGACTGTATTTATGTTTATCTTAATCTTTATCTTTACCGCTAGGAGAGTTGGTAAAATTGAAGGTTATCTGATGTTGGGAGCTTATGGGTTTTATTTGTATTATATATTTATAAGGTAAAAGTTATTGACAAGATGAGAAATATTTTACCTACTATCTTTAGTATATATACTGTTGTATTATGTCCCTCGCTGGCGAGTGGGGACCACGAAGTAGTGGGTGTGGACAAATAGTTTATTTTTTAAATCATCCTCCTCCGTCACTTCGTGACACCTCCCCCAAGGGAGGACAATGTATGAAGTATAATTTGTAATGTATTCGTCATACACAAACCCTTGTAAATATCTAAAAAATATATTATGATATAGCGGTTGTTAAAATTTATAATATACTAAATTCTATGAAAAATTTGGGTATAGAGATTGTGGGTGATCTCAAGGGTATTGATAAAGTTTTTTTAGCTAATATTGATATGGATTTACTCCAAACTCAGATATCTGAATTAATCAAGAAATTTGGGTTTAATAAACTTGGAGATTATTATCATTCATTTGAACCTGGGATTACAGGGGCTGTGGTTCTCGCTGAATCTCATATTGCCTTTCATACTTGGCCGGAGTTTGGTTATGTGAGTTTGAATGTTTTTACTTGTAATTATACTAAGGATAATGATGACAATGCCAAAGGGCTATTCGATGAAATTGCTAAAATCTTCCAGCCAACTGAAATTGATAAACAAATTGTAATTAGAAATCATTAGAAGAATAAAAATTAGCCATTAATTTGATTTTATATAATCATATACACAAGATATCTTGATTATTAAAAACTTAATATCTATAACATGATATGAATATATGGTTGCTTCGACCCCAAATTAAACTTAAAAACAACCCCTTAAAACAATCTATATGACTTAAATTAAGCTTAAACACAAAATATTCTATAGTGAATATAAACTTAATTTTAATAGATCATAGTTTTTAAAGTGAATTTAAAGTGAACAAATTAAACATTTGATATTGCATATATTTTTATTATATATTATAGTAAAAATGTATTAATAATTAACATATTAAAAATATGAAGTCATTAAAGCAAAGTATTGCCCTGTCATTATTAGTTTTTGCTCTTGTGTTAAGCCCTATTTATGCAAGTGCTGCTACAGACACAATAACTGGTTTGTTAAACAAAACAAGTGATTTATCTACTCTTAAAACTCTTGTTGGTTTAGCAAGTTTAGATGGAGCCTTAGATAGCACTTCGTCTCAGTACACTGTATTTGCACCCAAAGATTCTGCTTTTGCAGCTTTACCTAAATCAGTTACTGATGCACTAGTAAAACCTGAGAATAAAACTGTTCTTGCTGGAATTCTAAAATATCATGTTATTCCTAGTAAAATTCTTTCTACAGACCTAGCTGCAGATCAAACTGTAACTACTTTAAACGGAGATACCTTGGTTGTAAAAAAAGCAGACGGTAAAGTTACTATAACAGATAAAACTGGTGGTGTTTCAACTGTAACTACAGCTGATGTAGAAGCTACAAATGGAGTAGTTCATATTGTAGATAAGGTTCTTCTTGATAAAGCATATGATTTCTCTACTCCAACAAAATTACATGATACAGGTATAAACTTAATTGTTCCTGCGGTTGTAAGTGGTTTATTACTTCTAGTTGCAGTATTTGTATATACTAGAAAGTCTTCTTCAAAAATATAATTTTGTATCTATAAAAATTAAAAAGAGGTTTTTATTAATACTAAAACCTCTTTTTAATTAAAATTTTAACCTAAATAATAATTATGAGGCCCAGATTTCTAAAAATTGCAAATACATTTTTATTAATACTTATTATTATAACTACTGTATATATTATATCATCTCCATTTTTAATTAAATTATTTAAAAATGATGTTTCTAACACCTATTCTCAAGAATCTAAGGTGTCAAAAGAAATATCTAATACTGTCATTAAAGATCCTGTAATTTTAAACCCTAATCAAAACAAATCCAAAGAGCGACCTCCAGCTGATAAAAATAATGCTGATCCAAATTTTAATATAACTATGTCATCTCTTAATTTAAATTCTAAGCTTTTCACCAGTACCAGCAGTAAAGATTTAAATAAAGGCATTTGGCATAGGAGTAGTTCTGGGAACCCTCTTTCTGGAGGAAATATGGTTATAACTGCTCACAGATTTTTGTATACTGGAAATAATAATACTTTTTATAATCTACCTAATATAAAATTAGACGATACTATAGTAATAACATGGGAAGGTAAACAGTATGACTATAAGGTAACAAATTTATTTGAGGTAACACCTGATGCAGTTGAAATTGAAGCTCCTACAGAAGAACATATACTAACTCTTTACACTTGTACGCCTCTTTGGACTAGTGCTAAACGTTTTGTAGTACAAGCTAAGCCTATACTTTAATATTTTATGAATATGTCTGAATTTAAAAAAACTATTATATTAAGTTTTATCCTATTGATTCTAATAGCTACTGTATTAATTACTCAGTACTCTCCATTATAATTATATTGCTAATTGTGCTTATCTAAATTTAAATTAGTACCTTTAAATTTTGGTTTTAGCTACTAAAATTGATAAGCAAATTGTAATTAGAAATCATTAGAGTAAAAGACCCCGCCTTAAAAGGCAGGGCTTTTACTTTATATAACTATATTTTACTTCGCTCGCAAGCTCTTCGCTTGCTTTAGCTATCGGAAAATTTGGACAGTCATCCCCGCCCTTAAAAGGGTGGGGTTTTCTGTCTTTTTAATAAAAAATCCCCCGAGCGACGGTGCTGGAGGAGGGGAGAGGTGTGTTTGGACGATGGTTTACTTCACCTGAGCTGGTGCTGAAGGGAGTTGAGGGAGAGATTGATATCTCTGTAAAACTACTCCTGTGAGGACAATACCTCCTAGTGCTAGGAGGATCCAAACAATACCCCATCTACCCCAGACAGGGTAATATGAGTAGGAGATTGGAATCTGAACAGGATCTCCAGCAACACCCCTAACATTGGGTAGTTGAACCTGAGAGTGATGCGTGATTTTCACTGAAATAAACGAACAGATTAACATAACATATATACCACAAAAATACATTTTTGTCAAGTCAGAATAACATAAAATACACCCTTATCTTGCATATTTTAGTGAAAAGTTTATACTAAAGCTATAATTATATAATTCAAAATATGAATATTTGGAATATTATTCGCAGTCTGAAGGCTAGGGTTTTATCTATTAATCTTCCCTCTTTGATTAGTATTTATATTGATAAGAGTGCTATTTTGCATAATTTACAAGAATATAGACAAGCCTATCCTGAGTTAGAATTTGCCCCAGTGCTAAAAAGCAATGCCTATGGTCATAGTTTGGTATCTGTAGCTAGGATTTTAGATTCTCAAAAACTCCCCTTTGTAATCGTAGATTCTTATTATGAGGCGAGATTACTGCGGGATAATAATATTAAATCCCCTATTTTGATTATTGGTTATGTAGAGCCTAATATTATATTACAGTCTAGACTTTCTAAAATTAGCTTTTGTATTACAAGCCTAGAGCAAGTAAGACTGTTAGCTCACAGTAATAATCCTATCCAATTACATCTAAAAATTGATACTGGTATGCATAGACAGGGTATTATGATCTCTGAGCTAGATGAAGTGATAAAAATTATCAAACAAAATCCTAATCTGAATCTTCAAGGCATCGCCTCGCATCTGGCTGATGCGGATAATTCTAAAAGCAAATCTGTTAAACAACAATTAAAACAATGGAAGCAAATTCAAGAGAGATTAACTCAAGCATTCCCAAATATTACTTATACTCACATCTCAGCTACAGCTGGAGTGCTTCATACTAAATCCAATAGTACTCATAATCTTGCTCGATTAGGACTAGGGCTATATGGTATTAGTATAATAAATAATCCTAAAATTAACTTAAGACCGGTTCTGAGTATGCAGACTATTATTAGTGGAGTAAAGTCTATTAAAAAAGGTGATTCTGTTGGCTATAATAATACTTTTATTGCCCCTCGAGATATTCTAATAGCTACTATACCTGCTGGCTATGCTGAGGGAGTAGATCGCAGATTATCTAATATAGGACTAGTTGAAGTAAATGGTATTCTCTGCCCAATTATTGGTCGAGTTAGTATGAATATTACAACAATTGATATCTCTGATATTCCTCAAGTAAAGTTAGGTGATACAGTCACTATAATTAGCAGTGATAACTCCTCCCCTATTTCAATTAATAATATTGCCAAGACTTGCAGTACTATTCCTTATGAAATTTTAGCTCATATACCTGCTCATCTAAGGCGAGTATTGAGATGACCTTGAGATATTTAGGGTTTAAGATTTAACTCTTTAATCATTAGTGGATTTAGCAGAGACTCTTTGATACATTTATCTATAAATTCTTGTAATAGATTTTTGCCTCTATTAGTTAAGCTATATATTTTCCAATTTGGACCTGAGGGATTGTGTTTATCCTCATAGGTGACTAGCCCTGACTCATATAATTTTCGCAAAGCCCGATATAAGCTCATTCTATCTATTTGAAAGTTAGATTGACTATACTGAGACATAAATTCCTCCATTGCCTCTACTTTTTTTGGGTTGTCTCTGAGAGAGATTAATATCCAAAAGGTGGACATACTTTTCATAAAAACCTGCTTCCAGCCATTGAATAATTGTTGTTCTTGCTTAGATAATTCCATAAGTATTGGACTAATTAAAGAATGCTTCTGCCTTTTTAGCTGTCATAGCTTTTTCTAAGAATACTTTTTGGAATTCTTCAGGGTTATTACCATTTTTATACCAAACATATAGTGATGTGGAGACTACAATAGAAGCTAGTACTCTATAGAATAATATAGCTATTATGGATAACATAAAGGATAAAAAAGCAAATACTATATATCCATCCCAAAATACAGTAATCCAATTACCTTCTAATCCTTTCATACTAGTGTTAGTTATAGCAGTATTAACATCTAGACTATAAAAAATCAAAGTCCCGATTACAAATATAGCTATTAAATAAAGTACTAAGAACAGTATGGCAACTAAAGCTAAATATGATTGAGAAAATATAGAATATCCAGCTAATTTACCAAACATATCTTTATTATCTTGTAGAGTATGCTTGATAGATTTGTCAGGATTATTAATAATTGTAGCTGGGATAAGAGATGTAACGGCTGGGACTACCAAACTATAAGCTCCACCGAATATACCTGGAATCAAAGCTCCTATGGTATTAGCTCCTAAACTAAATCCAGTATAAGCTACCACCTTTGACACTGAAATTCCAGCTTTAACTGTCTTGTCCCAATATTGAAGCAGGGTTTTGGTAATCACAAATTCAAAATAATAACTAATAAAAACTCCCCATATAATAGAAAGTATGGCAGCAATCATAAGTACTAACGGAAAAACTCCATTCCAATTTCCAGCAAAGAAATCATTAAGAGCTACAGCAGAAGATTGAGATAGGATAGCTCCCCACAATATAATAATTGGAGCAATCATTATAATAAAAAATAATATGCCTAAAAACACAATACTAGGATTATCTTTAATAGTTGTAATAGTAGCTTTAGCAATCAAGCGAACCTTAGAAAAATTGTTCATAATAGATAAACTTATTTATTATACATTAAGTATAATACATTTGGTAAATATTGTCAAGAGCTTTAGATAAGATTTGAGGTTATTGTAAGAATGTGTTATTTTATAAGAGTTGTCCAAAAATTCAAAACATGGATGATTCTAAATTCGTTCTACTAGGTACATACACTCCTGAAGAAACAGACCCTATAACTAGTACTTGGGATTCTTTTAGACAAGAACCTTCTACTGATCAACCTGGTTTAGTAACTATATATGTATGTCCAGAAGAAAAAGACTGGAGAGAAAAACAATGCAGTTCAGATATTTGAAATCATCTCCCCCCGCCCCGCACTAGACGGGGCTTTTTATTTTTTGAGGACTATACTTTTTAAACTTATTTTAATTTGCAATATATTTTTTATTGATATTAACTGAGGCATAACCAAGTCCAATAAATATAAACCCTAAAAAGACTAGTGATATCGGCCATCCGAGTGAATTAGCAAAATATTCACTCGTAATATATGAAATATGGGCAATAAGGAAAAGCGTACTTATAACAAGGATACTTCTACTTTTTAGGTATATAGATAGGTATACACTTCCAAATACAAGAATAAAGTAAAGTAACTGCCATAAGACTGAATCAAAGACCTGTGAAAATGAAGCCCCAAGAAATCCTATAATACCAAAAAAATTAAGTACCGCAATAAGTGGTTTGTTCCAACCATCACGAAAAGCATATGCGAGCAATATATAGCTTATACCTATTATTATGGTTATATATGAATACAGATCTCTATAAAAATAATATGATGATGACGTCTCTACAACTGACTGTATAAAAGAATATATGAAAGCCGTCCCATTAGCTATTGTAAAAAATGTTAAAATAGGACTTTTATGTACATAATTTAGCAATAGATAGAACATAAAAATAACTGCAAATGTAATTGTAACAGGCCAAAAGGAAAACACCTCATTACTTAATTCTGAAAGTGTTACCAATGCCCCACCTGGAATCAATAAACCACCAATAGCATGAAAAACATTTCCAATATTGTCATTTGGCTTACTCTTGAGTAGAGTTGATCCGATAGCAGTAGTTAACATTCCAAGACCTAAAGTAACTACTATACGTCCAAAAGATCCAATGTCATACCAAATTTGAGAGACAAAAATAATAATCCCAATAACCACAATAGCAGCACCTAACACATAAAGCATTTTTGTTATAGAAAAAGGAGTAAATTTTTTAGGATTTTCTGGTGTAGATATACTTTGTTGTGATGTAGGTATAAGATTAAAACTTGTTACTATTTCTTCAGGACTTATTTCTCCTGAACTTAATTTCATAGAGAGTTCGTGTAATAATTCTTCTTTATTCATAAATTTAGATAAATATTAATAATTAATTTCTTCCTGGTAAAACCCAACCAATAAACTGAAAATGATATCTATAATAATACTGATCATAGTCATATATGAGATTTAGTTTCTTTTTAATTTCTCCCCTTGTGAGATAATACCCATATGTAGAAGAGCTCCCGCCAAATATAAAGAAGTCCCCGCCTCCGCTCCAATTACCAGTAACAGCAACTCCATCAGGGGATTTTTCAAAATTATTCAATGTCAAAGTCTGAGCTTCTTCAAAGGCTATTTCTCTACTCTCATTTTTTTCTGTATCATGTAAAATAATTCTGGTTGTATAATTTTCATTAATATCTGGTGTTGTATTATTATCTGAATCCAATGTTGGATCTATATTATTTATAACAATTCTATTGTTTACAACAGAGTAACGTTTTTGAATGTAGTTATTACAGTTATTATATCTATAATTATTTTCAGCACAAATTATATAGACAAAATTATATTTAGTTGATAGAAAAAGTGATGGGATATAAATACTCAAAGCCACTCCAATTATTAGTAGGATTGGTAATGAAAAAGCAATTAATATTACGATATTCTGTTTTATAAATTTCATATTGTTAATTTATATTATTACATAAATACATTATCATAAATGTATCTTCAGTGTAAAGTAGATTATAATGTCCTGAAAAACTATTAGTGGCTATTGATCTTTCCTGGAGAAGCTAACTAAACCTTATCTCCCTAACAATTTTTGTTCGCTGAGTTTGCGATATCCTCCTTCGGGGATATCGTTTAATTCTATATTGCCAATTCTAATTCTGAGCAAATCTATTACATTATACTTGAGGGACTTTAACATACGCCTAATTTGCCTGTTTTTGCCTTCTGTGAGAGTGATTTTGACAATATTGTCATCTAGTCTCCTAACTCGGCAGGGTTTGGTGTGATAACCTGTATCTATCTTTACTCCATCTCTTAGTTTTTCTATGTCTTTTTGAGTTATTGTCCGATTTAGTGTGACTACATACTCTTTTTCAAAGCTAAATTCTGGGCTTAGAATTTTTTTGGTTATTCTACCATCATTGGTGAGGATAATAAGACCTCTAGAGTCTTTATCTAGTCTACCGACTGGGAAAACATCCTCAGTAAAATTGGTAATATCTTGAATAGATTTCTCTCCAATTTGAGGACTATGAGTCACAATTCCTACTGGTTTATGATAAGCATAATAGACGTAGGTTTTATTATAATCTATAATCTCAACCTTATCACCATCTTGTACATCTAAACCTAAAGTTGCTATAACTCCATTGACTAAAACCTTCCCCCCTTGGATTAGTTTGTCTGCTTCTCGTCTTGAACAGATGTCCTTCTGGGCTAAATACTTATTAATTCTCATAAAAATACTAATTATATGGCTATACTAGCATATTTTTGTAATTATGGTAAGAGGATGTTAACTCTCCCCGTCTTTGGTTTTGATTAAATCTATAGCATGTTGGAAGTCTTCGGCTGGGGTGAGTATTCCTTGGCTGATAAAGAATATTTTATCGGCTTTTTTGATTGTATTGAGTCTATGAGCGATGATTACTTTGGTGGTGCTTTCTGGTAGTTGATTGATAATATCTTGTAGATGTTGCTCAGTAACTGTATCTATATTAGCTGTTGCCTCATCTAGAATTAATAGTTCTGGTTGTCGTAAAATTACTCGAATAAATGATATAATTTGCTTTTGCCCTATACTTATACCGTTATTAACTATGTTTGTTGTAATACCATTTTCAAAACTAGCTATTAAATCCAATAAGTTATTTTCTTTTAATATTTCTATTAGTTCTTGATTAGTTTTATTTTCTAAATCTGGATTTCCATACTTGATATTCTCTGCAATAGTACCGGTGAATAAAAAGGGTTCTTGGAGTATAAATCCAATGGTTTGAGTTCTATCTGTTTCTGTATATGTTCTGATATCTTTGTTATATAATTTTATTATTCCCTTCTGTGGGTCATAGAGCCGAGCCATTAAAGAGGCGGTGGTGCTTTTACCTCCACCTGTTGGACCAACTAAAGCATAAGTTTTACCTTTTTTTAAGACAAAACTCATATTATTGATAACTAGCTTTTCATCATAACCAAAGTTTACATTTTCAAACTCTAAAATATGTTTGGTTTTCAACTTCCTAACCCCTGATTTATCTTCCTCCACTTTCAGATTACTCTCTAAACTAATTATTTCCTGTACTCTAGTCCACGCAGCTAAAGCTCCTTGCAAATTACCAACTATAGAGCCTAATATACGAAGTGGTTCAAAAAACTTTTGAGCATAGGCAAGAAATCCAATCAGAAGTCCAATGGTAATCGTGCCTGAAAGTATAAAATTAAAACCTATAGCTAATAGTATAATTTGTGATAAATTAGCTACAAAAGTATATAGTGGGGCTATATTGTCATTCAGGATATTAGTTTGTATTTTAGTTTTATACACATCTTCACTAATTTTATTAAAGCTAGATTTATAATAATCTTGAATTTGAAAAGCTACTATGGCATTGAAATTCAATAATCCTTCTTGTACTTCTGAGGATAATGATCCTTGATTTTCTAAACCGACTTTATTCACTTCTTCTATGTAGGGAGTCGCTATTCTTGTAATTATTAAAATTATAACGGTCAGTATAAAAACTATGCTAGCTAATTTCCAATTAAGATATAGCATCATTGAGGCTATACCAATAAGAGAAAAGAAAAGTGAGGTAAATCTCAAAACCCCTTCTGATAAAAATTGATTTATTCTATTAGTGTCATTATTAATTCTTGAAATTAAATCTCCTGCTTTATTGCGATTAAAAAAATCTATTGGTAAGCTTTGTAATGAGCTAAATACCCTCGCACGGAGTCGAAATAAAACCCTTTGTGAAACATATCCCATAATTCTAGCCTGTCCATAGGCTGCAATGGCTGAGACTATAAATAATCCAATCAAACCAATAGATATGAAAGCTAAGGCTTGAATATCTTTATTAGCAATTGGCCCATCAATAGCTCTAGTAATAATATATGGAGT
This sequence comes from Minisyncoccia bacterium, assembly GCA_044356725.1. Taxonomy (GTDB): domain Bacteria; phylum Patescibacteriota; class Minisyncoccia; order SW-4-49-11; family SW-4-49-11; genus CALRBF01. Next base: position 18,112 of record JBIKVS010000013.1, read on the forward strand.
TAAAACACCTGTCCCAATATTAATCAGTACTGTAATTACAATGACGATTAAGTTTTTTGTCTCCCCTGTGAATAATGGAATAATGGTAGCAATAGAATCTTCAAAAGATGGTTTGGCATTATTAGGTTGAGATAGATTATATGTTCTTTTCATATTAAGTAGTTTGTTGACTTTGCCAAATTTGAGCATATTCAATGGATCTTTTTATCATTTGAGAATGTGTACCGGTAGCTAATAATTCTCCTTCCATAATCAAAATAATTTGATCATAATCTTGAATTGGCTCAATTTTTTGGGTAATAGATATTAAAGTTAAATAAGGATATTCTTGAGATAATGAAGCAACTATCTCTTTTTCAGTCTTAATATCTACTCTAGCTGTGAAATCATCTAATAATAGGATTTTTGGACTTCTAACTAGTGCTCTAGCTAACATTATTCTCTGCTTTTGTCCTCCAGATAAATTACTTCCTCGCTCGCTAATCTTTGTATTAATTCCTTCTGGAAGAGAGTTTACTATTTCGGATACATTAGAAGTTATCAGTGCTTTTTGATAGTCTAATTCTTCCACTTTAGTATTAAATAAAATGTTTTCTCGAAGAGTGGTATTGAATAAAATACTTTCTTGAAATACCAATCCCATAGTTTTAAATATATAATCTGGATTCCATTTTTGAAGAGGAATATCATCTATTAGAATTTGGCCAGAGCTTGGCTGAATTAAACCGGTAATTAGTGATAATATAAGGCTTTTACCTGATCCTGTTGGACCTATAATAGCATTTTTAGTTTGAGGATGAATTTCAAAAGAAACTTCTTTTAATAAAGTTTTACCTTTTACTTCATAAGATACTTTGTCAAAAGTAATTTTACCTTTCACTGATTTAGTAATTAAATTTTTAGCATCCGATTTTATTTGTTCGGGGGCATTTAATACTTGCTGAATTCTAGACAAAGACACAAGTCCTCTAGAAATAAAATTACTAACAAATCCTAAAATAAAAATTGGGGTAATCAAAAGGTTAAAATACGAAATAAAAGCACTAAATTCTCCCAAAGTTAAGTCAGCTACCATCACTTGTCTACCTCCAAACCAAATAATAGTTACAATAGCAAAGTTAGATACCAAATTAATTGCTGGTATTAAACTGGAAAATAAATTAATAATTTTCAAACCAACCTCTCTTCCTTCCTGATTAATCTTGTCAAACTTAATATTTTCATATTTTTGAGCATTAAGAACTCTAATCAACATTGCCCCTAAGACACTTTCGTTGATTACCTTATTGATTTTAGATAATATTTTTTGAGATGACCTAAATAGTTTAGATATATTTTTAAAGATAAAGGCAAAAACAGCTATAATAATTGGCAAGGAGATAATCGCAATCAAAGCCAGCCTAACATTAATGGAAAATAATAAAATAACACTACCAATCAGAATAATCAAGGCAGAGAATATACTAGCAAAACCTTGTGAGATAATGTCTTTTACTTGTTCTACATCGGAGGTTATATTAGTGAATAATTCTGAGGAATCTTGTTCATTAATAAAGCTGATGGGCTGGGATAATATTTTTTTAATCAAATCGTCTCTAAAGTCTCTAGCTACATTTTCAGCTACATATATTCCTATAACAGTTTGTACTAATGAGATTAATAATACAAATATTGATATTGCCGATAATAACCATATATCTGGCGCTAATTTATAAATACTACCATTTTGACTAAGATTATCAATGCTGCCACCCAATATTCTAGGAATTAACAGATTAGCCCCATTAGACAAAAATATAAATATAGTTAAAAGTATAGACCAACCTATATATGGTTTTATAAATTTTAAGTCAATCTTAGATGTATTGGTTTTAGATTTCTGCATTATTTTGGTGGGTTAAGAAAATGCAGAATCAACTTCTATCTATAAATTCTTCTCGAGAACAAGCATCTGGCTTAGCAATATGCTCTGGAATCATAGCCTGTAATAGTGATTCACTATTAGCCCCCAATTTGGCTATATCATAAGCTAATTGTCTGTAATTAATATGCCCCCCTGGTCTTACTCTAAGTTGTGTCATATAGCTAATTTCTTTAGGAGAAGCATGAAAAAAAGAGGTAAAAATATGGGCAAAAGGTAGTAATTGAACATACATATATTGAGGAAACCATTCATATTCTGAACTTATATTGATGAAATTTTGTAGTTTTTGATAGTATTCTTGTAAATCTTGTTCAAACTCTTGTCTAATTGCTTGTAATTCTGGGTTATCTGTTAGATAAAGTGGTAAAGTATACCCTGTACATAATGTTTCCTTGTATTGATTTGTACTAAAAGCTGGAATATACCTCCCCCAAGCTCGATGACGATTCAAATCTCTTAGTTCAGAATTGGAACAAGTAAGCACAAAACTATGGGTGTTGACTCGGAATAAATTCCCCATTTGTTTATGATGATTAAAGTCTTTAAATACAATTTTAGAAATTTGAATTTGATGTTCCTGAGTTAAATTAGATATAAATTCTAAGATAGATTTAATACTGGCATTTGGGTATAAAGTTATAATGTTTTGTAACAAAATCTTAGCTCCAGCACTGAGATTAGTGTCTAATAATTCTGCATCTACTTTGTGGTATCTGATAATTTTTGACGTTTCTAAATTCTGCTCTATTTGTAATTCAGTCTGTAAATATTGTTTTAAAAATAATAGATTTTGATTTGTAATTGTATCTGCCTCAGTGTGACGAATTAAATCTGGGGCTTCTGGAGTATAGCCAAGTTTCTGAGCTTCAATATCGTCTGGAGCAAATAGTATTTCCAATTGCTCAGCTAAACAAACTAAATTATATTCATTGGAAGCCTTGAATACTGAGATTAATCTTGCCCATTCGCGAGCGGAGGTAATATAGGCTAGAGAAGTTTTATTCATTAAACCTGAAGGTAAAAAATATCTAGTGGAGTCAAAAACTCTAGCTGTCAGAGCTCCTGTTTCGGATTTATTATCCTTATCTATCTCATAAACTTTAATATATTCTGTGGTTAATTTTTCTTGCCAATATTTATATTTTTCTAAAGAATATTGTTGTAAATCAAGCAATGCCTGGTTAATTTTATCATAATCTTCTGAATTAGAATCTACACCTAAACTATCTAACCCGAGAGGTTTGCTATTACCAAAATCCTGATATCTAGTAGATCTCTGTTGTCCCCCTCCAACACTAGTTTCATTAAAGAATATTGTAGAATAGTGGTCTGGTATCTGCTCAATATAAGCAAATAATTGTGCCATATCTGCTACGGAGGAATGTCCGTAATTTCTAAAAATATTAGCTAATTTTTCATTAGCATTACTACCAGCTTGCCTGATTTCTTGAAATAACTCTTCAGCCGAGAGAGCTGAGCGTGAGAATCTAGCTCCTGCAAAGGCCATAATAGAGGCGGTTTGTTTCCCTGAATTTGGTAGAGCGGTTCTAACAGTGTATCCGGTTCTAGTATCTGTGACTGAGACTATAACTAAATCTGTTTTATCTGCCTCTGAGATACTAAATTGAAAGTGTGATTGATTCATATTATAATTTTTTAGTCTTTAGTATCGAAATTTTTATGCATATCACTAGCTTGTACTCCTCTAGAATCGTAGTATTTACTTCCAAGTTCTGCACTTCCATAAGCATTCTTAGCTGGAGTTTTAAGTTCATAAAAAGCAATTTGAGCAATTTTCATCTCTGGATAAAGACGAATTGGAACTGTATTGGTATTCACAAATTCTAGAGTAGCATTAAGCCTGTTTCCTGGATCAATAAAACCTGCTGTAGTATGTACAATCAGCCCATATCGAGCTAGAGAGCTTTTACCCATAATTTGACAGGCATACTTTTCATTACACCCAAAATAGTCTTTGGTAACCCCTAGGATAAATTGACCTGGATGAATTACAAAGTATTCATCCTTATTAGATAAAACCACTTTCTCCATAAAGCTATGTATTGGTTTTTTAGGGTCTATGCATTCAAATTTATGATTATTAAATATCATAAACTCATAGCCTAAAAGCACATCATAGCTGGCTGGTTGTAGCCTACTCTCATCAAAATCATTAATAATAATATCCCCATCCTCAAGTGCTTGTTTTATATCTATATCAGACAATTGCATATAACTTATAGCTTAAACTTTCAAATACCGATTAATAGCAATTAAACTACTTCCTACTCCTAGAATAATTCCAACTATTAATTGTATCCCTATGATAAAGAAAGCATTTGCTAACACATATTCACTTAATGGCTGTGAGCCTGCTATAAATTCTTTTACCCCGGAGGATATTAATAAGACCACGATGAATAATATAAGAAAACTAATAAATGTTCCGAATATTCCAAATAAAACACCTTCTACAAAAAATGGTCCTTTAATTTGAGCGTCACTAGCTCCAACCAATCTCATAATCTCAATTTCTTGCCTATATGAGTATAATGTCAATCTAATTGTATTATAAGTTATCAATATAGCGATAGTAGCTAGTACAACAATAACACTGATTCCTACATTACGAGTTACTCTAATTATATTATTAAGTCTATCGATAATTTCTTTAGAGGTACTTTTTTGATAATCTGTTTCTTGAATAGTAGACTCGGCGTACTCTGAGCTCATCAAAGTGTCATTGATACTTTGATAAAAATTACTATTTTCAGCCTTAACAGTCAATGTTACTGGTAGAGGATTTTCGTCCAAAACCTGTAGTGATTGAATAATAGAAGGGTTATCTTTATAAGTTTCTTTAAACTTTTCTAAAGCCATTTCTTTAGTAATTAGATTGGCCTCTGTGACTCCTTCTACTGTTTTTACATAAGACACAAAGTCATTAATTTGAGTTTCTTCTAATCCGTCTTTTAGATACACACTAATGTCAACTCTATTTTGAATACCCTGTAAAGCATCACTACTAATCTGATTAATAACCATAAAAAATCCAAGCCCAAACAATGTCAAAACCATTATACTAGTAGTGGCAATGGATAAAAATATATTACGACCAAAGTTTTGGAAACCATATTTTATACTGCGAATGATTGTAGAGAAGAATAAATCCATATAATTAGTGTTTATGTTTTATATAATATATTTACCATCAAGACTATCTCGAATAATCTTACCTTTATCAAGACTAATAACTCTTTTATTAATACTATTTACAACTTCTTTATTGTGTGTGGCAAAGATAATAGTAGTTTTGAGTTGCTCATTAATTTTTAACAATAAATTGACAATGTCCCAGCTATTGAATACATCTAGATTTCCTGTTGGCTCATCTGCTAATAAAACTTTTGGTTCATTTATCAAAGCTCTAGCAATAGCAATTCTCTGCCTCTCTCCTCCTGACATTTGACTAGGAAATTTATTAGCTTTAGCCCCCATACCAACAATATTCAAAAATCTAGGGACTTTTCTACTAATTTCCAAATTGTCCTTACCTAAAATTTCCATTGCAAAGGCAATATTTTCAAAAGCAGTTTTACTTGGCAGAAGTTTAAAATCTTGAAAAATAATTCCTAGAGACTTTCTATGCCTTGGCATATCCCCATATCTTAAGTCGTTCACTCTAGTTTTACCTAAAAAAACCTCTCCCTTATCTGGCTTTTGCTCTCCAGTTATAAGTTTCATCAAAGTAGATTTACCCGCACCACTCTGACCTACTAAAACCACAAACTCTCCACTTTCAATTTTTAAGTTTATATTTTCTATAGCAAAGGACTCTTCCTCGCCATAAGCTTTTGTTACATTTTTAAATAAAATCATATTGCTAATTAATGTTTATCTTTTTTGATTAATACTGAGGTAATAATTTCATCTAATTCTCCAGACAAAACCTTATCCACATCAGTAGTTTCAAAACCACTTCGCTGGTCTTTGACCAATTTATACGGATTCATTACATAAGATCGAATATGATTACCCCATGAAATTGACACATCCTCAGTATGAGATTGCTGTTCTTGCTTGTGCTCCGATTGTTTTAACTCCCATAGTTTAGACTTTAGAATATTCATAGCCAGAGTTTTGTTCTGCAACTGAGACCGCTCGGTCTGAATTGCTACTACAATACCAGTTGGAATATGAGTAATCCTCACAGCAGAATCTGTAGTATTTACACTCTGTCCACCGGCACCCTGTGAGCGATATACATCCACCTTAATATCATTTGGATTAATTATAATATCACTAGAGCTAATCTCATCCATTTCTGGCAAGACCTGTACCATCACAAATGAAGTATGTCTCAAACCAGCTGCATTAAATGGAGAAACTCGCACTAATCGATGCACTCCTCGCTCTTGGCGAAAAATTCCATAAGCATATTGACCTTTTATCTGTAATAAAGAACGCTTGATACCAGCCTCTTGGCCTTGTATATATTCTATCACATCTATCTCAAAATTTCGAGACCTTGCATAAGACATATACATCTTAGTGATAATCTCAGCAAAATCCTGAGCATCCACACCCCCAGCTCCAGCTTGAATAAACAACAAAGCATTACCCGAGTCATACTCTTCACTAAAAAACATTTCTTGCCAATAAGTATTTACTTGTTTTTCTAAAGTTTCAAGTTCAGATTCAAAATCTGTATCTTGTTCTAGAATTAACTGCTCCACAAAATCTATAGTGTCTGGAATATTCTCTAAATCCTGCAGTTTTTTTTGAGAGTGAGATAATTTTTTTAATATAATCTGAGCTTGCTCTGGATTATCCCATAGATTAGGATTTTCTGATTGATTACTATAAGATTGAATCTCCTGTTTGAGCTTCTCTATATCAGTTCCTAGCTTTATTTGACTCCACTTTTCTTTAATTTCACTTAGAATATGTTGAGAGTGTTCTAATGTCATTACTTTAAATTACTCATTACCTCTCTTACATGCCTTACCGCCATATTGGCTACTGTGGGATTGTGAGCATATAACTTTTCTTCTACCTTACCTCTATATATTATAGCGCTATCACTAGTTACTTGATAATATTCTGACCCATAGACACTAGTTACAGCATGATGGACTGCATTAGCAGCCTCACTGCCATGAGTAAACCTACCGGCTTCACAAATTTGTTTAATTATATCTTTTGCAGTCATATACTTTACTTTAATTCTAATTCTATTGCTTTTGACAAAGTTTCTATATCCTGCTCTGTCAAAATATCTTTTTTATTAGCTAATAATTCAGCCTTAATCTCTTGCCACTCTTCAATAGTAGCTAAATCCCTACCATCCCCATATCTATCAAAGGCATCGTCAAATACAACTTTAATATATTCTTTTTTTTGCTCATTATTCGCTCCAGAAGAAAATATACCTGGACTCTTGAAATATACTCTTCTCAATATAATGTCGAATCTTGATTTAGAAATACTCATAAGCTTATAGTTTATTTATGTTTATTATAACATAGATTAGTAAAAATTATAAATTATGAATTTGTAGAGTCGGCGCCCTCGCCGACATTGTTCTTTTGTAGGGGAGACCTTCCAGTCGCCTGTGTTTTTGAATTAAAATTCCCCTCTTGAGGGGTGCCCGTAGGGTGGGGTGGAAGGAGAAATTTAAGTTACAAAAACTATCCACCCCGTCAGGCAAGCCTGCCACCCCTCAAGAGGGGAATTAGACCAGTCCACCATCCCCCCCTCAGCTACAAATCTCCTACACATTAAACTTAAAGTGACAAACATCTCCATCTTGTATGATATAAGACTTACCCTCTTGTCTTAGTTTACCGTTTTGCCTAGCTCCAGACTCCCCCCCGCAATCGACAAAATCCTGATAAGATATTATGTCCGCCATTATAAATCCTCGCTCTATATCGGAGTGTATTACTCCTCCAGCTTGTGGAGCTAAGGTTCCTTGTTTTACTGTCCAAGCCTTTGTCTCTTGCACTCCAGTAGTAAGGAAAGAGATTAAGTCTAATAATTTATACCCCTCTTGGATCAGAGTATCTAGTCCGCTCATTTCTCGCCCTAACATTGCTAAATATTCTTGTTGTTCTTCTATATTCATAAGACAAATCTCGGATTCAATTTTGATAGACAAAGGGATAATATTATCAAATTTAGCTTGCAATTCTGGACTTAAAGTATAAGTCTCATCGGTATTAGCTACATACATCATCGGCTTGGCGGTAAGGAAATTATAGGATTTAATAATATCCAATTCTTCTGAGCTTAGTTCGGCTTCCCTAATTGGAGTCCCAGCCTCTACTAGTGGCAGTATTTTTTGTAAAATTGGAAGAATTTCTAGAGCTAACTTATCTTTTGACTTAGCTTTTTTCTCAACCTGAGGTAGGGCTTTGGTAATTTGGTCTAAATCGGCCAATAATAGTTCGGTGTTAATAATATCAGCATCCTCAATCGGGTCAATACGATTCTCAACATGAGTAATATCATCATTATGAAAGGCTCTAATTACATGACAAATAGCATCAACTTGCCTAATATTAGCAAGAAAAGCGTTGCCAAGCCCCTCACCCTTAGAAGCTCCTTTGACCAGACCAGCAATATCTATAAATTCTATAGTAGTTGGGATAACTTTAGCTGATTTTGAAATTTGAGCCAAAACTTCTATCCTATTATCCGGTACCGGCACTACACCCACATTCGGCTCAATCGTACAAAAAGGATAATTCTCAGCCGAGACTTGTTTTTTGGTCAAAGTTTGAAATAGAGTAGATTTACCAACATTAGGTAGCCCCACAATACCAATAGATAAGGACATATGATTATAACTTATATAATATTTAGCTTAAATTATACTATAGAGTTAAGTTTTAGGCTAGATTTGTATAGAATAATTATAAATTATGAATTGTGAGTTTCGTAGGGGGATAAACCCTCCGCTACCAATATAATGTCGGCGAGGGCGCCGACTCTACGAACTCATAATTTATCATTTACCATTCATATTTCCGCATACCCTGTCTAGGATGAAACACATCGTGGAAAGAGAGAAGAGGGAGGATAAATAGGAAGAGGAGCCGTAAGGCTCCTCTTCCTATGGGGAATAAGATATAATAGTGATACAAATTATTAACTAAGAACTACT
>JBIKVS010000005.1:0-75951 GCA_044356725.1 Minisyncoccia bacterium
CTTATTTTTACCCTTTCTTCTATATCTATATGTTTCATATATTCTATTTCTTAGCTTATATATGCCACTACTTATTTATTATATACCCTAGTGGTGCTTTTGATTATAGAATATGCGTAGGTGCTTTAGAGGAAATAATAATTGCAATCCAAGAGGTCACAGGGATCTCAAAACCTTGGATCATTGGTCATGGTTACGAATTTGGGAGATGTCTCTTAACCTTCATCTCGCCCCTACCATTATGGGTACAACTCTCGCCTTTTGGTTGGATCTCCGGCTTTTGCATGTCAGAAGCCAGTCGAAAGAGTCCACTGGCTAACCAGAGAAAGTAATTCTTATCAGAAAGATTACTGCTCGGCTGTTTTAAAGGGTTTTTCTCCCGTACGGTGTCTTAGGGCACCTGATGAAAGAGCGGCTGACTTAAATTTTTGTAGGAATCAAACTGGAGATCCTATCGGTTCCCCTGGTATTCGCTGATCTCCCATCTCATCACCAAGCCGGCACCCAGTGTGTCGGTCTTTTTCATTTCCCCTCAAAAAGTGATGTCATCTACCCTTGACAAAATAGAGGAAATGTGCTATAGTTTTATCGGCCTATACGAGACAGTCTTGTGATCAAGAACTTTCGTCGTTTCTCTTCTCTTACTCTTCTGTGCACAGTTCTCTACATTCTGGCAGGAGCTCCGGTTTCTGCTCAACCGGCTTCTGGTCCAAATAATAGAGTGATTTATCCTGATGTCAGGGTATGTGTAACAAAAAAGGATGCATCTTCCTGCTATCGAGTTCCATACAATGATCCTGCTTTGATCAGCTTAATTCAAAGACATAAGCCTGAGGTAAAGGAGATATATATCCCTTTATTAAGTGATGCCTATGAAAGCGGTATTCTCTTCTGGGTAAGTCTTGTTTTCTTGCTATTAGCATCTAGTGGGACTGCAGCGTGGATGATTTTAAACTGGAAGAAAATTCGTCCTACTAATCCTCACTAATCTTATCAACTTACCCAGACTAAGACCGGCACCCAGTTGCCGGTCTTTTTCATTTTAATTCTGGTAAAGTGTCCAGGGTATAACAATTCTCAATAGTATATTCTCCCGATTGTCTACGTTCTAATTCCTCAAGATAAGCTCCTGTTCCGAGTTTCATACCAATATCATACCCTAGAGACCGTATATAGGTACCACTTGAGCAATATATATCTAATATGAGATAGGGATAATTATAATCTAAAACATTAATATTATAGATATTAACAAGTCTAGGAGGTATATCTACATACTCACCTTTACGAGCTAATTCATACATTTTCTTACCATTGATTTTGATAGCTGAGTACATAGGTGGAATTTGGCTAATTTCGCCAATAAAAGAAGCCATAGTTGACTCAATTTCTGACCTTGTAGGGACTTTTTGTATATTATACTCCTGTATTACACCATCTTTATCATAAGTATCACTAATATAGCCTAATTTTAGCTTAGTTCTATATATTTTATCTTGTTTCATAAACTCGTCACTTCTCTTGGTAGATTCCCTGCCTACAAGTAAAATTAAGACTCCAGTAGCAAAAGGATCTAGGGTACCTGCATGGCCAATTTTTTTGATACCATAAAATCGGCGTAATTTATTGACTACGGTGTGAGAAGTAATTCCAGCTGGCTTATTAATAGGAATAATCATATAGAATATTGTAGCATAAAATCAATCTATTTAGAATTATATATTAGTGTCCTCCCTTGGGGTAGGTGGTCACTCCCATACTTTAGTTTGGGAGTGGACGCAGGAGGACATTTATGACTAAAGAAAAATACCTCCCATCAGTCGTTGGGAGGTATTTGGGTACCAATGTCTTCAATCATTGTCAATCCGATACTTTTATCTGATGGTTCATTCTCATCTAGATCAAATGCTATAGTCAATTTTGTTATTAACTCTAGTACTCTTTGTTTTCTTTTTTTGATTATTTCAGTTGAAAATCTTTCAGTGTTTTTATAATTACAAGCTAACCATTTCAATTCATCCCAGAGTTCATGGATTGTGTTCCAAATTTGATTAAATTGCATCACTAAATTGATTGATATACAACACAAAAAGTATATAATATTATGATTATATAGTCAACACAAAAAAGCGCCGTGTAGACGCTTTTCTATGAATGCAAAGTACAAATTTATTTCACTGCATCTTTCAACTTCTTTCCTGCTTTGAATTTAGGAGTTTTGGTTGCAGCAATTTGAATCTTTTCTAAGGTTCTTGGGTTAACCCCTACTCGTGCTTGTCTTTGGGTTACTGAAAAAGTTCCAAATCCAGCTAAAGTAACGTCATCACCTTTAGAAAGAGTCTTGGTTACTACATCAAGGAAAGCTTGAAGTACAGCTTCAGCATCTTTCTTTGATGTTCCAGCCATTTCAGATACTGCTGATACTAGTTCTGCTTTAGTTGCCATCTTACACACACCCCCTTTCTCATATTGTTTAAGTTAATATTTTTTAGTTGGATATATTTATCCTATTTCAATCATATAGTATATATGCGGAATTGTAAAGGGTTTTTATCTAGCATAGTCAATAATACGAGTCTCTCTTATCAAAGTTACTTTAATTTCTCCTGGATATTTAAGCTCTTCCTCTATCTTCATTGCAATCTTACGAGCCATTTTTTTGGCTTGTATATCACTAATTTTATATGGTGTTACAAATACTCGAATCTCTCTACCAGCATTAATAGCATAGCTACGGTCCACTCCATAAAAAGCATTGGTAATTGATTCCAATTCACCTAATCTCTTGATATAGTTATCCACAGAATCTCTTCTAGCACCAGGTCTAGAAGCAGACAAAGCATCAGCCGCTTGAACAATTCTAGATTCTAAAGTTTCATAAGGATATTCCTCATGATGAGACTGCATAGCCTTGATAACTTCTTCTTTTATACCATATTTGCCCAATAAATGCCTCCCAATTTCAACATGAGTACCTTCTACCTCATGATCTAGGGCTTTTCCAATATCGTGGAACAGACCACCCATTTTAGCCACCATAACATTAGCCCCTAATTCAGCCGCCATAGCTCCAGCCAGATGAGCTACCTCTACACTGTGCATAAGCACATTTTGCCCATAACTAGTTCTAAATTGTAATCTACCTAAAATATAAGTTAGTTTAGGGTCTATTCCTGTAATTCCAGTATCATATAGAGCCGCCTCTCCAGCTTCTTTGATATTTTGTTGTACCAATTCTTTGGACCTCGCTACAAACTCCTCAATACGAGCAGGTTGTATTCGTCCATCTTCAATCAAAGCCTCCAGAGATAACTTAGCAATATGCCTACGGATAGGGTCAAAACAAGACAAAACAATACTATCTGGGCTATCATCAATAATAACCTGTACTCCCGTAGCATTTTCTAAAGCTCTAATATTTCGCCCTTCTTTACCGATAATTCTACCTTTAAGTTCCTCACTATCAATAGCTACTGTAGCCGTATTGAATTCAGCAGATTGACCTTGAGCATATTTTTGCATAGCCAAGACCATAATATTCTTAGCTTTTTGCTCTAGTTGGTTTTTACGAACTCCTTCTAATCTTTCAATTTGTAATAACAACTCTTCATGAGAGGTTTCCTCAACTTTTTCTAATAATTCAGTTTTAGCTTGATCAATACTAAATCCAGCTATTTTACTAAGATGTTCAACCTGCTTTAATTTTAAGTCTTCTACCTCGCGATATAATTCTTTAATTCGCTCTCCTTTACCTTTGAGTTCTTGACGATTCTGTTCTAGTTCTTTAATTTGTTTTTCTAAGTCTTTTTCTCTTCTTAAAACACTTTCTTCCAATAAAACAGCCGTTTTACGAATTTCTGAGGCCTCTTGTCTAGCCTTATCCTTAATAGATTCTGATTCCTTTTCAGCTTCTTTTTTTAATTCGGCTGACTTTTCCTCGAATTGAGTTTGCAGTGATTGAATTTGAGCTTCTTTTGCATTAATTGATTTATTAACAATGTATAATCTCAGACCATATCCTATTCCAATACTTGCTAATGAGCTTAATCCCAACCACAATAATGGTATTGTAGTCATATAATATTCTATAATAAATTAAATGTATATTTTGTATACTTTTTTAGTATACCATAAATCTACAAATTATGTATAGAGTATATTATTCTATTAATACAGATTCATACCAATATTGTCCTTGTATAGTTCCATCATAGCTAATTTCCTTATCTCCTGCACTAACAAATAATAATTTACTTATAGTAGATCCATCTTCAATAGGTTTTATAAAGAATCTATTATTTCCTTTAGCATACTTCCCACATATTGGAGTAGAATCTTTAACTTTTGTATCTTTAGCGATTACAAAGTACTTATTATCTTGCTGTTCTATTTTACAAAGTTCTTCTTGCTTATCATCTAATATTTGCAAGTTTATAATCTCTGGTATAGTATTAAATCTAAAATTATCTTCTATATCTATAATTTCAATAGATTGCCCAGATTCTTTATCCTCTTCAAAATTATGCAAATAGATTTTATTATCATTACTTCTTGGTTCAGGTGCAGATACAGCTAAGAATTTCTCTTTATCTACTAAACTTATAACTTCATAAGCAAAGGCAATACCTAGTTCTGGAGAATAATAGTAATCTAAAACACTAGAATTCCTTGGATTAGGTAGCTTAGATTGTAACCTTAGTGGCATAATGCTCCAATAAAAATAATCACCACTTCCCTGCCCTTGTTCTATAGCCTCAATACTTTCTTCAGTTGGTAAATTATTGTTATTATTACTAGGAGTATTTTGATTAGTAGCTGACTGATTATTAGCATTATTAGAACCAGAAGAGCCATTATTCAGGAGTACATAAGTAATTACAATACCTACAATAGCTACTGCTATTACTATACCCCATATTATAATGGCTTTTCTAGACATAATTTTTATTTGGTTATTAAGTTTTTTGTATACAATTATTATACACTATTAACTTAATTTTGTGAAATCTATCTTTCAGTCTCAAATCCTGTTCCAGCTGGGATTAATCGTCCTATGATGACATTCTCTTTTAATCCTCTTAGATGGTCTTCTTTTCCAAATAAAGCAGCTTCTATCAATACCTTCGTAGTGTTTTGGAATGAAGCGGCTGATAGGAAACTTTCAGTATTAAGAGCAACTTTAGTAATACCTTGTAGAAGAGGATCAACTTGAATCTTATCTTCTTTAACTTCAATAAGATTATTAGCTTCTAGCAACTGGTCTCTAGTAATTGTCTGTCCTTTAAGATAAATAGATTTACCAGGTTCTGTAACCATATATCGAGAAGTCATTTGTCTTACAATCATCTCAACATGCTTAATAGCAATTCCAGCTCCTTGAGAATTATAGATTTCTAGAATTTGCTGAATAATATATTTAGTCAAAGTCTCAATTCCAGCTTGTTTATATAGTTTCTCTAGGTCAAGATGTCCTTCGGTTAATGGTTGCCCTATGGTTACTATATCTCCTACCTTTACGATTACTATATCTACAATTGGGTCGGCCACAATTTCTTTAATCTCAGCCTTAGATTTGACAGCCTTAGCATCCTCAGCTTTAATCTTAATTCTTATTTCTCCAGCAGTCTCAACTACATCTACCACTACTCCATTTACCGTTGACATAATAGCAGGAGTTTTTGGATTTCTAGCCTCAAATACTTCTTCTACTCTAGGAAGACCTTTAGTTACATCAGCAGCACCAGCAGAACCTCCTTGATGGAAAGTACGCATTGTCAACTGAGTAGCTGGCTCTCCAATAGCCTGAGCGGTTACAATTCCTACTGCTTCACCAATTTTGACTAATTCATTTCGCCCAAGGTCAATTCCATAACAAGACTGACAAACTCCACGAATAGTTTTACAACTTACTAAACTTCTAATTCGTATATTGTCAACTCCGGATTCATCAATTAGTTGAGCTTGCTGATGAGTGATTAAATCACCTGCCTTAACTATTGTCTTTTTAGTCTTAGGATTAATAATATCCTCTACAGAATATCTACCGAATAAGAAGTTATCAAAGCTATCTCCAGCATATTCAGCATCAATTCTAGATAATAATAATCCATCAGTGTCACCACAATCAGCTTCTTTTACTACCACATCCTGATTAACATCTACTAATCTTCTAGTCAAATATCCAGAAGTAGCAGTTTTCAAAGCAGTATCTACAAGTCCCTTACGAGCTCCATGAGTAGATATGAAGTACTCTAATTCAGATAATCCTTCTAGGAAACTTGAAGTTATAGGAGTCTCAATAATTTTACCAGATGGAGATATCATCAATCCTTTCATTCCAGCAATTTGGGTTAATTGTCCCCAAGAACCTCTAGCTCCAGAATCAATCATTGAAAATACAGGTCCTTTTTTATCTACCTCAGATTTTACCAAGTCACCAATATCAAGAGAGGTTTTACTCCAAATGTCTATAATTTGAGCATATCTTTCTTTTTCAGTTAGAAGTCCATCTTCGAATTGCATAGTAACTTCAGCTACTCCATCTTGAGCTTTCTTGATTAACTTTTCTCTTTCATCAGATACCGTAAAGTCACTAATTGCCCAAGACAAACCTGATCGTGTCATTTCCTCAAAACCAAACTTCTTAATTCTATCTAATAATTCACCAACTTCTGGTTGAGAAAATTCATAAAGAGCCTTATTCAAAATATTCTTGAGTTGCTTTTTACCAACTACCTCATTGATATATTCAAAACTATCTGGCAAAATTTCATTGAATGAGATTCTACCAACTGTTGTTTGAATTACCTCACCATTAAGTTTAGGTTCTTTTCTAATCTCAACCAATTCTCTTAATTCAATTTGTCCATGGTCATAAGCTCCTACAGCTTCATCAAAGTTCTTGAATACTTTTACTTCACCTTTAGCCTCATCAATCAGAGTAGTGTAATAGATACCTAAAACCATATCTTGAGACGGAGCAGAAGAAGGACTACCATCAGATGGTTTGATAAGATTATGGTCAGAAATCATCAATTCCCCAGCTTCTCTTACAGCTTCTTCGGATAGAGGTACATGTACCGCCATCTGGTCACCATCAAAGTCAGCATTGAATGGACTACAAACCATTGGACTCAATTGAATAGCCTTACCTTCAATCAAAACTGGTTTGAAAGCTTGAATACTCAATCTATGTAAGGTTGGCGCTCGGTTCAACAAGACATATCTGTGCTCAATCACTTCATCTAAGATATCCCAAACAACATCTAGACCTTGTTCAATCAATCTAGTAGCACTTCGAATATTATGAGCTAATTCATCCTCTATTAAGCGATTGATAATAAATGGTTTGAATAGTTCTAAAGCCATAGTTTTTGGAATCCCACACTCATTAATTTTGAGATTAGGTCCAACTACAATAACAGAACGAGCAGAATAATCAACTCTTTTTCCAAGTAAATTCTGTCGAAATCGCCCTTGCTTTCCTTTTAGAGAATCAGCTAAAGATTTAAGAGCTCTCTTTTGTCCAGTTGAAGCCACGGTAGTAGATTGCCCTTTTCGCATTGAATTATCAACTAAAGCATCTACTGCCTCTTGTAACATTCTCTTTTCATTACGAACAATAACTTCAGGAGCTCTTTGAGACATCAATTTTTTGAGACGATTATTTCGATTAATTACTCTTCGATATAAATCATTCAAATCAGATGTAGCAAATCTACCACCATCAAGAGCAACCATAGGTCTTAAGTCCGGTGGGATTACAGGTAAATGAGTTAAGAACATCCATTCAGGTCTAACTCCAGCTTGATGCAGACCTCCTAAGAATCGGATTTTCTTCATTATCTTCTGAGCTTTTGCTCCATCAGCTACCTCTAATTCTTTATCTAAATTAGCTAATTCATCTTCTAAATCAATACCAGCAAAAATCTCTCTCAAAACAGTAGATCCAGTCTGAGCCTTGAATACAGGAGCAAATTTCATAGACATTAATCTATAATCAATTTCTGAGATAATATTCCATTTCTCAAGTGCATTAAGAAACTCTAAGTTCTGTTGTTTAGAATCAAACAATTCTTTTAGAGCTTCTTCACTATCATTTCCACCACTAGTTAACTCTTTAAGTTTAGACTTATACTCAGCTTCTACCTGTTTGGCATAATCTTTTTTCAAGTTTTCATCAACTTCAGTAATTATATAGCTAGAATAATAAACTACCTTCTCTACATCAGCTAAAGTTTGGTCTAAAACCAAAGCAATTCGACTAGGAATATTTCTCAAGAACCAAATGTGTGCAATAGGTACAGCAAGTTCAATATGTCCCATTCTTTCTCTTCTTACAGAAGCTTTGGTAACTTCCACGCCACATTTATCACAGACAATTCCTTTATATCGAATTCTTCTGTATTTACCACAAGAACATTCAAAGTCACGAACTGGACCAAATATTTTCTCTGAAAATAGACCATCTTTCTCAGCTTTTTGAGTACGATAGTTAATAGTTTCTGGTTTAGTAACCTCGCCATGAGACCAAGAAAGGATATCTTCAGGAGAAGCTAAATTTAATTGTATAGAGTCAAAGTCAACCACATTCATAGATATGGTCTCTGGAGCATTGTTAGGTGTAAGTTGATTATTCATAGAGATATCTTATTAAATGATGATTATTCTTGAGTTTCTTCTACAGTTGTTTTGGCATTTTTCAATTTTACATTGATACCAAGACCTTTTAATTCATTTACTAACACGTGGAAAGATGAAGGAATATATGGAGCTTGAATTTGCTCACCCTTAATGATAGATTCATAAGCTTTAGAGCGACCAATCACATCATCAGACTTAATAGTTAACATTTCTTGCAACATATGAGAAGCCCCATAACCTTCAAAAGCCCAGACTTCCATTTCTCCCAATCTCTGACCTCCCATTTGAGCTTTACCTCCTAGAGGTTGTTGAGTAATCAAAGAGTAAGGACCAGTAGATCTCATATGCAACTTATCTTCAATTAAATGATTTAATTTCATCACATACATAACTCCAACCGTAGTCTTCTCTCTATAAGGCTCACCAGTTTTTCCATCATAAAGCTGAATTTTTCCATCCTCCGGTAAACCAGCTTCTTTTAGGAGTTCCTTGATTTTATCCATACTAATTCCATTCAAAGCAGGAGTAGCAACTTTCATACCAAGAGCAGCTACAGCAAGTCCTAAATGAGTTTCATAAACTTGACCTAGATTCATACGAGAAGCAATTCCAAGAGGAGTTAGAAGTATGTCTAGAGGCATACCATCAGCTGAGAAAGGCATATCTTCTTGAGGTAATATTTTAGCAATAACACCTTTATTTCCGTGCCTACCAGCTAATTTATCCCCAACACTAACCTTTCTTAAGTGAACAACACTAACTTGAACTCTTTTAATAACTCCACTAGGAAGTTTATCCCCATTAGCACGAGTAAATATTTTAACTCCAACTACTTTACCTTGATGACCATTAGGCATTTTAAGTGAAGAGTCCTTAACTTCTCTAGACTTTTCACCAAAGATAACTCTTAGCAATCTTTCCTCAGCAGTTAAATCGGTCTCTCCCTTAGGGCTAATTTTACCAACCAGAATACTTCCAGCCTTCACAGTAGCTCCAATTCTTACAATACCTTCAGCATCTAAGTCCTTTAATCTCTCCTCAGAAACATTAGGAATATCTCGAGTTACCTGCTCTTCTCCAAGACGAGTATCAGACACGTCAATTGAGAAATCTTCAATATGCACAGAAGTAAAGACATCATCTTTTACCAATCTATCTGAGATAATAATAGCATCCTCAAAGTTACTTCCCTCATAGGACATAAATCCTACTCTCAAGTTTTGCCCAAGAGCTAATTCACCATCTTGCATAGAAGAACCATCAGCTAATAGATCACCTCTCTTAACCTTTTGTCCAGGAACACATTTTACCTTTTGGTTAACGCTAGTAGATTGGTTAGAGTTTAAGAATTTAGTCAAATCAAATCTAGTCCTTTGCTTAGATTTAGCATATTCAAATACAATATGAGAAGCATCAGCCTCAATAACAACACCATCCTCAGGAGCCAGAATCAACTGCCCACTATAAATAGCAGCATCCTTTTCCATACCAGTTCCAACCATAGGAGAGTCGCTTTTAATAGACGGCACTCCCTGCTTTTGCATGTTTGAACCCATCAAAGCTCTAGCAGAGTCATTATGCTCTACAAAAGGAATCAAAGAAGTGGAAACAGAAATCAATTGTTTTGGAGAAACATTAATAAATTCAATTTCATCTCTATCAGCTACAATCACATTACTGTCCTTACGAGCAATAATTCTATCATTTTGAATCATTCCCTTCTCATCAATCTCAACCACCGCAGAAGCAATAAGATAAGTTTTTTCAGTAGCAGCATCAAAATACACAACTTCATCAGTCACTTTTCCCTTTACAACTTTTCTAAAAGGAGTTTCAAGGAAACCATATTCATTAATATGAGCATAAGTCGCCAATTGACCAATCAAACCAATATTTGGCCCTTCAGGAGTTGCAATCGGACAAATTCTACCAAAAGAAGTAGGATGTACGTCACGAACCTCAAATCCAGCTCTATCACGAGCAAGACCATTTGGTCCAAGAGCAGAAACTCTTCTCTTATGCTCTAACTCAGACAAAGTATTAATCTGATCCATGTACTGAGATAATTGGCTAGATGAGAAAAATTCATGAATAGCAGCCACAAGCGGCCTAGCATTAATCACACTAGTAGGAGTAATATTCTCAGGATCAGCAGTACTCATTCTATCCTTAATAATTTTCTCCATACGAGCAAAACCAACTCTAGCTCGCTCTTGCACCAACTCTCCAATCAATCTAACTCTTCTATTGCTAAGATTATCAATATCATCAGGCATAGCCTCAGGAGTATTATTCATTCTAATGATTTCTTTAACAATCATTACGAAATCTTCCACCTGCAGAACTCTATGTTTTGGCTCCTCACTAAGGTCAACACCTAATCTTGAATTAACCTTATATCGCCCAACCTTACCAAGATCATAACGACTAAAGTTGAAGAACATACCCTCAATCAACTGCCTAGCATTGTCATCAGTAGCTAAATCACCCGGTCGAATTCTTCTATAAACCTCCACAAAACCAGATTTCTGATCTTTGGCAACATCCTTAGCAATAGTTTCTTTAATAAACTTAACATTGCCAGTATCAACATCAGCAAAAGTAGAAATCAAATCACTATTTTTGCTAATTCCAAAAGCTCGAAGCAAAGCAGTAAGAGCTACTTTTCTCTTTCTATCGATTTTGGCCCACATAACACCAGTTCCATCAGTCTCAATCTCAATCCAAGCCCCGCGAGTAGGAATAAGTTTAGCTCCAAAATATCTCTTATCACGAGAAATATTCTCAGTGAAGAACACACCAGGAGATCTCAAAATCTGAGCAATAATAACTCTTTCAGTACCATTAATAATAAAAGTACCTCGCTCAGTCATCATAGGAACGTCCCCTAAGAACACTTCCTGAGTAGTTTTCTTTTTAGTTTGATTATTAATCAGAGTGATTTTAGCTCGTAGAGGAGCTTCGAAAGTGATATTTTTAGCTCTAGATTGAACCTCAGAGAGTTTAGGTTCATCTATTCTATAACCAGAGAATTCCAGTCTATATTCCTGACCAGTCCAGTCCAATACAGGATAATGTTCCTCGAACAAATCTCTCAACCCTTCTTGCAAAAACCACTTATAAGAAGTTAATTGAGGCTCAATTAGATTTGGCAACTCCAAATCAACTGATTTCTTAAAGAAAACTCTCTGATTTTTTGACATATGCATTCTGTTATCTAATATAATATCAAAGAAATTAAGTAAGAACTCAAGGCATCACTAATAAACAAAAAATAAGCAAAGGGTATCCCGTTACTTTAATTATGCATTAATTACTGATATCTGTATTATCATCAAATTTGACAATATCTTATTTAATATGAACTCACTCTCATCACTCATCCATTCTTTTGATGATAACACAGAAATATGATTGAGTCAATAGTGTATATAGAATATTAATTAGTATTTATAAAGTTATTAAATTCCGATTTTGCTTTTTGACTCTCGAATAGTGCTGTATGTCCCTCCCCATCTATTTCAACAAAGTTACTATTTTTACAATTATTACAATTTAATATATACTCTTTAAATTTTGGCCAAGAATACATTTGAATAGCCATATCATCTAATCCTTGTATAAACAACATATCTGCTTTAAAACCACTTGTAAAATTTAATAAGGATCTTTGATAATAAGCATTTGGATTTTCTGATGTGGTGCCATATGTATTTCTTAAATTATCACAAACATAACTTGCTTGAGTTTTTCCATTTTCCTCTAGTTGACATCTATATACTAAATCTAAAGGTCCTGGTGCATTTGCGATTACACCATTTGTTTCATGCATTGCGTTAAGACGAGTAACTAAATATCCTCCTTGTGAATGTCCTGCTAAGAATATTTTTTTAACTTTAATTCCTAAATCTTGACTTGCTTGATTCTTTACCCATAATAAAGCAGCCTCTGCTTGATTTATATTATCCCCAAACAGAATATCTAGCTGCGGATGTGCTACACTAACAATCATCATATCTTTACGATTGAGAGTATTTTTAAATTGATTAAGTGTAGTTTCAGCAGCAGATAATATCTTACTATCACTTTGCACAGTCCCATGATAGACAAGCAGTACATCCACTTCTTTAATATCTGGTTTATCAATAATCACATCGACATTAACTTTATTATATGTAATAGACTTTGTTATTTTATAAGACTTGGAGTTATTATCTATTGGGGTTGATGTTGATGAATTTGTAGATACAGTATCGGATTTTGGATTTAATGATGTTCTGTTTTTTATATTATTATACAAGAATAATAATATTACTGATACAGATAATATTATAATAAAGCTTAATTTGTGTTTCATATAAAATTTATTGATGGGAACAAATTATAGTTGTAAATTTCTAATATAATTATATCATATCCTTATTATTTACTTATTCCTTTCTTATTATATACTGTTGCATTAGATCTCTGAAGAAAAGTATATAATAATGTAATGTAAAAATTATGGATACAAAAGAAATTCAAAAAATACAAGCAGAATATGATCAATTATATTGGCAACACAATAATCCAGAATTTGAAAAAATAAGACATATAACTTTACACATAACTAAATTATTAGGCAAGTTAGCAGAATATTGTGAAAAAACTGAACATGGAGATATTATTGATAAAAGTAAAATAACAGATCAGGTTATACCAGATTTAATATTCTATTCTGCACAACTATCTAATTTATTAGAATTAGATTTAGGAGATGCTTATATGAAAAGAATTGAGGAAAATAAGAAAATTTTTGGTAATTAATTATGCCTAAATGACATATAGCTACAATCTGTGCTCCCGCAGAGGATAGCCTAAATTTTTCAAGTGCATAATTAAATCATTAACATCTTCAGCAACATAGTCAAACCAGCAATATCCCCATTCTGACATTTTTCTCGTTTCAGGTAGCATTATAGCATATACTTTTTTACCAATTCCTTTTGCATATCCAGCTTCTAAATATATACCACGAGTATCCGATAGTAGAATTATAATAAAATCTGAATTATGTATCACTTCTAATTCTTTATCTAGAGTTTCTTGCATTGAAGGATATTGATTTTCTTGGGGTAAAAAAATATCAAGTCCAGAATTAATTAATGCATCTGCAATTTTTCTATTGCTTGCGAATTTATCTATTGAATGAGACCATGAATTTTTAACTTTTGTTGATGCCATTGGGCTAGCTAGATATATCATACAATAATCTATTTAATATGTTATAGTTTTAGTTGTCAATGTTTATTAGTACTACAATCTGTGCTCCCGCAGGGGTTCGAACCCCGAATGACGGTTCCGAAGACCGTAGTGATATCCAGTTTCACCACAGGAGCAAAATAAATAAAATTAGTAGCCTCGACGGGATTCGAACCCGTGTTACCAGGATGAAAACCTGGCGTCCTAGACCGGACTAGACGACGAGGCCAATAAAACTATAGTAAATTATAACAAAATTTTTCTTTTCGGTCAAATTTTTATAAGTATTTTTGCTTTAATGTCCTCCTTTCTACCTACGGAAGATAAATGGAGGAGGTGGCACGAAGTGCCGGTGGTGGACTGAGTTTAAATTCCCCTCTCTGCCTACGGTAGATAAATTGAGGGGTGGACTGCGTAAGCAGGACGGGGTGGAAATACACTTTATCCACCCTCTCCCCTACTACAATATCTTATTGATGCTTTACAAAAGTCAAAGCCCAACCAATTTTACCACCACGACCAGTACGACCAATTCTATGAATATAATCCTCCTCGGTTCTAGGTAATTCGTAGTTAATTACGTGAGTAATATCCCCAACATCAATACCACGAGAAGCCACATCAGTACCAATCATAATCCAAGCTTCATTGTTCTTAAATTTCTTCAAAGCAATTTGGCGATGCATTTGAGTTTTGTCACCATGAATAGACTCTACATCAAAACCATGCTGTTGTAAATCTCGATACAAATTCTCAACCGCCATCTTAGTCTCACAGAAAATAAGCACCTTCTTGACCTCATCTTTATTCAAGATATCCATCAACAAGTCCATCTTATTATCATTACGAGTCACAGGCACAATGTCCTGATGCACATTGTTACTAGACACATTCTCAGACAAAAGTACACTCACAGGATCAACCAAGAAAGTCTCCATCAATTGCTTAGTCTTACCTTCAGTAGTAGCAGAGAAGAATAATTTTTGAGTCTCCTTAGGCAATAATTCTAAGATATATCGAATCTCATCAATGAATCCCATATCCAACATTCTATCCACCTCATCCAATACAATAGTAGAGAAAGTATTCATATCAATAGCCTTACGATTGATTAAATCTTTGAATCTACCAGGAGTTGCAATAATAAACTGATTATGACGAGACAAACGGAACATCTGCTTACGAATAGGAGTACCACCAATACAAACAGTACTATAAATACCTCTACCACGATTAGTAATCTTATGTAGTTCTTGTTCAATTTGCAAAGCCAACTCACGAGTAGGAGCCAGAATCACAGCAGACTGTTTAGGATCTAAAGTCATCTTATGCAAAAGAGGCAAAAGGAAAGCCAAAGTTTTACCAGTACCGGTCGCAGCCAGACCAATAATATCCTTACCTTCCATAATCGGCTTGATAGACTGATCTTGAATCGGAGTAGGATTAATCATCCCCTTTTCAGACAAAGCCTGTTGAATCCAATCAGCAAAACCAAAGTCAGCAAAAGTGTGAGAAATCACAACTTCAGCAGCAGGAGTAGGTTTAGCAACCTTTACAAATAAAGAGTGATTTAATTGCTTAGGACCAGCTTTTCTTCTACCATATCTACCTCCGCCTCCAGCACCACCAAATCGTGACCTAGAACCAAAAGAACCACGAGAAGAACCATTATTATTATATCTATTAGAAGAATTAGAGCGATTAGAAAATCGACTACTACTATTATTAGAGTACGCCATACAAAAAATATGTTTAAAAAATATGATATGGAATATAGATACCAATCATATACATACTTAGTATAAACGACATCTATTGACCACATTGTCAAATATAATAACATATCAACCTAAATTTGTCAAGCTTTAATAACACCGATTGAAGGTGTCTATTCTGTCCTCCCTTGGGGGAGGTGGCACCGTAGGTGACGGAGGAGGACTGAGCTAATTCCCCTAATTATTCATTATCTTTCAAAAATTCTTTGATCTGTTTATCAAAATCAGATTCAAACAGCCTATCTTGCACAATTCTATATTTTTCAAATTGAGTTTCTGCATAAAGTTTAGCCTCCTCACTACTAATTTTACCTGCATTGATAAGTATATCTCTATCATTAAATTCCAAAAAAGAATCAAGCCGCCTACTCCAATCCTCCATTGTCATAGGGATATTTCTCTCAGCCTGTAGCTCCGCATAATCAAGATACATAGAAACTATTCTTTCCAAAAAATTTATTTCCTTTTCTGTAAGATAATTTTTCGCAATACTTACATCATATTTTTGAATTTTACCATTTGGAGCATCCAACCAGCTAGTAAGCCCCATATTTTCTTTATCAGCATTAGCTCTTTTTACAATCAATTCAGGAGCTGTATGTCTATGCACCGCATAATGCAATTTATTTTGTACAATTTGGAAAAACTTAATAGTAGTAGAAGCAGAAGAATCATAATCAACACTAGTTGCATAAATATCCGTCACTTTTTGATAAAACATTCTTTCACTAAGCCTAATTTCTCTAATCTTTTGTAATTGTCTTTCAAAAAACTCTTTATCAAATTGATTAGCTTGCTTTAACCTTTCACTATCCATAGCCCAACCCTGAATAGTATAATCTTTTACTATTTGTCTTGCCCATTTACGAAATTGTACAGCTCTGTCATTTTCTATCTTGAATCCAACTGCGATAATAGCTTGGAGATTATAATGGTCTATATTCCTTTTTACTTCTCTTATACCTTCTCTTTGAACTATCAAGTATTGCTTGATAGTTGCTGAATCAATTTCTTTTTTTTCTACCAAAGTAGCAATATGCTGTTGTATAGCTTGCACAGATACCCCATACATTTCCGCCATCATTTTTTGAGTCATCCAGATATTTTCATCTTCATATCTGACCTCTATACTTTCCGAATCATCTCCACTCGAAGATACAAAAGTCAAATACTGAGCCGTACTTGCCTGAATAAGCTCCGCTGCAGATTTTTGCTTTAGTGTTTTTTTGGGCATAATTTTTATAATCAGGATATATATATTCTATTATACTATAATAATGACCTAATTTACAATATAAATTCATAGCGGAGGGTTTTGTTTTTCTATCACTCGCCTACGATGGTGTCAATAAGTGCCGGGTGTGGGATGAGTTTAACTATAAATGATGAATTATGAATTGTAGGGAGGGACCTTTCAGTCACATGTTTAACAAACTATTGCAAAAATATAACTTATATGGTATTTATTACTGGAACTCTATTGGATTCTCTTATGGCCATTTCTCTCATTACATTACAAGGAGAAGGTGTTGTCCCTGCTTTCTTTCGCCACAATGAGACAACATATATACTTAGTACTTTCTTTTCTTATTTACAAAAAAGGGATATTGACATAGTTATCCAAACGGAGAACTATGCTCTTAGTCTAATGGTTTACAATAAATTATGTCAATATATGCCACTAAAAGAAGACCATACACTTTTAAAGTGTATAAGTAAATTCTTAGAGTCAAATAATTCATCAGATTGCCCACATACCAAGATATGTTATATAATCCACGGATACCTTCTCTTAGTTGAAAGTGGAATAATGGATGTTGAAGCCGCCCCTAATGATGGAGGCTTTATGTAGTAACTCTTTTACCACATTCCCTACTTATCACTATCCCCCGCCACTGCGGGGGTTTTTTTCTTTCTGGTAAAAACCTAATATATGATATAATTAATAATATAAATATATTCGTAAAATTATTATCAATAATTACATAAACTATGTCTAATCCCGAAAAATACAATCCAAATTCAGAGTCTAATGTTTACGAAGAAGTTAGTGCCGCAGAAATTTTTGCAAATAGAGCTCAAAGAGGAGAAAATGCAGATGTGAGGGAAACAGATGAAGGAATGGTCGAGAAAAGTGATAAGGCTGGTAAAACACCATTAATTGCTAGAGAATTCATAATTACAGATTATCTTCGTAATACCGGAGTAGTGCCAAAAGTAGATGTAGATTCCGGTTTATATGGATATCCTTTAACTTTTCAAATGGAAAAAATTAATAATGGTGCATCTTTACAAGATTGGTTATACTATTACTCACAAAGAGACAGAGGTATTTATGTCCCCAAAGAAACTATTGCTGAAATTCTAGACAAAACTGCAGAAGCTATCAAAAAAGTTTGGGACGAAGGAGTTGTACAAGGTGATTTACATTTGAATAATATTATTATAGGAGAAAAGAAAAGAAAGCTAGCCCCACATATTATAGATTTTGGACTATCTGTTATTGACAGGGATACCCTCCTAGAAGCAGCTCATAGCCTGGGGATTGAAGATGAAGTAGAAGAAGCCCAAGATTCTTTTACAAGAGAAATCATCTCCTCCTATGATGATTCAGACGGAGAAGCGGAATTTTTGATATCACATCTTGAGAGCTATATTTGTGAAGCCAATATCCCTGGGTTAAATGACTTGGTTGTTAAACTAAACAAAAGCCTAAAGTTATAAATAATTGACATTTTGTACAATCTATGCTAACATGGGTAGCATTTTGTGAAGCTACTTAATGAAAGGATCTTGGTTCATTGAGATAGATAAGGATATTCTTAAGTTTATCAAGCCAATATACAGTCAAGTCCCTCAGAAACTTACAATTCCCTTGGGTTTTGGTGTGTTTGATGAGGATGACTACAATCTTTTCAAAACATGGTTAGATCTTGAGATCCAGATTCCGATAAATGGTATTATTGTTTTATCTCAACTAGGAGTACAGTTACTAAAATT
Source organism: Minisyncoccia bacterium (assembly GCA_044356725.1). Taxonomy (GTDB): domain Bacteria; phylum Patescibacteriota; class Minisyncoccia; order SW-4-49-11; family SW-4-49-11; genus CALRBF01. The sequence continues at coordinate 18,660 of JBIKVS010000005.1, forward strand.
CAATCTTTCAGAAAACCTTCTAAGAGATTTTGCAGGATTAGATTATCCAGTAAAATCACAATGTGCTGTACTCTCTTATGAGAATCAATTTGACCCAGACATCCTTTTCCAGGATATTGAGGGGAATACATCTAATTGCCATTTAACATCGCTTACTGGAAAAATACAATTCCAGTCTCTTTGAACTAATCTGTCCAGCCTGCTTTTAGGCTGGATATTTTTATTTATATACTACCTTATTTACCTAATACTTCCCCTAAAAAATCCCCTCTTGAGGGGTGGACAGCTTCGCTGGACGGGGTGGATAATTAGTAAAAATATCTCCAAATGGAGAAAAAATCCAGATATTTGTCTTGCTCTATTCTATCCTGCAAGATAGCATATTGTAGTTGTACGTATTCAATTACCGGAACCGATACTTTTTCTGACATTTTTTCCAATAACTCATAAATGAACCATAATATGAATTAATCTCAGGATACATATAATCAATTGGTATAAAATTAATGTTAGGTATCACATTCCAATGCTCAATCGCAGGATATTGTCTTGCTGTGATGGTTTTATAGTTACTAAGGTCTAAATCACCTATTTCACCCACAAATACCTGGAGATTATCGATATTGGAGGCAAGATCAAGTATAAAATTAATTCGCTTTTGAGACATTGGAAACTTAACAAAATGACTTGGTTCTAGAATTAATATTCTATCAGATTGAGAGATATGGCTAGCAAATGTTGGATCTAGACTCCAAGGATGAAACAATATAAGGTTTTCTGACTGTACGCCATTATGTTGATATAATTTCATAGCTGAATCTTGCTCCTGGTACTCCTCTATCCATATATTGAGGAGACATACCAAATCCAAATTCACTGTCTTAACAAGAACATCCGGTGTCTTTAATATTGCTAATTCCTCATAAGACACATCAAGAAAGGTGTTATATTGATTTGTCTTAGAATACTTGTTGATATTTTCTTGATTTGCAAAATACTTTTTGGAACTAAATGTCCCTGATACCCATTGCCATGACAAAGTATTGGAGGCTATATCTCCATCTAGTAGATGATAATACATCCATTGACTTGGGATTTTCCAATATGATTTAGCGATATTAGTGACTAGAGAAGCCGTCCACATTCTTGCATGATTATGCATATATCCAGTCTGGTAGAGTTCTTCAATGGCTGAGTCTATAGTATTGATACCAGTATTAGCATCCACTATATTTAAGGAGATTTGAGTATTAGAATAAGATGCTGGATGTTTTAGGTCAGTCCAAATATCATCCATTTTATTTTCCCACACTCTAAGAAAATACTCCTTCCACGCAAGTTCAAATAGCAGCTTTTCTATCTTTTCAGATGAATAATTAGTTTCTAAAAAAGTTTTGACTTGATTTAGACCTATCACCCCATGAGTAAGATAGGGCGATAAACGCGTCACATTTCCATCAAGAAAATCACGAGATTTAGAATAAGAAACTGGATCTATGTTGCTTATCAGGTCAATTATTTGGCTATACTGAGTAGTAAATTGATTATCCCTCATTACTCTTCGCTCTTAGCATTAGCAGGAAGTTCCGCAAACATTAATTGCATAGTAGAGTTATCACGAGTTAATCTCTTGATCGTGAGGTCCTCTGCTTTATTATTAGCTAATCTTAGATTATTCTCAGAAGACAAGAGAGCATCTTTTGTTTTTTGTAAATGGTCGATAGTTTTATCTATCTCTTCAATAGCAGTTTTAAATTTACGACTAGCAAGGTCATAATTTTTAGCAAAGCCTTCTTTGAATTTATTTATATTATCCTCAAAGTTTGTAATATCAATATTTTGACTTTTTACCAAAGCAAGTTCTGCTTTATACTCCAAAGAATTCATAGCCGCATTGCGTAACAAAGTAATAATTGGAATAAAAAATTGCGGACGAACAACATACATTTTAGAAAACCGATGAGACACATCAACAATTCCAGAATTATACAGTTCATTATCAGCTTCCAACAGTGACACAAGTACAGCATATTCACATTTCTTTTCTGTACGGTCCTTATCCAATTCTCGTAAAAAATCTTCATTTCGCTTTTTTGTAGCAGTTCCGTCTCCCTCATTCTTCATTTCAAACATAATTGAGATAATCTCATTACCTGCTTGGTCTGTCTCACGATAAATAAAGTCACCCTTGCTACCAGTTTTAGAGTCATTATCTTTCTCAAAATAAGCATTCTGAAAAGCAGTCGCACGAAGTTTATTGAATTCTGTCTCACAATGCTGTTCCAGAGTTTCACCAACCATTTTGGTAGATAGTTTGAGCTTCATATCTTTACGAAGAGCAATTTCATCATCTTTCATTTTTATAATATCATCCTTTGTCTTCAGTTCAGATGCAAACTTCTCATATAGAGATTTCTCTAATAATTGTTTTTCAGTTTCCTTATTTTTCAAATTATGAGCCAAATCATCTCGCTCTTTTTCAATCCTTTTGACAGCCTCAGTAACACTAAGTTTTTTCTCTATCTCGGACTTATCAATTTTAGACTTCATCTCAGCTAGTTCAGCCTCTTTCTTTGCCAATTGCTCAGCTAATTTCCGATCCTTTTCAGCCTTTAAGTCTAATAAATCTCTATCCTTCTTGGCTAATTCCTCTTGTAATTTATTTTTTAAGTTAGATTCAGCTAATTTGACAGCAATTTCTTTTTCTTTCTCAGCAATAGATAATCTCTCTCTTAATTCCTCCTCGAATTTATGGTCGCGAACCTGTTTAATAATATCCGCAAAACCAGCCTCATCAACTTTGAAAGCTTTTTTACAATTTGGACAAATAATATCGTTCATAATTTTATTCTTATTCATTCAATATATTTATAAAACACCTCGTAGATAATAAATTCCCTACGAGGTGTTGATGTGTTTACAAAACCTGTCTCAAGACTTCGTTTTCAACTTTATCGTAACAACTTTGCCACACATGTTTATTTTTACCTAACTTATTTGCACTCTTTGCTTCCTTAAGATGATCAATTACTCTTGTAACTAACTCTGTTTTCATTTCATGAAACATTAAAATTGGATCTGTCTTCCATTTGCATAATCCATCTTTAATCTCAACTAAGTTCCTAAAAGAGGCAAGTATTGGTAGAATAAATGACGATGGAATAATATATTCTGAATATCCTTCAATAAATTCTAATTCAATTTGCTTCGTTCTTTTCTTGTTAGCAAGATACATAATACCTTCAAGTTTTCCAAATTTACCTCCCGTTGAATTCCATGTATCTGGCATTTCTTGGTAAATAATATTTTTTAGTTCAAGAATCTTAGGTAATAATGGTAAATACTTATTCAGCTTATCTCTATGATTTTTAAAATGATTTAGTACTCCAGCCTTACTGCTATAGGCCATTATAGGATGACTATTATTATCAAAAGATTCTATGTCAAAACAAATTAAATATGATAATATATCTTTTATATCAATATCCTTTTTGGATCCATCATCATCAAACTCTGTTTCTTTATAGGCAATTCGATTTGCATAAGTTTCAGAACTCAAAATGTTTTTGATTAAATCAAAGTTACCATATAAATCTTCAATTCCCTGATCTTTCACAGCTGCAGACTTATTGCGAGCATATACAATATTGACAGCTTCCTCTTTATCAGTAAATCCACTCAAAATTTCTATTCTCAGATATGCCTCATCAAATGTTATACCATCCCCAAGATCTAGTTCATCTAAAAGATATCGTATCACTGTATATGTATGACCTCCATCTAAAATTCCATGTAGATCTGATTGAACCAATTCGAGATACATATCTTTAGTATTAGTTTTAAAGTCAACCTTATCTACAAGTAATGTAATTCCTCTATTTTTAAAGAAGAATTCTTTTGGGGCATCAGTTAAAGATTTTGAAATAATTTTAGAAACTCCAGTTTTTTCTGTAGCTTCTCTAGGATTTATTTTTTTCCATTCTTGTAATTCCTTGGGTACATTTTCAACTTTTACCACAGCAATATACATTTGTTTTCCTTCTTGTTCAAGAGGGTTAGGAATACGGCGAAATGATTCTACAGGGACTTTAATAATTTCCATAAAATTTAGTTAAGTTAATAAGTACATAGGACGATATTGTCGTATAAGAATGCTACATATATTTGATAATTAAACTAATTCATAACACAAAAAAGTGCGGTATATGCGCACTTAGAATTATCAAAACTTATTTTATAATTGTATTATATTAAGTACTAGATATAATCTAAGCACCTTTCTGAGCCTTAGCTACAGACACTGTAGAATGGGTAGACCAAAAGTCATTCACTCTACCAGAGACCAACGCGCATAGCAGTCGGTTAGGTTGTTTTTAATATAGCACAATTGATTAAGTTTGTCAAACTATAACATTATTTCACAATTTCTCGCTCTTCGGGGGTGAGTTGGTATAAGTCCATTACGAGTTCGTCAATTTCGGCTTCGAGGTGGATTGTGTCGCCATCTTTATTATATTTTTTGGCTTCTAGAATTTGGTCTACTAAAGTTTGAATTTTATTAACCATATTTTCATTGGTTTCTGAGATTTTAGGGATAGGTATTTTTTCAAGAAATATTTTTTTATATCTATAACCAGTTTCTCCTAGTCCTCCTCCAGCATAATATTTTTTAAAAATATAAGTGACAAAGTTTGAATTTAATAAACCACAAATATATTTAATATTATTACCTGTAATCAAAAAAGTAGTAGCCTCACAATATAACTCACCCTTATCAAAATAAAATCTTGGCTCTCTCACAATTTCTGAGTACACCACCTTCTCCTTTTCAAATTCGCCCATATAAGCACAATCTCTGAGATTATACTTTGTTTTACCTTTATCACCTCTTTTTGAAAGTTTTGGCTCATATTGATTTAGGTGATTTTTTATAGCAGGATACCCATCTATTTGGATTGATGGCACACCTTTATATCCATTATGTGTAGTAATAAGGTATAATCCACTCTCTTCATATCCATATCTTTTTATATCTCTTCCTCGTAGTATTAGCTTGATTATCTCTTCACTTTTTGGATCTTCTTTGATTAGTCTTGTTCTGGTCTCTTCATCAATGATAAAGGCTTCATTTAGTCCTGTTAGAACTCCTCTATAAATATTTACATCCCAATTTTTGAGTGGTTTACCAAGCTTTTCAATTTTTTCTTTGAGGGCTATTTCAGCTTTAGAGCCTATAAACCAAGTGTCTTTGGAAAGTTTATCTATATTTAATGAGTTTTTAGTAATATATTCAGTCAGGTTGTCTCCTTCTTTGAAATCATTTTTGAAATGTATAGCTTGGAGTTGGTATTCTTGGGGAGTTCCTTTTTTAGCTAGATAAATATTGGTGTCTACTGTGGCTGATTTGAAGACTTTGAAGCCTCCAAAATCAATAAGTTGTAAGGGTATGGTATGATCGGCAAAATATCCCCTCAAAGCTTCGCCATAGCCTGCCCGCATCCATTTATTGGAGGTTATGTAGCATAATATTCCGTCTTTTCGTAGTAAATCAAAACCTCTTTCATAAAATAAGGCATAAATATCTCCTGTAGATTTGAAAGTTAGATATCCCTCAGATTTATAGGCTTTACTTATATATTCTGGGATGAGTTTTTTGTTTTGCAATTGTATATATGGCGGATTTCCAATTACTATGTCAAATCCTTCCGTGACTCCAAACATCCACTCTGGATCGAACCAGTCTGTGGCTTGATGAATAAATGGCTCCCAGTCTGCAATTTTTTTTGACATAATGCTACTGAATAATTTATCATATTTTTTTGTTAATTGCTTTTGAATTGATACAAATTGAGTTTTCAAACTTTCTTTTTCAGTATGTTCATTAAAAAATCTAGCTCTTAATGATTTTAATTTTGCAATTAATACTTCAATTTCTGGATCAGATAATTTACCTTGTCTAGTATTATTATCTAGGGATAATAAAGTGTTAGCGGATACAAATTTGAAGTCTAGGTTTGGGAGGGCTTCTATTCCCCTATTTTCTTTATTTTCTTGTATTTCTTGGTCAACTATTAAGGATAGGAAAAACCTTAGTCTAGAGATTTCTACGGCTGATTCTTGTATATCTACTCCGAATATACTAGTTTCTATAATTCCTAGTTTTCTTATATAGTCTATAGCTGGGTTAGATCTAAGTTCATTTCTTAGAGTCTCATTAGGTAATTTAGCTGTCATTAATTCTAGCCATAGGCTATTATCTGGGTCAATTTTTTGTAATATTATGAATATCTGTTGCAATATTCCCATTGGATAAGCTCCTGATCCACAGGCGGGGTCTAGGATTTTGAGTGTATCAAGGGCATTGATTATTGCTATTTTATTCTCGGGTGAAATATTGGATTCTTTATCAAAATTTTCAAAGCATAGGTCATCTAATATTTCTTTATTGATAGAAGTTTTATCTGCTAGATATTGTATGATTGTCTGTCTAACCATATATTCTACGATTGATCTTGGGGTATAAAAACTTCCTGTAGATTTGCGGGCTGTATCCCCTGTTTCTGGGTTTATCTCTCCTAGAAGATTTTCAAAGATTCTTCCGAGCATTTCTGGGTCTACTGAGACTTCTACATCGGTAGTGCTATTCTCATCTATGGTAAAGTTATATCTTTCTAAAATTTGGAATATATCTTCAAAAAGAGAGTTATCTATTATTAGATTATTTTGATGTAATGAATATCCAGAAAAATTATCTAATTCATAGTAGTCTTGATTTATAGCTTCGAATAATCCTCCATTAAGATATGGTATTTGTTGAGAATACTTCAAACATTGACCTAGTGCATTATCGTCACGAGATCTAATTTTTTTATTAAGCATTTCAAAAAACACTTTTTCTAGTATTTGGTGATAATAGTCTGTATAATTCTGAACTGCTTTGGTAGAAATTAGTTCATCTGGGATTAAGCCTTTGCCTTGATTGTCTTTTTTGAATTTGAGAAACCAGACAAAAACTAATCTTCCAATAAGTCTGACTGCAAAATCTTGATATATCTTGTGTCCTGTAATTGGATCTGTTGATGGTAATTTGAAAGCTGTATCATATTGTGCTTTAGCTGTTTTAGCTCCGACGAATTTATGAAACCAAGTGGCTATTTCCTTATAAAAGGCTTCGTTGACTTTCTCTACTGAAAAGGCTTCTATGATTTCGGCTAAATTGATGTAGTTTAATTGTGAAATTCTATCTAGGAAGGTTTTATTGCTTTGTTCTCTATCTACAAAGTAGGTATATCTTTTGAAATTATTGTATTTTCTTTTATCATCTTGAATGTAGTTATAGATAAAGCTAAATCTGAAGTTAAAGTTGGAGTCATAGAATAAAAAGATTCCGTATTCAAATTGTTGTTGATTTTCTCGGATGAGATTTTTGGCTAAATCGTATTGTGCTTTCTTACCTGTTTTTTCGGATAGACTTCCATTGACTTTGACACTGATAAATCCTATTTTTTTATTATCTTCTAATACTTTGATTGCATATAAATATGGCTCAGAGAATTGGTTTTTGTCTATATTATATGTATATAATTCTTGCACTTGTATCATTGTGATACCTGGTATATGACTGATATACTCTTCAAATGTATTATGAATTGAGTTTTCTGTCTGAGCCTGTATTATTTCTTGTAATAGGTGTTTCATATATTAGGTTATTACCTATAATATTCTCACTTTTATGATATATTGTCAATTTAATATTTTATGATTTCTATCGACAAAAATTGTCGATAGAAATTTATTACCCGCTATATTGGCTTATTTATAAGCTTTTTCTATCGACAATTTTTGTCGATAGATTGTCGATAGAAATTATTCATCTAAAAATTTAGGGTTTAGATAATATCTAGTGTATCGATTCTCTCCTTGTTTTATTAGAATATCATTTTCAACTAGCATCGTAATTTCATATCGTGCCTTTCTATCATCTCCTTTCTTTTCCATATTATTGAGTTTACAATATTCAGGATTTGATAATCCTTTGGCTGGATTATGTTTTAATTCCAAAAGAGCAACTAATTGAGTATCTTTCAATTTATATTTTTTTCTAAACTGAGCCAACCAATTATGATCATTTTCCTGAACAAATGCCGATGTAAATAATGTTGTTTTGAATATTTCTCCGTTATTTTCAAATTTTGGCATAGGTAATCCTGAATCTTTTGTAGCATTTAATATGGTTCGTATTCCTCTACCTCTTGTCTCGGTAATACTATAATCTCGAAGGAATTTAATAAGTAAAGGATTTCTTGATTGTGGTGTTGCATTATCTATATTCTCTATTGGTACAAGACTTCTACCAGGATTTGCAAATTCTACTCTATCAGAGTAAATATCTATCTGTATTCTAGCGGTACGATTAGTATAATCTCTATGTGCGATTGCATTAGCTAAGGTTTCACGAATAGCAATTTCGGGAATTGCTAAATATTCTTTTCGTTTCAATTCTGTACTGATTTCACTATGTACTGGTAGTTTGGAAATAATAAATTTAAGTGCATTATCAAATTGCTCGAGAACTGTCCCATTGAACTCTTTATCATCAATACTAACTTCCTCAATATTTTGTGATACTTTAGATACTCCTCTATATTGAGTGACTGCTATATTAAATGTAGGTGATCCTATATCTTGTAATGCTTCTTGTTTTGAAAATACTAATAGCCCCAATAACGTAGGTTTATTATCTTTAATTACCTGCATCTTAGTTAGAATTTGATTAGGAGTAAAATCTTGATATATATTATATCTTTTTTTATTTACTACTTTTATATAATCTAATACTTTTGTATTATCTATTGATTCTTCTATTGAGTTATCTAAAATTTTTAATTCTGCACCTCCTTCATTTGCTAATGCAAATCTACGAATATGATCATCTGTTATTTGAGCATTTGTAGTCCCAGCTCTAATTCTTGCTCCTCGAGGGACACCTCGCTTTTTAGAATATATTGGTCGATGATATGTAGGAGCTGGAGGTATATAAATTTGTATTATAGAATCTTTTGTAACTTTTACATCAGGAATAATCTCCACATTAAATACTGATTTACATATACTATATACACTCTGTTGTAATGTATCTAAATATTTGTTCTCAATACCATGTATAACACCATTCGTATCTATACCTAAATAGATAGTACCTCCATCTAAATTAGAAAAGGCTGAAATAGTTTCCCATAAAGCATCTGGTAATTTATCTTTTGTTATGAATTTAAACTCAACTGTGTCAGTTTCTATATTAGGGTATAAAGTATTCATTATTGTTTCTTATTTTCTATTGCAATTATTATATCTACGGATATTTTATCTGTTTCTTGTCTGATATTATTGAGATAATTTTCACTTAAATAGGATTTTAATTTGGTCAAAATATCTGTAAGTTCATCTATATTTTGAACTTTAGTGATTTTGCGAGCGGTTTCATCTGAAGTTGTTCCATAGGAGATTATATCTTCTCTGAGTTCTCTTGCGATTGTTTCTAGGTTTTTAGGTATTTGAAAATTATCTAAGTATTTATCTAAGACGGTAAGGGCTTTATCTTGTACGGTTTGGCTGGATGTTCTGAGGGGTTTTTTACTTATAAACTTCTTTTGTAATTCTGGGTAATGTTGCCAAAAATTATTAGATAATTCAACAGCTTTATCGTCTGGATTGGCTTTAATATTATCTATTATTGATTCTATGGTTGGATCTTCTATTGTACTATCTGGTTCATAATTGGTTGATCTTACCTGGAAGGCTTTGCCTTTTTTGAGGAATACATATAGATTGTCTTGAGTACCTGTTTTGGCTACTTTTATTCTATCTGGTAGTCTTATGATTTTTTGGTATAGTTCTGGATGTTGTGATTGAAATTCAAAAAATTCTTTTCTAATTTTAGTTAGGAAGCTGGAGCTTTCTTCTTGTTCCGGATTGGTGGTGAGTCTTGTATATAGTCCTGCTGGAGTTGGTTGTTCGTCTATGTCAAAGATCTTAGCATCTTCTCCTAAGATTGTGTGTATCATAAACATTTTGTTGGTGGCGATTTCTTTGCTTTTGAGAATATTATTTCCTTTATCTGTTGGGAAATAGTTATAAATATATAGTTTTTCGAATACTTTTGCACTGAGTCTGTTGATTCTTCCTACTCTTTGGATTACTCTTGTTGGATTCCATGGGATATCGTAGTTGATGACTATTCCTGCTCGATTGAGGTTGAATCCTTCTGAGATACGATCTGTTCCAAGTATAATATCATAATCATTGGCTTGTTCAGATAATGATACTGAAGCGTCAAAATTAGTTTGAATTTTTTTATTTATATTATTATCTATACCTTTGTTAATTACTAAAACTCTGTTTGGGAAATACTTTTCTAATAATGGCTTAATGTATTCCAATGTATCTAAAAACTCTGTAAAAATTACTGTTTTACGATTTGGTTCTTTGTGTAATGACGATTTTATGGATTCTATTAGTTTTTGGGCTTTTGGATCTTGGTTGACTTGATTTAGCGATAATTCTTCAATTTCACTTTTGATGTGTTTTAATAATTCTATATCTGCTTTGATATTATTGATAAAGTCATTTTTTTGTAAGAATGCTTTACTGTATAGGTTGTATACTGATTTCTTAGTTTTAACTTTATTTATATCTTTTTTTGATTCTTGTTCTAATCTTTCGATTTCTTTTCTAATTTCATTGAAATCTAGGTCTTCATCATCTTGGAATTTATCGAATAATTCTCTAGCGAAGATGTATTTTCCTGTTTCATCTATAACTTTATCTACAAATTCGTATAATTTGAGTGTATTTATAATACTTTGATAAAATGAACCGAAGGAACTTTCAAATCTTTTGACTAAATGTCTAGTCATAAAGTCAAAAAGATTGTTCTGAGCTTGGTATTCAAAGTTTTCTGCAAGTCCTGTTATTTTCTCGGGGGACTTTTTATAATTACCAGCTTCATATACTACTGGTCTATATATTGCTCCAGTGAATTTGCCTTCTCTTCCAAAATATCTTTGTATAACATTGTCATAAAATTCAGATTGCTCAGGGTCTAGTTCAAATAACTGAGCTTCTGGATCTTGAACTTGTGACATATCTGGGATGTCTTTTTGATAGACTGGATCTTGTTCTAAATCTTTACGATTTCTTCGGATTAGGACGGGTTCTATAATTGATCTTACTTGATCTGATAGGTATCTAGCTCTAATATTGAGATGTTCTATGTCTATTTTGTCTACTTTTTTTCCTATCAAAGACTGATAATCTTGCAATGCTCTTTGTTGTTTGAGAGGGTCTGGCGATTTATAATTTTTACGGATGTCTGAGATTCTCTTGAAATCATTTTCAAATACTCTGAATTGGTATTCTAAATTACCATCTATTGAAATCCTTGATTGTTTTGGTATATCAAATAACTTAACCATTGAGAAAAAGTCAGATGGTGAGTTGTTAAAAGGGGTTGCTGTTAATAAAATTACTTTGCGGTTTTTACAAAGAATATTGAGGGCTTCATATTGTGAGGTATTTTCATTACGAAATCTATGTGCCTCATCTACTAAAACATATTCATATTTGTCTCTTAATTTGTCTGATTGGTATTTTTCTAAAAAGCCTTCTACATTTCCTGATGAAATAATATCCCAATGCTTAAAATCAAAGGTTTCTTTATAATTTGCCCAACCACTTGTATGTGCTTCTCCAATTAGTCCTGGTGGGCTGACTATTATTCCTTTGCCTAAGCCAAGTTCTCGGATTATCATACTGGATATAACTGACTTCCCTAGCCCTACAACATCGGCAATAATTACTCCATTATAATTCTCTATTGCTGATAGTGCTTGTTGTACGGCATCTAATTGATATTGATATGGAGTAAATCCATTTGCTCTTAGTACATCTTGTATCCCTGATGAAACTTCTTGTTGACTTTTTGACTTGATATATGTCTCCAAAACCTTCATATATGCTTCATAGGGAGTTATATTGGCAACTTGGGTTTCGTCTTGTATGGTTTCAAATAATCTTTGTTTAATGACATCATTTTCGGTAATTTCAATAGATGTGTCCCATAGGGTATCAAAATATTTTATACTTTCTTCTACTGGATGATTATCTAACAGTTGTACATTATATTCATTCTGAGTGTTTAATCCAGCTTGTGTGAGATTACTGCTACCTGTAATTACTACACCTTTATTGACTATATTATTTTCTAATTCAAAAATGTATAATTTAGCATGATTTGGATCTAAGGTTTTGCGAATTATTAATTTGTTTTCCTGTATCATTTGTAAAAAGAACTTTACTTGTTCATAAAACTCTTTGGTATCATTATTTTTATGATTTAATGACTTTTTAATGGATTGTATATAATCGTCTATATGTTGCTCTTTACTTTTTTTGATATAACCTATTCTTTCTCTCTCTTTGCGGGACTCGGGAGGAGTGACACCAAATTCCACTACTTTTTGTATGTCACTATCTATATTTAGTCCTACTAGAATCTTGAGTTGTATATTAGGTTTTTTCATTAAGCTATCGAGTAAAACCTCTATCCCGGAAAAATAAAAAAATCCAACTAAAAATTTCAGCTCTTTACTTTGTGAAATAAGCTCTTTTACTCTAGTTTCAAGAGTTAAATTTTTATCTGAATTAGAAATAAACATTTAGATGTATTTATATTTATATATTATAGCATATTTTGATGTTTTGTCATATTTAATCATTAATTTATAATATAGTATTCTTTACTTTAAATTATAATAAAAGTATAATATTGATAAAATTGACTTACATTAATATTTTATAATAAAGTGATTCCTAAGACTAAAAATCAGCTTATACATAAGATTAGAAGGACTATATTAATAGATATCGAGTCTCAAAAACATAGTGTTCAGCTCAAAGATCTAATTAATGATGATTCTACTGTTGTTTTATTAAATGAGGCTGGTATCTTCACTATTTCTGATTTAGTGACAATAGATATATTCAAGTTAAGTTCTATTGATGAGGGTGTTCTTACTGAAATCAATAGTCAAATAAATCTTTTATCAAAAGGATTAGATTCTAATCTGGTTATCCCTGAAAGGCAGCAAGATATTCATCCAATCAATCAAATTGAACTAAATTCTCTTGAAGAGGTTATCAATTCTATTGAAGAAAAAGATAGAAATATAATAATAGAAAGGTATGGATTGTTGGGCGAAAAGAAAAAACTGAACGAGATAGGTGAAGATTTGGGGGTATCTCGTCAAAGAGTTCATCAAATTGTAGAGAGAAATTTAAATGATATAAATAAGAAATATGTTCCCAATCACTTTATAGAGTCTGAAAATGTATCAAAATTAGCAGATCAGGTTATACCTATTGATGCTATTGGTAATCTTTCGAATACTTATAGTAATATTGGTTTGATTGAATTTATTATTGATGCTTTCCCATCTTTGTGGATTGTCATTTATAATGATAAGAACTTAAAGACCGATATTTTGATTAACAAGGATTTAATTAAATCTTTGCTGAATAAGATTTCTAGGGTTAAGAGCTTTTTGAAGCAACAGAAAGAATTTGTATCAATCCAACAGATCTCTGAATTATTTGAAATCAACATTGAGGTTATAAAAATAATTGATAATACTGTGATTAAAAATGAAACTATTGCCATTAAAACAAATAAGAATATTCCTTTTGGGATGTTTGGGATAATTTATGATGTTATTAAATCAGCTGGTAAGCCATTGAAAATCCAAGAGATTGTAAAAGTGTCTGGGTTAACTCAAAATCAGGTTAGAAGTAGACTGGATAGAGATAATGGGAAGTTTTTCATTAATGTTGGTAAAAGTATTTATGCTTTGTCAGAGTGGGGCTTTTCAAAGCTACAAACTAATGATTTGATCTATAATTATATTAAGGAGTCGAATGAACCGAAATCGATTATGGAAATTCTCAGGTTTGTACGTATGCATAAAAGGATTAATGACTCTTCTATTATTGCTGCTATATCAATAGATCCTAGAATAGTAACTATTAGACCAAAAACATACTCCCTAATAGAATGGGGTGCTAAACCTTATCATACTAGATCTGGTACAAAATATGCTATTAATTGTTATGATGCTCTTATATCTATATTAAGTGAAGTGGATACAGATTTAACCATAAGTGAAATTTGTAATTTGTTAAATGATAAATATGGAGATGATGTAACTTCTTCTCAGACAACAATTTACGCTAACTTAAAGAAATTAAAGGAAAGTGGGAGGATTGAATTTATTATTAATTACGGTAAACAATATTATAAATATAAATTAATTAAGGTATAGGTGGAAATAAAGTTTTTTTTAGGAAGTTTTGGTCAAAATTTTTGGAGGAAAGAAAAAAGCCTCTGCGATGCAGGGGCTTGTGGGGTTTAGTCGATCTAGATATTTTGTGGTTCATATATACTCTATAGAGTGAATATAAGATCCATCACTTAATTGATTCATTTCTTCACATATACTCTTTACCTGTTCGACGGAATCATATTCAATAATTTTTCCCTTACCTTCACTACCAGTTCCTATGTGTTTCCAGTTAACCCGGGCTTTGATTTTGTTGTGCTCCTGCATATTAGGATCCATTTTTTAGATGAAGCTTTTGTTTACTGAATACTTATAGCATAATATTACTACTTTGTACATAGCTTAATTCTTCTTCGATAATATTAGTCCACCCTCCGCCTACTGGTACTCCCTCCGAAGGGAGACATTAGCTCAGTCCACACCCGTCGCAAATGTCCTCCTCCCCCGTCGCAAATAGGATTTGCTCCTTGAAAATCCAGGGTTTCCAACACTCGGTCTTTGACCTCTTTGCCTTCCTCCACGGTAAAACTACCGTTTTCCCGACCCCTTTCCCAAAGGCTAAAGCCTTTTTTAGGTACTCCCTCCAACTACTTACGGCAGTTAAAAAGGGAGACATAAATACATAGATCCATAAATTGTCCTCCTTGATTTTTTGTAAATACTATAAGCTCTTATAATATTTCTTAATCTTTTCAGCCATTAGCTTTCTTCTTTGTTTCAGAAAATCATCATAATCATCAATTGTCATATCAAAGATTGATTCAGGAATGCAATTCACCTCTAAATTCTGTTTTAACTCTTCTATCGAGTTTATACTTCCATACTTGAACTCTCCCCCATTACACTGTTCTGTAACCGCTGCAAAATATTCATTAGGGGCTTTTTTACCTATACGAATATTAATCTCGGATTGAGAATATACAAAATTAGCAATTTGATTATAATCTCCCCTTGAAGTATATTTTTGCCTTAGATACTCTTTAGGGAAAATATGATGAATATCTCCTCTATGACTAATCAAGTTCCCAACGGTTATATCATTAGACAAAAATCCCTTATCATTAGCTTTCACTTGTGCAGCAAAGAAAACACTGAGAAAAGGACTTGTTCGAACTGAACGATCTAAATTCTCAACCAACCCAATATTCCAAAAAACATCAGATAGATCAGCAGATTCAATAGATTCTAAATATTTTTCAACACCATTTTTTACAATATTTTTGATATCAAAATCAAACCATGATTCAGGAGAACCAGAATATCTTCCCGTCAAAACAGACATCACAAACCACCGCTGAACATAGCGAGCAATCAAAGCCTCATCCATCCCATCATCCTTTAGCTTTAAGTATAAAATATAAGCAAAATTCAAAGTCGCTTTAGAACTAATCAAATCAGAATCAATAAATCCTGATGACTTAATAATCATAATAAATCTCTTGAAATGAGTCTGATTGACAAAATCAAGTACACTCTCACTCAAGCGATAAAAAGACCTATCCATAATTTCCTGCTCAAAAGCTCTAGTCTCAAAATTCCTACCCGATAATAAACTAACCAAGTCACTCATTCTACCTCTTTCAAACTCCTTAGTAAAACTAACCCGCAAGACATCAGAATAATTAGGATCATATAAATCATCATTTTCATCTTTCAACCAGCCAATTTTATGATAATATGGTGTCTCTACAAAGTCTTTATCATTTTCTGTAATTTGCTTAAAGAATTTAGGCTCTTTAGCTAGGTGACAAAAATAATCAATAGCCTTACGAAGATTAACCCCAAAATTATCCTCCACATCATAAGAAGCAATCTTAGACATTGCAAAATCTGCCTGACTTAAGACCACCCCTTCAGAATTAATACGGATAAATATCTCAGTCACTGTCTCAATATCCAAACTAGAATCAAGTTCAATAAATCCAATTTGTTTATTTTTAATATCCAATAAATTCTCAATGCTTTTCTCAACAATAGCCCTATCAATATCTGGATTCTTTTCGCAATATGTATTAACCGCTTGGAATAAACCAGCACCTTTACCCATCAATTCAGAAATATCTGGGATCCAAGCCACATCTTTTTCAATAGCAGGAGTAAAAGTTGCAAACTCTTCGTTTACTGGATGAAAAGCAATTTTAACCTTTTGCTCCTTATAATCTTTATCCACAATAGGCTCACCCAATACAGCAGCTCTTAAAGCAGTAATCCTCTGCTGTCCATCAATCAAAACCTTTTTACCACTAGAAAGAGTACCATCTTTTAGCCTTACATCTGGATTTTTCCATGCAATAATATAGCCAATAGGATAACCTTGATACAAAGAATCCATAAGGTCACGAATTTTAGTAGTATCCCACACAAAAGGCCTTTGAATCTCAGGAATAGCAATCTCTTTTTCTTGAACCCAGCTTAAAATGTTACTAATTAGATATTGATTAACAGTATATTTTTGCATAGAATTGTATTATTTAAATTTATTATAGCATATTATTATATAAAATAATAAAAAATCCGCAACCAAAGGGAAGCGGATAAATGAGGGATGATTGGTGGAAAGCAACACTAGGATTCCTTGATGTGACGAATCTCCTCTTCGAGATAATTGATGTCACGCTGAGTGTATCCCAGCATCTGTGCCGCCATGAAGACGACAAACAGTGCTGCCCCCAGCCGCTGTGGCATGGCATCAATCCCCCGCAACAGTGCGAGGAAAAAGAATCCCAAGCACACAAAGCCCCCGACGAAATAGAATGCCTGCAACACCTTCAGGAACTTCACTCCTCCCTTCAAGAGGCGCTCCTGCTCGACGGCAGGATACTTCTTGGAATTGTGAAGCATGTTTTCGGCGATGGAAAGGTAGGCCAAAGTTCAAAATAGGTAACTTCAATTGCAAATGTAGCACATTATTATAAAAATGTCAATACTTATAAACTTAAATGTTTCCCTTACCTCATCACCTTATCCATCAAATGTTGATAGGTATCCACTACATCATATATTACAGAGTCATGTCCTAGAGCTTCAAAATGCTTTTTAGCATAGTCAATTTTTAATTTTTCCACCGTTTTGAGTTGCATACTACTCAAAGAACCTTTGGTCTCAGCAATAAAATAGATATGTTTAATATTTCTCTCATAGAATACTATTGCCCAATCTGGATTATAATTGCCAACTGGAGTCGGGATAAAGAATCCTCTTGGTAATTTTGCATAAACTAAAACATTTTCATTGTTTTTTTCTAAATCATCAGCAAATCTATATTCAATTTCAGAATCTGTCTTAACATAAGAATAAATATGCCTCTTAACCTCTTGAATGTTTTTACCTAATTCACCTCTCAGATTATTGATAGTAAACACATCATCCTCATATATCTGACCTGTCTGATTATAAGTAATATGATTGATTAGAGTAGTAGCTTTTTGTTCTTGAATAATTCTTGAGACCTCTTTAATAAAGTGTTCTGGATTTTCTTGGAATAGCATAAATTTATGTGGACTAATCCTAGATAAAATTTTAGCTACGGTTTTTCGTGTAATATTAGCTTCTTTGGCAATTTCAGCTATTAAGTCATATTTCAAATCCCCCAAAACATTTTCTGCTTTATGCATTTGGGAAGATAATTTAGTCATAGTAGTTTTGGTTTTTACATATTCAGTTCGTATTTCATTGACTTGCTCTCCTTTTGTCACTTGAATCATCACTCTTTGGACATTTAACTCTCTATCAATAGCCTTTATGCTCACATCTACCAATTCTTCAGTATCAAAAGAAACCGTATAACTTGTTTTGACCTTCAATTTAGACCATAGATTTTGAAACTCCTGTTTATAAAAGTTATCATTAGGCTTTATATTCTCTTCTTTAATATTTTGTTTTCTATCATTTTCTGTAGCTTTATAAACACTAGTATTGTATACACTCATCAGAATTTCAGCCAAATGCTCTTTATAAGGCTCTAAACTTTCAGGAACAGACCAATCTCCCGTACTAATACCTTGTACTAAAGTATCAGTAATATGATAATTCTCATCAATATAATTTTCTTTGTTTAACTTCATAATTAAGTCCATAGCATCTTTAGAAGTCATAGTCATACTATCTTCACCATCTTTAGACTTTAGCAATTTACCTTCAAATAAAGGAACTTCTACTATAATTGGACGATGCGAGAGCGAGTCAAAAATTTCTCTTTGTAATTCATTGGCAAAAGTATCATAAGATTCATTAGCAATAATAGTCACCGTATTAACATCAAAAAATCTATCATCTAAGGCACTAAAATCCATTCTCTCCCCATATTGATTAACCGCAATTCTCAATCCTCGTCCAATTTCCTGCCTTTTAGAAATACTAGAACTGCTATGTCTCAAAGTACAAATTTGGAAAATATTAGGATTATCCCAACCCTCTCTCAAAGCAGAATGTGAGAAAATAAATCTAGTAGGTTCAGACAAACTCAATAATCTCTCTTTTTCCTTCATAATCAAGTTATAGGCATCAATATCATCACTCCCACCTTCGCTTTGTTTATCCTTAGAATCAATAGCTCGACCTTTTTTATCAATCGAAAAATACCCATTATGAATTTTAGAAACTTCCCATTGATTCAAATACTGCTCATATTCAGGAGCTAATAAATTCTGCTGAGACACCGCTCGGGTATATTCTCTTTCAAAAATTTCCTCATATTCAGAGCGAATAATATTCCCCGCCTCATCATAAGCCCGATATTTAGACACTTCATCAATGAAAAACAAAGTCAAAACTTTAATCCCTAAAGCATACAATTCCTGCTCCTTCTCCAAATGCGAAGCAATCGCCTCCCGAATTTGAATCGTACGAATATGTTTCTCATCAATATTCCCCATCACTTGTCCCACTTCCAAACTAACTCCATTAGTAAAGCTAACCGTATTAGTCAAAGCATTGATTTCCTTGACTACAAAACCTTGATACTGAGCTAATTCTCCAGAAATATCATACAAATTATCCCCTTCTCTAATTTTTTTCAAAACCTTTTTGATACCATTACCTTGTTTAGTCTCAATCTCCATCTGAATAGAAGCATTCGGATATTCTCTCGTGCTAATATTAATCCTATCCAAAAATAGATAACTATTGGTACCAGTACTTCCCTTCGCCTCAATTCCCTTGACCCGAATTTTCTTCACCAACTTTTTATTATAGGCATCAATCGCATCCAGCCGATAAATTTTATTAAATTCCTCTTTGTGAGTAGCACTATATCTGACAATAAATAAAGGACTAAACTCCTGCAACATAGACTCGGCAGTTTTCCCAAATCTCTGTGGTTCATCAATAATCAAAATCGGATTAGTCTTGCGAATCAAATCAATTGGTTTTTCGGAATTAAGAGCGTCAATTTCTTGAAAAATCTTCCTATTATCCTTACCTCTACTCCCAAAAGCCTGATAATTCATCACAATAACCTCAATCTCACTACTTTGGACAAATTTTTTAATATTCACCAGATTAGATGAATTCTTAGTATCATAAGCAAAATAACGAAGCTTTTTGCCATATAATTCTTGAAAATGATCCGATGTAATCTGAAGTGACTTCAAAACCCCCTCCCGAATTGCAATAGACGGCACCATAATAATAAATTTATTCCAGCCATAAGCTCGATTTAATTCAAACATAGACTTGGTATAGACATAAGTCTTACCTGTACCCGTCTCCATCTCAACTGTAAAATTATAGCCACCTTCCAGTTTTTGACTCACTGGTAAACCTTGCTCTTTTTGAATTTTTTGGAGATTAGATAAAAGTTTAGAATAATCCAAATCTAACCTTCTATTCGCAAACATATACTCATCCACCCATTGCTGGTCTAATTGTCCTTTATTATATAATTCCCGACCTAAGACTTGCTTCCCAGACTCTTTATTCTGCCCATCAAAAACCCTAATCAAAGCCTCTGTCGCTTCTATTTGGTATTGTTGTTGTTTGAAATGCAGTTTCATATAATCAGCTATATCACTATTATCTTAGTCTCTCTCGGAGATAAAGTCTTAAAACTAGTATCCAATTGAATGCGGTCATTCTCATTGGCAAAACTACTATCTCTGAATACAGCTGTATCAGCTCCTAGCTTAGCTAAATCATCTACAATACTAATATCCAAAACAGGATCCACACAAATAATCAAATCATTCTCCCCTACTATATAGACAGTATTCTGCTTGTACTTCATACTCTTAATTGGTAAATCCAAAGTCAAAGCCTTATCTAATAAAATATGAATCAAAAGATCCTCCCCCGAACGGTCAGCCTTAATTGTATCCACCAATTGCATCAAATCTTGTTGTTTGATATTAGCTGGATGTAGCCTGATATCTTTCATATTACTGCTATCCACTCGAAAAGCTCTAAACCCAATATCCAACTCTGATGTAGTCTGGTCAGTTGTATTATCTTGTCCTCCTTTGGAGGAGGTGACCTTTAGGTCGGAGGAGGACTGCTTGGATTTCAAATCAGCTACAATCTTCTCCCCTGCTCGGCGAATTCGCTCACGAGATAATTCCGCAATAGTCTTATACCCAGCCTTATAAGCCTCTGACTTCTCATCGGTCTCCTCATCTAATTGCACCATTATAAATTTACGATTACCAGCATCCTCAGCATTCAGTTGCATTACCGCATGAGCCGTAGTCCCAGATCCAGCGAAGAAGTCAAGGATAATGTCATTTGAAAAGGTTGATGTTTCTATAATCTTTTTGAGTAAAATAATAGGTTTAGGATAAGAAAATTCTACATTTGCACCCATTAAAATCTCAAAGTCTTTTCTACCATTTGTTGTTCCACCATAATTTAAAATTGACAATAAAAAAGCTGTTCTTCTTTCATCTGTTGGTATTATTAATCTAGGTTGTTTATGCCCATCACTTCCCCAGTATATTAAATCTTGTTCTATCAATTTATCAATTTCCTCTTTACTCCATTTCCATTGTCTCGTAAATTCATCGCCACTGTTATTTTTTATAGTAAAATAATTTTTATGATCTATTTTTTCATTCTCTAAATTAACTGCAAGATTAGCTGTTTGCAACTCATTTTCTCTACCAACTAAAGGTTCTTTGATTTTACTAAACTGTATATTATTATAATTTCTATAGACACATAAAATATATTCATGAATTCTTCTTGTTGTAGATGTTTGTTTTAATGTTCCTGATGAACCTTCTGCCTCTTTATTCCATATTAAGGTCTCCACATTCTCCTCCCCAAATATCTCATCACAGATTTTCCTTAGATTATGGACTTCATTATCATCTATGGAGATGAATATTACTCCATCTTCTCGGAGTAAGTCTCTGGCAATATGTAATCGTTCATACATCATAGATAGCCAATCGCTATGATATCTAGGGTTAGTTTTGAAATTCTCTTTGAATAATTTATTTTTCTCCTCATCGTATTGACCGATTTTTTCGGCATATTCTGACTTATTTATGGTGAATTTATCCGAGTAAACAAAGTCTTTACCAGTATTATAAGGTGGATCAATATAAATCATTTTGATTTTGCCAAGATAAGATTCTTGTAGGATTTTGAGAGCTTTGAAATTATCTCCTTCGATAAAGATATTCTGAGTATTTTCCCAATTCTTACTATTAGCTATATCTGGTCTTAAGGTCTCGGTGATAGGAGTATTAGCTTTGAGTAAAGAGGCTTTTTTACCTGGCCAATCTAGATGATATTTTTCTCTTGGACCATCTACTAATTCTTTGGATAATAGTTGTTTTAATAAATCAAAGTCTACACCTTTAGTGATATTCCCCGCTTCATCCTCTTTTTCTATAATTACATTTGGAAAAATTGCACTGATTTTATCTATATTAAGATTAGTCAAATCCTTAGTCTGAGACTTCAGATTTAGTTTATCAAACTCCACCTTCTCCTTTGCCATAAGTTTACTGATTTTATGATTTAGCTATATATTGTATTATATCATATTATTATGTTTTTAATATAAAAATTATCTTATATTGATAAAAGTTGAATAATTATGTAATATGTATTTAGGATATTAGATAGCAAATAATTAAATTCAATATTATGGAAAATGAAAGATATTTTAGATCACAAACTGAAGAAGAAATAAAGGAATTTGATGAACTACAAGCTAAGAAAGATGAGATAATTCTATTATTGAAAAGTGGTGATATTGAGGGAGTAAAACAAATTCAGCAGGAATTTGCTCTGTCTGATGACATTATGCAATCACCAGAAGTTCAAGAAGCTGCAATAGAAGGGTTTATTGATAACTTAAAATATGCTGAGATTAGGAGTGCAAAAGAAATTCAGCAGGAATTTTCTATCTCTGATGAGATACTACAGTCTTCCGAAGTCCAAGAAGCCGCTAAGGAAGGGATAATTTATAGATTAAAAAAGGGTAATATTGATACAGTAAAAAAAATAAAAGAAGAATTTTCTATATCGGAGGAAATAATACAATCTCCAGAAGTCCAAGAAGCCGCTAAGGAAGCGATAATTTATAGATTAAAAAATGGAGATATTAGGAGTGCAAAAGAAATTCAGCAGGAATTTTCTATCTCTGATGAGATAGTCCAAGAAACTGCAATAGAAGGGTTTATTGATAACTTAAAATATGCTGAGATTAGGAGTGCAAAAGAAATTCAGCAGGAATTTTCTATCTCTGATGAGATACTACAGTCTTCCGAAGTCCAAGAAGCTGCTGTAAAAGGGATAATATTTATTTTACAGCAGGGTGATATTTATACAGTAAAAGAAATAAAAGAAGAATTTTCTATATCGGAGGAAATAATACAATCTCCAGAAGTCCAAGAAGCTGCTGTAAAAGGGATAATATTTATTTTACAGCAGGGTGATATTTATACAGTAAAAGAAATAAAAGAAGAATTTTCTATATCGGAGGAAATAATACAATCTCCAGAAGTCCAAGAAGCTGCTGTAAAAGGGATAATATTTATTTTACAGCATGGTAATATCGATAAAGCTAAAGAAATAAAAGAAGAGTTTAGTATATCAGAAGAGATAAGCCAGTCTCCAGAAGTCCAAGAAGCTGCTATAAAAGGAATAATATTTATTTTACAGTATGGTAATATCGATAAAGCTAAAGAAATAAAAGAAGAGTTTAGTATATCAGAAGAGATAAGCCAGTCTCCAGAAGTCCAAGAAGCTGCTATAAAAGGAATAATATCTCTTTTGAAGATATATATGTTGGAGGAATATCCCCATGCAGCTATCGGAATAACTAGAGAAATAATAGATGAATTTAATGTATCAGAAGAGATAATACAACAAACTCCTAAAATTCAAGAAGTAGCGAAAGAAGGAATTATTTCCCAATTGAAGAGAGGAGATATTGAGATAGCTAAAAAAATACAGGAGGTATTTTTTGTTCCAATTGGAGAGGATATGAAAAATATGATTGAAATGAGTACACTATTTTCTACCTCTACAACCACTTCTTTTCAAACAATATCCATTAATTTAGATACTTATACAGAAGAACAATTAGCAACAATGTGGTCAAAAGCTCAAGAGTATGAATCTTGGGAAGATGAACATACTGTAAAAGCTCCCTTTGAGGCAGGTGTTGAAATATTTGGATATAAAAGAATGTTGCAGTATATAAAACGAGAAGGTTTAAGTCTTCATGATGCGGTGCATACTTTTGAGGGTGTTATTGACTTATACAATGTATCTGAGCTTGGCGAATCTGAATTTTATGGACACATTCTTCAGCAAGTTATGATGGATACCCGTGAATACGATGAAGGAAATGCACATCAACACTTTAATAGAATTGTACAAACTATGAATAAAGATATTGCTGGAGTTTTGTCAAAAGCTGAGCAATATAATGAAGTCCAAAGATTACAAGATTTGATCTTATATTTTAATAATCCTCAAGCAGTTTTTTCTTCTTGGAGTGATTTAAAAAGATATAGTGAGATTGAGCAGTTACTTGGACAAACCGAAATCTTAGATGAGCTAAAAGCATTAAAAGCAGAGGGAAAAGAAAAATTATATACTTATATTGAGACCCTTGCCTTCCACCCAGATAGTAAAGTTAATATGCAATCAGTTATGCAATTTTGGCGCGACCCAGATGCATTTTTAGCAGCAGATGCTTCACATACCCCATATGAAATTCATAATAGAAAAAAGCCATCAAATTATATTGATATACCTAATTTAGATTTAACAGCATCAGAACTTAGAGATGCTTTGGTTGAGGGCAAGATGGATGGACTCTCTGTATTTACCCCATTAGAAATACGTTATACTATTCCTATAGAAGATATAAAATCTGAACCATTTCCAGATTTAGTCAATAAAGCACTCGGGTCAAGTAAAAAAGGTATTGCAGGAGAAGCAAGGAATCCACGTAAATTATTTAATGAGCTTGGGAAATTACTCAAACCTCATGGGGTAGGAGTGATTGAATATATTCAAGGACAATCATTACCAGAAGATATACATATTGATCAACAAATTCAAGATTTGCTATATAATCCTGAATTTGGTATGAAAAAGTTAGAAGTTAAAGCAAGAGATTTTATAGCAAAAATAAGTCAGAAAAGTGATCCTGAAGGAGCAATAGCGGGAGATGATACTGTTAACTGTATGCCTTTTGGAGATGGCAAAAATACCTTATATACATTTAACCCAAATACTTCACAATTTGTAATTAGAGCGGTTAAGGGTGATGGAAAAGAAAGGACTATAGCTCAAAGTGTGTTGACAAAAGATATTGATGTACAAAAACCAGTCCCATATATTACACAACAATTAGAGCATACGGGTGGACATCTTGAAAGTGTGTTATCTGAAAATCTTGTAATAAATGCTCCTGTTTATCTTGCTTGTGATAATATTGAAGTAGCTCCAAATTATTCTGATGAAAGATATAAGCAAATTATTGAGGCAATATATAAAGATTTCTTTAGAGAGTATATGACTAAATACTCATCAACTCAAAACTTAGACCCTACTAAGGTTCCTATAGGAATGGGTTATACCGATGCTCTTAGTACATTACAAACAGAATCTAATACCTTTATCCCACAAGCTCCTGTGAGTTATTCAGACAAAACAGGAGAATATGTATATACACTTGATCTTAGAAATGAAGAAAATTTAAATCTTATCTTAAATAAAGCGGTGCAAGAAACAGAAGTGGAAGCTCAGGGAGAAGTCCCTATTCCTAACATAAAAGGATTAGATTACTTAACATTTGAGGATACACTTAAAGCCTCATATCTTGAGGGCAAAGCATATTCAGATAATCAAGGACTTATGCAGTTTTTAGCTAATATGGAAAATAGTTTAATTGCCAAAGACATAAATAATGCAGCTAAAGATAGACCTAATATGAGTCTTAAATATACAGATGAGGCTGGACGAATTAAAGGCTATATGCTTTCCTGGGAGGGACATTTAAATGATAGAAATATTCAATACGATATGCCAAATTTATCTAATGAACCTTGTATTTATATTATGGATCTTGCAACAGATTTAGAAAGTAGTATGGCTGGGGGGAGGTTGATACAAGGTTTTATAGAGTTGTATAGACAGAATTATCTCGATAAAGGAAATCTTATGCCAATTTTCACTCAAGCAAGGGAAGCTACTTCATATAAAATTATAAAAAAACAGTTAGATAGATTAGGTCAAAGTACTGGATTTGCTTTTGAACTGGTAGAATTACCTACATATAAAGTTGGAGATGATGTAATGTATCCTGTTATTATAAGTCCAGTCTCAACATAAGTCTGCATTTAATGGTTATAATTTACAGGGAGATGTTTATTTGTTATAGATAACCACTATACTCCTTCTCTAATTTTCTTAATTGTTGATTTAATTCTATTCTACGGTTTAATTGGACTTCTTTACTGATTTGACTTTTTAGTTTATTGATTTCTTTTTCTAATTTTATCTTAGCTTTATGTGTATTTACTAATTCTTGTAAATTGCTCTTAGTTTGGGTAAGTGGTATGAATTTTTTGACTAGATTTTCGTATATAATTTCTAGATTATGTCCTATAAAATTGAATTCCATTTGTTGATTCCATACACTATAATAAATGTCTCGCTCTTGTGTGGTTTTTAGGTTAATTGCATAACAATAATCTGTATCTTGATAAGTTATATAAAATAATATGGGATATGGGATGGATTTATCTATAATTTGTAATATTTCTTTTGGGAATATTTTTTGCTTAAGTTCAATTTGAAATATTTGGATTTCTTCTATTTTTAGGGTAGCTGGGACTTGTATTGTATGTGGTGAAATTGTATGTAATATTTTAATTCTTTCAATATTATGAGTGAACGCTTCTTTGTGTTTTGTATTCAAATTATACCTTTTATAGAAGGCGTTTTTGGGTATTACACGATTGACTTTGGTACTATTTGGTAAGTTAAAGTCCATAGATTTATCTCACTACAAGGAAGCTAATCAATTCAAAATCTTCTAGTCCCTGTACATTTTGTCTAGTAAAAGTAGTTCCTCCTGGTCGGAATAGGCTATCTAGATCGGTTTCCTCTTTAAGGTTAATAATTGAGTCGATGGCTTGGTCTAATAGTTCAGAATATTCTTGCATATTATTGCCATCATCGGTTTCTTGGTTGAATGGTTGATATACTTCTGGAATTGGAGTATTGTCATTTCTGGCTATGGCTCTCATTATATCTAGAGTTTTTTTGACATTAAGATGATTGACTACAATTTCGCCATCTTGTGAGATATATACTAGATAAAATGGGTGTAATTGATTTATATTATTGATATTGATTTCATTACGACGATTTTTGAGTATAAAGATAACTCCTGGATTGGCATTGATTTCTGGTTTGGCCTTACAAACTGCATGCATTCCTGTGGGCATATTTTGATAGGTTTTGAGGTCATTAGCTTTACCTATCAAATCCATTCTAAAATCATTGAGTCCTAAATCGGTGATTGAAACTCCTGTATCCATATCTTCCAAATCAATTACTTCATTTTGTAGTTTTTGTAATTGTTTTTTACGAAATTCTAAATCAACTGAGCTATTATTTAAGACATTATCCTCTCCTGTAGATACATTCACCATAGTCATTCTATTCTCTACTCTATTCTTAAGGTCAATATAAGAGTCTAAATCTATTGATGGCCAGAAATTTACTAATTGTATATCTTTGTTTTGAGACCCGATTCTATCTATTCTTCCAAATCTCTGAATAATTCGAACTGGGTTCCAATGTATATCATAATTTACTAGATAATCACAATCTTGAAGATTTTGTCCTTCCGAAATACAATCTGTGGCGATGAGAATGTCTATTTCTGGATAATCTTGATATTTATCTTGTCTTTTCTTCGATTTTGGGGAGAAAAATGTGAGCAAGGTATTAAAATCTGAACCTATATTTAAGGTGGATTTATTATTACCAGAACCTATAATTTGAGCTACTTCCAAGTTTAGATTATTCTTAGCATAAACTGATATATGTTCATATAAATATTCGGCTGTATCTGCAAAAGCAGTAAAGATTAAAATCTTTTTATTATTTGGGTTAATTGGATGCTTTTGTTTATATTCAATAATATTTTTTAAGGCTCTTAGCTTACTATCTTGTTCTGGTGTGACTCTTGTCATTTCTAAAAGTATGGAGTTAATTATGGCAAGGTCAGCTTCTAAATCTCGCTTCCAAGTCAAGGTATCCATATCTTCTAATTTGATTTGGACTTTTTGTCCTATAATTGAGTCTTCGTCATCTTCTTCGGTTATAGTATTGAAACTTCCTGCTTGACTACTATGATTTGTTTCAAATGCTGATATTTTTTGTAAATTCTCTTCAATATTTTGTTGTAAACTAGATAGAGTTAAGCGAAAAGAATGAACCGAACTTTCTAATCTTTTTAGTAAATTAGTAAATATGAGCTTTTTAAGACTCATTTCTCTAGTAGATTGCTGAAAACTAACTCTATCTGTGACTTTAGTGTCGTATAGATCACTATAATAATCTTGCTTTCCTATTAGAATATAGTTGGTGGGAGAATATACAGCTAAAGATAATTTTAATAGCTTATCTGCCACTTCTGACATATCCATAAAGTCTGGTAAATCGGTTATCTCAGGGTTTAAAGGAATTGGTTTAAGTCTATTAGGGAATTGTCCAATTTGAGACATATCATAGTATTTTTGTATATGTTTACGACTTCTAGCTATGGTTATGCTATCTAATAATTTGAAGAAATCAAAGTGGCTACTTAGTCTATTCAATAATTCTGATGTTGTCCTCTCCTCTGCTGGTAATTTAGACCATTGATTAAAAGTTGTCTGAGCTCTTTTGATAATAGAATCTATGGAATATTTAGGGTCTATATTCTCATCAATTTGATTGGTCTTACCTTCATAAGCTAATGCGATCTGATTTTTGAGATCTGATAATTCATTATTTACCGGAGTTGCTGAGAGCATTAAAACTTTAGTTTGAACTCCAGCTTTCATAACGTCATCTAAAAGTTTATCATAACGAGTTTTCTTTTTGCCCTCATCTGTTGAGCTATTATTTTTATTACGAAAATTGTGAGACTCATCTATGACTACTAAATCGTAATTCCCCCAATTAATTCTAGATAGGTCAATCTCTCCTGAGCGACCAAACTCTCTTGATAAATCAGTGTGAAATAAGACATCATAATTAAATCTATCTTTAATAAGAGGATTGTCATAATAAGTTTTAGTATAAGTCTGCCAATTATCTCCTAACTTTTTTGGACAAAGCACTAATATATTTTGATTTCTCTCTTGATAGTATTTGATTACTCCTAATGTGGTGAATGTTTTTCCTAGACCAACACTATCTGCTAATATACATCCGTTATATCTTTCTAGTTTATTTATTATTCCTATAACGGCATCTTTCTGAAAATCGTATAAAATATTCCAAATTTGGGATTCTTTGAAACCTGTTTTTTCATTTGGCAATTCATCTTCAATGATATTTTCTAAAAACTCATTAAAAATATTATATAGAGTAAAATAATAAATAAATGATGGTGGATTTTCTTTATATAAATTACTAATATAGTCCACTACTTCATCCGTCACATCTTTCAAAGCTTTTGGATCATTCCATAAGTTGTTGAAATTATTTAGATATTGCTGAGTTAATTCTTTACCTAATAATTTGGTTGTCCCTCGTAGAATAACTCCATCACTTTCATATCCAAAACCTGCACTACTAAATTCATCTAAAGGCAAATAAACAGTGGATTCATCCTTATTGTCTATGGCTAAATTAGAATGTATGCCTCCATGTATATTGGATTTAAACTTTACTTTTTGCTCTATCCATTGTTTACACTCTTTGGCAATTGCCCTGCCAGTCAATTCATTTTTTAAATTTATTTCAAATTCTGATCCACCAACAGATTGTTTCTTTTTATCTGATCTAATTTCAAATAACTTTTGCTCTCGTGAAGTTTTTTCAGCTTCTATAAAGGTTGGGTCTGTAAAAATAAATCTTAATTCATCAATATCGGACAACTCTTTTTTTAAGCTATTATACCCATACATTGAGAATATAGAGGCAGCAACTGAAACCTTTGCCCCAGATTTGAGATCTTTTTTTAGTTCATCTCCAATTTTATCAGTGGTATTATTTAACAGCTTTGGAATTGACATAAAGCTATGATCTTTTATAGAGATTTATATAATTACTAATTCATATTATACCACATTTTTGCCTTTTTGTTTAGGGTAGTGAGAAAATGCAAAATCTATCGACAAAAATTGTCGATAGAAATCTAAACTCCCTTATATTGGCTGATTTATAAGTATTTTTTATCTGCCAAAATTGTCGATAGATTGTCGATAGAAATTATTTAGTCCTGTTTGAGTTCTAAATTATGGCAAATTCGCTATAATTAAAATTTTTGGAGTAAAGAAAAAAGCCACCTTGTGTGGTGGCTTGGGGTTGAGAGAAAATTCTCAGATTGGGCTTTTGGGAACAAGTCCGAGGCGCTCAACCTCAGGTTTGAGGTGGCAGACCTCTGGTTGTTCTGTTCTTTCTAACAATGGATCTCCGAGCAGAGCATACCCTGAAGTTGATGAACCCCCACTGTAGTAGGGAGCACAGTTAATGGGGCGGGATGCCCTGATCTGATCTCGAGCATCAGAGGCTGCGGCTATGTGAAGCATAGCAGCGTGAAGCATAGCAGCAGAAGCTTCGGCTCTGTGAAGCCTTGGAAGGAAGTAAATACTTGGTGTAGAACCAACTATTACTCCGAAAAGTAAGAAGAGAATACGAGAGTCAGGCTTCCAAAGAGAATTTTGTTTGATAACTTCAGGTTTTTTCATTGAAAAATGAATTTGTTTTTCAAATAGACATTAGCACATAAAACACATTTTGTCAATAGTAGTCGTCAATTTGTAGTATGAGAGGCGATATGTCCACCCTCCGCCGTCGCAAATGGGATTTGCTCCTTGAAAACCCACGGTTTCCAACACTCGGTCTTTGACCTCGTTGCCTTCCTCCACGGAAAAACTCCCGTTTTCCCGACCCCTTTCCCAAAGTCTAAAGCCTTTTTACGGTGACACCTCCCCCAAGGGAGGACACAATACTTTTCCACCCCGTCAGGCAAAGCCTGCCACCCCTCAAGAGGGGAATTTAAAAAGCCACCGTGAGCGGGTGGCTTGGGGGGCTATGTATGAAGGAATCAGGCACGAACTGCCCAGTGGCGGATACCAGGGCACTCCTGGTCCATCTCGTCACACATACTCTTGGCTTCTTTATCAGAGGACATGAGGATGGGAGAGGTTCCATGACCTGTCACTCCTGTGAAGGTTGATTTCCAATGAATTACGTAACGAAACATGGCCTTAGAGGTCAATTTACGATATTATATATACCATATTTTACCAATTTTGTCAATAGTAGGCGTCAATTTGTAGTATGAGAAGCAATGTCCACCCTCCCCCTGCGGGTACTCCCTCCGAAGGGAGACATTAGATCAGGACACAATCCCCCGTCATAAATGTCCTCCTCCGCCGTCGTAAATAGGATTTACTCCTGTCCTCACTCCGTCGTCGCAAATGGGGATTTGCTCCTTGAAAACCCACGGTTTCCAACACTCGGTCTTTGACCTCGTTGCCTTCCTTCACGGTAAAACTACCGTTTTCCCGACCCCTTTCCCAGAATTTCAGTCTAACTACGGTGACACCTCCCCCGAGGGAGGACACAATACTTTTCCACTCTGTCCAGCAAAACCTGCCACCCCTCAAGAGGGGCATTTAAAAAGCCACCGTGAGCGGGTGGCTTGGGGTTTAGTCGATCTAGCTATTTTGTGGTTCATATATATTCTACAGAGTGAATATAAGATCCATTACTTAATTGATTCATTTCTTCACAGATACTCTCTACCTGTCCGACTGAATCATATTCAATGATTGGTCCCTTACCTTCAGTACCATTTCCCATATGTTTCCAGTTAACCCGGGCTTTGATTTTTTTGGACTCCTACATATTAGGATTCATTTTGGAGATACAGATTGTGTTTACTCAATACTTATAGCATAATATTGTTACTTTGTACATAAATTAATTCTTCTTCGATAATATTAGTCCACCCTCCCCCTACGGGTACTCCCTCCGAAGGGAGACATTAGCTCAGTCCACACCCGTCGCAAATGTCCTCCTCCCCCGTCGCAAATGGGATTTGCTCCTGTCCTCCTCCGTCACCTTTGGTGCCACCTCCCCCGAGGGAGGACAGAATGAAATCCATCCCAGCCTTGCAGGCTTTCCCCTCCGAAGGGGGACAATAACTCAAGTTACAGAATACTTCCACCCTGTCCAGCAAAGCTGTCCACCCCTCAATTTATCGACCGTAGGTGGAGAGAGGAATTTTAATACAAAACACAGGCGACTGTAAGGTCGCTCCTAGGAAACAAATGGTGTGGCAAGAGACCTTAAGGTTTATAAATACTATTTAGATATCACAGAACAATAGCCTATAAAGTTATTTTTTTATTTTCTCTACTAATTTATCAAAGTCATTTGCGTAATTTTTATCTTGAATTACTCTAAATTTATCATATTCTGCTTCAGCTTTGAGCTTAGCTTCAAGCATTGATACTTTACCGTTATCTAGCAAAATTGGATCCCCTGAAAGTTCTAAGAATTGGTGTAAGAAAATATCCCAATCTTTCATATTCATTACTTTTCTATTTCTGGCTCTACTTTCTGCTAGATCTAAATAAGCCGATACTATTCTCTCTAGTTCTTTAATATGATTTTGATCAAGATAATTCTTAGCTATTACAACATCACTTTTTAAAATTTTACCACTGGGAGAATGTTTCCAAGTTTTTAAACCCATAAATATTTTTTTATGATCAGCCTCATTGTATATAATTTCAGCTGCGGTCTTCCCAGTGATTGCCCAATGTAATTTATTTTGTACTGTTGCAAAAAAATGTTTAGTGATATCTGCTTGACTATCATAATCTGCTGAAAGTGTGTATATATCTGTTATTTTCTGATATAGTCTCCTCTCACTCATTCGTATTTCACGAATTCTTTCAAGCATTTCATCAAAATAATCTTTACCAAAATGCTTGATTTGTTTCAGCTTCTCATCATCCATAGCAAAGCCTTTGATTATGTATTCTTGCAGAACTAGAGATGCCCATTTACGGAATTCTATTGCTCTATGTGAATTTACACGATATCCAACTGCTAAAATAGCTTGCAAGTTATAATATTCTAATTTTCTTTTAACTTTTCTTTTACCTTCATTTTGAACTATTTCCAAAATGGAAACAGTTGCCTCTTTGATAAGCTCACCTTCTGTATAAATATTATCTAAATGCTTTGAAATAGCTGGGATTTTGACCTCGAATAACTCAGCCATCTTCTTTTGGGTAAGCCATAAGGTTTCATCTTTAAAAAAAACATCAATGTTAATCTTCCCTGAGTCTGTTTGGAATATAACGAAATTATTTAATAGCTCTAAATCTTGGCTCATACTATTATGTTTGTATATTATGTAATTTAATTATACCGCATTTTAAGATTTTTGAGGAGGGGTGAAATTATAAATTATGGATTGTTAATTATTAAATGATAAATTAGTAGAGTCGGTGCCCTCACCGACATTATTCTAGAATTCCACCCTCCCCCTACGGGTACTCCCTCCTAAGGGAGACATTAGCTCAGTACACAATCACCCGTTAAAATGTCCGACGCCGTCGCAAATTGGATTTACTCCTGTCCTCACTCCGTCGTCGCAAATGGGGATTCGCTCCTTGAAAACCCACGGTTTCCAACACTCGGTCTTTGACCTCGTTGCCTTCCTTCACGGTAAAACTACCGTTTTCCCGACCCCTTTCCCAGAATTTCAGTCTAACTACGGTGACACCTCCCCCAAGGGAGGACAAAATACTTTTCCACCCCGTCAGGTGAAACCTACCACCCCTCAATTTATCGACCGTAGGTGGAGAGGGGAGTTTTAATACAAAATACAGGCGACTGTCAGGTCTCACCTATAAATGCAAAAGCTCTCGAGAGTGAAATTTTATATTCTAGGATTACTTCTTACTTAACAATAAACTTACTAAGTCTATCATTTTATCTTTGTCTTTTGGGTTACTGGTGGCGATGAGTAGGGTTATAGCGGTTAGGGCTTCTGGGGTGATTTTGTGTTGGAATGGGATTTTAGCTTTTTGTAAAAACCAGATAAAACTAAAGGCTCCGGTTCTTTTATTACCGTCATTGAATGGATGGTTTTTGATGATTAAATACATCAGGTTAGAGGCTTTAGCTTCGATTGTAGGATAAACATCTTCTCCAAAGGCTGTTTGGAATATATTCCCAAAGATTCCTTCTAGACTTCCTGTCTGTTTCTCTTGGGCGAATAGGTCGGTGGCTTCTCCTCTACTCTGTAATTCTTGCCTAAATGTTGTAAGGTCATGATATAATTGGTTGGATTCTAGTTGTATGCTCTTTTGTGTTTTGGACTTGGCTTTTAGTTCAGATTTATCGTAGGCGTCTAGTGAAAACCATGTTTGGCTAAAGGCTTTGATTAATTCTAATATATCATTGGAGGATAGTTGATTCTGAGATATATTTTGTATATCTGTGAGTGCTTGTTGGAATAGTTTATAATTCTTGGAGATTAGCTTTTTGTTGATGGTATAGCCTTCAGTAATGTGTTGTCTGAGGGTTTGGGTTGCCCATTGTCTGAATTGAGTTGCTATTTTAGAATTAACTCTGTATCCGACTGATATTAATACATCTAGGTTAAAATATTCTATATTCCTTTCAACTTCTCTTTCTCCTTCTTTTTGAACTGTTGCAAAAAATGCAACAGCTGAATTTCTATCTAATTCTTCTTCTTTAAAAATATTTTTAATATGTCTTGATATTACTGATTTATCTCGGCCAAAGACAGAGGCTATCTGATCAAGATTAGCCCAGACTGTTTCTTTACTAAAGTCTCCTTTGAGTTCTATAGCTCCATTTGGTGCTTGATAGATGATGGTATTGGGTGATTTTTTATTTTTCATATTTTAAGTTATTAATGTTAATATTATACCACATTTTTGTCTTTTTGAAAAGGGGTGGGGCTAAATTATGAATTGTGAATTGTGAATAATGTCCACCCCCGCCTTGCAGGCTACCCCCTCCAACTACCTACGGGTTTACCTCTCGTAGGGATGGAGTTAAAAAGGGAGACAATAACTCAAAGTTTCAAAAATACTCCAATCCTTCAAGAGGTAACTTTTAAATATTTATTAAAATCTCTATACACTCTTCAGCTTTATTACATTGCATAAGTTGAGAGCGGATATCACTGGCTCCTGGAAAATTATTGAGATACATTTTGAAGCATTTTTTCATCACGGCAAAGTTTTTCTCTTGTCGCCAAGTTTGGTCAAAAAGTTGTATATGCTCGATGAGTTTTTGCACCTTTATCTCTGTATTAAGTGTATTGTGGTCTATATTGGGATCGAATATCCAAGGATTATGGAATACTCCTCTTCCAATCATTATGCCGTCGACTTTATATTGTTCTGCCATTGCTAATCCCTGTTGATAGGATAATATATCACCGTTGCCGATTATAACTGTCTCTGGACTTAGCTGATTTTTTAGTTTGACGGCTTTACCTATTTCATCCCAATGTGTCGGGTAGTCTGATAGTTCTTTGACTGTGCGTCCATGTACGGTGAGGGCGTCGAGATTATGTTGTAATAAAAATCCAATCCATTCTTCGGTTTGAATCTCACCAAATCCAATTCTAGTTTTGACACTGACTGGTATATCGCCCGCTCCCTCTTTGGCGGCTTGAATAATATCTGATGCTAAGTTTGGGTTCTTGATTAAGGCTGAGCAGGCTCCTTGTTTGATTACTTTTTTGACTGGGCAGCCCATATTGATATCTAGGCCAGCAAATCCTTGTTCTCTAGCATAAACTCCCGCCTGATAATAATGCTCTGGTGTAATGCCCCAAATTTGGGCTACTAGGGGCTGTTCCTCTGGAGTATACTGCAATCGATGAATTACCTTTGATCTTCCAATTTCAGAGGCGAGTCCTTCAACGCTGGTAAATTCTGTCACCATCACATCAGGTCTTCCACAAGAGCTAATAATTCTCCTAAAAACAGTATCTGTGACTTCCTCCATAGGAGCTAAGACAAAAAATGGTTTAGGTAATGTTTGCCAAAAATTAGACATAGATATATTTAATATACTGCTTATGTTAGCATAAAAGTAGGATATTGGCTACTAGGTTTAATGTTTATAATATTAATAGATCGTAGACAAATTATTAGTTATGAATTATGCTTCGACAGGCTCAACAAACTAAGTCCTCCTCCGTCACCTACGGTGCCACCTCCCCCAAGGGAGGACACAATACTTTATCTACTAGAAAGAAAAAAGCCCCCGCTATCAGCGACGGCGGGGGTAAATATCAATAATCTTAACTCATTGGAGTGGAAGTATAACTTTTTTTCTATCTGCAACGTATTCTAGTATTAAATACATTATAGAAGCTACTAACCATATTGCTAAAGCAATCAATTTATCTAGGTATCCAAATATAGATATAATAGGTGATATTACTACTATTACTAAGATTAGCCAAGCAACGATTATCAAGATTTTTTTACTTTTAAGAATCTGAATCCACCTTTTAAATAAAAATAATTGAAGACCTATAACAGCACCTAAAATCACAATAATTATATAAATTACAAGCGCAATTAATTCAATTGCTGGTGATACTATATATTTCCCAAATATACCAAACTTGTTTTTAAAGTATTCTGTACAAGTCTCAACAGTGTTGATTAAACCTAGACAAAACTTCAATAAGAAGTTCACTCATCATTTAAGGTGCGGGACCACAAATATATTACACCAAACACTATAAAATAGCAACACTACCCCACCAATCTCTTCTTTTTACTATCTACACTTGTTAGATAATACTGATATAATCCTTTCCATTGGGAGATAGATAATTCCTGAGGTTTAGCTTGAATATGGAATTGATGGGTTTTAGAGAGTCTTTTCCATTGCTCATAGGTAAATATTTCCTCTAAGTTCTTTCCTAAATTACTCTTTTGTTGGCTAAAGGCGTAGCTTATGAAGTTGATATAATCTTGTTTATGTTCCCAAATTGGAGTAGGTATCTTTTCTAATCTCAATAATTTCACTTCTACATTTGGTTTGGGTGAGAAATCTTCTGACTCAAAATTATAAACTATTTCACATTTATAGAGTGAATTTAGGATAATTGAGATTATACTAGGCTCAGTTTGTCCAATTACTCTCTCAATGGCTTCTTTTTGGCCAAATATCAATGCGGCTTCCGGATTGTTCTTTGCTAGATATATTCCTTTTATTAGTTCTGAGAAAATATTAAAG
This sequence comes from Minisyncoccia bacterium, assembly GCA_044356725.1. Classification (GTDB taxonomy): domain Bacteria; phylum Patescibacteriota; class Minisyncoccia; order SW-4-49-11; family SW-4-49-11; genus CALRBF01. Next base: position 56,006 of record JBIKVS010000005.1, read on the forward strand.
GGTGGGTTAGAGATGATGTAAAATGGTGCTACTGGATATTGTATTTTACGAATATCTTGCTGTATAACTTTAGCCTTAGATCCAAATTCTTCTTGAAGTTGCTGATAAAGTTGGCTATCTAATTCGATTGCTTCAACTGTATAATTTCTCTGGATGAGTTCTCTGGTTATAATTCCCTGCCCAGCTCCTAGGTCTAGAACTAGTGAACCTGCTGGGAGCCTAATAAAGTCTATAATATATCTGATTAAACTTGGGTTTTTGACAAAGTTCTGAGCATAGGTCTGTCTTTGCTGGGAGTTATATTCTTTGGGCATACATTTAATTCTCTAAATGCTCTATCAAATCCATAACTTTTACCCAGATAGCTTCTTCTTTGGCTAATTTATCTATGGCTTCTGGGATGCCTAGTCTGACATCTTCTTTAAGATTAGCTATTCTTTTGTCGATTTTACTTAATTCTTTTTTCGCCTGATATAATTCTCTTTTGCGAGTTTTATCATCTCCTGTGTATTGTGTGGTTTCTTGTTGAATTTGCTGGGTATTTTGAGCTTGAGTTATGTCTGTATGTTGTTTTAGACTCCAGACATATTCCTCGTAATTCCCGTTATATTTGGTGATATTTCCATCTTTGACTTGCCAGATTATAGTGGCGAGATTATTCACAAAACTTCTATCATGGCTTACAAAAATTAAAGTTCCATTCCACTCGGATAATGAACTTCCCATAATCTCTACAGTTTCCATATCTAAATGGTTAGTTGGCTCATCCAAAATCAAGACGTCATATCCTTCTAAGAATACGGCTGCCAGTCTTAGTCTTGCTTTCTCCCCTCCAGACAATACATTGAGAGGTTTATCATGTTCTGCTTTAGAAAACAAAAAGCTACCCAATGTCTTCTTAACATCATCGTCACTGATATTAATATCTGCCACTTTGCGTAGATAATCATACACTGTGGCTTGATCTTGGGTATCAAATTCTACGCTTTGAGCAAAATACCCTACTCTTAACCCATTCCCAAATTTGAATTGACCTTCTAAAGCCTGTAGTTCTCCAGCTAGAGTTTTAAGAAGAGTCGATTTACCTTGTCCATTATCTCCTAGCACGGCAACTTTTTGTCCTCTTTCTACATATAAATTTTGTCCTTCGGCGATTTTGGTTGTACCATAACCAATTGTAATAGTACTCACATCTAATCCCATTCCTGAGCTTTTAGGTATATGTGGTAAATGCATTCTAATTTTAGAATTTGGGGTATATATTGACTTTTTCTCTTGTTCTAGTCGCTCAATATGTTTTTGCTTAGATTTAGCTTGAGCAGCTTTGGTAGCTTTAGCTCCAAAACGATTGATGAATTCCTGTAATTGAGCTTGTTTTTTCTCTATGTTTGCATTGGTACGGATTATTTGGTTTTGTATCATTTGCTTGTATTCAAGATAATCATCTACATTGCCCGGATATAGAGTTACCTGCCCTTGATCTACTTCAATTGTACTTGTCATTACTCGGCGTAAAAACTCTCTATCGTGAGTAATTAGCAACACGGTTCCTTTATAAGATAATAGCCAGTTTTCAAATAATAAAATTGTGGATAAATCCAAATAGTTAGTCGGCTCATCTAATAGAATTAGATTTGGTTTGGCCATTAACATCTTGACTAATTTTAATCTCATTCTATAACCTCCAGAGATATCCGCGATTGGTAAATCTAGCTTTTCTTTAGGCATATCGAACTCTAGAGCTTGCTTGACGATTTCCCAATCTTGAGCTTTAGTTTTTTCTAAGAGATAGTCTAGTCCAGTTTGAGTGAAATCAAAATCGTCTTCTTGGGCAATATAGCCAATTCGAACTGTTTTATCTAAACTTATCTCTCCATCATCAGCTTCTTCTAAACCTAAAATCATCCGAAATAGTGTACTCTTACCGGCTCCATTACGTCCTAGCACTCCATAGATTTCTCCTTCGTGTATTGAACAGTTAGCTGTATTAAATATAACCTTGAGTCCATAATGTTTCTCAAGGTTATATATACGAATTAGTTCTTTCTTTGCCATAGTGTGTATAATATATTTGTATACTATGCCACAAAAACTATAAATTTACAATATCAAATTACTGTACAGGAGCTGGAAGAATAGTTTCATTATCTAAAATCTCACTTTCTACAGTTGATTCATCCAAGATAGTATCTGAATCTTCTACTAAAGGTAATTCATTAGTTACTTCTGGATCTGTAGTATTTGTTGGTAATTCTACTGTTTCCACTACTTCATCTAATACAGGTGCTGGTTCTTGGCTTTGTCTGTATAGCAAGAATGCTAATACTCCTCCGCCACCTAGAATTAGAATTAATAGTATAGCTATCAAAGTAGGATTATTTCCTTCTTTTTCTACTGGTTCTGGTTGCATGTTTGGTTGTCCGAATACATTACTATCCATAAGTTTTTACTTAATTATTAATATTATGGGGATATTCTACCCATTGGTCTTGAATATAGTTCAAATATCCCTATCTCTTCAAATGGTGGTCTTCCATCTAAACCTTCTTTAACAGCTTTTGTACCGTCTTTACCACAAATTACAGACATATCACCTAAAAATCTTGAGCCTCTTCTTATAGAATCTGTTATGTCATATACTACTCCATCTATAATTGTCCAGCAAGAGTCCATATTAGAGTTAGCAAGTAATTGTTCTTGTGTAATTATAATCTCAGGGACTGGAATGTCTCCTGGATTTATGACTGGGGGGGATGATGGTTCTATTGGAGGTTGGGATACCTGTGCGATAGGTTGTTCTGATATAGTAGATTGTGCACTATTATCATTATTCTGGTTAATCAATAAAAAAGCTAAAGCACTTCCAGATATCAAAACTAATAATATTAATATTATTGTTGATCTAGTAACTTTATTTGAATCTTGTTGAATTAAGTTTGTATTATCCATATTTTTACGTTTATTAATGTAATAATATTACTGAAGGTCTCCTACTTTAAATCCAGAAAGAATCCTATCTACCCCACCAGTTTTATGTTGTTGGGGTTTAGAAAATAACTGACTCCCATCTTTACCACATATTTGAAGAATTTCTGATTCCCCTCCTGGGTGATTTGGTATATAAGAAGTGATATTATATACACTTCCATTTATAATTGTCCAACAAGAACTTTTATTATTATTCTCAGCTACCTGAGCTATAGTATATACCTGTTCAAAGTTGGTATTTTCATCTACAAGAGATGTGTTATCTACTTGTGTCACTGCGTCAGAATCATTAACTTGACTAGTATCTGATTCTTGAGAAATTGGTGTAGACGAATCAATAGTATTAGTCTCATCAGCCTGATTAGTACTATACACAGAATAGGCTAGATAAGCTCCAGCTAATACAATTAGAACTATAAGAACAATTACAAGTTTAGAACTCTGTTTTTGAGTATTAGGTTGTGTAGTTTGTTCTGAGAAAGATTGATTTTCAAAAGGCATTGATTTATATTTATAATATTTTATTATGTTTTAATTATAACATATAATTATTTTTTCGTAAAGTTTAAAATTATAGTTTTAGGAATATCGTATATTTTAGCTAGAATAAAGGCTAAAATAATGCTAATGAGAGAAGTAAGAATAAAATTATGGATAAGTTTAATTGAAAGTGATAAATTTAATTCTATAATATTGTTGAATAAAACTTGTTGAATTGGAAAATGTATCAAAAATATCCATAAGCTAATCTTACTTATTGGAGCAGAGATATTAGTTATAGTTTGAGAGCCAAATTTATGGGATTGTAGATATTGGAATAGCATAAAAATAAATCCAAATCCTAGAATTGGTTGAAAATTATAAAAATATAATAATTTAAATGTATTTGTCGATAGATTATTATAAAGCATAGATATTATAAATATAGCATTTAGTATGGTATATATTAAAATCAGCTCTTTCCATATATTAGATATTTTTTCACTTAAAATATCTTGTCGCAACATACCATACACAAAAAATATTAGATATTGTGTAGCTAAAGGAAAATTATAAAAATACCAAGTTGCTGGTGTCAAGAATGAAGTTATAGATACAACAAGCGATATGACTAGTAAGTATTTTGGTTTAATTCTACGGATATAGTCTAGCAGAGGATATAAAAGATAAAGTTGAAATAAAATTGGTACGAAATAAAATGGAAGTGCCATACCGCCTGTGAGAATTAGTTCCCACAATGGATCAGAACTATTATATCCTATTTGCCACAAAACTATATTTATTAATATAAAAGGAATTCCAATTCTTATAAACTTATCCCCGTAAAACTTAAAAATATATTTTTTCTCCCAAAAAAATGGCTTCAATAATAAACCTGAAGTAAATAAAAAAACAGGAATTGCAAAACGAGATATATTATTTATAAAATTTAAAGTTATAATCTCAAAAGTGTCATTGTATTGATAAAGTAATAAATAACTAGTATGAATAAGAATTACAGCAAGAATTGCTATTCCCCTAATAGAATCTACGCTTTTAAGTCTTTTTTTATTAGTAGGATTATGATTAGTATTTATATTCCAAAAAATCTTAGAGTATCTAGGAATAACTAATAAAATTATAAGACTAAAGATAACAAATAAATTTTCAAATATAAACTGACTGCTGTAAGATGTTAATTCCATCAATTAATTTTCTTATATAGCTCTGGGGTGTAGGATTCAAGGGGAAATAGGTATTTTCTAGTTCCTGCTTTGATAATTAAATCATTAACTATATCCACATTTTCATTATGTAAATTGATTAGCTCATCATATTCTTCTATAGAAATATTCAAACTATTTACCTTATCGTTATAGTCCTTCAACGATTCATTATATTGAGCAAACTTCTTATCGGTAATCAATTTATCCAGCTTAGTTTTTTCTTCATCAATGATAGTTCTTTTTCTTTTTATATCTTGTTCCTTTTCTTCTATATTGACTCTTGCAATATTAATAGTATTACCAAGGCTTCTTATTGTTTGTGTATCTTCATAATTGATATACTCCTGATACCCCCAAAAGACTACATTGGCTATGAAGTATAGACTTAAAAATATAAATAAGTATTTTAGTATTATCATATAATAATATTATATATGATTTTATAATTTTATGGAAGAGTTAAAATTATGACTAATAAATTTTTATTAAAAATTATAATATTTAAGCCTATTTACAGAGTTTTTAAGGTGTGATATATTGGGATATAATTATTTTCCTAATTTAACTAATACCTCTATGAATTCTATAGAAATAAATGTTAATTCTGAATACGGAAAGCTTAAATCTGTAATTGTTAATGATGCATCAACAATTGTATCTTTTGGTAAAAAATTAAGTTTGATAGAAAATAAGTACGAAGCTTTTTATTCTGAGAAAGAATCAAAGTATCATCCTGAAGATGGGTTGTGGGATATTAATAAATTAAAGAAACAGGTTCGTAATTTTCAAAAAATACTTCAATGTAAAGGTGTTCAATTGATTTATTCAGCTAATATCAAAGATGCATATCTTCAATTGTTTACACGTGACATAGGATTTTCAGTAGGAGATACTTTCTATATTGGTAAAATGCGTCACAAAATTAGATCCTTGGAACAAAAAGGTATTGATACAATAAAATCGTCTTTCTCAAAAGTTATTGAATTGAATATACCATATATTGAAGGAGGAGACATATTTGTTCATCACGATAAAGTATTTATTGGGTTAAGCCGCCAAACAACTTATGATGCATTCGAAGAACTAAGGCCATATTTAGAACAACAGGGATTTAAGTGTTATTCAATTGTATGTGACGAGAGTGTTTTACATTTAGATTGTAGATTTAATATTATAAATAAAGACACGGCTTTTCTTTCTGAAGCTGGGATATCAAAAGAAGGAGTAAATATTATCAAAGAACATTTCAAGACAATACAAATAACTGATGATGAGATAATTTCTCTTGCATCTAACTACTTTATAATAAATTCTAAAGAGGCAGTTGTTGACACAAGGAACAAAAGAATTGCCAAAATTTTAAAAAAATATGGATATAATGTTACAGAAATTGAATGCACAGAGCTAACCAAATTATGGGGTTCACTTAGATGTGCAACTTGTCCATTATATAGAGAATAGTTTTAGTGATAATATTGGATCTAATATGAATGTTAGCTCAATGTATTTTTAAATAATAATTTTATGAAGGTAAAAATAGCAGTAGTACAGTTTGAAATTAATCAGTATAAACCAGATTATAATCTAATGAGAGCTGAGAAATTTATAGCCCAAGCTGCTGATTCAAAAGCGGATATTATTGTATTCCCTGAGGATTTTATTACAGGTCCGATTCAGTTAAGATTAGAAGAATTTGCAGATAATTCTCAAAAATATTGTAAACATTTTCAAAAGCTAGCTAAACAATATAAGATTAATATTGTTCCAGGTAGTATTATTGAAAAAGCAAGTTTGGGATACTATAATACAACTTATTACATAGATTCAAAAGGTGAAGTTAAGGGGAAATATAAAAAAATCAATTTATGGCATCCAGAAAAACGATATCTTAATAGAGGTAATGAAATCAGCGTCTTTAATACAAAATTTGGTAAAATTGGGTTAATAATCTGTTGGGATCTTATGTTTCCTGAGATATTTAGACAAATGTTACGAAAGGGAGTCAATATTGTAATTTGTCCTAGTTATTGGACTTTTGAAGATGCTTCAATTGGTTTAAAATATGATAAAAATTCAGATGTAAATTTAGTAGACTCACTTTGTCCAGCAAGAGCTTTTGAAAATGAAATTATCTTGGTATATGCTAATGCATCAGGTAAACTTGAATTACCCAACTTCCAAGGAAAATTACTTGGACATTCTCAGATTACAACTCCATTCTTAGGTACATTAAAAAAATTAGATCATCAGAAAGAAGAAATGTTTATCCAAGAAGTAGACACCGACATACTAAAAGATGCCGAAAGGGCTTATAAAATAAGATATGATATTAAAAATAGGATACTATAATGTTGTATTGATTAAAGTACAAATATCTTGTATTATAATATTTGTTGTTACTCTTTAATCTAATCTAATGATTAGAAGTGATTTTATGTCGTTAGTTCTAAGCTTTATTGGTTTAAAATCATCAAGTTACAACAGAGCTAATATAGGGTCTATTGAATCAGGATTTGACTGTTCAGGGTTTGTAAACTATGTTTTGATAAAATCAGAATATAAATATTCTATACCTAGACATGCTAATGAGATGTTTGATAGATTTGGTATAACAATCCATTATGAGTCTATTTTACCAGGAGATTTAATATTTTTTAGCAATAAAGGAGGCACATATGCAGATCATGTTGGAATATATTGTGGTAATAATAAATATATCCATTCGCCGGGTAGAAATAATTGTAAAATATGTATTAAAAATTTAGAATTCAAAGAAATAAAACCTAGAATAAATTCTAATTATGAACAAATATATTTTATAAATCCGATAGGTTTTAAAAGGATAACAATACCAGATGAGAAAGGAAGATATAATATAAACTTTTTAACATCTTAGATATGCTATAGTAGAACTATAGCATTTTTACTTCTTATACAAAACCATACGATTTAAGTACATAAAAGGGATATCTACAATACCTACTAGCCATTTGATAGCCATAGTCCCTACGATAATAGGCAAAAGTGGTTGTACGCCAGCAAAAGCAATAATAACAAAAATAACAGTGTCCAAAGCCATAGCTGGGATAGAGCTAAACACATTTCTCATCCAGAGATATTTTCCTTTGGTTAATTTTTTGAACCAATCAAAAATATAAGCATCTATATTCCCACTGATTAACAAAGCCACCCAACTAGCAATCATAATTCTTGGAGTATAGCCGATGATTTGAGCAAAGTTTTCCTGCTCTGTCCAAAAAGGAGTTGGCTGTAAGGAAATTGCCAACCAGATGAAAAAAGCTATAGCAACTTGAGTGATAAAGGTAATGAATATCATCTTTTGGGTTTCTTTTATTCCAAATTTCTCATTAACTATATCTGTTAATAGAAAAGTGACCGCAAAGACCAAAGTCGCTGTATCAGAATAAAATTTAATAAACCCAAGATCAAACTCAGCAATTTTATAAGCTATAATATTACTAGTCAGCACAAAAGCCACATATAATCCAACCAAAGCATCTACCCTATCATATCTACGAGCATACCAAGACCCAAATAAGGAAAAGGCTGTGATGGCTGTAATCCAAAATAAAGTTTGTGATAGCATAATTTTATAAATTAATTGATATTTTTATTATACACTATTTAGTGAATATATTGTAAATAATTGAATATTATATTTTAAGTGCTGGAAACATCTAAGTTGCCTAGTAAAATTTAGTATAAATACAATAATTATGATATTATATAAATATATATTAATTTATTTATATAATCTATGTTCCCCAAAAAATTAGATAGAAAAGTTATATATAAAAGCAATTTTATAAATCTATATGTTGATAAAGTGCTTTTACCATCAGGTAAAATTATAGAGAAATATCATCAACTAGATTATCCAAAAGATTCAGTGTCTGTATTGATATTAAATCAAAAAAACGAAGTTTGTTTTATAAAATCGCTTAGATATACTACTCAAAAGGTAGAATGGGAAATACCAGCTGGACAAGTGGAAAAAGGAGAAAATATTATAGAGGCAGCAAGAAGAGAGGCTTTAGAGGAAACAGGATTTAAAGTAGAATCATTGAAATTAGTTTATTTATATAATCCAGCTAATGGAATGTCTAATCAGAATGTACATATTGTTTTTGGTAAAGTTATAGATAATGAAAATATAAAATTTGATAAAGATGAAGTTCAAGAAATATTTTGGTTATCAAAAGCAGAAATAAAAGATTTAATATTGAATAAAGAAATCGCTGATGGTATATCTTTATTATCAATATTATTATACTTGAATAATATTTTTTCACAATAAACTTTATAGTTAAATTTATGATAGAATGTATAACATTATTCGGAGATAAAAAACTAATCCCTAAAGAGGCTTTAATTTTTCGTCCAGCTGGATATGCAATTATTATACATAACGATAAAATATTACTTTGTAATACCAAAAGTACAGGTAAATATTGGTTTCCAGGAGGTGCTTTGGAATTAGGAGAAAATATAGAAAAAGCGATTGAAAGAGAAGTTTTAGAGGAAACTGGTATAAGAATTGAGAAAGTAAAATTTATTTATTTTAAGGAGATATTTTTTTATTATAATCCACTTGAAACTGCATACCATAATTTTTCATTTTTCTATCTTTATAAACCATTAGATACAAAATTAATTGACGATGATAAAGTTGATATAACGGATGAATCAAATAATCCTCGCTGGATAAATTTATCATCCTTAAAGAAAAAAGACTTTCAACCTGGTGTGGAAGAAATTATAGATATAATATTAAATAAAAAATTATAATGCTACCCACCCACCAAGACATTCAACAATCCCTCAGAAAATACGCCACTATAGAGCGAAAGAGGAAAATTGAGTGGTTTTTCAAAACTGGTAAAGGTCAATATGGTGAGGGAGATCAATTCATAGGTGTCACTAATCCTGATGTTAGGAAAGTCGCTAGACAATATCAAGATATAGACTTGCAGGAAATAGAATTTCTCTTGCACTCCCCTATTCATGAAGATAGATTATGTGCTCTCATAATACTCGTCAATCAAAATAAAAAAGCGAATTTAGCAACTAGACAAAAAATTGTAAAATTATTTCTTAATAATTTAGAATTTATAAATAACTGGGATTTGGTGGACTGTTCAGCTCATTATATTCTGGGCAGAGCCATAGCTGAAGAAGTAGAAAACATAAAAATACTAGATAAGTTGGCAAATTCTCAGACACTTTGGGAGCGAAGAATTGCAATTATCTCTACAATGTATTTTATCTCTCAGAATAATATCACTGAAACTCTAAGAATAGCTAAAGTCTTACTGTCAGATAAAGAAGACCTGATTCATAAAGCCGTCGGCTGGACATTAAGAGAAGCCTGGAAAAAGCAACCTCAAGAAGTTGAAAATTTTCTAAAAGACAATTATACCCAAATTCCTCGTACAACCCTCAGATACACCATAGAGCGAATGGAAGAGAGTAAGAGAAAAATGTTTTTGAGGGGGGTGTTTTAATTGCGGAGAGAGGTATATTACGAACTCGTCGTGAATGGGATTTGCTCCTATCCACCCTCCCCCTTCGGGCACTCCCTCCAAAGGGAGACAAAATAAATTCCAACCTCAAAAAAACAATGTCTACGATGTTTCTCATCTTTTTCAGGGGTAAAAATTATAATATTTAAGGCTATTTACAGAGTTTTTAAGGTGTGATATATTGATAATCTAATTATAGATGTAAATTTACTACTCTATAATTATAGTTATCCATACTATCGGGAGCTTCCGAATGTCTCTTCAAAATCTTGTCTTACACACTGGATTTACAAATCAAATTTTCTACACTATTTTAAATAAAGTCTTAATGCTAATTCAGAATAAGATCTCAAAAGAATTAAATCAAGATGTTGATGTTGAGTCAATATTTAAAACTCATAATTTGAGTTTTGTTGAAACTAGATTTTTTCGAGAGAAGACAAATGTAATTAGAGTTAGAGATAATTCCTCTGGAAAAAATTTAATTCTTAAAATTGGTAGAATAGATCCTTTTCAATTAGAATTATTGCTGTTAGCAAAAAAAATTGAGGATAAACTTAGTTTCAAAGTTCCAGCAATATTTTTTTCTGGTGATGGGTATATTGTTATGGAAGAAATTAGAGGTCAATTTTTGAATAATTTCTATGAAAACAATATTGAGTGGTGCGTGTCTCTTAGTAAAACCGTAGCTGATAGCTATCAAGTTCTGATTGATGAGTTTATCCAATCCAATAGCCTTGGGGACTTACAAAAAGAGGCTGAGAAATGGTTCCTTTCTAGACTTAATATGTGGAGTAAGCCAATTATAGAACAAGGGCTAATTAGTTTCCAATTTACTCAGGATCTAGCAGATCAATTTCAATACTACTCAAGTGGAGAAAATTTCTTTTCCTGGGTTCATGGGAATACAATTGGAGATCATATTATTATAAGTGACAATCAAGTATATTTAATTGATCTAAGTGCAGAACCTAGAGCTGGAGGAAAATACTATGATTTTTTGAGATCTATTGATTTTATGATACTGAAGTCGTCTAAACCCAATTTAATCTTTGCAAATATTCCAATATGGATAAACCAATATCTCTCAGAATTTGACGAAGAAGAAATTAAATTCATCCTAACTTTTAGAGCCATTGGTGCTTTAGGATGGGATATATTGCATCACAAGGTTGAATATACCAAAGGGGATATTGAAGAAAAAAAAGCAATACTATTAAATATAATCAAGGGAGAGTATTAAAATTAGGACCAAATAATCGCTCTACCCTATTATACTCCAGGCTAGCAACTTGGAGTTTTTACTTCTTATACAAAACCATACGATTTAAGTACATAAAAGGTATATCTATAATCCCTACAAGCCATTTTATAGCCATAGTCCCCACTATAATAGGTAAAAGTGGTTGTGCCCCGGCAAAAGCAATAGCCACAAAAATCACAGTATCCAAAGCCATTGCTGGGATAGAGCTAAAAGCATTTCTCATCCAGAGATATTTTCCTTTGGTTAATTTTTTGAACCAATCAAAAATATAAGCGTCTATATTCCCACTGATTAACAAAGCCACCCAACTAGCAATCATAATTCTTGGAGTATAGCCGATGATCTTAGCAAAATTTTCCTGCTCTGACCAAAAAGGAGCCGGTTGTAAGGAAATTGCCAACCAGATGAAAAAAGCTATAGCAACTTGGGTTATAAAGGTAATAAATATCATCTTTTGAGTCTCTTTTCTCCCAAATTTCTCATTGACTATATCAGTTAAGAGGAATGTGACCGCAAAGACTAAAGTCGCTGAATCAGAATAAAATTTCGTAAACCCAAGATCAAACTCAGCAATTTTATAAGCTATAATATTACTAGTCAAAACAAAAGCCACATATAATCCAACCAAAGCATCTACCTTATCATATCTACGAGCATACCAAGACCCAAATAAGGAAAAGGCTGTAATAGCTATAATCCACAATAAAATTTGTAATAACATATTTTATAATTTAGTTATATTTTTATTATACACTATTTATAAACTTAAACAAGAGTGATTTTTTACCTATTTTAATAGAGCCTTTGTGTTATTATACAAAGGCTCTATTTAGTGATTTAAATGTAATTTATACCAATCAAATCTAGAATCTAGATATATAGGTATGTCTAATATTTTATCAAAATTATTTCTTTCAACTGCTATTTTATAAGTAAAAGAATTACCACTTATAGCTCTACCCCATAAGATATTATAATTTTTGGATCTACTGTAATTTATTGCCTTCTTGATAATAGAACACCCTATATCTATATAATGTCTACTCCTTGGTTTTACGAGTAAATGGCACATTTCAATCTCATCATTAAGTATAGTCTCTAAAGTACAAAAACCAACTATATTTCTATTTTCATCTTCTATGGAAATATAATGTATAGATTTATCTAACCAAGCATTTAAAATATCTATAGTTAGACTATTACCATCATCACCAGAGACTCTAGCTAATGTTTGTTTAGATTTTACCCAGCTTACTATAATTAGTTTTTTTTCCAATGATAATAGTTTACCCATTGATTTTTATTAATTTTACTTCTAATTTATAACATATATACATATATTGTCAAATTATGGTATAATAAACAAAAATAATTTATAAATATGTATAAAAAACGATTTTTCATCACATTTGCTGGAGTAATAGGAAGCTCTAAAACTCCAATAGCTCATTATTTAAGTATAAAATTGAATTTACCAATATTTAATAATGATGCTATTCGATCAGAAGTAAAAGGAGATATTGGATTTTTGGATGAGGAAGAATATCTAAGGAGACGCGATATAAGATTGAAAGAAATATTCCATAATGGGATACCATTTATTTATGATGCCAGTATGGATAGGTCTTGGAAAGGTAAAAAAGAAGTTATTATACAAACACAATATGAACCTTATATTATTAGCCTTGATTTTAGTAAAGAATTATTACTTCAATTATATCAGCAAACAAAATATTATGAGGCAATGCCATTACTTGATACATTTATGAAGGATCACAATAATTTTTTAGATCAATATGCAAATGATATTAATTTACATATTACAGATAAAGATTTTAAAGATAGACTAAATATTGCTTATTCTAATGTAAAAAAATATCTAGAATAATAAAATAAAAAACAATGCTACCCACCCACCAAGACATTCAACAATCTCTCAGACACTTTGGGAGCGAAGAATTGCCATTATATCCACAATGTATTTTATATCTAAGAACAATATCACTGAGACTCTAAGAATATCGAAATTATTACTATCAGATAAAGAAGATCTCATGCACAAAGCTGTGGGCTGGACACTGAGAGAAGCCTGGAAAAAGCAACCTCAAGAAGTTGAAAATTTTCTAAAAGACAATTATACCCAAATTCCTCGTACAACCCTCAGATACACCATAGAGCGAATGGAAGAGAGTAAGAGAAAAATGTTTTTGAGGGGGGTGTTTTAATTGCGGAGAGAGGTATATTACGAACTCGTCGTGAATGGGATTTGCTCCTTGAACCCCCTCAGTTCCCTCAATCCCCCTACAACCCCATCTCGGACACCCACGGTTTTCGACATTCGGAGCAAGCTCCTTATTGCCTTCCTCTCTAGGGGTATTGATTACATCCTCCACGGGAAACTCCCGTTTCCCGACCCCTTCCCTAGTTCTAATCTCTCCCCACTACTACACATAATATAAAAAAATGGGGATATACCCCATTTTCTATATTTAGCGGAGAGAGGGAGATTCGAACTCCCGATAGGTTTGACCCTATACTGCGTTTCGAATGCAGCGCAATAAACCGGACTATGCGATCTCTCCTTTAAGTTTTATTATATCTCTTTTTATGAAGTTTATTCAAGTTTTTTAGGGAATTTTATATTTCTATAAGATTTATCAGATATATAATATTTATAGATTAAATAAATTGCTATTGTTGTAATGTAGTGAAATATTCCTCTTCCCTGTAACCAATCAGATGGAAAACAGTATAAATGTAACCCATCTGGTATCCAAAAAGCTACTCCTATCACAAATGTTAATAATCCTATTATAAAATATTTTGAATTTAAGTTGTTTCTTTTTTTGATTAAGATTATACTCTCTATTATAATATAAAATAAAATATTTACTGCAAACCATATTTGACCAATTCTTGCTTGTACAACTAGAGCTAAAGCTAAGTATAATATTTGATTCAAAGCTAGTATAGGTATAAGTAATTTGTGATTTTTAATAATGTTTTTTAATGATATATAAAAAAGAACATTAAGAAGTATTAACATCCCCATCAAATCAAGAATATTAGCATAAAATGTATAAGAGGCATCATATATGCTTGAGAATGTCCCAACTAATATTGAGCTAATTCCTATTAATTTAGCACTTTGATTTTTTGGTATTAGTAAAAGATATATTCCTAGTAAAATATAAGGAATATTAGATACAAAATATCCTGGTCTAGCTATAAACTGACTTGTTGCTTCTTCACAAAAATAGACACTTGGTAGTTTTGATCCAAAAATAGATTGCCAAAATGGATGCATAAATTTATATATTAGTTGTTTGATTTATTATATCACATTATTTGATAACACTCGCCTTTTATGCTATAATATTATTATATTACAAAATTTATAGTATGAGTGAAAAAAATTCCCTAGACACCAAAAGACATACTGGAGCACATATTCTAGCTACAGCTATTTATGATATGTTCCCTGAGGCTCAATTTGGAGTTGGTCCTACTACTGAGAATGGATTTTATTACGATGTTTTGCTACCCCGCACTCTGATTCCTGAGGATTTGGCTATTCTAGAGGATAAGATGAAAGCTATTATCAAAGCTAATCTGCCTGTTGAGAGAGCTGAGATGAATATTGATGAGGCTATTGAACATTTTAGGGAAGCTGGACAAATGTTAAAGGTTGAGTTATTGCAAGACCTTAAGACTCATGGAACTACTAATTTTACTGAGATCTATGGAGATGAGGAAGTTAACTCTAATGAGAAAGAAGTCTCTACTGTAAGTGTTTATAAAATTGGTAATTTTGTAGATTTATGTCGTGGTCCGCATATTGAATCTACTGGACAAATTGATTCTCAAGCTTTTGCTTTAGATAGTATTTCGGCTTCTTATTTTCGTGGAGACCAGAATCGTGAGAGCTTACAGAGAGTTTATGGTATTTTATTCAATTCCAAAAAAGAATTGAAAGAATTCCTACATAATCGTGAAGAGGCAAAGAAAAGGGATCATAGAGTATTAGGGAAAAGTTTAGGTTTATTTACCTTCTCAGAATTAGTCGGTGCTGGACTACCACTCTATACTCCAGCTGGGACTACTCTTAAAAATAATATTGCAGGATTATTAAGGCAAATTAGTAAAAAATATGGTGCTCAAGAGGTATCCATACCACATATTGCCAAAAAAGAGTTATATGAGATTAGCGGCCATGCTCAAAAGTTCACAGAAGAATTGTTGAGTGTACATAGCCACTACAAACAAGATTTTGTATTAAAGCCAGTAAACTGCCCTCATCACACTCAGCTGTTTGCATCGGAACCTCGTAGTTATAAAGATTTACCTATTCGGTATATTGAGTCTACTATGCAATATAGAGATGAAAAACCTGGTCAAATTGGAGGTTTAACTCGTACTCGAGGTTTCACAGTAGATGATGGGCATACTTTTTTGGCTGTAAATCAGATTAAAGAGGAAGTTCGCTTATTGATTAAAACAATTACTGACTTTTATACTAGCTTTGGATTATGGGATAATAAATGGGTTTCTCTTTCTGTGAGAGATTATAGTGATTTAAGCAAGTATACTGGTATTCCTGAAGATTGGGATAGAGCTGAGAAAATGTTAGAGGAAATTGCCAAAGAAAGTGGACTTGAGGCGAAAAGATGTGAAGGTGAGGCGGCTCTTTATGGTCCCAAGTTAGACTTTATGTTCTATGATGCTCTTGGTAATGAGAGACAGTTAGCTACTATTCAACTAGATTTTGCTACTCCTAAACGATTTGAACTCGAATATATTGATGAGGAAGGAAATGCACAAACTCCAGTTATGATTCACAGAGCTATACTAGGATCTTATGAGAGATTCTTAGCCATTCTAATCGAGAATTTTGCTGGTAGATTCCCTTATTGGTTAGCTCCGGTACAGGTGAATGTATTATCTGTCAATGATTTGGTTGAGGTTATGGAATATATCAATTCTATCAAGCAAACTCTAGACTCAGTGGTATTATCCTCTCCCCTTAAATACAATGAACTTAGATATAATATTGATACAACTCCAGAATCTCTAGGTAAAAAAATTCGTAATTCTGAGCTACAAAAGATTCCTGTAATTATAATTGTTGGGCCAAAAGATATAGAAGCTAAACAAGTAAGTATCCGTACTCATAATGGAGAGAGTAAAATTACTTTAACAGAATTACAAGAATTTTTAGAAAACATTGAATAGTACCAGATTCAATACTGCAAAAATATTCCAATTGCAATTAATATAATTCCAATACTTAAATTGACATATGGTTGTTTGGAATCTATTTTTTCTGCCCATTTATGTAGTGTCTCCTTGATACCTGTAATCATTTCTTGATTCTCGGTAATAGCAATAAACCAGAATACCATAATTGGGAGATGAAAGACTATATTGAGTCCAGTATTGGCTACAATTCTATAAAAAGTATTGTCAAAAAGCACATTGATTTGAATAGCTAAGAATACATATTCTACTAGGGCTGGGAAATCGATAAAAGGAGCGATAATACCCATCAAGAATGGCAGAGTTCCATAATACTGAGGATTAGGTTTAGGCTGCTCATGTTTAGGCTTTTTAGGTATAAGAGAATACAGTATCAATATAAAACCTAACACTATGAGAATATAGCTATTTATCAGCTTAATATGATCTCGTATAGCTTCAATTTGTTCTTTTAACCCCCAAATAATAACTCCAGATATGATAAAGTGAATTAAGAATAATCCCACCAAAAACCAGAACATATTTTTGGCAGATTTAGAATGTGCCAAATAATATAAGCTCAATATAACTGTCATACAATTTTATGTATTAAAATTCTCCAAAAGTCTCAGCATTGAGATATGCTCCAATATCCTCAATATCTATTCTGAGTTGCTCCATAGTATCTCGATGCCTGATAGTAACAGTTCCCTCAGACAAAGTCTCATAGTCCACAGTCACACACCAAGGAGTTCCTATTTCATCTTGCCTACGATATCTCTTCCCTATTGATCCGGCAATATCCATATCAGCGATAATCCCCTTCTGTCTTAAGTTCATATAGATATCTTTTGCCTGCTCAGCTAGACCATCTTTTTTCATCAATGGTAAAATTGCAATTTTATAGGGAGCTAGGATATATGGAAATTTTAATACAATACGGCTTTCGGAACTATTTTCCACATTTTCCTCATTATAGAATTCAAAAAGAGAAGATAAAAGAAGTCTATTTACTCCAAGTGAAGTCTCAATTACATAAGGGAAATACTTTTCATTAGTCAGTGGGTCGCGATATTGTAAATCTTTACCACTAAATTCACTATGTTGTTTGGTATCATAGTCTGTACGATTATGGATTCCTTCCATTTCTTTAAATCCCAATGCTCCGAATTTATAATCTATATCCCAAGCGTCTTTGGCATAAAAGACTAATTTTTCATGCTGTCTGAATTGTAAATTAGCTGGATTATATCCTAAATATTCAGTATAAAACTTATACCTATAATCTTTCCAAAATTCATACCAACTATCTTCCTCTCCTGGTTTTACAAAAAATTGCAAATCAATTTGCTCAAATTCACGAGTACGGAATATATACTGTTTGACAGTTATTTCATTTCTAAAGGCCTTTCCTAATTGAGCAATCCCAAAGGGTAATTGTCTACGGCTAGTCTCTTGTACTAATTTCCAATTGACATATATGTTTTGACAAGCTTCTCCTTTGAGATAAGCTACTGTCGACTCATCAACGGTTGCTCCAAGATGGGTCTGTACGAGGAGATTGAATTGTTTGGCATTTGTAAGAGGATTCCCATCTGGAGAGAGAATATTATTATCCGCTATTACCTTATCTGTCTGTTCTGGAGACAAACTATCTGCATTCTCCATAATACCAGCATCTTCTATCAAGTGATCGGCTCTATATCTTTTATGAGTAATTGTATCTTCTACCAAAAGGTCAGAAAATCCGCCAATATGACCACTAGCCTCCCATACTTTAGGATGAAGGAATATAGACCCTTCAATCTCTACCACATCATCGCGATATGTAACCATCCAATCCCGCCAAGCCTGCACAAGGTTGTCTTTAAGGAGTTTCCCTAAAGGTCCAAAATCATACACCGCTGAATATCCTCCATAAATTTCAGAGGAGGGATAGACAAATCCATTACGATGAGCATATTTTACAATTGTATCCAGTTTGGTTGACATAGATAAAAATTACTTATTTATAATTATTATAGCAAATATATATTCCCTTGTGAAATTCTATAGTTATACACATTAAATATAATAGATGAACTTATTATATTATAACTCTGAATTATATTCATCTTCAGAGATACTATATCTAATAATTACTATCCCAGAACCTCCAGATCCACCCGATGCTGATTGAGAATTGACTCCACCTCCTCTACCATTGACAATATTAGTCCCAGTGATAGTTGAGTTTATACCATTACCTCCGTTTACAGATGTTCCATTATTACCCAGACTTCCAGCACCACCGCCGCCACCAGCAACAACAAGATATTCAAGATTAGTGTCACGAGTAACCGTTAGGTTAGAAGAACCAACAGTAGTAAATGAGTGTACTCTATAGAATTGCCCTCCTTGTTGGATAACACTTTCTGTACCACCTATAGCTTGTGGGGGTAAATTAATTGCTATTGTATCAGTTATTTCACTATTAGGTGCAAATAGGCTAATCTTATTATTTCTAGAGTTTATACTAACCTGATAAGCATCTCCAGTAGGGTCATCAGGTATAGATGGTAAATATGTAGGAACAAGCACTCTTAAGTCTACAGTATTAGTGCAAGTAGTTATTGGGTTTGTAGAGGTTTCACTTCCTGTATTACAAATATCTCGTAATATACTATTAACTCCCGATGGATAAGACCTATTCTCAATAAGATATTGATCGAGTGCTTTTTGAAGAGTATTTATATCTGCTTGTCTTACTGTATCTCTCGCTTGAGCTAATTGTCTATTTGGATTAATAGCTACCAAGACTATAGCGGCTAATATCCCTATAGCTGATATTACTAATAATATTTCTAATAAGGTAAACCCTTTTTTTATTTTTTTCACATTATTATAAATATATCTATGTATTACATTATATAATATATAGATATAGTATTCAATAGATTGTATAGGACGAATACATCGTGGAAAAATTAGAGAGGAAAGAGAAAGGAGATAAATAGTTAAGAGAAGTATGAGGACGTTTAGTATTATAATAGTAAATATATTCTATTAAAGATTTGTTAAAATCTTTTAGATTCTTTTTGTACCCTACAAGACGAAGCCATTCGTCTTGTACTGTCCTATTGAATCTTTCACATTTACCATTATCTGTACTTACTCTTACTCTACTATACCAATGTGTATATTTCAACTCTTTTACATATTCTTCAAATT
>JBIKVS010000014.1:0-19365 GCA_044356725.1 Minisyncoccia bacterium
AACAAATCTTTAATAGAATACATTTACTATTATAATACTAAACGTCCTCATACTTCTCTTAACTATTTATCTCCTTTCTCTTTCCTCTCTAATTTTTCCACGATGTATTCGTCCTATACAATATATTTTGAATAATCCGGAATAGTGGTATAATGTAATTATTATTATTAAAATAAAATTATGGATGAAATTAATTCAAATCAAGAATCAGATTTAAATAATAACAATAACTTACAAGATATGAACCAGTTTTATAATAATCTTAACAATAATCCCAAAAACTTTCCTAAAAAATATATTATAGGTACGTCTATATTAACAATACTTTATCTTTTGTTTTTTGGTACTTGGCTCTATATATTTATATTTCATTTGCTGTGGCTAATGTATTGGATTTTTAAATTTTATAAAAAAGTTTCATGGCAAAGGTATAATTATAGTGCTATAAGTTTAATAATTATAGGTACTATAGCAGGTGTTCCAACATATAATTTTTCTGGTAGCAATATGTGGAACTTTTTACCTTTGATACATCTAGCCGTAACTTTTGTATTGTTAATAATATGGTCAGTTATTATAGTTCCTATTTTTATTTTATATCATCGTACTAAAGAAAAGGATAAACTGAATAATATAAACTTGTTAAACAATGTAGATATAAATAATCATAATAATTATTCAGATAATATAAATCAACTAACCTCTAATAAAAATATTAATCTAGTAATTTCCATATTTTTGATACTATTTTTGTTATTTATTTTTAATTTATTATTTTCAGTGCTTTGGGGGGAGACACTTTGGAATTTCATTGTTAATGGTATTAACTTTATTTGGTCTTGGATTTTTGTTTATTCTAGGTAGGTTCAAAAAATAATCAGTATCTACTCCTCTAACTCAGCCTTACCAGTCTTCAAATCTCTATAATATTGAGAGATTTCTAATAATTCTGACTCGGTGTAAAATTTTAATTCTGGATAATCTTTAATTAGTGAAGTGTCCATTATACCTATCGCTTTGTCTAAGGTTTTGAGTCTATGAGCTACTACAAAAGTGACTGACTTCTGGGATAACTCATCAATCATTTGAGTAATTGCTCGCTCGCTAATTTCATCTAGAGATGAGGTTGGCTCATCAATTAAAATTAAGCTCGGATGATAATGTTTAGCTCTTAAATATAATCCAGCAAAATTCAATCTTTGTCGCTGTCCTCCAGATAAATTCACTCCGCCCTCTCCGATTAATGTCTCAAGTCCATCTTTGGGTTCAAAAAGACTCCATAGTCCAACTTGTTTTAAGATCTTAATTAGATTATTATCCTCACATAGCTTCTGGTCTCCTGTAATTCCAAAGACTAAATTCTCTCTCAAAGTTCCCCTAAGAGCGGTAGCTGTCTGCATTTGGACGGCTATAGTATCTCGGCGAGTCTTATCTCCTACTTTATATATATTAACCTTATCGACTAAAACTTGACCCTTTTTAGGGTTTAATTGTCCTCCTAAAATGGATAAAAGTGTAGTCTTACCAGTTCCTGATGGTCCAATAATTCCATATAATTTATTCTTTTGACTTTTTGGTACCTCTAAATTTAGAAAGTTATTATTAAAAACTTCTATACTATCATAAGAGTGATTGAGGTTTTTAATTTGAATAGAATACATATTTTTAAGCTAAACTGGATAACTAGAGTCCCCATATTCTTGAATATAGGTGTATAGGTTTTTGATTCGCTCTATGTTAGATATAATTCTCTCTATATGACTACCTGAGTGGACTATAGATCCATAAGACGATATATAGATAGTCATTAGAGCTATAGATGTTACTAGGTCTAGAGCACCATCTTTTACAAGATTCAATACTGATGATATTAATATTATAAAGGATAGAGCAAATAATATTCTAGGTATAAAGCTAGTTACATTAAAACTTGTCCAAACTGTTGCTTGTACTTCTCCAGTTCTGATATTAGTCTTTTTGAGTTTTTGAATATGCTCTGGAGTAGCAAAGCTAGACCTAATTAAAGCCACTTGTTGTAAACTTTCTACTTCTATCTGAGATTGAATGTCTCCCTGATCATTGTCTATAGAAATAATACCTCTCACTACAATAATTTGACTAATAACTGATATCAACACAAGGAATATTAAGCTAAGTCCAGCAAAAAGCCCTATTCTTAAGTCATATCTAATAAATGAGAATAGAATAACTCCTATTTGTATACAGAATGGTAAAATATTAAAAACAAGAGTATCTGTAATTTTTTCATAAGCACTTTCTGCTCTATTGATCTTAGAAATTACTTTTCCAGATTCTCTAGTACTATGATGAATTGGGTCAACTTTAACAAAAAATTTATAAGCTGAATTTGAGACACTTCTCATAAGACCAGCTAATCCTAAACAATAGCTTCTCATATGTAATTGTGTAATTAAAGGAGTAATTAAAAATAATATTCCCAAAATTAATGCCCAATATTGATTTTGATTTGTAATAATGGCAGCAATGCTTAATGGTAATGTACTAAATATAATCCATAATATAACTTCTGTTATAACAGAGATTATTATCCTCACCCAATATTTTTTATAAATACTATACCAAGGTAAATTAAAATCTACAGGGTGAATACGAATCTTCCCCACCATACCAAATAATCTCTCTAGAAAGTTGTAGACTTTCAAATTTTGCATAGCTTAATTATATAAAATTATAGCCTTAAATATAACATACTTATAAACTATTGACAATAAAATGAGATTTATATTATAATAAAATTTAGTGTTAATTTTAGACCTTAATTTTATTATGGGTTGATATTACAGCCTGATTTACTTTTGTGTTTTATGTCAAGAAATGCTTATCTGAGTTCAGTCATTAGTTTACCTGCCAAGATTATTGCAAATAGAGAGAATAAATCTAGCAATTCTTGTGATACTTATCGCAGTGTAGAGTGGTCAAAATATTCCACCTCTTATCATAATTTATTATACAGCGACCCTATGTCAAAAACTATGCAGACCAAGGGTTTTTTTGATATTAATGGAGAGAAATATAAAACTGAGTATAAATATAATCTAAATTTAGCTAAAGTAATTAAAGACAGTATAGTTAATCGCCCTAAAATGATTTGGTTACCTTGTATAGATGAGCGAATTCAATATCTGACCGCTTCTCATCATGCTCTTTCTCTAGGATTGCCTGGTTGTGAGTGTTCTATGTCTGAGAGTGAAAAGTTAAAAATGGCTGATGAGTTAATTGCTATTTGTGAGAATAATCCTACAATAGAAGAAATAGTAGTCTCATCTCACTCTAAATGTGGGGCTGTAGCTACTACTCTTAATAATAAAAGAGCTAAAAAACCTCTAGTCTCTCTCTTAGATAAATTTAGAGACCAAGATAAACTTATCGATTCTACTAGTGCAAAATATGCTTCTAATTTTGCTCAGATAATTGAGAAGAGGTTAGAAGTACAAAACTCACCAGTATCTGTTCGTACCCATCATTTTCATTCTCAAGAATTACATTCCAAAAATTTACATAATGCAATGGGTGCTATTGTTAATTTTGACCCATTACTTAATGGAGCTGAGTTAGAAGAAAATTTAGAAATACCAATGTTCAATATTTATGCAGGTGGTCAAAAATCCTCACAGATTATGAAAAATATTGACCTAGCTATTGATATTGCTTCTGGCAATAATGGCTTTAGCTGCCAATATATAGATAAAGAAAATCCTTTTATATTATTATTTACAATTCCTAAGGGGGACAAATCTGTGGTAAATATGGTCAAAAAATTAGTCCAGAAAATCCAATCTCAAGACTACCCTATTGAATTAGTTTATACTTTTGTTGATACGAAGTAAGTATATTGTATTTTGTAATAATATTAAACTCAATCCTCCTCCGTCACCTACGGTGCCACCTCCCCCAAGGGAGGACAATTGTTTTTATATCTCTCTTTTACCTTATTTGGGATAATAGGCTACTAAAAGGTCGCCCCTACGAGTAAAAGTTAAGTTTTTTTCTCCAACTATATAAATTATAACTAGATAATATTTCTTAATTTTATGCTATAATATAATTAGATATAAATTTTAAATTCAAAATATGAAAACTATCAAAACAAGAAAATTTATTATTATAAGCATAATTTTAATAGCAATTATTGCCTTTGTGGTCTTTATTATTAATTATACTGCTATTTTACAAACTCCTGTGCTTGAGACTGGTTCTAAATTAGAGGTAGATAGCCAAAATATTTCTAAAAGTTTAGATTATGAATATACTCCTGTTATATCTAATCTTTATGTGCCTTGGAGTATTGTTTTTCCTACACCTGACAGTATGTATATTGCTCAGAGATCTGGTGAGATAGTATATTATAAGAACTCTCAAAAAAAAGCTGACTTTTATAAATTCTCAGAAATTAGTGCTACTAATGAGGAAGGTTTAATGGGTATGGTTTTGGATCCTGATTATCCTAATTCTCCTTATATTTATACTTCTTTAGCTTATGAAGAAGGTAATCAGATGTTCGTAAAGGTTGTAAGATTGACTGATATAAATAATCAGGGTCAGGATGTAACAATATTATTAGATAAAATCCCAGCTGCCAAATTTCACGCAGGATCAAGGCTTAGATTTGGACTAGACCAAAAATTATATATAACCACAGGAGATGCTACCAAAAAAGATATTGCTCAGGATATTAATTCCCTTGGTGGTAAAATTCTGAGAATGAATAAAGATGGTAGTATACCGGAGGATAATCCTTTTAGTAACTCTTATGTTTATTCTTATGGGCATCGTAATCCACAAGGAGTAGACTTTGACCCAATTTCTGGAGTGTTATTTTCTACCGAGCATGGACCGTCACTATTCGATGGGGCTGCTGGAGGAGATGAAGTTAATAGAATTTTACCTGGTAAAGACTATGGTTGGCCAAAAGTCTCACATACCGAGTCCATTCCGGAGGCTATTGACCCCTTACTTGTATTCACTCCTGCGATAGCACCTGCTTCTGGAGTATTTTATAATGGAGATAAATACCCTAATCTCAAAAATGCCTTTTTATTCGGTGGGCTAAGAGGTGAGGGAATATTTGTAGTCTATCTAGACGAGACAAGAGAAAAAGTTCAGTCTTATGAGAAGCTAAATATTAGTGAAGGCAGAATCAGAGAAATAACTGTCTCACCTGACGGGTATATATATTTTAGCACCTCCAATCGAGATGGTAGAGGCAATCCAAATGATAAGAGTGACCAGATTTTTAGGTTAGAGCCAAATATTAATTAAAGAAAAAATCCCAAACTGAGTAGTAAGGGCTTTAAGAAAAAGGTTTGTAATAAGCTCTCGGGAGTTTGTAATAAGCTCTCGGGAGATGATTTTGTGTTGATTGCGGATGAATGATATGTTCTCCCAGAACGGTCATTTTATTTAAGCCATTAGTACCAATACGTTCATATACTTCATAGAACTGCTCAGTATCAAATTCTTGATTTGGCAAAAGATAAAAGTATATTTTAACTTTTTTGTTTTTGTAAATATAGTATCCATTCCAAGTAACTAGCTTTGTTGCTGGGACAGGGAAAGTTTTTCTAGTGGTTGTCATGTGACTTTTATAAACACCTAAACTAAAATACTCTATTTATATTAATTTGTAAAGTCTAAAATCTTTTGTTAATATATAAATATAATTAAAATTACACTTATGAATATTATAAATCCAGATGAAATTATAACCAAACTAAATCCTAATTGGCAATTATCTGAGAATAAAGACCTTTTATACAGAAGATTTGAACTTAATAATTTTGTAGAAGCTTTAGAGCTAGTTAATAAAATTGGTGACTTAGCTGAGCAACAACAACATCATCCAGATATAAACTTAGGTTGGGGTTATGTAGAAATCTATCTTAGCACCCATGACATAGGTGGTATTTCAGAAAAAGATATAATTTTAGCTCAAGAAATAGATAGATTATAACTTTATTTTTTGTTACTATTTTTTATCAAAAGTTATTTTACAGCTTTTTCTGATTTAATTTTAATCTATATATTTATTCTAATACTCCATTTATAGCTTTGTATTAGTAAATTTATAATTTTATTATTCTAAAATCTTATTTTAGCCTCAAAAGTTATACACATATTAAGTCCAAATATTAAAATTATTGTATATAAAATTATTATATTTAAGCCATTATTTGGTGTTTTTATTGACAAATTTTTGTATATAGTATATAATATTTTTGAATCTAAAATCATTAGACAAGGTTGATTTTGAGTCAAGACTTATGTCTGTTTGTTCCGTTTTGAAGTTCGAATTCCTTGTATTTAGTTAAGAATCCTATTAGTACCATCGTTTTTAAATTATCAAAAAACCAGGTGACTCGATTCATAAAAAGTGCTACTAAGCACACACAAGATAAACTTAGTTGGATCATTCTTACTGCCGTAGTAAGCCTAGTTGTATTTAGCAATATGGCTTATGCAGGAAGACTACCAATTGGATCTACTCTTCTTAATAATAGTAATTTAGGAGGTCCTTTGGATGCATCTTTAGCTTCAGTTGGAGTTTTGCAAGCTAGTGGAATTTTAGGTCTTCCAAGTGATGAAGAATTAAATTCTAATATACAAACTACTGATTCTAATATTATTAGTGCTGTTAATGCCCCTGAAGGATATACAAATGAAGGGTCAAGTCCAATCATTAGAGAGTATATTGTACAAGAAGGTGATTCTTTAGAAAGTATTGCTCAAAAATTTAGTATATCTGTTGAGACTATAGCTATTGCAAATGGATTAAAAGACTTAAAACAAAATCCTGCAGCTAATACTACTCTTGCTATTTTACCGAAAAATGGAATTGAGATTAAAATAAATGAATCTCAATCATTAGAGCAAATTGCTAATAAATATAGTGTATCTGAGCAGGTAATTAGAGATTACAATAATCTTCAAGGAGATATTGCTATAGGAACTGAAATTATTGTTCCTGATGCTGTAGTACCTAATGAAGACAAACCTTTCCCTACCGAGCCTGCAGAGAAACCTAAACCTAGAATATTACCTAGAAGAAATAATATAGCTAGAGCTAGTAATTTACCTGCTAATGATGGTTACTTTGCTTATCCTACAACTGGTAATAATTATGGTAGAATTCACTCTAATAATGGAGTTGATATTAGTAACTCTTGTGGAACTCCTATTTATGCATCTGCTGATGGAGTGGTTTCAACCTCTCAAAATGGATGGAATGGTGGTTATGGAAACTATATAAAAATCACTCATCCAAATGGAGTTGTGACACTTTATGCTCATCTTACTACTAGAGCTTCTCAAGTTGGTGAAAATGTAACTAAAGGACAGTATATTGGATCTATGGGTACCACTGGAAATTCTACTGGATGTCATTTGCACTTCGAAGTAAGAGGAGCTAGAAATCCCTTAGCTAGATAATATATAAATTTATCTTATAAAAAGAGAGTTTGTAAATAGCTCTCTTTTTGTTTTAAGACGTTTTCTCTCTATATTGTAAAGACTCAGCAATATGATTAATCTGTATATCTTTAGAGTTAGATAAATCAGCTATTGTACGAGATATTTTTAAGATCCTGTTATAAGCTCTTGCTGACAAATTCATTTTGCTTACCGCTTGGGATAGAAGTTGTTGAGATTGTTTGTCCAGAATACAAATATTTTGAATTTGTTTAATATTCATTGAACTATTAGTTTTTATACCTAAATCTTGAAATCTTTGTCTTTGTATTTCTCTTGCAGCTTCTACTCTTTGTCTAATGGCTTCTGATGACTCTTCTAATACTTCAGACGGTTGGATTAATTCTTCGGTTTTGACTTTTTCTATATTTATAATCATATCTATTCTATCCAAAAGTGGTCCTGAAATTTTTTGCTGATATCTTACAATTTGTGCTTGAGAACAAATACATTCTCTATCATTATCTGTAAGATATCCACAAGGGCAAGGATTTTGGCTGGCAATAAGCATAAAGTCAGCAGGAAAAGTTAATGATCCTTGGGCTCTAGAAATAGTTATAATTCTATCTTCTAAAGGTTGTCTTAAACTTTCCAAAACTAATCTTGGAAACTCTGGAAATTCATCCATATAAAGCACTCCTCGATGAGCAAGACTAATTTCTCCTGGTTTAGGAAAACTCCCGCCTCCGATTAAAGAAATCGACGATGCGGTATGATGTGGAGCTCGAAATGGTCTATTAAGAATTAATGGTTGCTCACTATTCAGACTTCCAGCAATACTATAAAGTTGAGAAACTTCCAAAACTTCTTCTCGATCCATTACTGGTAAAATAGTTGGGATTGTACGAGATAATAGAGTTTTACCAGCTCCAGGTGGACCAGTCATTAATACATTATGAGCTCCAGCAGCGGCTATTTCTAATGCTCTTTTAGCTAATTTTTGTCCCCTAATATAAGCCATATCTATGTCACTAGTATGAAAGGTTGGCACAAAATTATAAGCTTCAGTTGGGGTAATTGTAGTTGAAACTTTAGTATCAAAATGGTCTAAAACTTCTTGAATATGATTCACAGCAAGAATATTAACTCCCTCAACCAAAGAAGCTTCTTTAGAATTATTAACTGGGATAATAAGATTAGATATTCCTTGCTCTTTGGCATAAACTGTAATTGGTAAAATTCCCTGAATCCCTCTAATACTACCGTCTAAACCTAATTCTCCTAGAATAATATAATCTTTTTCTGGAAATTGAATTAATTCTAAAGCTTTTAGAATTGCAATTGCCATTGGTAAATCATAAGCCGTCCCAATTTTTTTCACTTCAGCTGGAGCAAGATTTAAAACAAATCTTTTTTGAGGTAAAACAATACCACTATTTTTAAGTCCCAATCTAATTCTTTCTTTAGCCTCATTAATAGCTGTATCTGGGAGTCCAACAATAGTTATGCCAGGTAAACCCTGAGTCATATCAACTTCAATCTCTATTTTTTGACCATTAAGTCCAAGAGTTGAAGCTGATTGTACTCTGGATAGCATATTTTTAATCGCGAATAGGCATTATAAGATAATAAAAATCTGGAGTGTCATCACTTTTTAAAATTACTGGTGAATCGGTATCATTAAGATGAAATTGTATTGTCCCCTCTTTGAATAATTGTATCCCATCTAAAAGATAATTATAATTAAAAGTTATAGTCATTCCAGTCTCTCCGGTAATATGTACTGGTAATTTAGTTTTATTAGATCCTGTTTGAGAATCGGATGAACTAACACTTAAATTTTTCTCATCTTGTAGATTTAATTTAACATCATTAACTGCATTTTGAGAAAAAACAGAGGATAATTTAATAGCTTGCACTAATTCTTGACTATCGCAGTCAAAGGTAGTACTGAATTTTTGTGGTATTAAACCTTCATATTGTGGGAAGTTTCCATCAATTAACTTAGATATTATCTCAACAGTATCAGCGATTAATTTGATTTGAGAAGACCCAAATTGAATATTAACTTCAGTTTCATCTATTGTATCTAAAATTCGGATTATCTCAGCTACAGTTTTACTAGGAATAATTACCGAAAAATCTGCTCCTTCTAAATTATCTAAATTCACTTTTTTCTCACTTAATCTAAATCCATCCGTACCTACAAAAACTAATTGATTTCCCTTTTTAGCTAAATAAACTCCAGAAATTTCTGGGCGAAATTCATTCTTAGGTAAAGAACCATAAACTGTTTTCAAACCTTGTTTTAAGTCATTACTATTAATAATAATTTGATTCTCTAACTCTATTTCAGGTAAATTAGGAAAGTCCTCAGCAATAATACCTTTAAATTGAGC
This sequence comes from Minisyncoccia bacterium, assembly GCA_044356725.1. Taxonomy (GTDB): domain Bacteria; phylum Patescibacteriota; class Minisyncoccia; order SW-4-49-11; family SW-4-49-11; genus CALRBF01. Next base: position 9,846 of record JBIKVS010000014.1, read on the forward strand.
TTGAATATCTTGTCCCTGTTCAATAGTCAATTCATCATTCTCAACACTTAAATTTAGTTTATCCTGTGGTAAGTTTCTAATATAGGCAAGTAGGGTGTCTTGTGGAATACAAATTGCCCCCTCAGAGTCCTCTTTACCACGAATATGGACTCTGATGCCAATTTCAAGATTAGTAGAGCTTATAGTTAAAGATCCTTGCTTTCCTTGTAATAAAAAAGTTTGTAAAACTGGTAAGGTTGTAGCTCGTGAAGAACTTTGACGAGCAATATTCAATCCTTTTAAAAGATTTTCTTGCAAACAGGTAAATTTCATATCTTATCTATCTTAAACTATATATTTATTATACCTTGAATAAATGGTTTTTACTAGATTTGTATTTTTTGTCCTTTATATATTATATATATAATAGTAGATAGTAGTGTCTGTGGAAAAGCTTAAAACTATTCTTTAGTGGCATATATAGACACTGTCAAGTGTGGATATCATTTGGGATAAGTCATTATAATATATGGGGATAACTATTCATATAATTATAGTCTGTGGAATACCTCTAACTTACCCACAATATTATTCACACAAAATATATACTTTTATATAACTTATACACAGGTTATACACATTATTTAATTATGAATGGTAAATTATGAATTTAATTCCACTCTTGAGTGCTTTTGTCCTCCTTTGGAGGAGGTGGCACGGAGTGCCGGTGGTGGATGCTTTAAATATTCCACTCTTGAGGGGTGGAGTATTTATTATAATTATAAATTTTATCAATTTACTTCAAGGTAGTAAAAGCGGGCGACTGAAAAGTCTACCCTACGAATACAGAAATATCCAACCCCGCCTTGCAGGCTTCCCCCTCCCTGCCTACCGCAGGCAGGCAAAGGGGGACAAAAACACAATATCATAACTACACAAAAATATAATATTATAACAAAATATAATAATAAATTAATTAATAAAGCTATAGACAACAGTAAATGTTAAAAATAAATAACAACAACTATTGACAAAAATGGATAAATATGGTATATACATAATGCTGTATTTCATCCTAATCCTCATGGTTGAGCTCATTGTTCTTTCTAGTCTCTCTTGTGTAGCTGTCAAGTTTAGAAAAAATCCTTGGTTAGCAATCGCCTTAACTGGAGTACTGGTTCTCAACATGATCAACTATGACATTATGAGGAACCATCGTCAACATCTCCGACCCGGATTGGTCGGGACAAGCCTCTTAAATACGAACTGGATTTTACCATCAAACTGAGTGTAAGTCTATTTTACACACTCCCCCGCACTCCTTCCACACTGGTTGGAGTGTTTTTTTACTTAATATATTTATATAATTGTTAATTTTATTTAGGTATAACAAATCCTATGAATTCTCAGGATTTTCCTCGTTATAAAGTTTATTCTTTATAATTGTAATATCTTGTTCTAGAGTATAGTTAGAGACTAAATCTTTTTTTATTTTATTCCAAGAATGCATAACAGTACTATGGTCTTTACCTCCAAAAGCATCTCCAATATTAGGAAAAGTTAGCTTTAACTCTTCACGAATTAAATACATCGCAATTTGTCTTGGAACAGCAATATCTTTTTTACGACTTTTAGATAAAAGATCTTCTCTTTTAATATGAAAATGTTCAGCTACTATATTCAAAATAGTATCCACATTCACAATTCTCTGTGAATGAATTTGACCACCTTCTATAAGTTTATCTACTAATTCTGGAGTTATTTGGGTGTTTAATAATTGTACTCTAGCAATAATTTTATTAAGAGCTCCTTCTAATTCTCGCACATTACTTTTAATTCGCTCAGCAATTACATAAATAATATCATCAGCTAGGTCAAAGTTTTTTTGAATACATTTGGACTTCAGAATAGCTACTCTAGTTTCAAATTCAGGAATGGCTACATCTACAATCATACCTCCTTCAAAACGAGACTTTAATCTATCATTAAGAGTCTTGATAGCACTTGGAGGTCTATCACTAGTAAATACAATTTGTTTATTATGAGCATAAAGTTCATTAAAAGTATTGAATACCTCATATTGAGTCGCCTCCTTACCACCAATAAATTGAATATCGTCAATTATAAGTAAGTCTACAGCTCTATGACGAGCCTTAAAGTCTTCCATTTTCCCGTTTTTAAGAGAATTCATCAAATCTGAGATAAATACATCAGAAGTCACATATAAAATATTTTTATTATTCTTGAGTAATTTATTAGCAATAGCTTGAATTAAATGAGTTTTACCTAATCCAACACCACCATAAATAAACAATGGATTATATCTAGTCCCTGGTTCATTAGCTACAGACTGAGCCGCCGCATGAGCAAGTTCATTAGAGGAGCCAACAATAAAATTCTCAAAAGTATAATTATCTTTTAATAAAGAAATACCATTAGGTCTAGATAAGGATGTATAAGTGTTATTTGAGTTAGAGTTTAGCCCAGTATCAGCAATATTCTCACTAGATATAGCTTCTTTTTGAGATTTAATATCTTGAGTTTTTAGATTAATGACTGATTTAATAGATTTAGAATTTGGTTTTTTATCATTTTGAACCACATATCTAACTCTTTTTACTGAGCCGGTAATTTTTTGAATAGAATTAAGAATAGTAAGATTGAACTTATTCTCTAACCAATTACGAGTAAAGGCACTAGGTACACAAATTACAATCTCACTCTCATCCATACTAATAGGATAAGTGTTTTTGATCCAGGTATTAAATTGAGGTTTACTAATATTAAGTTCTATTTCACCTAATACAGAATTCCAAACTCTTTGTTTCTCGTCCATTGCAATCGTCTAATTGATGATGTTTATAAACTGTGGATAAGTTAATTTCATTATACTCTATTAGAGAATTTTTGCAATAATATGACAAAATATATAGCATAAATACTAATAAATAAACATTTTTCACTTTTATTTCACTTTTGAAATTAATTATAAAAAAACAATCCTAGTATTACACTAGGATCTTAAATCTGGATATATTTCTTTTAATATTCGTTTTAGACTTTTTGCTAATTCTTGTGTATATTTATTTTCAAAGTCTGGATGATTATCTTCTTTACCTACTCTTATATTATGCTCTTTATCTTCATCTAAAACAGGATTTGACATTGGTATTTTATTAAATTTGCAATTTCACCATACCACAAAAACAAGATTTTAGCAAGTTAAGTTTATCGAGATAAAAATAGGTACTTATTATAATTAGGTTATGGATAAGAAATTTATAATTCACAACTCACCATTCATAATTATCCTCAAACCTTGACTTTAGAGCTAATATAGGGTATAATATGATTTAATTATGTAATTATAGATTATGATAAAAGGAGCAGCAAGTAAAAATCGTAAGAGAAATCGCCGACATGGATTTTTGTCTCGTATGGCTACTAAAGCTGGTAGAGCGGTGATTAACAGAAGAAGATCTAGAGGAAGAGCTAAGCTTTCAGTTTAATTTTTAATAAAATAAACAGTTTTAATGCAAAGGCTTCATCAAGCATCAGATATAGCCAATATATTTGCTCAGATAAAACCACAATATCTAGATAATTTTCAGATATACAAAAGACCAAATTCTCTAGAACATCATAGACTAGGAGTAATTATACCTAAAAAACAAGTTTCACTAGCTGTCAACCGTAATAGGCTCAAAAGACAAATTCGAGAATTATTCCGCAAGAATATTATAGCAAAAAGCAATAAATATGATATACTTGTACTAGTGCGGACTAAAATCACAAGTCAGAATAAAGCTGATTATTTACATCAACTGCACAATTATATTAACAATCTAAGCTAAAATCTGGTATGGGATGGCTATTCAATGAATTATTATATCGACCTTTGTTTAACTCTATGGTGTTTTTTTATAATACTATTCCAGGAGCTAATATTGGACTAGCTATAATTTTGACAACTTTAGTAGTAAGAATTTTAATGATACCTTTGTATAGAGCTAGTATTAAAAGCCAGAGAGAGCTTGCAATTGTGCAGCCTATGATGAAAGAAATTCAAACTAAATATAAAGATGATAGGCAGAAGTTAACTGATGAGATGATGAAAATCTATAAGGAGCATAATGTTAATCCTTTTGCAGGACTAATGTTATTATTTGTACAAATACCAGTATTGATAGCTATATATCAGGTATCTTTGAATATATTTACTCCAGAAAAATATGCAGCCGCCTATTCATTTATTACTTTTCCAGAAAGTTTTAACCCAACCTTTTGGGGACTTATCAATGTATCAGACTCTAGAAATATAATTTTTGCACTTTTAGTAGGTTTATCTCAGTACTATCAGATTAGCCTTATAATGAAGAGAACTCAACCAGCTAAGAAAAAAGAATCTAAGAAGTCTAAGAAGAAAAAAGACAATAAACCTGAAGAGCCAGATTTTGCCACTACTTTGAATAAGCAAATGATGTTTACAATGCCAATTTTAGTGACTATATTTGCCTATACTTTACCAATAACAATGAGTTTGTATTGGATTACAACCACTTTATTTACCATAGGACAGGAATTTTTCTTAATCAAACAAGTAGATAAGGCCGAGGGAATTAAATAATTCTCATCTATGACATTAAATAAAAAACTAGCTCTCAATAGTATTATCCAAATTTTAGGTAAATTTGTGATGATTGGAGTTGGTTTTGTATCAATTCGTATACTTACCACTTTTTTAGGAGTAGATGGTTTTGGAGCTTATGTTACTATTACAAATTATCTAATTATAGCTAGTGTGTTGGCGGAATTTGGGTTCAATACCCTATTGTCTACAGAAATTGCCGGCAAAGATGAGAAAGAAGTCTCACATATAGTTAATAATTTATTTACATTTAGATTGGTAATGGCAGTATCAGTAATAGGAATACTAGCCTCAACCACGGTTTGGTTAATCCCAACTTATACTACTGAAGTAAAGACCTTGGTCGCTCTTGGATCCATTGGAACAATTGGAGCCTCCGTATCTCATGTTTTAATCGGAATATTTCAGACCAAACTTCGTACAGATAAGATTACTATTGGAGACTTTTTAGCTAGAATAACATTAATGCTAGGAGTTTTAGCTCTTGCTTTCCTAGGACAAGTTAATCTATTTTGGGTAATGGTTTGGTATAGTGCCTCAGGTATTGTACAAGCTATATTTATGATAATCTCAACTTATAAATATTATCCCCTTAAGCTAAATATAGACTGGCAATATTGGAAGCAGGTATTCAAAAAAGCCCTTCCCCTATTTGTTATTATAACTTTTAATCTTATTTATTATCGTATAGATACAGTAATGTTATCCATAATGAAAGACCAGACAGCCGTAGGACTATATGGGGCTTCCTATAAAATCCTAGAAATTCTAATAGCAATCCCAGGGATGTTTATGGGAATATTATTGCCCCTTTTTGCTAAATATTATATACAAGAAAGAACTAGATTTAAACATATATTCCAACAAGCCTATAATATTTTAATAACTATTGCAATTCCTTTAGCTGTGGCTGGAATATTATTATCTAATAAAATTCTAAACCTAATCGCTGGACAAGATTTTATACCAGCCACCAGTACTTTGCAAGTATTATTCATAGGTATTGGGTTTATCTTCCTTGGTAATCTTATGGGGCATATTTTAATTGGAGCTTCTCTGCAAAATAAAAGTATGTATATAGCTATTATAGGGGCAGTATTCAATGTAGCTCTTAACCTATATCTAATCCCAACATATTCTTATTTGGGAGCCGCTATAGCTACCGCTATCACGGAAGGACTTGTACTACTAAGCTATATTTATCTAGTCAAAAAACATATTCAGTATTTCCCAAAATTTCAATTCATACATTTAATTGCAATTTTAGCCACTATCATAATGGGACTAAGTATATACTTTACTCAAAACCTTAATATATTCATCCAAACTATTATAGCAATGCTAGTCTTTGGAATTGTTTTCTTACCACTAGGAGTAAAAAGATTAAAACACTACTATGCCATCAATATTCAAGAATAAAAAAATATCTTTTGTAATTGTATCCTATAAAAGTCTAAAATTTTTAACAGACTGTGTAAATTCTATCATCCAACATACTTCTGGAGATTATGAAATTGTCATAGTAGACAATAACTCAGGTGAAAATTTAGATATAATACAAAACTTATCCACAGAAAAAATTACAATAATTTATTCAGATAAAAATGCAGGATTTGGCTCAGGAGTGAATCTAGGAGCTACTAAAGCTACAGGAGATTGGCTATGTATTATTAACCCCGATACTCGCATACAAGGAGATATCCACACATTATCCACAATTGACAAAACCACTAAAGTCATAGGCCTAGCTCTAGTGAATCACGAGAAGCAAATTCAAGCTTATCAGTATGGAGACTTCCCTACTCCCAAGAGTATAATCCAAAATACCGCCAAAAAAATCTGGAAAACTCCCTCAGAGGAAAGTCTTCTGACTGATTGGGTAAGTGGAGGCTCACTTTGTATAGAGACTTCAGTATTCCGAGAGCTTGGTGGCTTTGATGAGAGATTTTTTATGTACTATGAGGATATAGATTTATGCCGTCGAGTCAGACAAGCAGGACATAATATCGAATGGACACAACAAATCACCATCTGGCATTATGAAGGAGGATCCGAGAGTAATATTATCAATACCAAAAAGAGATATTACAAAGCCCAGAGACAATATCTCGTCAAATGGTATGGTAGATTTTGGGCTGTTTTGCTGTATCCGTTGCAGAGGTATATGTTGTGGAAGATTAAGTATTAATAAAAAAGTCCCGAGCGTTTGCACGGGGATGAGTGTGTGTTTAAGTTTTGTCCTCCCTTGGGGGAGGTGGCACCGTAGGTGACGGAGGAGGACAGAGCTAAATTCCCCTCTTGATAGGGTGTCAAAGTAATGATTTGGGACAAAAATTGAATACAACTATTGCTAAAATGATTAAAATATGCTAAGGTAAATTGTCCTAATTTCAGGTCTGTTTTATGACCACTCATTCAGAAACTGAGGCCACAAAGAAGGTAAGAATTTTACTAAACGCACTTTCAGATGCAGGCTGTGCACTGCATTCTGCAGTAGTAGCGTTAAGAGTAAGAATAGGTTATGAAAATCTTGACCTAATGGCAGAACATTCAGTAAGAGTCATAGAATCCTCTACTACATTATTTCAAGCATACATTGTCGCAGCAAATGTTTTAAATTCTGATGAAAAGCTCCAAGATTTAAAAAATATTGTCTTTGAAACAATAACAGGTTTGAATGCTGCAGCAATTTCACTAATAGCCAAAAGACCTACTATTGAATCATTAGAGGCAGCTTCACATAAGGCTGATATTACTAGTGCAACAGCACATCAGACTAAAGTAAGATTCTCTGATACGATATATAAATACAGTTGACACAGACTCATTTAATTAGATTGTTCCTTCCTCCCCCCCTCGCTGAGCGAGGGTTTTTTCTTTAAAGATATATTAAAATTTACACTCTATCCACCACCGGCACTTCGTGCCACCTCCTCCAAAGGAGGACAAGTAATTATCTTATATTCTATGCAAAGCTTTAATTTCTTGACTTTTTATCTCGTAATTTGTCTACGATCATCTAATCGAGTACATACTCTGTATTTTTATAAGATTAAAGGGTATAATATAAGATATATAGAATAATAAATTATAATATATGCCAGGAATTAATTTTAGGTCAATTATATTATCAATATTGGAGGCGGATGAGAGAATTTGGTTTCAAAATGAAGAAGGAGAGAAGGAATTAAATCAAACTTTGCTTTTGGATTTGGTAGAAAAGATTGATGATAAGATTATTAATTTATTATTACAAGAGGAGGCTTTGAGAGAGAAGTTTTTTGCTAAAATTAGTCCAGATACTACTGAGAAGCATTCTACTTATGTCTTCAAGATGAATGACTTTAGATTCTTTATGGAGGAGAATAAAATAGATAATTCTTATACAGCTTATAAAAACAGAATTGGACTAACAGATGGGAAAAAATTCCTCAAAGATAGTAATGATATAATACTAAATTGGCCGTATAAAGATTGTATTTTGGAAGGTGGGCAAAGTAATGAAGAAGGCTCTGATACTTATTTTGAGAAAATTCCCCTCTTGAGGGGTGTCGACAAAGTCGACGGGGTGGATTATTCTTATATCCAAAAACAAGCTAAAAGAAAAGAGATATTTTTTAATTCCGTTCTTGCTCCTGATGAAATTGATAGATTATTAGACCCCAAGGCTTTAGTGAATTGGAAAAGGTTTACAAAAGATGGTCAAATTCCCCTCTTGAGGGGTGTCGACAAAGTCGACGGGGTGGATGCTCTCAAAAGAGATAAAAATGGGACTATTGCTGAGAATATGATTATCAAAGGTAATAATCTCTTAGCTATGCATAGTCTCAAGAAGCAATTTACAGGTAAAGTGAAGCTTATCTATATTGACCCGCCTTATAATACTGGGAATGATGGGTTTAAGTATAATGATAATTTTAATCATTCCACTTGGCTGACTTTTATGAAAAATAGATTAGAAGTAGCAAGGGAGTTATTAAGAGAGGATGGGGTAATTTTTGTGAGTTGTGATGATAATGAACAAGGCTATCTAAAAGTTTTAATGGATGAAGTTTTTGGGAGAGAAAACTTTGTAAATAATATTATTTGGCATAAAAAAAGAGGTAAAGATAATAGTGCAAAATATTTTAGTATCACACATGAAAATTTAATTGTATTTGGAAAACAGAAGAAAAATTTAAAAATACTAAGAAATGAATTAGATGAATCAACAAAAAAAGCATATAAGAATCAAGACGATGATCCTCGAGGAGAGTACCGTATATTAGGTATTTGGTCTAGGCAACAAGGAGGTTCTGAATTCGAATATACAACTAATAAAGGTAATTTTTACTCTAAAAGATTATGGCTTGTAAATAAAGCTACAATGAAAAAGTTAGATGATGACAATAGATTAATTGAAAATGAAGACAGATTATATTACAAAAAGTTTTTATCAGAAAACACTGGAAGTATTCCAGAAACAATTTGGAAAGACACCTCAAATAATGCAAATGCAAAAGATGAAATTAAAAATCTATTTGGTGATGCAGTTTTTGTCACACCCAAACCAGAACCTTTATTGGAAAGAATAATTCAAATATCCACTCAACCTGGCGACATTGTCCTAGATTATCATCTCGGATCTGGCACAACTGCCGCCGTAGCTCATAAAATGGGGCGGCAATATATTGGGATTGAGCAGATGGATTATGTGGAAACTATTGCGGTGGAGCGACTCAAAAAAGTAATAGGACAATCCACCTCCCCCGCTAAAGCGGGTACTCCTCAAGAGGAGAATTCTAGGAAATTAACAGCAAAAGAAAGGCAAGGTTTGCAAGAGATTTTGGAGAAAATAAAAAATTCTAATAATAGTTTGGTGTAAAGATATGACTAAAAAAAGTGAAATCCAAT
>JBIKVS010000015.1:0-17866 GCA_044356725.1 Minisyncoccia bacterium
TCTTAGTTAATAATTTGTATCACTATTATATCTTATTCCCCATAGGAAGAGGAGCCTTACGGCTCCTCTTCCTATTTATCCTCCCTCTTCTCTCTTTCCACGATGTGTTTCATCCTGGACATATATCAATAATTGACAAAAGATGATATTTATTGGTACAAAGTTATTTGATCTTTAAGTTTTCTTGTCTCAGACATTTTATAATCTTTTGACAAAACTGCTATTTTATGCTATAATCTCAACCTAAAAGAATAATTCAATTTATGACTATAGCATTTGTTGGAACTAGAGGTCTTCTCTATCAGAGTACTCGAGATCGGAATGAATATAATTTAGAGACTATCGCTGTGCCTTTAGCGAGACGAGGACACTCTGTTTATGTAATATCAGAGCCAAATTACACGCAGGCTTCTGAGTACAAAGGGATTAATATTATTGCGACTAAACCTACTATTAGAGCTACTGTTAAAGCTTTAAGAAAAATTCCTGATTTAGAGATTGTGCATATTAGGTCTTTGGAATATGCTTGGGTAGCTTTTTGGGTGGCTTTACAGATGCCTCAGGTGAGAATTATTTTTGACTACCAACAATATACTTTTGCTAATACTGCTAAGAATAGACAAAAGTTTCGATTACTTACTTATATTTCTGCGAAGTTTTCAGATAGTTTAATTATTGCCAATCCGGCTCTCAAGAGTTTGTTTAATCCTGCTTTCAAGTCTAAGCTATATACTATTCCTACTGGAGTTGAGATTAATAATGAGGTAGCAAATACTGACCTTAAGTCTATTTATCCTCAAGACTATATTCTGGTTAATGTATCTCAATATCGTGATTCTAGAAGTTTGGAGGTGTTTATAAAAGCTTATTGTAATCATAAGTTACATCAATCTTTGGTGATTTTAGGTAAAGTTGTACCTGCAGTAAAGGAAAAATATAAAGGTAAGAATATTATTTTTGTTGGTGAGTTGAGTGGTGATACTGAAAAGTCTTTGATTAAAAATGCTAATATTTTTGTCGAGATTTCTAAAGACAATGAAGATAAGTATCCTCTATCTTTAGCGTTAGTCTCAGGCGTACCGGTACTTGCTGCAAGGGGGTTATATAATCAGAGTTTGGTTAAAAATAAGGGTATATTCTTTAGTACTTATAATTATAGCTCTATTATAACTGCTTTTAATACTATTCAAGATATGCAAGGTATATTGAATAAAATGGCTATTAATTATGTACCTGTAATTCAAGATAGATTATCTGTTGACGGGCAAGTTCATAAATATTTATACGCCTATCTTAACACTTTCCAAAACAAGCAAGCAAGAAAACTTGTTCCTGCTACTACTTACTCTATTCCAGTTACTAATTAAACCTTTTCAGTTGGGTTATTATCTTCTATAGACGTATCTGTAGTCTCTTCTACTGGAGCTATATCTTGAAACTTTTGTTCGAATTCTTGGGTTAGTTTTTCGGTGATTTCGGCTTTGTGTTGTACTAATTCGGCTTTTAAATTCTCAACTTGAGTGGCGAAGATTTCACTTAATGTTGGGACATTTTCTTGTATATATTGTCCTACCAATTCGGGATTATCGTCATTGAGTAGACTATCTAGATGCTGAGCTTGCTCTTCAGTGAGGGTGTCATAGGCGGCACTCAATACTCTTACTTCTAGAATTTGACTTAACTCATCTACTAATTGAGCTCGGTTGTCTATTGGTAAATCTTCTAGTCCTAATAGGGCGATGATATTGTCTTGTGGATTGTCCATATTATTGTAGTTAATTGTTATTGTTTGATAAGTACTTGTCGGATGGCTTCTGGGATACCTACCATTTTACCTGGTTGTAAGAATGTGGAAAGTGGAGCTATTCTCATATTACCATTTGGTAATCTAGTATAGTTCCAAAATCCTGAAGTAGGTATTCTTCTATTCCCACTAAATTTTACCCAGTCGAACTTATGTTTAAAGTCTTCTACTGATTGAATACCCTCAAAACGTAAATATTCTCTAAACATTTGGACATTTTGATTGTTTGGATTTGGATTACTTACAATAGACTCATATAACCACTCTTTACCTTCTGGTGTATTGATATACACATTCAAAACTTGTTGTCCTAAGGTTGAGTCATAAGGTAAGTTCCCAACTTCACTAGCTATATATCTATTGACAGCACCTAGTAGTGAATCTCCTTCCACTAAGGATACAACATCTGCCATTTCAAATTTAGAAAAAATACTCTCGTTAATTATTTTTTCTAAATCAGCAGGGTTAATATTTTGAGATATTTCGTACATTTGTTCTGGTGTAAGACTAGCAAAATCTAGAGAGCTATTAACTCCAAATCCTTGTGATAGGAACTGCGCTCCTTCTGGAGTCTTAGCTAAAGATTTATAAATAGCTTCCCTACCATAGTCATCCAAAAAATAATTTTGGATCATATCTCTGGCTTGAATTTCTGTTAAATTAGATTTACCTAATATTTCAGATAATTCTTGAATAAATGCAGTGGGCTCAGTCGGTGCAGTAGCTTCTGGAGCTGCTGAAGGAGTAGGCTCTACAGATGGAATAGGAGCTTCGGTTGTTGATGTAGTAGTATCCATAGACTCTGAGACATCAACTTGTGGAGGCTCTGCTGCCTCGAATGGAGTGAGATTATCTAGACTTAATTCAGTAATACCTTGTAATTCACCTGGAGCCAGGTATCTATAAATTTCATAGAGCTGTTCTTTAGATAATATAGCCATTTCACTAGCATTATCTATTCCCCATTGAGATAATAGAGCTCTTCCTCCCTCTGTACCTTGTGCTAATTTATAAATTGAATTTTGTCCTTCTGCTGATTGTAATAGGTTTTCTACTGCTTGCTGTATCTGAGCATCTGTAGCACCCTTTAATTGTTTGGCTACTTCTGTCCAAATAGACTCTCTTGGGGTAAGATTAGAGACATCTTGAGATAATTGCTCAGATTGACTCAAAGCCTCTCCCGCTCCAGTAGGTTGAGCTTCAGGTGCTGATGGTGGTTCTCCTAAGCCACGAGTACCTGGAGTTTCTGAAGGATTAGGTGATATTGGCTCTGTAGTTGGTTTTGGAGTAACACTCTCTCCAGTATTTGCCCCTCCTGTACCACTTCCAGGTTCTGTTTTAGGTACTGAAGCTCCGGTGTCTGAAGTGTCATTTGGATTGAACATACTTCCTGGACGATGCATATCATTTACTAATAAACTACCTAGAATTCCTGTAGTCGCTACACCTGCTACGGCGGCTATTTTCCGATTTCTCCTAAATTTATCTAATTCTTGTACTCGTTTATCTGAGATTATATTAAGTAACTCTGAGGTATATCTAGATTCACCAAAATTAAATGTCTCCGTATTGCTACTATTCACGACTTCAGTAGAATTATTATCCTGACTGGAAGTATCTACTGATTCCTGTAGTCCATCTTGATTGGCACTAATATCTTGTGTTTGTTCTGAACTAGATTCCTGTGTATTTTGATAATTTTCTAAAGTATTAACTCTGACTCTATGACCTAATTCAATTAGTATTTTTTCATAAGCCTTTTGTTGATCATCATTAGTAAATTTACCACCATTTAATCTATAATAGGCTTCCAAAGTTCCTAATCTATCTTTAAGCACATCATCGCTAACTTTTTTAAAATCGTCTTCATTAGTTGACAATGATTCTTTTACTAATTTAGGAATGACTGCTTGAAATTTAATATTTTTACCAAATATATTAATGTTTGTATCTCTATCTTCCATAAGGCCAACTAAAGTATTGTTTGCACTTACTCCAGACATAACACTTCCAAGAGCTCTTCTTGTTCCCTCTAAGGCTCCTGCTACTGGAATTCCAACTCCAGTTAAAGATAACAAACCTCCTGTAGCTAAAAGACCTATGTTTGCCAACATCCAACGAGTTTTGTTTTTTGTCGCCCATCCTAGTAGTTTCTCTTTGGTATTATTAAATCTTTTTTCCCATGTACCTTGTAATTCTTTAGATTGTGTAATTCTCTGTTCTCTTAAACTAATAACTTCGTTTTTGAATAACTCATGTATATTAGCCTCTTGTCCTTGTGCTACTTGTAATTTTAATACTTTCTCAAGTTCAGTATTATAGGCATCTCTTGCCTCTATAAAAGCGTCTTCTAAATATTCATCTCCTCTTTTCCTGTTCCAAGTTTCCTCTGCTCTGGCATAAGCCAGTCTTAAATCCTCAAGTGATACTTGCGGGGTGGTTTCTCTTATCTCAGATTGCTCAGGATTTACAACTTCATCATCTTCTTTCCAATGATACTCTGAAATATTATCTACCGCAAATATAGCTTGTTCATCCGTAAATTGTTCAAATTCTAACTGTTCTATCAACTCATTTTTAGACCAATTTTCTCTAGTTTCTGGTCTATTTTGCAAATAACTTCTAGCTCTTTTTATTGCTTCCAAATCCCAATTAATATCCATACCATCTATTGCTTGAGTAACTTGTTCATTTGTTAATCCTTCAGATTCTAGTTGTCTTATTAACTTATCACGAGAAAAACCCCAATCACTATTTAGATATCCTTCAGCTCTTTTTTTAATCTTTTTTTCATTTATCTGTTCTATAGTAAGTCCATTTCGTATATCACTTTTAATTTCTTCTATCTCATTACTATTAATACCTGATTTTGCATATAAAGCTATTTGTTCTGGAGTATGTCCTGCAAGAATACCAGTAATAATCCAAGTCTGTTGCCAATATGGCAGTCCTTCATATTGACTAATATCTAAATTTGGATTTAGTTTTTTTTCTCTTTCTACAATAATTTGAGCAACTTCATATTCTGGTTTTGCATACAAAGCTATTTGTTCTGGAGTATCACCTAAATCAATAGCTTGCTTAATAAATGCTAATTGTTCTTCACTAAATCCTATTTGTCTATATTCTTTGATAATAGCATCTTTATCTAGATTTGGACTTGTAGATTCTGTATTTAAAGTAATATTGCTACCATCTGTAGTTTCTACTTCTGGTTGTTCTGTTCTTTCTGACCATGGATCTGGAGTTCCTACATTTCCACTAATCTCATTATTATCTTTAAGTCTATCAGCAAATATCTGCTCAAATTCTGTTTCTCCTTTTGATTCTTCTATCCAAGGATCTTTTATAACTTTAGACGAATTATTAACTTGCTTAGTTTCATCTACTATAACTGTTTTTAAATGTTCTTTATCTAATACACCTAATAGAAAATCTGGTGTATTCTTATTGAGACCATTAATTAAATATCCCTTTGTTAAATATGAATTATAATAACTAGGTCTATCTCTATTAGAGTATCTATCTAAATCTACATTATTCGTTATTGGTCTATTCCAATCACGAGAGGGTATTTGTTCTTTATCTTTAATAATATTTATATTTGTACCGAAGCCATCTTGAATGTCATTACTAATAGCACTGCTTTTGAAAGGATTAGGATAAAGAACTCTCGAAGGCCTCTTAGATTTAATTAAACTTTCTATCCTGACTGGTCGATTTAACTCAATCTCTATACCATTATCTGTTATATCTGTAATATACCCATTTTCATCAAATTTATATCCTCTTTCTTCTAAATATTGCCTAGTATCTACTCCTTCTGGGTGAGATAGTTGTATATCGCGATCTTGAGGAAGTGTAGCTATTTCTCCGTCTAAATAATGGGCTAGTTTATATAACGCATCCCAAGCTGTTCTTTCTAATTCAAGATATCTTTTTTGTATCTCTGCATTAGAGTTATAAAAAGGAGCAGAGTGCTCACTAGCAAATTTTTGATAATCTTGTATAGCTTGTTTTGCATTTTCTGTAAATATATCAATTTTTTCTCTATCTAATCTACTACTATATTCTTGATTATTCTCTTGCTCTTGTTCTATATTAAGTTTATTAGCTGCTTCTGCGACAAGTCTAGAAAGTTCTGATTGTAATTCATCCAAATCTGGGTTTGTTGACTCAGTAACTTCAGCTTCTGGCGGTTGTTGAGAGTCTTCAGGGAACGATGCAATACTATCTGGATTAGGTTCTGTCGAAGATTGTGGCCCACTATCCTCTGATACTAAAACTTCAGGCTCACTAGTAGTGGGTTCAGCTTCAGCATCGGGAGACATATCTCCTACATCAGCACTAGAACTTCTTCTTTTCGCTCTACCTTCTATAATAGATTCTTCTTCAGTATTTGTGTCTGGCAAGCGACCAAATGTCTGTAATGTTTCTCCAGTATTAAGGTTTTTCCATGCTTTATTACTCATATTACCATAAGTTATTTTTTCTCTTATATTTTCGTCTTCCGTTGCTTGAGTGTCATCAGTAAACATGCCTTTATTAGTATCTATTCCATAGTATTCAGCTATTGCCGATTCTCTATAGCTCAATCTAGATTCTGGATCTTCATCATCCCAATCAACAATCTTATCACCTATTTTAATTGACTTTGAAGGTATATCTGGAAAACCTCTACTTGATATTAATTCATCTAACTCTATCTCAGATATCCCTAATTCTGACAAATCATCTTTTATCTTAGCTAATCGCATTTCATCATTCCCGTTATATCTAGATAAATTGAATCTTGAACCCTCCACGATATAATATTTAGACTGTGCTTCACTTTCTACAGGTATAGGTTCTACCCCCCTATCATCAGGTAAACTCTCTAGTAATTCTTCTACCTCAGCTGTAGTTTGTAGTGGATTTAATCCGTATAATTCTCTTGTGGCATTTATAAATGATAAATAATTACCTGAAATCTCATTTGATTGATGTTGTGCTTTTATAATTGTGTCTAATTCTCCTAACTTAGGCATTACTCCTAGTTCTTTAATAGCTTCTTTAAGTTTATTATGTTCCTCTGAATCAACCTCAATATTTAACCATTCTGGCAAATTATACCCTCTATCATAATCATTCTTATTGGCTGGACGAGTTGGGTATTGATACTTATCAACTCTTGCTTGTTGTTCTGGAGATAATTCTGGGGTTTCTGTAGTGATGATAGTATCTACTTCATCAGTTGTTGGGACATTTTTTTGTACTTCTGGGTTTATTGAATTTCCTATATTCTTATCAAGAATACTATGTAACACCTCATCCTCTGAACTAACTTGAGTATCGTCATAATCTTCCTCTGAAATACCTGCATTTGACTCATTTGACTTTTGTTTATTAGATATTTTTTTTACAATTGTTGTGAGTTGAGATTTCCTTAAACCTTTTTGTTGTGGGTTAATTAAATCTTCGTTTTCATCAAAATATTGTCCGAGTCTAGTTTTATATTTTTCCCCACTTAATCTTGCTGCTTGCATTACCTCAGAAACATACTCCTCTTTACTCAAATTCAAAATTGACTTAGATATTTGTCGAGATTCTGTATCTATCCTATCATTATATCCACCAAAACCTCCTTCTATATTATTTGGACTTGCCATATATTAGATATTTATTTTTATACTGTATAATTCTATTATATCATATTTTTTAATTTTTAGCAAATGTTTGTGTATGAATTAATCTGCTTTACGGGGAGCTATTACTGCCCATGGAGTTTTGAGTAGGATTATTATATCTAGCCAGATACTCCAGTTTTCTATATAAAAAGTGTCGTATAAGACTTCTTCTTCAAAGCTTAAATCTGACCTTCCGTTTATTTGTGCCATTCCTGTGATTCCTGGTTTGATAGTTAGGACTTTTTTATGATGTTGTTTATACTTATCTACTTCTCTTGGCTGATGTGGTCTTGGCCCTACTAGGCTCATTGTACCTTGTAGTACATTGAAGAATTGTGGTAGCTCATCTATGCTGGTTCTCCTGATAAATTTACCTAATCTTGTGACTCGTGGGTCATCTTTGATTTTATATAATGGTCCTGATTTGGTGTTTTTCTCGGCTAATAGTTTTTGTTCTAATTCTATTGAGGCGGTATTTGTCTCATCTGTACACATATCTTGGTACATACTTCTGAATTTATAGACATTGAACATTTTTTTAGCTACACCTACTCTTTTGTTTTTATATAGAATTGGTCCTGGTGAGTCTAATTTGATGGCTATAATTGTGAGTATATATATTGGGGATAAAATAATTATAGCAAGACTAGCTACTACTATGTCAAATATTCTTTTGTATATGCTGCCCCATCCTTCTAGAGTGGTTCTTTTAACTCTGAATAATAATACTCCTGAGAGGTTTTTTATTTCTACCTGGGTATACATATCGAATATATTGGGGACATATTGGAAGTCAATTTTATATTCCTCACATAGGTAGTTGACTTTGATTAATTTATCCTGTTCTAAATTAGTATCGGCTAAGATCACTTCGTCTATCTGTTTTGTTATGATTAAATGTCTTAAATTTTTGAGATTTAATTCTTTTTGTATTTCTACAATTTGATAACTAAATCCTGCCTTGGTATTGAGTGCATCTAGGACTAATTTACCAGCTATATCATTACCCGTGATAATAGCTACTTTATGTACACCCCATTTGTAATGTTTGGTTATATAGTCTTGGATTAAATGTAATGTCATCCTTCCTATCAATAATAGGGTAATTGACAGTATCCAGATTGAAATAATTAAGAATCTAGATGAGAATATGTCTCTTGAGTAGAAAAAATAATATAAAATAATAATAAGAATAGTGGTGGATACAGAGCTTAAAATCCTATAGAATTCGACTACTATGGTTCGTGTTCTTCTTGTAATGTACATTCCTGAGAAAGCTAGAATAACTATAGTTATCATAGCGAATACTAAAACAAAGGCATTATACCAACTATTGCTTAAATCGTATAAAATTGGTCTTGCCTCAACTGCAAAACTTGAAATTCTAATTTGATATGATAGAAATCCAGCTAAAATAATTAAAACAAAGTCTACTGGCACTCTGATTGCACTAAATAGTAGCTCAAATCTATTCATATTATTGTATTGATGATATATATAGTATCCAAGAAGAATATAAGCTGGATTCTGTTTAAGTATATTGTCTAGCAATATGACTTAAGGTAATCATTTATCTTGAAGTACTGTTACCAGTATTTTCTTGGCGGCACTCTTTTCATTGCTGAAAAGCACGGCCTTGCACCTGATAGGGTTTATCTCTTTTCACCTTAGATGAGTTAAACTCAAATGTTTTGTCTCTGCGATACTTATCCCGCCTAAGTAAACTTAAGGATGGGTGTTACCCACTATCATTTATTAACCGAAGTTAATAGGTGTCCAGACTTTCCTCACTCACCATAAATATGGATATGCGCGATTACCATTCATCTTGGATACTATTCATTATAAAGATTTTTTCATAAAAGAGCAAATTTTTATTCTATACTTGATGCTATATCTACAATATTTAATTGTAATTCTCTATTACCATTCCATTCATTTACTTCTAATCTGAAGACTAAATCAATAATATCATTACGATGTAATTCATCTATGATATTGCCAAAGTTAAACCCGATTGCATCTATAAGTAGAGGAGTTCCTATTTGGGCTTCGGAGGATAATTTTAATTTAATATGTTTCTGATCTGCTCCTATTACTTTTATATCTACTATTCTTAATTTTCTCACTAAGAATATTGGCACTGAGTTATTCATCCCAAATGGGGCTAACTTATAAAAAACATCATATAACTCCCAATTCACATCTTGAGCATTAACCTCCATATCGATGTTTTTATATGGTTGTATATTATTAATATCTACTTGTGATCTTATCTCATCTCTAAAAAACTCTTTAATCTCATCTTTTTTATGATTGTCAAATGTGATTCCAGCTGCTTGACTATGTCCTCCTCCAGAAATTAGCATATCTTCCATTTTCTGTATTGTTTGCGATATATCAAATTCAGGTATACTCCTAGCGGAGGCGACACAGTGATGATTTTGTTCTTGATATAGAATTACTGGTCTATAATATTTTTCAACTAATCTAGAGGCTACTATACCCAGCACCCCAATTGACCAGTTTTTATCTCCTTCAAAAATTAAAGCTTGATGCTGTATATCTTCATAATTAGCTAATCTAGCTTCTACTTCCTTCAAAATATTTTCCGTGAGAGATTTACGATTATCATTGAGTTTTTGCAATTCTTCTGCTAATTGTATAGCTTCATTTTTACTATCTGTAGTGAATAATTTAAAAGCTTGATTGGCATGGGCTATCCTTCCAGCTGCATTAATTCGTGGTGCTATCTGAAATCCTACCGAATAAACACTAATACTATTTCCTTCTACTCCATTAATTTCATCTACTTCTGGGGCAATTCCGGTTTTTTCAATTAGAGTCTTTAATCCAATATTACGGGTTTTGGCTAGAACATATAATCCATATCGTACAATAATTCTATTTTCTCCAACTAAAGGCACCATATCAGCAATAGTACCGATAGCAGCTAAGTCTAATAACCATTTCTCATAACCTAATGGTATAAAATCATAACCTAGCTGAGTTCTAGCCTCAGTTAGAAGAGCCGTAATAACTTTAAAAGCAAGGCCCGCTCCACATAGATCTTTGAATGGATATGGGTCTCCTTTTCTTTTAGGTACAATTATACCAAAAGCTGGTGGCATTTCTTCTGGTACAGAGTGATGATCGATTACAATGACATCTATTCCTGACTCTTGTATAGCTTTAATTTCAGCCTTACTCCTCACCCCACAATCTACTGTTAGTACAAGGCTTGCTTTTGACTCTAGAATATAATTAACTCCATCGTCTTTAAGTCCATATCCCTCTTTATGTCTATCTGGGATATAGACTTGTATATATTTTTCTATATCTTTATTAGAATTATTACCTAAATTCAACCTTCCTTGTTGATGTAAAGCTAGGAATGTAGTTTTAAGAGCTTGATACAAAACTGTACTTCCAGTGACTCCATCGGCGTCATAATCTCCAAATATAATAATTTTTTCTTTATTTTTTAAAGCCTGAATAATCCTATCTATACTTTTTTGCATATCCAGTATTAGAAATGGATTTAGGAGGTCATGATAATCTGAGTTAATAAAATTATCAATATCTAATTCTGATTTTATTTCCCTATTCCAAAGTAATTGTAGAATAATTGGATTTATTTCTGGATATTGAGATATAATATCTTTCTCTATTTTAGGATTAATATGCCATTTATACTTTGCCTTCATAATTAAATTTTAATTATCTTCACAATCTAATTCAATAAAAAAAGTATATGGCTTTAAATCTTTACTCAATACAACTTTGATTGGTATACCGTCATTGTATTTGTATTCAATGCAATCTTCACCAAAAAATGCCCCTATGAATTTAGAATAATCTGGGGAATCTTTTTTTATTATTAGTTGATATGTTTTATCCTGAGCGTTCAAAATATCTAATATTTGGTTGAATATATTATTAGGTGTGCTTTGTCCTCTTATAATAAAATATTTAACTCCTAGCTGTCTTGACATTTCTATATCTTCTGCCCTACCCCAATGACTAAATAAAACCATAGGTATATGTTTTTTATCTGATAATTGTTGTACCTCTTGAAATAATTCAAATCCTGTCTTGTTAGGCATATAAATACCTGAAAAGATTAAATCATAACTATTATTTTGAATTTTATTTAATCCATCCAAACCATCAACTGCCTCTTCTACTATAATGTTAGAATCTTGAGAAAATCTATCTACATATAGAGAGCGTATTTCTGGCTTATCTTCAACTATTAATATCTTATAGGTTTTAGTGTGGAATGTTTTAATATTGTCATTCTGATCAAGAATATCTTTAATCTGTAATGCTATTTCATCTGGTGTAGTGGTTCCTCTAATAATAAAGTTACTTATTCCTAAGTCTTTTGCCTTCTTTATATCTTCAACTCTTCCTAAATGACTAAATATGACAAATGGTATACTAGCTAAATTACTATCAGCTTGTAAATCTTGAAACAATTCAAATCCTGTCTTATTAGGCATTTGAATTCCTGAGAAAATTAAATTATATTTATTTGACTTAACTTTATTCAAACCATCTAACCCATCTACCGCTGTATCGACTGAAATTTCTATATCTTGATTTAATCTTTCAAGGTATATTGTCCTGATTAATGGATCATCTTCAACTATTAAAATTTTATATTTTTTTTCCATATTTTTAATTTAAAAGTAATATATTTCTAATAATCGATTATATTTACTGACTCTCTCCGCTCTAGCAGGAGCTCCTGACTTTATATATGCAGCTGATACTCCTACAGCTAAATCTGCTATAAAAGTGTCTATTGTATCTCCACTGCGATGAGATATCATAGTAGTTAGATTATTATTATGTGCTAAGTGGATTGCATCTAAAGTCTCTGTTAATGTTCCAATTTGATTGGGTTTGATTAATACAGAGCTACATAATTGTTGCTCAATTGCATCTTTGATTCTTTCTGTATTAGTTACCAATAAGTCATCCCCTACTATACGTAAAGTATTATCAGTTATCTTTTGAAAATCTTTCCAGCTTGAGTAATCATCTTCAGAAAATGGATCTTCTATTGAAACTATAGGATATTTTTGTAGCCAAGTACTATATATCTTAGATAATTCCTGACCTGAATAAGTTTGTTTATCAAAATTATATTTCTGCAAATTACTATCGAAAAACTCAGTAGCCGCCACATCTAAAGCTAACGAACAATCTATACCGGGAGTATAACCTGATTCTTGGATAGCCTGTACTAATAATTCAAGACCAGCTTCATTATTATCTAATCTTGGAGCAAAGCCACCTTCATCTCCAACTGAAACTATCTGTCCATTTTTAACTAGAATCTTTTTCAAAGTATGATATATTTCAGAGCCAATACGAATGTTTTCATCAATATTATTTCTAAGCGGCATAATCATATATTCCTGTATATCCAAACCTGAATCAGCATGTTTGCCACCATTTAGGACATTAAATCCAATTTTTGGGAATGATATAGATGAGTTTAGGTTGGGATTAAAGATATTTTTGATATATTGATATAACTCTATATTTTGCGATATAGCAGCTGCTTTAGCTACCGCTAATGAAACTGCTAATATTGAGTTAGCCCCTAATGTTGATTTGTTATTAGTACCATCTAAGTCTAATAAAATTTGGTCAATATTTTTTTGATCATAAGCATCTTTATTTAGTAAAGCTTGTTTGATTATTGTATTAATATTATCGACAGCGGACAATACACCTAAACCGTTATAACGATTTTTATCCTCATCTCTTAATTCCACTGCTTCATGAGAACCTGTAGATGCTCCTGATGGGACATAAGCTTGTGCTTTAGAACCATCCGATAATTCGACTGAACAGGCTGTTGTTGGATTTCCTCGAGAATCTAATATCTCATATCCTTGAATATTTTTAATTTCCATATTATTGTCTATAAATTGTTTTTTGTAAGGTTTTTAATAATTGATTGTCTTTTTGTACTGCTAATTCGATTCTATTTTCACCTTCTCTTAAGTTTAAGAATACTTCAAAATTACCATCTTCTTTAATTGTAACCTTTTGTCCATTCAATGTCAACTGACTAGCCCGTGATAAATTACCAGTTAATTTATATTCCTCTTGATCATAAAATTGATAAAATGTATCATTATCAAGCTTAATTGCTGGACTGTATGCAATTTGATAGACTTGAAGTACAAGATAACTCAAGATAACTCCACCTATCATCATAAGTCCACCAAATTTAAATATTTGGTAGTTTATAACTAATTTAGTATTATTTTCATTTTGCTTGGTACTTATATAAGTATCGTACTCTTTATGATATAACTCCACCAAACTACTATATTTTAAACCTAACACATAACTTAATTTTCTAATAATTGGCAAAGCTTGATTAAATGATGTGAAAATTTTATAATTTCCTTTTTCTAAGGCTATAATATAGTCAACTTCTGTCGATATTTTATGGGATAGTTTATCTATATCTATACCAAATTTATTTCTATATTTTCTTAATATATAGCCTAGACTTATTTTATTCTTATTCATTATCTATAGTATGTTTTTCTATCAATACATCTCTTGGTTTAGACCCTTCAGCTGGTCCGACTATACCGGCTTCTTCCAATTCATCTAATAATCTAGCAGCTCTAGCATATCCAACCTTTAATCTTCTCTGTAAAAGAGATGCTGATCCTTTACCTGATTGTAAAACTAAATCTTTAGCTTCCTCAAATAGATTATCATTTCCTTCACTACCATAGTCTACTCCACCATCATAATAAATTTGTTTTGGAGATTCTGACTCTGTAATAGAAGTGTCATATTCATTTTCTCCCTGACTTTTTAGCCATTTTACTACTGACTTTACTTCATTTTCTGGTACAAAAGGACCTTGTATTCTTTGTGGTTTACCTAAATCTCCACCTAGAAATAACATATCTCCCATTCCTAATAATTTTTCAGCTCCCATCATATCTAGCACTGTTCTAGAATCAATTTGGGAAGCTACTTGGAAGCTGACTCTAGATGGCAAATTAGCTTTGATAAGTCCAGTAATAACATCAGTTGATGGCCTCTGTGTAGCCAAAATCAAATGAATACCAACTGCTCTGGCCATCTGTGCTATTCTCACGATTGAGCCTTCTACTTCTTTTTTATGACTACTCATTAAATCAGCTAACTCATCAATTACAACCACAATAAAAGGCATTAACTCATATTCGTGTTCATCTTCTGATTTCAAAGCACCAGATACAACTTTTTCATTATAGGTAAATATATTACGGGCTCCAACTCTGGCTAAAGTTTCATATCGTCTTTCCATTTCTCCTACACACCAATTCAGAGCATTCATAGCCTTGTCTGGACTCACAATAGCTGGAGTTAAAAGATGTGGAATCCCATTATATGTAGATAATTCTACTCTTTTAGGGTCTATAAATATAAATTTCAACTTAGAAGGCGGGTTTTTATAAAGCATACTCAGAATCATAGCATTAAGACCCATCGACTTACCGGCTCCAGTAGCTCCGGCAATTAATAAATGTGGCATTTTTTCTAATGGAAAAACAATGACTTTATTCATAACATCTCTACCTAAAGCAAGTGGTAGATGAAAGTCATTGTCATTAAACTCTTTAGATTCCATAATTTCACGCATTCTGACTGTTGCTCTTTTAGCATTTGGGGTCTCAACACCAACATAAGACATCCCTGGAATTGGAGCTTCAATACGAATAGATTGTGCGGCCATAGCTAAAGCCAAATCATTTTGTAATGAAGTAATACGTGATAATTTAATACCATTTGAAGGTCTCAACATAAATCTAGTTACTGATGGTCCCACATCTATCTTGCCCATTTCGACCTCAATACCAAAGGTTGATAATGTACTCTTAATGATTTCTGAACTTTTTTTGGTATCACCACTCTTTGGGACATCATCTGATTTACCTTTTTCTAATAAATCTATTGTGGGTAGACTAAACTGATTTTCTTTCATCCATTCAGGCACTTTATTATTTATGACCTTATTATTCTCAGAGTTGCTTTTATCAGAGACTTCCTCTGTTTCAGATTTTTGATTAAAGATTCGGCTGGGTTGAACTTGATTATTTTCTTTGATGCTAGAGTTATCATTATCTATTTGTTCATCTTTAGCAAATAGACTCTTAATCCATTCAAGTAATCCATCAATGTGTATTGCTCTATTTAATACTATAATAGCTGCAATACTCATACCCGTTATTATAACTATAGCTCCACCAATTTCACCAAATATATATTGCATCAATGAATTAATATAATAACCAATAGTTCCCCCTCCTATACCATTCTTAGCATTGACTAAAGCTTCTTCCGAATTATCAAATTGTAAAAACTGCAATAAACCTAATAATAATATGAATAAAACAAATAAAGCTACAAGATTTATATAATATAAACCTGTAACAGTTTTAGGTTTTATTAGTAACTTAATACCAATATATAATAATACAAATGGTAATATAAATTTCCCTATACCAAATAAAAATCCAAAGCTAGTATTGATACTACTTCCAAAAACTCCTGCTGAAGAAAAAAAAGATAAAAAACTTAAAATAGCAAAGGCAACGAAGATAACCCCAAAGATAGTTCTCTTAGCTTCACTTTTAATTTTTGGTTTGGAACTAGTCTGTGTTTTGGGCATAATTTAGTACTTGAATTTATTTTGTAAATCTACTATTTCTTGCTCTGTAACTTTAGTGTGCACTAACATATCTCCTGGATGATTAATAGGAATCAAATGTATATGTACATGATTTACTTCTAATCCTTCAACTTTAATTGCAATTTTTTTAGCTTGCGTGATTTCTTGTAAACGAGTAGATATATTTTTGACATACTCCCATAATTTATGATATATAATTTCATCTAAATCAAAGATATAATCTGTTTCATCATACGGTATTACTAGTAAATGTCCTAATTGAATTGGATTATTGGTATGAATTACAAAAAATTCTCCATTGTCATCAAATATAAATCCTGGTATTTCTTTCTCTCTTATTTTTGTAAATATAGTAGCCATACTTAAAAATATCTAATCTATAAATCTATTATATCATAATAGACGAAAAAATTTTATAATAAATTAAGAACTGAACTTACATGTTTCATCAACATAGAGGTGTAACTCCATTCATTATCATACCATGCCATTACTTTAATTAAATCTC
The DNA here is from genome assembly GCA_044356725.1 of Minisyncoccia bacterium. GTDB lineage: Bacteria > Patescibacteriota > Minisyncoccia > SW-4-49-11 > SW-4-49-11 > CALRBF01. The sequence continues at coordinate 16,704 of JBIKVS010000015.1, forward strand.
CATCTACTACTTGTGTTAAATCCAAAGCTACCAAACTACCATAAGAATTTTTTAAGATATCTGTTGATACAATGGGATCTTTAGTTACTCCTAGAATACCTTTCCATCTTTCAGACTCCGAGGCATTAATTAATATTTGATTAACTTCCTCAACAGTAGTATCCCTTGATACTAAAATTGTCAAATCTATCAACGAACCAGCTACTACAGGCACTCTAACTGCAACCCCATCAAATTTATTAGCTAAATCAGGAATGACTTTACTCACTGCTTTAGCTGCTCCAGTGGTAGAAGGAATGATATTCTGAGCTCCAGCTCTACCTCTTCTTAAATCACTAGGGTCAGCCATCCCATCGACTAAAGACTGAGTGGCTGTATAGGCATGAATTGTTGATAATAAAGCCTTTTCAATACCTAAAGCTTCGTGTATAACTGCTGCTACTGGATTCGTAGCATTGGTAGTACAAGAGGCATTAGAAGTAATCAAAACATCTTTGAGTCCTTCTTCATTCAAAGCTGGGGTTATCATTGGAGTTTCATCTTTGGTAGGAGCTGAAATTACCACTCTTTTTGCTCCAGCTTCAATATGTGCTTGTGACTTTTCGGTACTTGTAAAGAATCCAGTTGACTCAATTACAATATCAACACCCAAAGATTTCCAAGGCAAGTTAGCAGGCTCTCTCTCTGAGCATACTAAAATTTCTTGTTCATCTACTTTAATGTATGGCTTTCCTTCTCTTTCTATCACCGATACATCTTGTGGAATAGTACCGTAGACTGAGTCATATTTTACTAAATAAGCTAAGTTATGAACATCTCCTAAATCATTGACAGCTACAATTTCTAACTGTTCATTATATGGTGGTAAAAGAGCAATTTTTAACACTGTTCTTCCAATTCTCCCAAAACCATTGATCGCTATTCTTTTTTTCATAATATAGATTTTATTAATAATATTTATTGTAACATAATTTAACTATTAAATTAAGAGATCTAATAGTTAAATTATAGGACTACCCATAGAATTAGCATTAAATTCATCTGCAGATACTGGAATTACATCATTCCATCTATAACCTCTTGCATTAAATATACTTAGAGTACTTACCCACCTCTTAGCTCCATTTTCTATTAAATACACCTTACCTTCATATAATATAAGT
>JBIKVS010000006.1:0-61503 GCA_044356725.1 Minisyncoccia bacterium
AAGCCCAAAACATTAAGACAATAGAATCTCTTCCTGTAAAGAAAGCAGATACAAAGCTTAGCAAAGCAATCGTAGCAAAGATAAAGTGAGGGATGAATAAATACAAACTATTCTCTATAACTTGTTTAGCTGCTCCCTTTGGAGTTACTTTATATTTGAGATTCTTTCTTCGTAATACTCCTATCAAGGCTAAGAAGAATATTGGCCATGTAGCAATACTGATAACTCTTCCTGCCCATAGCATTCCCCTCTCTTCATTTGGCCTTACATTGAATTTCTGTAGCCAAAATGATATTAGCTCCATAATACCAATAATAGGAAGATAGAAAGTAAGGAATGGAATTAAATCTATACGAGCAATATCTAATCCAAAGAAAAAGTATAGAATTAATCCTATAATTCCTAATACGGAGACAATCCCTGTAAAATAGTGTTGCTGTAATATGAAATAATATGCTTTTTGTCTCAAGGTCATAGACTGGAATAATTTAAAGCTATGATTAAATAGAATATCAATACATCCATATGCCCAACGCATTTGTTGGTTAAAATAGGCTTTCCATGTACTAGGTCCTTCCCCAATGGCTAATACTTCTGGTACATATACACTTTCCCATCCTTGAGCATGTAATTCCATACCCGTTATCAAATCTTCGGTAATATGCGCGGTATAATAGTTAATAGATTCTAGAGCTTTGACTCTCACAACATGATTTGCCCCAATTAGGGTATTCATTTTCATCCCATCTAATCCTCGCAATATATGTCCATAAAAATTATATTGTTTTTCTGCCGCTCCCTTTGTAATATATGATGTGTCTGTATTCCCATAAATTTGTGGAGTTACCACAAATCCAACTTTAGGATTATTGAAGTATCCTAAGGTTTGGGTTAAAAAGTTAGCATTTGGTATAAAGTCAGTATCTATCTGAGCAATAATATCATAGTTATGTCCATGACTATCATGCCAAGCATTATGATTTCCTCCTTTTGTCTTGGCCTTAAATTTACCTGATTCTTGGTTATAATGCTCTAAGCCATTTCGAGTAAAGTACTTTACTCCATATTGTTTACATATAGCTTGTGCTTCTTTGCTATTCCCTTCATCCAATAGCCATGTATCATGAGGATAATCTGCTGATACCATTGCAGGTAAACATTGATGTAATAAATCTATAGACTCTGAAGCAGGAACAAAGGTAGTCAAAAAGGCTACTTTAAGTCCCTTTTTAGGCTTTGGAGTTTTTCTTGTTTTGATATGAGATGCAACAAGCCAATTGAATCCAGTCATGACAATAGGATGCCATACAATATAACTCACACCTAAAAAGAGAAGAATATCAAAGATCTGCCATATTCCCTGAAAATTATTCGGAATACGAGATAATTGAAACCACCATATCGCAAAGATACCAACAAAAGCAATTGCTATAGTAGATAGTATTTGATGTAATAAATTATTACTTAGAGGTGTTTTATCTAATACTTTTGCTCTTACTTTTAAGAAAGAATAAAGTGTAATTACAGCTAATATAACATTCCATACAATCCAAAATTTAACTCCCCCACCATCTGTACTCAAAACTATATCTGTTCCTTGATTGTATATCAATATTAATAATGCTCCAAGATATACTGATACATAAACTGCGAGGATTAAAATACCTTGAGTAAATGCATTTGATATTGTTGTATGTTTAGCATTAGTTGGTATCCACGCTATACTTTTACCCATTATAACAGAAACTACTGAATGAGTACTTGCTACAATTTGAATCATTGATGCAAAAAATACTTCTTTTTTAAATGGAGTTAAATGATATAGTGGATATAATATAAATGAATAAAAAACCCATCCAAAGAATAAGAGAAATGCACCATTAAAGTTTGCTTGTTGATTATATAAAAATAATAAATAAATTGCTTGGAAAGATAATATTAACTCTAGTGGTCTTAATACAAATGATAAAAATCCACTTATATTACATAATTTAATTTTCCAAGATAATTTTGAATTTCTAAATTCAGAAGATAGTACCAACTCAGAGCGACCTCTCACCCAACGATGCTGTTGATGAAAGTATGCATAAATATTATCAGGACACATACCAATAGCAAGAATGACAGGAATATATCTAGTTTTCCATCCATTGTTCAGTAATGCAAATCCAGTCCTTGAGTCTTCACTAGCAGTAACTTGTTTAGGTCCTCCGATACTTAATAATGCTTCTCTTCTATAGATAGCATTAGATCCACAACAAATTGCTGCATCAAATCTATCTCGGGCAACTTGTGTTATACGATAAAATATTTCTTCTCTATAGGCTCCAGCATATGCTAATGGTGAGTTTTTATAAGAAGATTTTGATGTGTCAAAGTATTGTGGACTTTGTACTATTCCTATACTTCTATCCATCATATAAGGTAATAACTCTAATAGAAAATCTTTATGAGGAGCAAAATCTGCATCAAAAATTGTTATAAAGTCACCATCTGTTCTTTCAAATGCATATTTTAGATTACCTGCTTTTTTTGTCTCTCCTTTATTTGGTCTTTCAATATAAATGAATTCAAATTTTTCTGCTAACTTTTTATGATCAGAACATAGCTCTTTAGAATCATCTAAAACATAGACTTTTTTATTATTATACTTAATTTTAGATACATATTTCCATGTATTTTCTAGAACATCAATATCTTCTCCACATATAGGTAGATATATGTCCACAGAAGGATTATATTTACTATTCTTTGCTTTTCGAATTAATTTACTATGCTTATTTAAATCAAATTTTTTATAACATAAATTAATTCCAAATGCGACAATATGGTAAAATGTAAATAATAAGATTAAAGGTAAAATAATATACGTATATATTATACTATCTTGGAATAACTGAAAAAAACCATATATGGCTATAAACCAAGTTATTAAACCAAATGAATAGAGTAATCGATTTTTCCAAACAGATGTTTTATTGACATATAAATATTTATCAATATCAAGTGGATTAGGTAACATAAACAAATTAAACATTATTAATACTCTAAAATACTGAACATAAGTATTTTGTTGTATATTATATTTAGTTTAATTTATATATTACCTAGGCTATATACCATGATAACATTTATATCATAGCTATATACCATCATAACATTTATATCATAAATTTTGTCAGAAGTCAATAGATAAAGTAAAAAAGCCAGCATCGAAATACTGGCTTGAGCATGAAGAAATGGAAAGCTATTTTCGAAAAAGTTGGAAGTAGCCCTCCTCTACAGGTTTCAAAGTATTATCCCTTTCATCTGGGACCAAGTTGATATGAAATATTGTTTTAGGGTAAAAGCTGTGTGCCACAACCACAAGGTTATGGGGATATAGCATCTTGAGCCTTCGCACGAAGTCTTCCTGCTGGAGAACATCCTTCTTCTGAACCATCGTCGCAATGGTGATCTTGTGATCTGTCATTGTGACAGCAGATACCCCATTCCCTCGGTGAGGGATGAATGATAACTGGTCTGCCCCATCATATGGAAAGTAGATACCCATATCCTTTAGCTCTGTCTCTGTAGCTCTCTTGTATACGGTTGGGCCAACCTCAATCAGGTTAGCTTTGTCCTGAGGAAAGCACCGTACCAGAACATTGCTGTTCTGACTAACAATGATATCCTCCATTGACTCCAAAGGAATTTTATGTTCGTTGCTAACGAACAAAGAGATTACAGTGGCCTTGGCGGGAATGATGGCGGTCATGATTTGGTTGAAACGAACTCTCTAAGTATAATATAAAATCTATACTTTGTCAATTAAATTAATCCTATTATTTTAGGATTTTCTCAAACTTTAATTTCAATATTCCAAATAAAAGCTCAAAGTTAGTCCATAAAGTCACATTACTTTTACCGTTTTTTCTGGCATCGAATTGGATTGGAATTTGACTAATTTGATAGCCTTGATTTTTTGCTTTATATAAAAACTCATAGTCAAAGCCCCAAGGTGTGGGATTTAAGTCTACATTTTTTAGAATTTTTTTCTTAAACACTTTCATTCCTGATTGTATATCATAAGGTAGACCTAGTAGGATTTTACCGAAGACTTTAGCGTATATGCGGCTTAATAGTTTTCTATACCATTTAATATTCTGCACTACCCTATTGGCTACCACAATATCAAATTTTTTCATTTTGACTAACATATCATATAAGATTTCTGGTGGATACTGTAAATCTGCATCAATCATAGCTACAGAACTATACTTTGCTTTGCTAAAACCTTCTAATAATGATTGTGCTTTCCCTTTTGCTCCTTTTTTTAGAGTAACCTTAAGGGGATACCTTCCATTAACTTGTCTTATTATATCCAATGTCCTATCTTCTGAAAAATCATCTATTATAATAATCTCATATTTGACTTTATTTTTAGTCATATTGGAATGAATTCGTTTAATTAACTCTTTAATATTGTGTTGCTCATTATAGGTTGGGATGATAATAGATAAATGCTTCATATTAGAATGTGAGTTTATACTGATATAGAATAAGGTCGGGAGAGAATTCTCTCTCTTCAACCTTTTCAAAATTATTATCTAAATATGTTTTGAATTCTTTTTCATAACCCTGATCATAGGATAAAATTACATACATATACTTATGCCCGTCTTTAATTTTATTGACCTGCTCCTCTATTTTGGAACTATCAAATGGAGGTATAGACGATACTTTACTTCTATCCCACATTGGGAATGTCTCAACACTGGTAATACCTTGATAATAATATTCAAAAGGATATATGGTAAATGGAGCTGATAGTACAATTACATCTCTAGCACTAGCTTTAGCTGTAAGATAGATTGCAATATCTTCAAAATTTTCTTTGACTGGAGTATAGGGACTAAAAATCTGCAGTAATAATGATATCCCTATTATCACTATTACTCCTAAATATAATATTCTCATTTGTCTGCTAAAATAGGTGCTAATTAAATAAATAATATATAAGTATAAGAATAAAGAACTTACAATAAGATATCTAGATAAAAATATAGGCCTTAAATAACTAAGTATAAAAGCTAAACCAATTGGTATTAGGATTTGGAATATAACAAAAGTTGTAAATACTAAATATTTTAATTTTCTTTGTAAAGAGGTGAATATTATTATTACTATAATTGGCCAACTAGATAGAATAATACTATTAATAAGATCGGTTTGAAATCCAAATATGTATTGAGAAAATATATTGAAAAAGTCAATAGAGGTTGGCGATTGTAATACTGGCTTCGTATTAGCAGCTGAACCAAGACTTATTACATAATAGATCCAAGGAGTTATAGATAATAGAATAATAATTGCACTAATAATAAATTTTGGAAATAAATTTTTATGAAATTGCTTATAGCTAATTAAGTAGAATAAAGCATTAGCTATTAAAAATAACCAATAAAAATAATGTGTATATATACCTGAGATTGCTGTGACTATAAATCCAATCCAACTCTTCTTAGCATCCTTTTGTAGTATATCGATGAAGAAGATGCTATTTAATACGGCTAAAAGTAGCAATAAACTATACATCCTGGCTTCATTAGCATACCAGTTAATAAATGGAGATAGTATAAAGATAATTGTAGTCATTAAAGCTATTCTTTTTGTATAAAGTTTACTAGCTAAGATATACACAAATGGAATTGAGATTATAGATATTAGTAAGGATAAATATCTAGCCGATATAATACTATTATTAAATATACCTTGCCAAAAATGTAATATAATGTGATATAAAGGTACATGTACATCCCTGCCTACAATATCTAGTATTTCAGGAATACTATGACTAACTTGCCAAATACTTTGAGCTTCATCTAATCGTATACTATTTAAGTGTATTAATGGGATAGATATAGCAATACTAATAAGAGTAAAGAATAGTATTGTAATCCAATCTAAATTCCATAAATTATAGCGAGAGTTTTGAATAGGGATAAACTTCATCATTTATCTATAGTTAAATTTGAATTAATAGGCACTGTTTCAAGATATTCTATATTTGAACTTACTTTACTTTGCTGAAAGTTAGGTAAGGATGCCCTGAGAAAAGGAAATATGATTATAATATTAAGTATTATCCAAGTAATATTGGCAAAAAGCGATGCGTTTATGCCATTACTGTATAGATAGTATGAAGTTCCAATGACACTAATTGCTATATATGCAAGATGCATCCAATTAAGATGGATAAAGTTGCCTGAGACTTGTGTTTTAGATGTTATACTAAAACCATTTTTCTGCCCACTCAATACAGCGAATAGAGCCTGAATATGAATCATAAATGAGCTCATCGAGAAGGCCAGACCTTTGAAAGAATAGGTAAAATTACTACTTCTCTGCAAAATATACATTACTAGATAAATATATGGGATAAAGACCAATGCAATAATCATACTAGAGTTTACTAATGGCACACTGCCAGTAAACAAGAATATAATTGGTAAAATCATATTGAGGAGAAATACTATACCTGAGAGATAATAGCTAGCTGAGGCTAAATATTGTAATTTTTGGGATAAAGATAAACCCCTATTGAATAAAGGGTTATATTTGAATATTATTTCTAGACTACCTCTGGCCCATCTAAATTGTTGTTTATAATATGACATAAAGTCCTCAGGGGCTAAACCTTCTGCTAATACTTCTGGGACATATACTGATTTCCAACCTTTAGAATGGACAAATAAAGATGTTAAAAAATCCTCTGCGATATTGGTCTCACACATACCACCAGCTTCCATAATAGCCTCTCTTTTCAATACCATATTAGTACCACACATAAAGACAGAGTTGGTTTTATTCTTACCCTTACAAATAGCTCCGAAAAACAATTCCTGTTGTCTCCAAGCTCCTTCTGTGACTAGATTCTGACTATGATTTTTATAGTATTGTGGTGTCTGTACAAATCCAACTCTTTCGTCTATAAAATAGCCCATCGTTTTTTGTAAAAAGTCTTCAGATGGAACATGATCAGCATCAAATACTACAAAGTAATCACTATCAGTATGTAATAAGGCATTATTTATGTTACCAGCTTTAGCTCCATGTGGTTTTTTTCTTGTAATACAATGTATGCCTAAATCTTTAGCTAATTGTTCAACATCTTTCCAATTATCTTTCTTCGCTACAAACCCATCATTCAATAGATAAACTTCAAATTTAGGATAAGTCATATTCTTAGCAGCAACTGCAGTTTGTTTAATAATTTCAATTGGCTCCCCTGCTACTGTAATGAATATATCTACTTTTGGAGAGAAGTTCTTATCATATATATTAGTAGCTTTAGTATCCCAAACTGTTATAATATAGCTGATAATCTGCCATAAATGAAATATTTCTCCTACAATCAGGATACCATACAGCCAATAATTACTAGGGGTGATGAAAAATGTTATAAATATAAAGTAAATGATAGAGACTAAAGCTACTCCAATCAGTAGAGTTTTGGATGCTTGAGTGTTATTTAGAAAAATTGTTCTAGGATTATATTGTGATGTATTCTTCATAGAATTGTCGTTATTTATAAGCTTCTACAATATCTCTCTCTGAGAGAGTAGCAAAGTAATTAGGTAGTAAATTATTATAGATAGCCAGGCCAAACCAAGCCCAGTTAGTGTCATAATAACCTAATTGCTCTCTCCATTGCTGCGTATCGCGGTTGTATAGAGGTAGTAATTTTTGTTCATAAATCTGTTTGGCAACGGTTGGATTGACAAGGGCAAAGTATCCTATATTGGTTCCAATAACTGCTGGAGAAGAGCCCTTATCTAATATTTCTCCACTATGAGAATAAGTATTATAGATATTCTCGTCAGTATTCCAGATAGATAACAAGAAATCATTGTCTTGGAAATATTGTTTAGCCCTATTATCTCCATACCATAGATAATCTAAATATAGTCTCCACATCACTCTATGAGCATCAAAACTATAATTAGTAGTAATATTAGTACTTGCAGGAGCTCGTAGTTCTCCTGTTTTTCTATCTATAATTACCCAGTCTGGGGGCAAGCCTACAGATTTATCTTTATCTAGGGGGGAAGCTGAGGATTGATTGATTATTTCATACGAAGTATCTATAACCCCCTGCCAATCATTATTTGGATTAATAACAGCAAACATCTTATATGCATAAGGTGCATAGTAAGATGGATTTAATAGAACAGTATCTTGATTAAATTGCTCTATATCATTAGAGGTAATATATGGCTTACCATTTATTATCACCACACTTTCATCCCAGATAGCATTAATAATACTATCTGCTTCCAATAAATATCTAGAATCATTCCAACGAGCATAAGCGAATAGGAGAGCCATTGCAATATCTGTATCTCCATCTATAGCGGCATTCTGTCCTCCAATATTATTTAGTACCCCATAACTACCATCTTCTCTTTCACCAAATAACCAAGCAAATAGTTTATTATCCTTCCAAAGATTATCTTTTGTCCATTGCCAACTTTTATCAAAAGTCTCTTTATCATCTTGCCAAACAGCTCTTAACATAGTATAGCTCTGCCCCTCAGAGGTAGTAATATTATCTCGCTGTTTATCTAATGTTCTGAAAGTTCCCTCTTCAATATACTCATCTTTATAACCTTCCCATAAAGACTTTAGCATTGCCTGATTTGAAAATATATAATTATTCTTAATTGAAATCTCTTTTACCCATGAGGTATCAATTAGAGTGAAAAATGTAATACCTATCAATATAATAAATACACCTATCCAGATTGTCCTATTGAGTATGCTTAATATATTATTTAACATTGATTATATCTATAATAATTGTTATTAAATAACCTGCATAATTAAAAGTATCACAATAAACAACTTTTGTCAATAGTTGACAAAAGTTGTTGTTAATTTATTTGTTGATGTCTATTTTATAGCTTAAAATAGAGCTATTGTTCTAAAATATCTTCTATAGAGCTTAATAAAGCCTCCTTCTTCTTTTTGACTGCTAGTTCTAATAATTCATGCATACTACTAGAATCTTGGATTAACCTAGAGCTAGCATGCTTCCTGTGATATACTCCACCTGCTCTTAATACATCTGGATAATCTCTTTTACAAATAGTCGGTACTGTAAAGAATTCATCTACTTCAAAGATTAGAAGTTTTTTATTTTCATATTCTACTTTCTTAATATTATAATGTGGTAATGGATCAAGATATAGACCTAGATGATTATCTATCCAAGTTCTATCTATACTTTCTAAATCCTCACTACTAAGTCCAACTATTACCTTAGAATCTGACACTCCAAATATCAGCATACCTCCATTAGGCATATTAGATATAGCCGCTATATGTTTAGCTAATTTAGTCTTATTATAATCGTTGAATTTATGCCAATTAAAATTCTCTTTAAAGTCAATATGATTGTCCTCATAACTTTCTTTGATAACTTTATCTAATAGCTCTGGAGTGTATTTCATATAGATATTTTAATAGTAAGGCATAGGTCTTGGCATTGGGATAATCTCTGTGATACCTGTTTGGAATAAAATCAAGTATAGAGATAATATAAGTATAAACCAAATAAATTGTAAGATTACAATGGATAATGCATCGCCCCAACCTTTTCTCACCCCAATCATCATAGCAGGAGCGAGTATAATAAATGTATATAATAAGTTTGTTATAACTGATATAAGTGAGCTAAATGTATTATCATAAATCAAAGACTGCCAGCTATTATATTGATTTAATACTATCAATATAATATTAACAATAATTAGCAAGATAACCGCACCCAAACTCACTAATATATTAGTCAAATTGAATAAATGAATAGAATTTTTATTGGCAATATTAATAGGTTTATCTTGGGTTTTATCACTCTCTTTGGAGATATTCTTATGGTTAGAGTTGATATATTTTGAGATAAGATAGATTATGGATATTATGATAACTATGACGATAATCGTAATTATAATTTCACTCAAATATAATCTAAACCAATTTTTAGCATATTCGCCTCTTACATTAAAACTTTCATTAGGAGCTAGACTTTTAGATTCTTTTATAATGCTACCAGAGTTCCCAATATTGCTAACTAAACTATCCAACTCTCTACTAGATACAGCTGATGAATCTCCTAACTTAGCCATAGGGACGAAACCAGTCTCATTATAATTGACAAATGATTGTTGCCCCTTTAATAATAAATCGCTATCGACATCCACTGCAACTCTAATATTTTGAATTCTAGAATTAACTTTTATAGTCTCAAAGTTGAACTTATATAATCCAAAACTTTCATTTACATAACCTTTAGTAGCATAAGATAGAATAATAGCCGTAGACTTATTAGTCTCTACTAGATTTGGAAGTTTTAAATTATAAATATTGTCTGATTTGGTATATTTGATTCTAGTGTATTCAGCTGTCTGACCCGAACCATAGTAATAATAATCCTGTCCATAATCTGGGTCTCTATATTCTACACAAGGATTATTAGGATCAGTATAATTGTATCTAATACATTCTGGAGGTAATTTCATCTGATACATTATCATCTCAGATACATCAACCTTTGGTATTTTAAAACTAAATTCAGTTAGAGCTTGCTCTTCCTGATTGGGGATAACTAATTTAGCATAAGTAATAGCCTCTCCATTAGCACGAAAAACCACACTATATGAATGTTTCTGACCAAATAAAAGTGAGTTAGAAGTATCCGGGTTAATTGGTGGCATAATTCTACCAATATCTGGAGCCACTGAGCTACTACTAGCAGCTTCCTGAGCCAATAATACTCCACCAAAGTTAGCTAAAAATAGACCCAATACAAGTACTAGAGCTATAGATTTTTTGATTATTTTATACATATTTTTATTTAGTAAATTAATACTAAATATATTATAGCATAGATTTAAAAAATTATCTCAAATTTAGGAAAAGCAAATATTCTCAGAAAAAAAACTTTTACAACTAATATAGTAGTGATTTTATTCGTTGTGATTTTGATTGACTTTAAAAGCAATAATTCTCTCAATCAAATCATAAGGAATGGGTTTATCGAGAGGAAATTGTACGGAACCCTTACCCTGTTTGTATTGAGATAATTCTTGCGTAAATTGTTTATGAGCTTTAGGAGTGGCATATAGTCCAATATGATGTTCAAAGGCGGCAAAATATACCAGAGGCTTATTATTGACTTTAAAAGCTGGCATTGCATAAGAAATACTCTCCTCAGCCTCTGGAGCTAAAGTCTTGACCAAATTATACAGTTTATTCAAAATAATTTGAGTTGATTCAGGGAATTGTGATATATATTCAGGTATAGAATTCATATATTGTTAATTTACATTATATATAGTATAGCATATTGACTATATTACTAATATGTGATTATATAATTCTGTCTTGCATTTTCAAAAATGAACAGCTATTCCATTCAATTCATTGCCCAACCCCAAAGAGGGAAAGGGAGAACTTGGGAATTGTCTCAATGTTCTGATATGACCAAGGTACTGGAACGCCTAAGAAGAATACGCCAATTAGTGACTCTAATAGCAGGCCCTAATTCTGATATTCTGTCAGAACTTACTGATTGGGAGAATATTACCCAAAGCTGTAATCCAATTTGGAAAAGAACTATCACTATATCTGATTCAAGAGCATATACATTCCTCATTAATTTGTCTAATAAGCAGGCCCTTATCACTGCAAAAAGCCAAGGGAGGCCACTTCGTAAAATCGGATTACCGAAGGCAATCGATATGGAGTCTTATCAGAAAGTAATTAGTTTTATGTATATATTCATTCGATTACTTGAGGGTATGAATAGCCCTAATGAAGAGTGGGTCAAGGATATGTCAGTTGTTCAAACTAAACCCCGTCAGGGCTGGAGTGATAATAAAGAGATAAAGCATTTATTAAATATTTTTCCCCTATTACAAGCACCTCCTCCCCCCGAGATTACCATTGCAGTCCCAGCATCTTCTTATGAGATAATTATCACAAAACAATAGCCCTATCTCCTCACCCCGTAATTTGCGGGGTGTTTTTATTTATATAGATTTAAAGAGAGTCTCATTTTTTTGATATTATTAGCACAAAATTTTCTCTCATCTCATTTCTGCAAGTTTATTTGAAAATAATATTCCAATTCGATTTGTTTTTTCATTTAGTCCTGGCATACGAGTTAGTAATAAACGTTTAATTAAATCTTGATTATCTTTAGTTAGATATCCTAAAATAAAATTTATAAATTCCTGAACTGTTGTAAAGTCTGCCAAAGCTTTCTCTCTTTCAACATTTGTCAAATAATTTTTCATTGTCTTTGCAATTATTCCTTCATCTTCCTCAAATAAAGGAATAAAACTTTTGTCAAAGTAAATATCTTCAAACATTAGTTTTCTTGGGTCAATGTTTCCGTGTAGAAAATCGTTACGATTATTCATTAAAGTTTGAAATCGCTTGAACTCATCTTTTTCACTATCAATTGGCTTAAGGAAACCATCACAATTCAAATGTAGTGTTTTAACTCGAGTGTCAATTTGTTGTCGAATTAAATTCTCGTATAGGCGCTTATCTTGTTTAAATTCATTCTTTGATAGTAAAAGGATTAATAGGTTTACAAATGACTCAGCTAACACTGGTGTCAACATTCTAATGGTAGTTCCTAATGTAACAGCTCTTTCTGTATTAATTATCCATTGATTAAAGTTTTTGTCATACTCTGCTCGTATTTCATCAGAAGGATTTAGCTCAAGCTTTTTAATTTCTTTGATATCTAAACTTCTCAACTCCTTAATTAGCTCTTTAAGAGTATCTTGAAGTCTTGTTACTGGATTGATAAACAAAGTCCATTTTTCAAAATCTTTTTGAACTACTTTCATCTGTTCCTTATAAATCTGATAATTACTTTGAATATTATTAATTAATAAGTCCCAATTTTCTTTTTCAAAATTTACTTCATTTGGAATTCTGATATGAATTTCAATCCCACGACTTTGACCTAAAAAATGAATTTCACTTCCATGTATGAGAAAAGTATAATGCCAATGAATTAAATTATCGGTTGTCTCCCTGTTTTTTAAGTACATAATAAGTCCGTTTGGATCACCAAATCTAGCTTTTAGTAACTTATAAAGTGTAAGTGGAGAAAGTTTTTTTGAGTCATTTTGCCAAGTATAGAGAGGATGTGTTGTATTGTCAACATCCATCTTTTTAAGATTTGATTGAATCCAGTCAAATCCTACTGGTGTCCAATTATCAAGATTAAATATTTCATTAATAGTAGTGCTCATAAAGTTTTTGCTAACACTTATATATACGAAGATTGGTTAGTATGTAAATATAGTAAAAATCTATACTACTTGTACTTTTTACTCCATCTTACCATCAAGTCATCTCTTTACACTCATTATATAACAAATCCCCCCAGATTGTAATCTAGAGGGATTTATCATAGTGTGCGCAGAAGAGGACTTGAACCTCCACGGTACTTTGTATTTTCCCACAAGCACCTCAAGCTTGCGTGTCTACCGATTCCACCACCTGCGCTTTTATTAGAGTTTCGGTTTTACTCTAATATTTTTAATTGATAATTATTCAGCTGATTGAACTTCTGTTGCTGGAGTAGCTTCAACAGCTTGATTTCTAGTTGATTCTGTAGTGATAACTTTTTTAGCCTTTTCTTTTAGGCGATATTTTTTACCGATTGCATTTCTTAGGTAGAATAGTTTTGCTCTTCTAACTTTGTTATGTTTTAGAATTTCAACTTTTGCAATATTAGGAGAATATACAGGAAAGATTCTCTCGACACCTACTCCGAGTGATACTTTTCTAACTGTAAAAGTAGCTGAAATATCAGTTTTAAGATGCTTAGCAATTACAGTTCCTTCGAAGACCTGAATTCTTTCTTTACTTCCTTCAATAACTTTTTGATGCACTCGAACTGTATCTCCAATATTAACTGGTTCGAATGGTAACTCTGTAGGTGTAGCTAGTGTACTCATATCATTATCTTATATATTCTTCCCTATAACTTATTTGGGGTGGGCGATGTAGGATTCGAACCTACGACCCCCTCGGTGTAAACGAGATGCTCTGACCAGCTGAGCCAATCGCCCTTGATTTATAATAAATGAACTCTCTCTTGTGATAAGCTCATCTTAGTAGCGATAGGGGGGATCGAACCTCCGACCTCGGGCTTATGAGTCCCGCGCTCTAACCAGCTGAGCTATATCGCCAATATGAGAAAGATACATTTTTGTGGCGGGAGCAGGACTTGAACCTACAACCTCCGGGTTATGAGCCCGACGAGCTACCATTGCTCTATCCCGCGATTTATACAGTGCTTATCTATTATGACACATATTTGAAAATAATGCAAGTGTTTGTATAGGACTAAAAATTATAAATTGTGAGTTATGAATGGTGAATTGTAGGGGCGACCTTACACCTTAAAGTCGATTAAAAATTATTATATATGCTTTTACAATAAATATCATTTAAATTTAATGCCAACCTCTGCTTCTAGCCAAAAGCCAAAGGTATTTATAAAGTTTATAATAACTTCTACATCATCTACAGGATTAATTGCTAATTCTAAAGCCATCCTCATTTCATATTCTTTTTCAGGATAATATTTGCTGAAAATCTTATACGATGGATATAAATCTCTAGTAAATACCTTTTCCTGATCTATAACTAACACAAATCCAGCTCTTAATATTCTTTTCATAACCCAACGACACCATTCCTGAATATCTTCTTTATCTTGATTATTTACAATACCTTTGATAGTATTTTCAAATACTATTTTCAAATTTTTTGGAATAAGAATATTTGCAGTTTTTATATCTGCCTTAAAATTCTCAATTTCATCTGATATATCGTCCCCATAAATACAAACACTTTGAGTTTTAATTAAAAATTTATAATTAGCTAGATTATCGCTATTCAATAATTCATCATATTTTAGAAAGGAAAATTCTACTCCCGTAGAAAATGTAAATTTTGTATCTAATGTTTTTCTTATCGGTTTTATCCAAGATTTATCTATGTCTTGAGTTATGATAGCTAAAGTATCAATATCTGAGATACCTTCTATTGCCTCTCCCTTAGCCACACTTCCTCTGACATAAATACTCTTTAATGAATCTTTGGTATTATCTAAATATGCTTGTTTTATCTCCTCCACCGCCTCTCTCCAAGGGGATTTTATTTTATCAAGAGATGATTCATTGATAATAAAGCCATTCTCATCTGTTGTAAGTACACTGCCTATCTCTAAAATTGGATTAGTCATATTTTATGAATACCTATATATGCTATAATTATAACATAGTTCTATAAATAATTGATCAAACTATGTCGGAAAAATTTTTGCCTTATTGTGCGGTGTGGGTGATTTTATACAATGACAAGCAAGAAATATGTCTCCTAAGAAGATTTAATACTGGTTATATGGATGGAACTTATACTGTTCCAGCTGGGCATCTTGAGGAAGGTGAAAGTTTAAAACAAGGAGCTCATCGTGAAGCTTTGGAAGAAATTGGGATTAATATTACTAAAAGTAAATTAATACATACTGCTTATCGTGAAAGAAGGAATGACAGAATTTATATTGATGTATTCTTTGAAGTTCTAGAATACATTGGAGAAGTTTCTAATGCAGAGCCTGATAAATGTGATGAGATTATTTGGGTGAGTAAAGAAAACTTACCATCTGCAATGGCACCTAGCCTGAGATATGCTCTGGAATCTATATTCCGAGGGGAGATTTATTCTGAATATGTAGAGTAGGGTGAAAAGCTAAGTCCTCCCTCACCCATCGCAAATGGGATTTGCTCCTGTGAAACCTCACGGTTTCCCAACCTTCCTCCACGGGAAAACTACCTTTTTCCCGACCCCTTTCCCAAAGGCTAAGGCCTTTTTACGGGTACTCCCTCCACTTGCCTCCCGTAGGAATGGAAGAGGGACAAAAAAAACAACCAACTTGTCCTCCCTTGGGGGAGGTGGCACGAAGTGACGGAGGAGGACAGTCTATATCATTTACAAAGCCTTGTTTTTATGATATAAATTGATAGTTATCTACCATCGAGGTGGTTTCAATGTCTAAGATTATAGTCTTTGAGATCCTGTGTATTTCACCTTACAAGATTTATGTCTTTATCAAGAGTCTTACAGATACTGTTGATGAACCTTTAAAAATTGATATTGATCCAAGTGATGGAGAATTAAGATTTTTCACAGCCCTTCAAACAATTATTGACGATACAGATATTCCTCTAGATATACGACAACAGGCGGAAGCAATGTATGACTCTGAATTTCTCAGGCATTGCTAACACCCCAATCACTCCCATCAAAAACACCCCTCCCAGCCCCCAAAGGCTGGTTTTTTCTTGCTTTTTTTCGTAGGGCTTTTGTCCCTCCTATTATTTCTTTTAAAGAGATATTAGGAGGGGGTAACCTTTCAGTCGCCCGAAATCCACCTCCGGCACTTCGTGCCACCCTCGCCGGCGAGGGATAGTTATTTTTGTCCTCCCTTGGGGGAGGTGGCACGAAGTGACGGAGGAGGACAGTCTATATCATTTACAAAGCCTTATTTCTGTGTTATATATTAAGGGTTGTCTACCTTTGAGGTGATATAGTGAAAATACCACCATTTGTAAAAATAGATGATCATTTATATATAAATACTTGTGTAGTTGATTGTATTAACCTCGGATTACAAATCTTAGGGGGGGGATACATATCTAAAGATATAGGGATACTATATAGAAATCAAGTAATAATAGATGTTTTTGATAGACGTTATATATACTTTCTATTATCCCCTGAATCAGAGATCAGTAAAATAATTTTAAATTTATCATTAAGTTTAAATAAAAAATTTTTACGAGAGTTGTTTTCTACATTTTATCGTACATATATATTTACAAAAAATGATTGTTAAAAATACCCTCCCAGCCCACAAGGGCTGGGATTTTTGCTTTTTTCGTAGGGGCGACTGAAAGGTCTTCTCTACAAAGTGGAGGGATAAACCCTCCGCTACGAAATTAATAATTCGTAATTTATTTTTCCACCCCGTCCAGCAAAGCTGTCCACCCCTCAAGAGGGGAATTTTAATACAAAGTACAGGCGACTGGCAGGAGGCCCCTACAATTCATAATTTATAATTTAAGATTAGACTTTATCGCCTATTCTTAAAGGCAGCAATGAGGGTGTCTTGGTCTACATATTCGAGTAAAGTCCCATTAGCTAGTCCCCTACCGAGGCTACTGATATTACCGCTAAAATCTTTCAACTGTTGTCTTATGTATTGGGCTGTTCTATCTCCTTGTGCGGTGGGGCTGGTGGCTATTATTATGTCTTGAATATGTTCGGTTTTAATTCTATGTAATAATTCACTAATATGCAAATCTTCTGGTTGTGAGGCTTTGAGCGGGTCTATGACTCCCCCGAGTACATGGTATCTTCCACTATAGACTTCAGTTCGCTCAATTTGTAGTATATCCTCAGCATATTCTACAATACAGATTGTACCTGTGTCTCTGATTTCATTATTACAAATATTACAAGTTTCTCCCTCCGAGGTATTATAACAAATGCTACATTGCCTAACTAATGTCTTGATTTTGTGGATTTCCTTAGCTAATTTGGTAAGATAGGTTTGGTCTTGATTAATTAACCAATAGGCATATCTAGTAGCAGTTTTGCGACCTACTCCTGGTAGTTGCCGAATATCTTCAATTAGCTCATTGACTGAAGCTGGTGGAGTGATTTTACGCTGCATAACTATTCATTATTCTGTTGATGTCTATAATCTAAATTAACGAAAGTTGCATATTCTTTTTTGAATCCTAATCTAACTTTACCAATTGGTCCATTTCTTTGTTTGGCGATGTGAATTTCAGCTATACCTTTGTTTTCTGTATCTGGATTTTCTCGCTCTTCACGGTAAATAAATAAAACAACATCAGCATCTTGCTCAATCGAACCAGATTCTCTCAAGTCAGACAGTCTAGGAATTTGTGGGGAACGGCTTTCTACCGAACGAGATAGCTGGGATAAGGCTATGACTGGAACATTGAATTCTCTAGCTAATCCCTTGAGAGACCTTGATATTTCCGATACTTGTTGTACCACATTATCCGTACGAAGACTTGATTCCATAAGTTGTAAATAGTCTATTACAATTAAGCCCAGTTCATCCACTTCAGACATAATTCTTCTCAAAATTGCTCGCATTTTCATCACGCTACTTCCTGGACTATCTTCAATAAAAAGTTGAGATTTAGATAGAGAATCAAGAGCAGGTGCTAATTGTTCAAAGTCTTGTGGATGTAATTTACCAGTTTTCATTTTGAATAAATCTACCTTTGCCTCAGAACTTATTAATCTATCTACCACTTCTTCCTTGGACATTTCTAGGCTAAAGAAGACCGCTCCCTTGCCGGAGGTAATGGCTACATTTTTGATAATTTCCAAAGCCAGAGAGGTTTTCCCCACTGAGGGACGAGCTGCTAATATAATAAGATTAGATGGCTGTAAGCCTCCAAGAGAATTATCTAGAGAATCAAATCCAGTTTTGACTCCTTTCATTCCAATACCATTATTATGGACATCGTCAATTCTATCAAATGCATCATGAAGAGCATCACTCATCCTGACATATTCTTGTTTTACTACCTTTTGAGCTACACTAAACACTGCTTGTTCAGCTTGGTCTAAAACTTGGTCAATTTCTTGAGTTTCATCAAAACCTAATTCTACTATTGAGGAGCCAACAGCAATTAATTTTCTTAGAGTTGATTTATGTTTAACAGTGTAGGCATAATGTTCAATATGGGCTGAGGATGGCACTAAGTCCACCAAATTAGCTAAATATTCCTCTCCTCCGATTTCCTCTAACTTTTCAATTAATTCTAATTTATGACTAATGGTAAGTAAATCTATCGGTTCTTTTTTATTAAATAACTCTAATATCATCTGATAAATTAACCCATTTTTCTCATAATAAAAATCTTCTGGTGTGAGAATATCTACGATTTTTATCAAAACATTGGAGTCAATTAGAATAGCTCCCAGAACCGACTCCTCCATATCCACTGCTTGAGGTGGAATTTTATTATGTAATACTGGTGACTTTTCTTTATATTCTTTAGTTGTTTTCTTTTCTCTTGCCATATTTTTTACATTTCATCTAAAGTTTGAATATTCAATAAGTCTAAACCTATTTTAATTATAGCATTAACTCTTTCTAATAAATATAATTTATTATTTTTATTTTCTAGATTAGTCTCTTTTAGAATTGAAGTTGTATGATAATAGGAGTTTATCATCTCAGCCAATTCATACAAGTAGTGAGCTATGTAGGCAGGGTCATATTCCCTAACAGCTTGGTCTCTAATTTCTGAGAACTTAGCTAATTTTAATATTATATTTTTTTCTACTGAATTAAAATCTTGGTTTTCAAAATACTTTGGAGTAATACCTGATTTATTTAGAATCGACTGAATACGAGCATAAGTATAAAGGATATATGGTCCAGTTTTACCTGTAAGACTAATAGATGAATTAATATCAAAAACAATATCTTTTTTGGTAGAAATAGCTAGTATATAGTACATATAGCTTGCTTTGGCTATAATTTGTACTCTTTTCTCTATTTCCTCATGCTCTAATTGAGTGTCTTTGAAGTAAATCTCTCTAACTTTATCTTCAATTTCTTGGATTAAAGGGTCAGCATTGACTATAGTACCCTTTCTAGAGCTCATTTTACCTTCTGGGAGACGAAATAGTCCATAGCCAATGTGATAGAGACCATCTTGCTTTATACCTAATTGCTGTGAGATAGCAAAAATTTGCTGAAATTGTAAATTTTGCTCATAAGCTGTAATATAAATCAGTTTGTCAGCATTATGACATTTGGATTTCTCAGATAATCTGTATTTTAATAAATATAAATCTTGAGTTATATACAGAGCCGTACCTTGAGACCTTAGAAGAATTTTGTTAGGTAAATTATATTTTTCTAGATCAGCATAAATATAATTATCTTCTGGATGTTGTTTGAATATCCCTCTTTCTAGACCATCTAATACAATTTCTTTCCCTTTTTTATAAATATCTGATTCATAAATATGCTCATCAAAGGATGTACCTAATTTTTGATAGGTTTGTTGTTGCCCTTCTATCACCCAATTCCTAAGTTTTAGCCAAATATCATACCAGTACTTATCGCCATTTTCCCATTTTGATAATATATCTTGAGCTTGATCTATTAACTTTGGATTATCTTGTGATTTATGTTCGAATTCAATGTATAAATTACCAGCATAATGATCTGATTTTATATCTGGAGTTTCATCTTTATGAAACATTTCATAGATTAACATCATCTTAGCAACTGCAATACCTCTATCATTAATCACCTCAGTTTTAATCACCTGATGTCCTTGAGATTTTAAAATTTTATATAAAGCTTCTCCAATGGCAATATTACGAATATGACCTAAATGTAGAGGTTTATTAGTATTGGGAGAGGCAAATTCTAGGGCTATTTTTTTTCTTTGTACTTCAGATAATTTGGCTGGAGTATCTAGTAAGGCGTGGCCCACTAAATAGGAGGTTTTGAGTCTCAAATTCATATAAGCCCCTACTATGTTGATTTCTTCTATATATTCTATATTCTCTAATTCTAACTTTAGCTGATTTGCAATTTCTTGAGGTGATTTTTTAAAGATTTTTGCAAAGACAAAACAAGGTATAGCTAAATCTCCAAATTGTGAATTAGGATATTCAAATTCAATTACAAATTGATTATCTATATCCAGTATTCTGCGAATTTGTATTACTAAATCATCTTTTATCTTATACAATCCCATACTCTAAAATAGATTTATAATATCTTTAATTGTAACTAATACAAATAATAACATTAGCATACTATATCCTATTATATGAAATTTATTTTCTAGTGCTTGACTTACTGGAGAACCCTTAATCCACTCTATGATTACAAAAAAGATTCTTCCACCATCAAGAGCTGGTATAGGCAAAATATTGAAAAAAGCTAAGCTAGTACTCAATAATCCAATAAAAGTAAGTATATATGTAAATCCTAGTACTCTAATATCTCCAACTACTTGCACTAAGCCCACAGGTCCAGTCACATCTGCTTCAGCTGGTAGTGGAGCTTGAGTAAATAAACTCATTATCATTTGTCCCAATATATAAAGTGTTGTACTGATAATACTATATATACTAATAAATGATAATTTCAAAGACTCAAAGAATGAAAGCTTTTGGATTCCCGTAAATTGAGTTGAAATTCCAACAGCACCTTGTCCTTCAGGTGGATTCTCTCGAGGTTCTAGAGTTTTAGTCAAAGTCTGATCTCCCCTTTTAATAACTATATCTATAGACTGCCCAATGTTATCTTTAATGATATTTGTCACTTCATCTTGATTTGCAATTTCTATTCCAGCAATATTTTGTATTTCATCCCCAAATTTTAAGTCTGATTTTTCAGCAGGAGAATCTTTAGCAACTGTAGCTATTCTAACTGCAATATTACTATATTTATCAGAATTTATCTCAGAATCATTAATAACTACTTGCGAACCCAACATACCAACTATAGTAAAAGCTAAAATGGCAATAATTATATTCATAGTTACTCCAGCTGAGAGAATAGCTATTCTTTGCCATGGCTTTTTAGAAGCAAAAGATCTAGGATTATCTTTATTATCTCCCTCTTCACCAAGTAATTTGACATAACCCCCAAGTGGTAATAAATTTATATTATACTCAGTCTCACTGTTTTTAGGTTTATAGCCCCATATTTTAGGAGGAAGCCCAAAACCAAATTCTTCTACCTTTACTCCATTCCATCGAGCTACTATAAAATGTCCAAATTCATGTCCAATGACAACAATTACTAATATTCCTAGAAAAAGTAAAATTGTAGTTAACATACTATACGGTTAAAATTTGCTGTTCTTTTTTCTTAGAAATCAACTCTAATTCATTTTGATAATCTTTGGTAAACAAATCAATTTGCTCAAAATCTTTATATTGCTCATCTTCTGAAATTTCTTTATTCTTAAGCTGATTTTTTACATTACTTCTAGCCTCGTCTCTTAGCTGTCTTAATGCTGTTTTGAATTCTTCAGCTTTATGGTTAAGCTCTTTCACCAAAGCTAATCTTCTCTCTTCGGTTGGGACTGGGATAACTAATCTGACTCCCGCACTCTCAGAGATGGGGTTAAGTCCCAAATGAGTGGCTTGTTGAATAGCTTTTTCAATACTCGCAATACTAGATTTATCCCAAGGAGTGATGAGCATTACTCTTGGTTCTGGTATGCTAATTGAAGCAATTTGTTTGAGAGGAGTAGGAGTTCCATAATACTCTACTAGCAAGTCATCTACCAATTCAATACTAGCTTCTCCTGTTCTTAAACCTTGAATATCTTTTTTGAAAGCCTCTACTGTTTTATTAAACTTATCCTTAATATCTACTGTATTTAACATATAATATAAATTAATTACTACTAATATATATTATATCACTTTTTTCTCTATCTATTAAGAGGTCTGTAATATTTTTTACTATTGTGGATAGGTCACTAGTATTCCAAGTTTCTCCCTTATTGGATGAGGCGTAAAGAACTGTACCTACATTATAATAAATCACATTAGGGTCAGACTCACCCACTCTAATATTAGTTACTGATAGGGATAAATTTGGAGTTAATATACTAATATTTATCCAAGTTTTGCCACCATCTTCTGTTCTTAATAATTCACCAGTACTTCCAATATATATTTCATTAAAGTTATTAGAGTTGACTGCAAAAGATGTAATTTGAGATCCAGTGACAGGTCTAGATTTTAATCTTGGGACAGATTCTTCAAAACTAAATCCCCCATCTATACTATTAAATATACTTGTAATACCAAAGACTAATATATTTTCCGTGTTATCAGGATTGAGTTCTAATCCAATTACTGTACTTCTAAGATTAGTAGCTAAAACCCAATCTAAACCTTTATTATATGACTTCAATAGAACTCCACTAGATAATAATGCATAGACTATATTATCATTCTTAGGGTCTACTTTTATTGATACAAAAGATGGCCCACTTTTAGGTTCTGTATAGACTTCTTTAGCTTCATTGGCCTTTTCTAGATTCATAGTACGATACAAACGAGCTCTTTTTGATTCTATAGCACCTATATATATCTCATTAGTATTCTTAGGATTAATTCCAACCGCAGTCGGTATAATTGGTGAATTTAATACAAGATTCCATTCATTTCCCCAATTAGAAGTTTTAAATATACTCCCTCTCCCTGTAACCGCTATAATATCTTTATCTGCTCCTTTAGATAAGGATATAACATTTTTACTCAAATTAGTACTAGAGTTAGAGGCTACTTTTGACTTTGGCTCAAAAGTACGACCAGCATCTGTAGATTTCCAAATAGCACCTTTGACATCATCTGTTTTCTCACTATTATTATCTCCTGAGGGAAGCGAAATTGGAGAATAACTATTAAAAATAATAGCTGTAATAATCAAAATTCCTATCAATATAGTTAATGGCAATAAAAATATTTTCATATATGTATTTTATTATTTAGTATAAATTCTTCCATAGCTAATATGTTCTTACGGTTACTAAATAAAATAGTTGATTTTATATTATTAAGACTGTCAAGAGCTTTATAATTCCACCCAAGATTAGTATTATTGACTATATTATTTAGTTGTTGATTTAAACTTTTAGATAATCTAATATTAGTATAACTTGTCTTATCATTATGTGCAAGTGTAATCATAAAATGTATACTCTCTAACACAAATAACAATAAATCTATTGGATAAATTAATAATTTTTGAGTATAATTAAAGACTTCAATTTCATCAGCTTTTAATAAATTGAGATATAATTCCCAAATTTGCTCAATGGTATTCAGTAAATCTGGATTTTCTTTCATATCCAATTGTAAATCATAATGCCCCAAGGTAATATCAGTCAATTCCATAATATCTAAATAAACTGTTAGACATCTTGAATATATAGTCGGTAGAAGTTTATGATATGTGCCCAAAAGAAATATAATACTATACTTAGATGGCTCTTCAATGATTTTAAGTAAAGCGTTTTGAGATTCTTTGGTCAAAAAATCAGCATCCTCAATAACAAAAAATGTATAAGGACTATATAATGGGGTTTGGTTGATATTGTGTTTAATAATATCAATTTCAGAGAGTCCAATACTAGATTTATCTATATCTTTTTTTATCCAGATGACATCGTTATTAATAGAAT
The DNA here is from genome assembly GCA_044356725.1 of Minisyncoccia bacterium. Lineage (GTDB taxonomy): Bacteria > Patescibacteriota > Minisyncoccia > SW-4-49-11 > SW-4-49-11 > CALRBF01. The sequence goes on from JBIKVS010000006.1 coordinate 24,366, forward strand.
TATCTTTAGTAAAAGATTTAATGATTTCCTTAGATAAAGCAACTTGTCCAACTCTATATGAACCTTCTATTAGAAATGTTTGGCTTTGTTTAGATTTAATTTGATTTATAATAATATCCTTTGCTTGACTACTTGTCATTATTGTTTTTATCTATAATTTTATTAATATAAGTTTCTATTTCTTTGATAAATCTTTTAGTACTAAATTGCTCGGCGTGTTTTCTGATATAATTAGTGTCATATTTATTTTCGGTAATTCTCCTTACTCCATCAGCTAATAATTCTATAATTGGAGCATCAAAAAACTCTCCTGTCTTACCCTCAACAATAGTCTCTAAGGCTCCTCCATCACGCAAGGCTAAAACCGGCTTTCCAGCAGCCATCGCCTCTACAGGAGCAATACCAAAGTCATCACTTCCAGCAAAAATGAAGGCCTTACAATTCTGATAATATTCTACAGTTATATCATCCTTTAGAAATCCCTTTATCTCTACATTAGGACCTGCTAATTTCTCTAATCTTTTTCTTTCAGGACCATCCCCAATAATAACCAGTGGTAATCCTAGTTTATTGAAGGCCTCAATTGCAATATCAATATTCTTATATTGAGTTAATTGTGAAACTATAAGGAAATAATCTCTATGATCTTTAGTTGCCTTTAATCTATCTACATCTACTGGAGGGTAAATCACTACAGATTCTTTGCGATAATACTTTTTTATCCTAGATTGAGTTAACTTTGAATTGGCTATAAAATAATCCACTCTATCAGCTGCCTGTCTATCCCATTGTCTTAGATAATGGGTCAATAATAAAATCATAAAATTACCGAATTTTCCTTTCCTCTGTTGTTTACGATATGAATAAAAAGCATTCCATAAAAAAGTAGCTGGAGCATGACAATAAGATATATGAATAGCTTTAGGTTTTGTGATAACTCCTTTAGCAAAAGAATTGGAGCTAGAAATAATTAAATCATAAGGAGTAAAGTTTAATGATTCAATAGCTGATGGGAATAATGGAGCTAAAAATTTCACTCTTGATTTAAGCCAACTAGGAAAAGTATTTACAAAACTAGCCTTTACCTTGTCGCTTGGAAAAATATCAGATACTTTAGATTCATTATATAATAAAGTAAAAATATCTGCTTTTGGATATATATCAGATAAATGCTTCAAGACTCTCTCTGCCCCTCCTAAACGAGTCAAATATTCGTGAACTAAGGCTACTTTGATAGATTTTTTCATACTTATTTCTCCCTTTTCATCAATGGAAAGGCTGTAGTTTCTCGAATTGGCTTTTGCATCAGTACGCTAAATAATCTCTCAGAATAAGCAAATCCACAAGTTGGTGGGATACCATATTCTAACGCTTCTACAAAATCTCTGTCTATCATCATAGCTTCATCATCACCCTGTTCTCTCAGAGATTGTTGTTCCTCAAATCTTGCTAACTGATCTACTGGGTCATTTAGCTCCGCAAAGCCATTAGTAAGCTCCGAACCATAAGCTATAAGCTGAGATCTTAGACTATAATCTGGATTATCAGGGTTTCTCTTAGCTAAAGGTGAAATAGCCACTGGATGATCAATCAACCAAACTGGCTCTATACATTTTGGTCTGGCAGTCTTTTTATAAATCAAATCCAGCATACGACCATAACCATCACTTTTATTATATTTCAAGTTAAGACTATCTGCTAATGCCTTTAATTTCTCAACTGTATCATATTCTTGCAGATATATCCCAGCAAACTTTTCTATGAATTCATAATAAGATAGTCTAGGCCAAGTTTGACTCCAATCTATTATTTTATCTTGATATTTTAATTCTAAGGTATTAAAAGTTTTCTGAATTACATATTTTATCAAATCCTCGGAGAAGCTTAACATTTGTTCAAATTCTGAATATGCCCAATAAAATTCAAATTGAATATATTCTTGCAAATGCTCATCATCAATACCCTCATTACGATAATTTTTATCAATATCAAAAACCTTCTCAAATCCTCCAGCAATATATCGCTTCAAAAATAATTCAGAACTAATTCTAAGATAAAAATCTTCATCTAGAGCATTATGATGAGTAGAAAATGGCTTAGCCTCAGCTCCTCCAGTGGTATGCTCGAGGGTTGGAGCTTGTAGTTCCAGAAAGTCATACTTGAGCATATATTCTCGAGTAGCTTGCCAGAATTTACTTTTCATCCGAAATATTTCTCTCACTTCTGGATGTAATTTCATATCTACATATCTCTTGCGATATTTTAGCTCAATATCATCTAATTTCTCTGGCAATGACCTCAATGACTTAGTCAAAACAGTATATGAAGTCGCAAAGACACTAGGCTCTCCTCTTTGAGATAAATCCAAAGTACCAGTGACTTGTATATAGTCTCCCCTGTCTACTAACTCCTTAAAATCTTGAAAATTAAGTTGTGCCTGTTCTAATAAATCAGACTTGAAAATAAATTGAAATCCAGTGGGAAAAGAATCATCCTCTACTGTAGTAAATCCAATTTTTCCAGATAATCTAAGAGATTTGATATATCCAGCAACAGTCAAAGTCTGACCTTTTATAGAATCAAATTGCTGAGATAAATCTTGTAAATTCATATCTCTTTTGACTTGTTCAGTATAAGGATTATTTCCCTTAGATTGTAATACTTTCGCCTTTTCTATACGATGATTACGCTCAACTTCAATAGCATTAAGTGTAGAATTTGTCATATTATATTTGAGTTAATATTTCAGCTCCTTTATCTGTGACTAAAATTGTATGTTCAAAATGAGCTGACAGAGAACCATCATCAGTATATACAGTCCAATCATCATCAGCATCTGTGAACACATCCTCACTACCAAGAGTAATCATTGGCTCCACAGCAATGGTTAGGCCAGAAACTAATTTTGTACCCGCTCCTGAATTTCCATAATTAGGAATATTTGGCTCTTCATGTAATGTATGCCCCACACCGTGACCAGCATAATCTCTAATTATACCATAGCCAAATTGGTCAATATATGATTCAACAGCATAACCAATATCCCCAGTAGTAGCTCCTGCTTTGATTACTTTAATAGCTTTATTGAGAGACTTCTGAGTTCTTTCTAATAATAATCTAGCCTCCTCTGAGATAGTACCAATACCAAAAGAAAGTGCACTATCAACAATCATATTCTTATGCAATACTCCACAGTCCAGAGACACAATATCCCCTTCTTTAATGATAGTATTAGGATTAGGAACTCCATGAATAACAGCATCATTAACCGAGGTACAGATAACTGCTGGAAATCCATAATACCCTAAGAATACTGGTTTGACTTTTTTCTTTTCAAAAAACTCTCTAGTATAAATATCTATTTCTTGAGTACTAATACCAGCTTTTACTTTATCCTCTTTTAACCAAAGCAAAGTCTCGGCTAGAATTTTACCACCCTCTCGCATAGCTTGAATCTCATCTTTAGTCTTAACCTTGAATTGAGCCATAAATTATTGTAAAGCTTTTAATATATCTGCGGATACTTTTTCCATTGATTGATTACCATTGATAGTTATTAACTTACCCTTTTCTCTAAAATATTCAATTGATGGAATTACAGATTGATTATAGGTATCAATACGATTCTTGATATGCTCTGGTTTATCATCTTCTCTCTCTAATAGCTGTAGTCTCTCAGACAGTCGATTTATCACTACTTCATCAGGTACATCAATATATATAACCTTATATTCTCGCTCAAACCAAGATAAAACTTTATGTACAATAATAGACTCTTCTTTGGATCTAGCAGCTCCATCTAAAATGATTCCAGTTTTATCATTATGATTATTAACCAAATAATTAATCAAAACATAACTAGGCATCCAATAAGGCAAAAATTCACCTTTATTGATTGAAGCAGCAACCTTATCTGCTAGAAAACCCTTATCAGCAGCTATATTACGAAAAAAATCCCCATACGGAATAGCCTCCATACGAAATTTTTGCTTCAAAATCCCACTCTGAGTTCCTTTACCAGAACCTGGTTTACCAATTAAAATTAAAGCATCAACTTTTATCATAAGAAATATTAAATTATTTACTGTATTCTAACATAAAAGCAAAATAATTTCCAGTATATGTGTGAGAAAATGATGAGTTATAAGTGGTGAATTATGAATTTGGAATGTTAAATGATGAATTGGGAATTGAGAGTTTCGTAGGGGCGACCTTTCAGTAGCCTGAAACAGTTCATATAAATACGGGCGACTGAAAGGTCGCCCCTACAATTCATAATTAAATTATTTTATGTTATACTAGCAATATATGAAATATTTAAGATTTATACCGTCTATTATTATAATTGGGTTTATCTGGTATTTATCTGATAAGCCTGGTCTCAAGTCTGATTATACTCCGATTATAGATTTCTTTTTGAGAAAAGGAGCTCATATTGTGGAGTATTTTGTATTATATTTAGCTTTATTCTGGGGGTTTTTGAATACTAAATTTAGTCAAATTACTAATTCTGAATTTAACTACATTAATACTAAAACTTTTTGTATTGGATTTATAGCTACTTTATTAGATGAATGGCATCAAACTTGGGTTTTTGGAAGAGAGGGTAAGCCTCTAGATATAGCTTTTGACTTGATAGGTTTTATTTTAGCTTATATCATTCTGTGGACATTCTGGAATTATTCTACAAACCAATCTAATAAAAACCCTACTGAAAATAAATAAACTCCCTTTTAATTGGGAGTTTATTTATGACTGAGATATCTAGAAAATTATTTTTTCTCTTCAAACTCAGCATCTTTTGGAGCTTCAGCATTGGATCCAGCTTCTTCTTTTGGCTCTTCTGCTTGTCCATGATCATGTCCAGAGTGAGGGTCAGTATTTGTCTGAGCTTGTTGTTCAGCCTGATATAGTTCTGCTCCTACTTTTTGGGAAATGGTAGATAACTCATCTAAAGCCTTTTGGATATCTTCTTTAGAATCTTTATCTTTTACTTCTTTTAGGGCATTTACTTTTTCAGTAAGAGTTGTATTATCTTCTTCCTTAATCTTATCTTTACTGTCTTTCTGCATTTTCTCTACAGAATAGATTAAAGTATCTGCTTGATTTCTAATCTCTACTAATTCTTTAGCTTTCTTGTCTTCTTCGGCATGTAATTCCGCATCTTTAGTCATTTTCTCAATATCAGCATCGGACAATCCTGAGGAGGCTTCAATTCTAATAGATTGCTCTTTATTAGTTGCCTTATCTTTAGCAGTAACTTTCAATATACCATTAGCATCTATATCAAAGGTAACTTCAATTTGAGGAATTCCTCTTGGTGCTGGTGGAATACCATCTAAAATAAATCTCCCTAGAGCTTTGTTGTCTTTAGCAAATTCTCGCTCTCCTTGTACGATATTAATATCTACTGATGGCTGATTGTCACTAGCAGTAGAGAAAACTTGAGATTTGGAAACCGGTACAGTAGTGTTTCTCTCTATAATTTTGGTAGATACACCTCCCATAGTCTCAATTCCTAGTGATAATGGAGTTACATCTAATAATAAGACATCTTTGACATCTCCTTGCAGAATACCTCCTTGAATTCCAGCTCCAATTGCTACTACTTCATCTGGATTAATACCTTGATTTGCTTCTTTTCCAAATAATTCTTTCACAAATGCTTGTATAGCTGGCATTCTGGTTTGTCCTCCAACTAGAATAACTTCTTCTATGTCTTCTTTCTTGAATCCAGCATCAGCTAGAGCTTTCTCACAAGGAGCTTTAGTTCGCTCAATTAAATCCTTAACTAATTCTTCTAATTTGGCTCTGGTCATCTGTAAATTCAAATGTTTTGGTCCAGTCTCATCATTAGCTATAAATGGGATACTGATTTCAGTTTGAAGAGAGCTCGATAATTCAATTTTAGCTTTTTCTGCTACTTCTTTTAGTCTCTGAATAGCTAGACTATCTCCTGATAAATCAATTCCTTGATCCTTTTTGAATTCACTCAAAAGATAATCCATCACTACTTGGTCTAAGTCATCTCCTCCTAAATGAGTATCTCCATTGGTAGATTTTACCTCAATAGTATCTTCTGAAACTTCAAGTACAGAAACATCAAAGGTTCCTCCTCCAAAGTCATATACTACAATTTGCTGATCCTTTTTCTTGTCAAAACCATAAGCTAAAGCTGCAGCGGTTGGTTCATTGATAATTCTTTTAACATCTAGACCTGCGATTTTACCAGCATCTTTGGTAGCCTTTCTCTGAGCATCGTCAAAATAAGCAGGCACTGTAATTACAGCTTCTGTTACAGGGGCTCCTAATTTAGCTTCTGCATCAGCTTTTAGCTTTTGTAAAACTATAGCCGCGATTTCAGCTGGTTGCTTCCACTCTTCTCCTAATTTAATCTCAACACCTCCATTGGAAGCCTCTCTAATCTCATAAGGTAGCAGAGCTTTGTCTTTTTGTACTTCTGGGTCAGAAAATTTACGCCCAATTAATCTCTTGGCTGAGAAAATAGTATTCTTAGGGTTTACAACCCCTTGTCTTTTAGCCACAATTCCTACTAGTCTTTCTCCACTTTTGGAAACTGCAACTATAGAAGGAGTTGTACGACTCCCTTCAGAATTTTCTAAGATTTTATGTGAACCACCTTCAATTACAGCTACTGCTGAATTAGTGGTTCCAAGGTCTATACCAATAATTTTACTCATACTTCATATATTAATTTTTACATAAATATTATACACCTATTAGCAGTCTATTGTCAAGAGTGCTAATAGACAGTCCCAACTGTTTATAATTTGAAAGCCTGAGTTGCATTAGTATCTAAAATTTGTTCTAATTCTTGAGTATCTACACCTCGCAACTCAGCTATTTTAGATATATTATATTCTAAAAATAAAGGACTATTTTGCTTACCTCTATGAGGTACTGGAGACAGATAAGGAGCATCTGTTTCTACCAATAATCTATTCTCGGGAACAACTTTGACCGCTTCTTGGATGGGAAGTGAATTCTTAAAAGTTATAATTCCAGAAAAAGAAAAGTATATTATATGTGAAAGAGTATTGAATTTATCGACCCAGCCTTTATCCCCAGTAAAACAATGTAGTATTATCTGCAAATCTTTATATTCTGACAGAACTCGATAAGTGTCTTCAAATGAATCTCTAGTATGAATAATCACTGGTTTATCATATTTGATAGCCATATCCAAATGTAATCTGAATAACTTTTCTTGTTTGTTCTTTACATCACTTGATCTATGATAATAAAAGTCAAAGCCACACTCACCAATTGCTACTATAGGTTCTATTGATAATATTTTATCCATTTCTAACCTAGCTACATCTAGATTAATCTCTTCATATTCGTGGGGATGTATACCAACTGAGGCATATAAAAATTCATATTTTCTAGCAAGATTAATAGCCTTTATACTATCTTCAATATTTGTTCCAACCAATATAGCTTTTATATTATGTTGTTTTATTTGTAATAATAGCTCCTCTCTATTATCATCAAATTCTTGAGAATGTAGGTGACAATGAGTATCTATCATTACTTGATAATTTTATTGCTAGTTGTAACATTACCAGATGTATCTGTAGCTTTTAAGTAAAAGCTAAAGCTTCCAATACCAGATGGTGGTTTATAATTATGAGTAAAGGTTTTGGGAGCTGTGGTTGGTTTTTTTAGAATAATTAATTGTCCTTGAGTATCGTCATAAAATTCTACCTGAGCAACTCCTTGTGTGTCTGTAACATTGGCTGAAAGTATAAATCCAGAGCTAGCATCACCTGATACATTAAAACTCTCTATGATTGGGCTCACTGCATCTAATTTAATATTAATATTTATACTAGTCTCTGATTTATTAAGATAAATATCAAAAGCTCTGACTGTTAATTTTTTATCCCCTCCTGAAGGTGCGACAATACTCTGATTAATATTACCTGATTCAGTAGAAAGTACAGCAACATCATCTAGATATATATCTACTTGCTTTAATCCCTGTGGAGCAGTAACTCTAATATCTAAAGGCACACTATTACCATTAATAGAAGATCCTTGTGTAGGACTATTGATGACAATATTTGGTTTATTATCATCTGTATAAACATTATCTCTATCATCTTGAATATTGGTTATATAACCCTTTGAGCGAGCCCAAGCTAATACTGGCTTTTCCCAATTTTCAAATTGAGGATCTTCTTTTGGATTTTTTGGCCAATCTCCCAAAACATCGTCTAATTTGACATAGTATAGTTCACTGTGTACGGTTTTAACCTCTCTCTCTTCAACAAGTTCTGGGGGAGTTAAATCAGTTGCAATTTTACCAGTGGCTTTATTGATTTTGAACTTTTGATTATATTCAAATCCTCCAGTATTTACCATTGGTTTATTACCTCTTTTTATCTCAGGTTTAGTAAATTGTCCTGGTTTTCTACCACTAGCAATTGCTTCTTTCATAAATCTATTCCAAATTGGGGAAGCTACTACTGAACCATCAGCTCCATTTCTCATTGGCTTATTGTCATTACGACCAACCCACACACCTGCTACTAAATCTGTGGTATACCCCACAGTCAAAGCATCTCTAAACTCCTGACTTGTTCCTGTTTTAGCAGCTGCTTCCACTCCTGGAATACTAAGATTATTAGTAAATCCAAAAACTGGAGACCTAGCATTATTATCGGCTAGAATATCAGTTATTTGTCTTGCTACATTCTCATCTAATACTTGTTTTTCATCCTTTTCCCAAGAGTATAATACTTCTCCTGAAGTTTTAGTTACCTTCATTAAAGGAGTTATCTGATTAAATTTACCATCATTTGCAAAAGCTGAGAATGATCCAAAATGCTCTAATAGTTTTAGTTCTGCTCCACCCAAAGCCATAGCTAGGCCAGACTTTTTAGTTTTTGAATAATCAGTAATACCTAATTTACCTCCTAGTTCCAGAGTATCTTTAATCCCGCCCAAATATAGAGCTTTCACAGCTGGTACATTCAAAGAAGTAGCTAAAGCTCGCCTTACACTAACAGGTCCATTAAACTGTAGATTAAAGTTATTAGGCTCATAAGGAGGAAGTCCTGGAGTAGTCTCAAAATTAGTAGGCAAATCAAATAGATAGGAATCAGGATTATAACCTTTAGTAAAAGCTTGTGCATAAACTAATGGCTTAATTGAGGAGCCTGGGGATTGTTGAGTAGTTAGAACATTTACATTTCCATCATCATCGGTATTAAAATAATCTTTAGATCCTACTAGAGCTAATATGTCTCCATTTTTAGGATCAATAGCTCCTAATGCTCCATTTCTGGTATCATATCTAGACCTAGTTTTCTCAATTTCTTCTTTAACTACTTTTTCTGCGATTTGTTGTAAATTCCAATCCAATGTAGTCTGTACCTTCAGCCCTCCCTGCTCTAGAACTTCTTCACCAAACTTTTCGGCTAATTTTTCTCTAACATAAAATACAAAGTGTGGAGCTTTGATATTTTGTGCAAATGGTTTAATAGTTAATTTTTGTTCTTTTTGCTGATTATAAACATCCTCATTAATATAACCTTGTTCTTTCATTTTCAACAGTACAAATTGCTGTCTTGCCTCTAATTTTTCAAAGTTAGACCCATAAGGTGAGTAAAAAGTTGGTCTTTGTATAATTGCAGCTAACATAGCGGCTTGATAAGGCTCTAGGTCCATAGGTTTTTTACCAAAAAAACTCTGAGAAGCAGCTTCTACTCCATAAATATTCCCTCCAAAGGGGATTTCATTGAGATAAAAAGCTAAAATTTCATCTTTGGAATACTTTTGCTCAATTTGAATTGCTAAAATAGCTTCTCTAAGCTTACGCATCAGTGACCTATCACTAGTCAATAGAGCATTTTTTACAAATTGCTGAGTTATAGTAGACCCTCCACCACCTATACCTTTACCTGTAATATTTTGAAAGGCTGCTCTTGTAATAGCTGTAGGTCTTACCCCCCAATGTTTATAAAACTCTTGATCTTCAATTGCTATAAAGGCTTGTTTTAATATATCTGGTATTTGGTCTTCTGGAATAATTGTACGGTTTTCATTTCCAGAAATTTCATATAATAATTCTTGTCCAGTCCTATCATATATTTGAGTGGACTGAATAATTCTTCTATCATCTAAATTAACAACACTTGGTAAATCTTTAGCCACATAAGCATATAATCCTATAAAAGAGATTAAAGAGAATACAAAAGCACCTAATAAAGCTCTATATGTTATCTTTACCCATTTTTTAGTCCAAAATGATGGTTTTTTATAAACCACTTTTTTAAAATCTTTACTATGTTTCTTTTTAGTCATAGAATTAAATTCTCAAAAATTATAAAGAATTATGACACAACTTCTTCTGCTTCAGGCAATATATCTAATCTTCTCTCATCAATTAACTCACCTGTATGAATATCTCTGCCATAAGTACCAGCTTTTATTCTATCCAAGGCTCTATCTATAGCTTCTAAAGTCTCTTCCAGAGTTCCTTCAACTAATATATCCCGTTCATAATTAGCTTGTTCTTGTATATTATCTTCTTCATCATCGCTAATGTTTTCATATTTAGCTTCATAACTAGAACTAAGCTTATCTTTTACAGCTACTGAATTAAGTTCAGATAATATTCTATCCTTCTTTTCTAATAATTTGTGGCGATAATATTCTAATTTTTGTGAATCCATATGTTTAATAAGTTATTTCTTATATTATACCATATTATAACATAGAAGTAAATATAAGACTAAGTGACAATAAAAACACAAGAGTTATTCTAGATATGATTTTTTTCAAATTCAATACTCTAAAGTAATTATCTTTGAAGATTGAAACTGAAAATAAAAGATATGTTGTTAGTAAAACTGATTGAGTTAAGTGGGTAAATGGTAAAATTCTCAGTCCAATGAATATTTGAGTTATAATCATAGCTCCAATAGTTGCAAGTATAATATAATATCTGGCTTCAGTATTATATATCCATAAAATATAAGTAATAATATTGAATGTTGCAATAAAAGAAAAAAGACTTAGAATAATAGGATGTATATCCGTAATAAATATCGATCCAAATAAATATGAATACGTAGCAAAAGACATAAAAACAATACCAGACAATACAATCTGTCTCATAATTTCAGATTTTTTATATTCCTCATTGGATATTATGTCTTGAACTAGAAATAAACTAATCCCCAATACAGCCACAATGATGCCTAAAGGAATTGTATCACCTTTGATAACTCTCATAAATAAAATTGAGGCTATGATAAAGTGTAATGGTATCTGATAAAATCTTATTCTATTCCTATAAAGAATAAACAGATATATACATAAAATAACAAATCCAAGTATACCAAATACACTCAATAAAGGATATTGTGTTTGTAGCAAATAAAGATAAGTTGGGAAAAATATAATCAATATTATAATATTCCAGATATTTTTATCATAAATAAAACTTAATAATTTATTATTTGAATTATAATATTCCTGAGTAACTCTTAATAATTGATTTTTTGGCATATATTACTTATCAAAATTAATGGATTTGCCTTTATGCATATCATTTTTTTTATTTTCTTTTTCTACCATTAAATTCGATTTAACTTCTAATAAAAGCTCGTCAACTAACGAAGATATACTAAGATTTTCTTCTTGATTAGATTGATTCAAGTCTTTAAGTAATTTTTCTTTAACTAGATACTCCGATTCGCCATAAGATGAATTAGACCTACTAAATACTTCTTTTAGTTTTTTAGCCATAATTGGATTAGAGTACTCTGTCTCACTGTTAGAATCTAATTGTTGTGTTGGTTCTAATGCAACTTCTTCTGTTTGTTCGTTTACTTGTGATTGATTATTAATAGGCTGAGAGGACAAAGATACTTTAGCATTATCTCTAGATACAGTCTGGTCTTCTTCAGGTTTTTGATAAGCTAGAGTATCAGGCTTGGTTGATATACTATGCGATTTTGATGTATCATTAGATTTAGAATAAAATTTAGATTTACTATTATTGTCTGATGATGCCTTTACTGGTTTAGCTTGAGAGTCTTTTTCATCCTTATTTTTAATATGGTCGCCTATCAATGTAGATTTCTTATTACCATAAGTTTGTCTTGAGAACTCAATGATTTTATCACGATTAGAAATTAATTCAGGCTCTGGATCAGGCAAAGTATCAGCACTAAATGGCTGACTTGTTACTCCATCTATCATAAGTTTTAGATAAATTTTCCATTTTGGTAAATTTACTAAATCTTCAATAGTAAGCACAGGGGTGAATTCTCTTTCCATAAACTCAGCATCAGCCGCTCCAATCCTAAAGACAATGGTTGTGCCAACATTCCCAAATACAGCCCCACGGACAACCTCAGATAACTGCTCTATATATTGATGAGCTAGAATTAAACTCAATTTATATTTACGAGCCTCAGACAAAATCTCAGCAAAGGAATCGGTAGAGAAGTTCTGAAACTCATCAATATAAGCATAGAAGTCCTTCCTTTCATTTTCTGGAATATCTACCCTACTCATAGCTGCCAACTGCATCTTGGTAATCATCATAGCTCCCAATAATTGAGCTCCTCCTTCACCTACGGCTCCTTTAGACAAATTCATAATCAGAATTTTTTTCTGATCCATAATTTCTCTTAGGTTAAATGAAGATTTAGGCTGTCCAATAATATTACGAATCAATGGAGATGAAGTGAATTGCCCCACTTTATTCTGGATAGGAGAAATAGCTTCAACGAGTAATTTATCAGTATACCCATCATATTCATTTAGCCAGAATTGTTTTAGTACTGGATCTTGCATTTTGTATACAATATTTGCTCTAAAGTTTTTATCCACTAGAATTCTCATTATATCCAATAATGTGCTACTTTCATTCTCAAGCAAAGTTAAAATGGCATTCCGTAATATATATTCTAATCTTGGCCCCCAAGAATCAGCCCAGATTTTTTTGAACACACCCACCAACCCATCAGATACAATATGTCTCTGATTTTCTGGAACATCTCCAAGTACATTAAAGGCAATTGGATACTCTAAATCTTGTGGATTAAAATATACTACATCTTTAATTCTATCCTCTGGGATATAATCTAATAAAGCATCAGCTACATCCCCATGAGGATCAACAAAAGCTAAACCTGATCCATTTCTAATATCCGACACTGCCATATTGAGAAGCAGAGATGTTTTCCCCATTCCTGTCTTTCCAATAATATGCATATGCCTTCCCCTATCATCTCTTTTAATACCAAAAAGCTTACCCTGACCATGGAAATTAGTTTTGGCTATTATCGTTATGTCTTGATTATTATTAGAATTCATAAACTATTTTTATTAGTTATCAATAATCGGAAGTCCCATAGGAGGATTGGCTTTTTTGGCTTGGACTCTCTTTAGAGTGGAGGTAGTAACTGAACCGCCTGGAAAATGAAATATGGTTGTCAATTCCTCTGTATTAAATATAAATTTAGTACTTGCAATTTTTCTTTTGATATAATTATCTAATAATAAAATTTTTCTCAATCGCTCTAAACCTCTTTGAGGGCGATTAAAAAAATCTGATACTGATGGGATAGTATCATCATTTGGCTTGAATGAATTCAAAGTAGAATCATTAAACTGTTGTAATGCCCCTAAGACTGATTTAACTGGAGCTGGATCAAATATTGATTTTGGAGCGACATATATTATTCTCAATGCTGTCAAAAATCCTGGTTTAGTCATACTATATTCAATTGTCTCAATCATATTTTTATTCCCAGGAGTTAAATTTTGATCTATTCCAAACTTCTGTTCTTTTGGAGCCGGTGGCTTGGGTGCTGGGACTAATCCAAAAGAAATAAACTCTATTATTGGAGCTACATATTTATCCAAAAATGTTCTTTTATCTTCATTATCTCTGTCCAAAAGTTTATCTAGCTCTTTTTTACTAACTTTTGTCCAAGAATCATCAAGAGGTACTATTGGCAATTGCATCCATATTTGCTCATCAGGTTCAATATTAGCCATTACCTCTAGAACCTGAGCTAAAGGATCATTAATTTGAGCATCAACATTAGGGTCTAAGAATTGTTGATAAGTTCTAATTGGATAAGCATCATTTTTAGCCATACCTAATTCAACTCCAAATAGGTCATATTCTATCTCCAATTTATCATTATTATAGCCTTGCGTATAATCAGATACTTCTATAATTTCAACTTCAGGAAATGCTGCATATATTCCACTCTCTACCATTTTTCTATATTTAGTATGAGTTCTAATTAAAAAATGTAAATTACCTCCAATAGAAACTATCTCTAATGAGAACATATTTGGTAAAGCTCCTTCCACATTAGTCTCCCACCAAGAATAAGATGATTGACCGCCATTAAGAGTGGTCAAAAACTGTTCCATAGATTTAGGCGTTTTCTCTTCACCTTTTTCTAATACAATTTCTAATAATACAAATTCTAAATTCTTAGATATCCAATTACCTCTGATATAATCATAATATAATACTTTTAAAATTGTCCACAAAATTACAGGCAACCACAACCACCATGCCAAAGCTATAGCTTGAAACAGGAAGAATGGATTTTCTATTGATATGTATTGCCAAATATCACCAAACATAAATTTGTATATCTTATATTAATAAGTATATCAATTATTATATAGTTCGTCTACTAATTTTATATACCTAATATACATTGGTAAAGTTTAGTGAAAAAATTTCTACTTTATAATATATTGTTACTTTGTAGATTTAGCTAGTCGCTTAAGTAAGGCGTCTATACTTGGCTCTTGACCTCGAAATCTTTTATACAAAATCATTGGATGCTCGGATCCTCCTTTAGATAATATATGCTCTCGGAATTTAGACCCAATTTCAGCATCTAGTATTTTCCCTTGCGACAGGAAGTATTCAAAGGCATCAGCATCTAATAGTTCAGAATATTTATAGCTATAATATCCCGCTGAATAACCTCCATCAAAGATATGACTAAAGGCCGGGCTAATCAAAACTCCTTCTTCAGCTGGAAATAAAGCTGTACTTTGATTTACTTCCTCTTCTAGATTAGAGACGTCCACTGGACTAAACTCTCTAGTATTATAATGCCAGGCTAAATCTAATCTACCCAATCTCACTTGTCTTACTGTAGCTGCAGCTTCATGGAAACTAGCAATGGATTGAATAATTTGTATATCTGAATCAGATAATGACTCCCCTGTTTGCCAATGTTTAGCTATAGATTTAAGTATATCTGTTTCATAAACCCAATTCTCCATCAATTGAGATGGTAATTCCACAAAATCCCAATATACATTAGTTCCTGTCAAAGAGTTGTATGTTCCTTTACCTAATAGACCATGTAGCCCATGCCCAAATTCATGGAATAAAGTTAAAACTTCTTGTAAGGTCAAAAGAGAAGGAGTATCCCCCTGTGGACGACTAAAATTCATCACCAGTGAGATATGTGGGGTATAAACCTGATTGTCCTTAATATAAGCTAATCTAAACTCAGTCATCCAGGCCCCAGATTTTTTACCTGACCGTGGATGGAAATCTAAATACAAAATTCCACTATGATCTCCATTAGCCTCTTGTACCTCATACACTTCTACTTCTGGATTATAAACTGGGATATCTGTTCGCTTAATAAATTTTATTCCATATAGTTGAGTAGCAATATTAAAGGCTCCTGCTAGGACTTGATTCAATGGGAAATATTGTCTAATTTTCTCTTCATCAAAATTATATTTAGATTGCTTGATTTTATCAGTATAATAAGCATAATCATAAGCTCTAAACTCATCTATTTCAGACTTTGCAAATTGAGAGACATCAGCTATTTCATCTTTAGCTTGTATGATTGCTTTATCTAATAGCTGATTGAGTAAATTTTCTACTTGAGCTGGAGTTTGTAACATTCGCTTTTCTAGGACATAATCAGCATGAGTCTCATAACCTAATAGCTGGGCTCTCTCCTGCCTCAAAGTAGCTATTTGTTTTATTATTTCTCTATTATCATATTGATTATTCTGAGCTCCTCTGGTACTATAGGCCATAAACAATTCCTTTCTTAAAGCTCTATTTTGAGCATACTGCATAAAAGGAATATAGGATGGATAAGATAAATCTACAATCCATTGATTAGGATTATCTGGACTTTGGTATTGAGCTATGATTGAATCAGGTAACCCAGCTAAATCAGCCTTATCTGTAATTACTAATTTATAATTATTATTCTCAGCTAAAACATTTTGGCTAAATTTCTGAGATAAATTAGATATTTGTAAATTTATATCCCTTAGCTTTTGTTTAGATTCTTCATCTAAGAGTGCCCCATTCCTTGTAAAGAACTTATAAGTTTCTTCTAATAATGTCTTCTGTTCAGGAGTAGACAAATTTAATTTATCTTTATTCTCATATACCTTTTTGACTTGAGAGAATAGTTTTTCATTAAGCGAAATATCATTCCAGAAATTTGTAGTAATTTCACTTAATTTCAGAATCACTTCTTGTAATTCTGGATTAGTATCTGCTAAATCTAAATTCTCAGCCATACGATTAATATACTGCACTTCATAGGTAGCATATTCTAAAGCTTCTATTGTATTAACAAAATCTGGTTCAAGAATCTGTTCAATAGTTTGAATTTTTTTCTTAGCAACTTGTATATGATATTCTATTGCCTCAATATAATGTGAGTTTTTAATCTCGCCAAAAGGAATGAAACCTTCAGGAGTATTAAATGAAAGGTCTATAAGAGTATTAGCATTCATAATATTTTGGAAATTTTATATTCTAATAGACACTATTTCCCAATTAATAGCATTGAGATAAGTTTGTACATAGTCAGCTTTAGTAGCTGGCGCATAGTCTACCATAAAGGCGTGCTCCCACAAGTCAATTACAAATACAATTGGAAGCCCTGCCAAATGCCCAAGTTCATGATCGGCAACCCAAGCATTAATTAAACTATTATTCTCGGCATCATAATAAGTAATAACCCAACCAATACCTCGCATACTGGCTAACCTTTTTAAGTCTGCAATATAGGAGTCAAAAGAACCAAATTGTGTTTGGATTAATTGCCCTAGTTTAGAGTTCATATCCAAAGACTTTGACCCATCAGATAATTGTGAGAAATAATACTCATGCAATCTCATCCCATCGAATTCAAAACCTAATCTTCTCTGTAATTCTGAGACTAATACTGCATCTTCTCCCGACTTAAGAGTATTAATTTTATCTAATAGAAGATTAGTGTTTTTGACATATCCAGCATATAGACCTAAGTGTAGAGTAATTTGTGTTTCAGATAAACCAGTATTATTAGGAATATTGAATGATTTTTCTATATAAGACATATTATTAAAAGTTAGTTTATAAATTTATTATACTATACTTTACCTAAAATATCTAATAACTTTACCATCACCTGCTTAGTAGCTCTAATATCCCCAAGAGCCGTGTGAGCTTCATAATCTTTAATATCTAGAACATCCGTTAAGCCACCTGGATTAGAAAGTGAGGTAGACTTAAACATAGGTTCTTGCCCTTTGCGAGTTTGTAATAAATTAATAGTATTAGCTAACACTTTAGTATCAATCACATTATGCCCAATTAACTCCTTCCAAAATAGTTTATCTTTATCCACAGTACCAAAAATATAATTAAGATAGGCAAAATCCATAGTAATAAAATGTGCAAATAAAATAGGTTTGTCTTCAAAATGTTTTTTTACAAATTTAGTTATCTGATTTACTAAATTTTTATAAGAAACTCCCTCCGCCTCAACTTTTTCTAAATCTAATTTATTAATAGCCATTGATTCTTTGGTAATTTCAAATCCTGCTGGAACTTGTACCAAAGTCTGATAATGAGATATTTCTTTTAAGTTCTCATCCAGGACAATCATTGCTAGCTCTATCAATGCATTTTTATGCGGATGTTGCCCAGTAAACTCTGCGTCTATACCTAAATATACTCCTTTTTTCATAATGTATTTATAAAATTAATAAGAATTTGTGAAGCTAAGATTTCTTTTTCTTCAGTAGTGTCTAATTTATGCTTTGCATATTCTGGATATAACTGCATTCTTTCAGAATGTTCTTTAACATTTAATTCCGGATGTAATTGAAATCCGTAAATATTAGATTTATACTTAAAACCTTGTATTGGACATCTCTCAGAATATGCTAAAATTTCAGCTCCTTGAGGTAGGGTTAAAACTGAAGATTTATGACTTACAATACCATAAAACTCATCAGGCAAAGATGTTAAAAGTGGGTCTTCTTTCCCAGTCTCAGTTAGCATAATTTTTGCAATCCCAGACTCGGCCATATTAGAATCAGTTACGATACTTCCCCCCAATAAGTCAGCTAAAACTTGGTGCCCAAAACAAATGCCCAAAGTTGGAACGGATTGTGATTGTATATGTTGAATTACAGGGTTAATTTTATCTAACATATAATTCAAATTATCAACTTTATGAGATTCATAATCCTCATAACCTCCCTCGCCTAAACCCCCCAATATAACAGCTTTTGCTACCTTTAATTTATCCAAAATCATTTCAGTTGTGATAAAGGGAGACATCACATTCATAAAAAGAAAGTCATTATAACTTTTATCTACGCTATCATAGATACATTTTATCTCATGCCAACCAGATTGATCCGTTCTAAATTGTAAGACTAGAATCATTATATATAGTTTAATTATAAAAATTATAGCATAAATGATATAAAACAAAAACCCTCAAAATAAATGAGAGTCTTTGTCAAATAAAGCTAGATTGTAATTTATTTAACTACAACTGTTGCTCCAGCTTCTTGTAACTTGGTCTTAAGTTCATCAGCATCTGCTTTTGAAACTCCTTCTTTTACAGCTTTAGGAGCTGCATCTACGATGTCTTTAGCTTCTTTCAATCCAAGTCCAGTAGCTTCTTTAACTACTTTAATAACTTGAATTTTTGAGCTTCCAGCATCTTCGATGATAACATCAAAAGCTGATTTTTCTTCAGCTGCTGGAGCATCTCCGGCTACTGGAGCGGCTACACCTACTGCTACTGGAGCAGCTGCTGATACTCCTAGAACTTCTTCTAACACTTTTACAAGTTCAGATAGTTCAATAACGCTAAAATTCTTGATTTCATCAACAATCTTTTCAAATTTTTCTGGTACTACGAATCCTTCTGACATAATTATTATACTTAAATTAATTATTTGGTGTCTCTATAAGCTGATAAAACAGTTACGAGACCACGAGCTACTCCTGAGGTTACTTGCAAGAATTGAGTCATAGGAGCTGCAATAGTTCCTACTACTTGAGCTTGAAGTTGTTCCTTAGAAGGTAATTTAGCAAGAGTTGTTACTTGTTCTGGTACAAGATATTTACCATCTAATAATCCTCCTACTAAAGTAAAAGTATTCTTAGGTGCTGATTTAGAGAAATCATTAATTACTTTTGCTCCAAAAACTGGATCATTAGCAAAGACAACTCCCAGATTTCCTGGTAATTGATCAGATAAAGAAAGACTAACACCTGTATTTTGTAAAGCTTTATTGAATAAAGTTTTCTTTACAACTTTATAGGTAGCTCCTTCTTCTCTTAACTTAGTTCTAAGTCCCTGTAAAGCAGAAACACTAGATCCTTGAAAATCAGTAAAGACCATACCTTGTGCAGAAGCAATAGTATCTTGCAATTCTTGCAACATTTCTTTTTTGCGTGATTTTGTTAACGCCATAATAGTATTATCTATATAATTTAACAAAAAAGCTCGACCTTTAGCCGAGACATCGTACAAATAAAGTGAAATAATTTCACTGATTTGCCTACATAAGACTTCTGTGTAAACACTGCTTATGGTCTCTGGCTTGTAGCTTTGTATATAATAATAGCATAAGATATATGTTTAGTCAATATTTTGTACTAGATGAGATGATCGTAGACAAATTATTAATTGTGAATGGTGAATTGGGAGTTGTGCTTCTGTCTCCATTCCATCCCTACGGGAGGCAGGCGGAGGGAGTACCCGTAGGGGGAGGGTGGATAATGCTTAAAATACTGAAATAAACTCTTGTTTGTATTAATATTACAATCTATCCACCACCGGCACTCCGTGCCACCTCCTCCAAAGGAGGACAAAATACTCCACCCCCGACCGTCACAAATGGGATTTGCTCCTGTAAAATCTCACAGGTTTGGCCAACCTTCTGCCACGGGAAAACTACCGTTTTCCCGACCCCTTTCCCAAAGGCTAAAGCCCTTTTTTCAGGTACTTCCTCATAAGGGTGACAAAAAAACAATATCCATAAGATTTATAGTTAAAATTCATACATCAATAAAACAAAAAGCACCTATTATATAGATGCCTTTTGTGAAAATTTGATTATTTGATAGGAATCTTCTTAATCTTGACTTTTTCTGATTTTGGTAAGGTGATTGTTAACACTCCATCTTTCAGTTCAGCGGCTGATTTCTCAGCATCTACGTCAATTGGTAAGATGACTGAACGAGAGAATGGACCCCAATAACATTCTTGATAAAAGTAATTTTCTTGTTTCACTTTTACTGAATTTTTCCTTGTCCCAGAAATAGTGACCATATCATTAGTGATAGATACATCTAAATCTTTGGCGGTAACTCCAGCAATTGTAGATACAATTACGATATCATTATCTGTTTGATAAACATCAATAGTTAATGCTCCTTCTATCAATTCATCATCTGCTTGGAATGTAGCTTGAGTAGAAATTTTAGTATCAGTAACATATTCATCTATTGATGCAGAATCTGAGTCCATATCTGATACTCCTGAGAATCTGCTTCTTAAGTCATCTTGGATGTCTTCTTCTATTACTGGTTGTTCTTCAAAATCTACAGCTCCTGTTAATTTTCTTAAAATACTAGACATAATTTTTAAATGAATTGTTATATAAACTATTGCATTAACAATATAATAACAAATATCGAAAAAAAAAGCAAGAGTTTATGATACTTATGATTGCAAAACTTCTAAAATTTTATTATTCAACTCTTGTCCAGCTGTATTAATATCTTTATCAGAGGCATAATTATAAACTAATACCCCTTCATTATAATCGCCTTCCAAAGTTGTTTGTAAATTACTCATATCTAAATTAGGCATATTCAGATATCCTTGCTTGCTACTTTTAGCATTATCTACTACTATATGCAGACCTATTATATCTTTAGGTAAATATTTAAATAACTCTCTATATATAATGATTATATCTTGTTCCGTTGTATTAGTTTTACTAAAATCATGAGTAAACAATTTTGAATAAGCATATCTAGCATTTTGACCCGATCGTTCAAAGTTAATAAATTCAAGATGAGCTAATATTCTACCTATTAAAAGTCTATGGTTGTCTGTGATAATTGATTCTAGTGACTGTATTATAACTTCATAATCATTTGGCAATTCTCTTAATTTAATAATTGTTTTCTCTAAAGATAGATTTTTAGTATTGGATAAAATTAAAGATAGTAGTAATCCATTAATAATATTTTTATCAGTCAAACTATGCCTTGAATATACTTTTAGATATTCAAAAACAATCTCAGCACTAGATAAATATTTATTTTCAACAATTGTTCTCTCTGAATATGGGTGAGGTATATCTACTGCTGAAACTGCGATAGATGGAGTTTCTAAAAATATATGTGGATATTGTAAAAAAGCACTACCTAATTGAGTCCAGTTCTTGGTGTCTAAAGTAAGAATTAAATCATAAGGATATTGACCTGGTTGAATAGAAACTAAATCTGAGTTAAATTTATCTGAAGGAGAATGTAAATAAATTCTAAGCTGAGAATCGGTAGTATCATATTTTATAGATTCTATAGGATATTGAGAAGTATCTATACTAATAACAGACTCTATTGTAGATTGAATTACTGAACTAATAGCTGATAAGTCTAAGGATGGTAGTGAATTTTGCAAATGGATATACGATGACAAAATAGTTACATTTTTACCTTCTGATTTTAAAAAGGCAGCAATAGCTAAAGCTGACCCTAATATTTCTGCTCCGTGTATTTCTGGAATTGGAATCAGAATGGAATTAGAATCTTTTAGGGTATTATGTATTAACTCTAAATTCTTATCAGTCATATGGAATGGATATGATTAAGATTGTTTATACCACATTTTATAGAATACTACTAGCAGTGGTGAGGCGATGAAAATAGATGAATAAGTACCAAATAATATACCTAAGAATAATGCTAAAGCAAAATATTGTACAGATGCTCCTCCATATAAGAATATACCACCTAGTACTACTAATAATGTTAAAGAGGTGTTGATGGAACGAGCTAAACTCTGGTCAATACTTTTGCCTACAGTTTCCTCAAAGTTATCTCCACCATATTTTCTCACATTTTCTCTTACTCTATCGAATATCACAATAGTATCATTGACTGATGATCCTAAAATGGATAATAGTGCGATTATAAATAGAATATCTATTTGTAGGATACCTCTAGATGATAAATAGGCAAAGATAGCTGTTGGGATTATAATATCATGAACTAATGCCACAATAGCAGTAAATCCATAAAATCGTGATGGTACTGGATAGGATACTCCTCTGAAGACATAAGTCATAAATAATATAATAGTAATCAAAACCACTATAATCGCTATTAATGCTCTGTTTTTTAATTCTTCTCCTACAGTTGAGCTAATTAAAACATTAGATTTCTCTTTAACAATATCTGCTTTTGAGATATCTTCGGTATCATATTTTAGTGCTATAGCTTCCTTTAATTTAGTATAATCCTCTTCATTTATGGCTTCTAACTCTATTTTGAAAGTATTGTCATTCTTAGTTACTGAGCGTGGTTTTTGACCATTATCTATTAACGCCTGTTTTAAATCCTCACTGGATAAATCTGGCTGACTGGTAATTTCCCAATCTAGAGTTCTTCCTCCTACAAAATCTGGCCCTAATTTTAAACCAAATACTGCTATGCTAGCAATAGAGGCTATAATCATAGCTAGTCCTAGTATTAACCATATTTTAGTATATTTGATAATCCACATAATTATTTCTGTAATGTTATAAATTTACCAAATTTAGTATTTAACAACCATTTTTGATACCCAAGTAAAGTTATAAATATTCTACTAACTGTAATGGCTGTAAATAAGCTCACTACTATACCTATACCCAAAGTCAGTCCAAATCCTCTTACCACTCCAGAGGCTAGATAAAATAATATTAAAGCTGATATTAAAGTAGTGACCTGAGAGTCTCGAATCGATTCCCAAGCTCTTCTGAAGCCCTCTTTGGTACTTGCTTCAAAATCTCTACCACTTTTTAGCTCTTCTTTCATTCTCTCGAATATTAGGACATTCCCATCCACCGCCAAACCTATACTAACTATGAATCCAGTAATACCAGCAATAGTCAGAGTAAATCCAAATAGATTAAATATAGCCAGTACTAGAATTGAATATATAGATAAAGCTAATACTGCCACCAAACCTAAAGCTCTATAAAAAATTATCATAAATATAGCAACTAACAGTAATCCTACTGCTCCTGCTCTGATGCTTTGATATAGAGATTCTATACCTAAGCTAGCCTCTACAGTTTGTTGAGATGCAATAGTAATTGGAACTGGCAAAGCTCCGGCATTTAGTCCATCTACTAGTTCCTTAGCTGATGCAGCAGTAAAGTCACCCGAAATAGTAGCTTGGCCATTTGGAATTTCTTGATTAATACGAGGAGCACTTATTACATCTCCGTCTAATAATATATATAATATCTCTCCTATATTATTTTTGGTAAAGTCAGCAAAGTTTTGTTTACCTTCATCATCAAAACTTACTGCTACTTGTGGTTGTTGAGTTTGAGGATCAAAAATCACCTGAGCTGTTTTTATATTTTTACCAGTTAAAACAGCTGGTTCTCTAAAGTATGGGTTCTGAAAGTTATCAAAGTTACCAGCTTGGAATTGTTCTAGTAATTGCTGAGTTTCTTCCGCTGGACGAGCTTGATAAAAAGTTAAATTTGGAGTTTGCCCAATTTGCTTCACAGCTTCTTCAGGATTTTCAATCCCTGCAAGCTCTACCACCAATCTAACTGTATCTCCATCTTCTAAATAAATTCTAGGTTCACTAACTCCAAAGCTATCTACTCTTTTGGTTACAACCTTTTGTAGACTATCTAAAGCCTGGCTCCTATCAGCTTCATCTACTGCATTCAAATCAACATCATATACCACTCTAACCCCACCTTGCAAATCAAGCCCCAAGATAAATGTATTATCTGGTAATTTAGGTATTTCTCTCTGGTCTAACCATTGGTCAAATCCTCTTTGTTTAAAAGGTAATTGTTCCCATTTAGATAACTGGTCAATTCTCGTATTAATATAATCTACAGCAAAATTAGCTGGTTTTGCATAAATATAAACCAAAGCAATTACAGACAAAGTAACAATACCTATAGATTGCCGTACTATGTTTCCCTTTTTCGTCTTACCCTTAATACAATACCAAATAAATTTAAATATTATTTTAAATGGTAGCCATATTATATTCAGTACATTCTTAGGTAGTCGCCTCAGCCAATTCAGCATAATTTTATAGTTGGTTCAATTACATCCCCATTCCCATCTCAGCAGCTACTTCTTTTTGCAAGTCCTTTTTAGCTACCTCAATAGTCTCAATAATAGTTTTTTCTAATTTAGACTTATCCTGCATTAACTCATCACTAATCTTTAATTCCTTGATAGCTTGAGTTCCATCCATAGTTATGGATACACCTTTATGCTCTTTAGTAATTCTTTTTTTAGCTAACTTCTTCTGTAATTTTTGCATCTCAGAAAATTGAGAAAACATTTCTTTTGCTTGATTAAATCCATCGAACATTCCCATATTAATATCTATTAACTATTACTATAATATATATTATACCATAAAATTTTATTTTTGAGAATAGTACATATTTATAAATCTAGTAAGGTCGGCTGGTTAACAAAATATATTCCCTTGTAAAAAATATATTTTACTGTTCCAAAAGTAATTGTTTATAAATATTATAAGTTTTCTTAACCATACTATCCCAAGTAAATTCTTTAGCTCTCTCGAGACCTTTATCTCTATACTCCTTGGCAATGAGAGGATTATGTACCAGAGTGATTATTGCTTTTGTAATTTCTTCAACATTATATGGATCTACTAATATACCTGCTTCCCCTACAACTTCAGGCAGACAAGATGTATTAGAACTAATAACTGGAGTATTTAAACTCATAGCCTCAATTAAAGGTATCCCAAAGCCTTCATATAGGCTTAAATATATAAAGGCTTTCGCTTGTTTCAATAATAATATTTTTTCTTCATCTGTGATGAATCCTACAAATATCACTCTCTCTTGTAGCCCAAAATCTGTAATGACTGTATCAATTTGAGCATCATAGTTATACCCTTTCCCCCCTGCAATGATGAACTTTAACTTGCTATCTGGATTGGATTCGATATATTTAGCAAAAGATTGAATGGCTGTAGGTATATTTTTACGAGGTTGTAGACTGCCAAGATATAGTATATATTCTTCTTTTAATGCCATTCTGACTTTTTGAGAGGTACTGATTACGGTTGGGATATTGTCTATGTATCCTCCATTATAAATA
The DNA here is from genome assembly GCA_044356725.1 of Minisyncoccia bacterium. Taxonomy (GTDB): domain Bacteria; phylum Patescibacteriota; class Minisyncoccia; order SW-4-49-11; family SW-4-49-11; genus CALRBF01. The sequence goes on from JBIKVS010000006.1 coordinate 50,065, forward strand.
CTATGTATTTTTGCTAAATCTGTGCCAAAGATATTCTGAATTGCATATTTGGAATGTTTAGATACAGTTATAATAGCATCTGATTTTTTGATTGACTGTGGGATTAATGTATTAAGTAAAAATTTATCTAAAAACTTAATATGCTGAGGGACAAATTTCCAAGATATATCATGGATGGTATTTAGCATTTTGGTATATTTCGGTAATCCAAATAGAGGAGCAATGTATTGAATATGTAATAAGTCTATATGATATTGATGACAAGCTTTTGGTAGCAAGTATTCTGTCCATAATAATTTTGACTTTGGTAATAGAGGTATAACTCGCCAATTTTGAGGTAGATCTTTTAGAACAGGTGATTGATACCAGTCTTCAGTGTCAGTGAATAAATAAAAATTATGTCCTATTTCTAATCTGATTAGCCCTTTGATTAGCTCTGTAGTATACACTTCATCCCCAGTTCTTTTCTTACCTATTGCCCTAATATCTATAGCTATATTCATATCTTATTCTTTAAAGCCTCTATTCTGATAATACCACTCATATACTTTTTTGGTAATAGGGATGGTAGTCTGAAAACTCTCATCACCCTCTTCTACTAGTACGATAACTGATAATTGGGGATTTTCGGTCGGTCCATAGGAGACAAACCAAGAATTGTTTTTCACCCTACCAGTTTGAGCAGTCCCGGTTTTACCTGCGGTTGTAAATGGCAAATCTTTTAATGGATATCCTGTTCCATCGGTTATAGTTTGTCGCATAGCTTCCTTTACTATATCATAATTTTCATCAGATACTGGGATTTCTTGTAATAAATTATTTTCTTTAGTTACTAATTCTACATTATCATCTTTTCTAATACCCTGATATAAATATGGTTTATATAACTTACCTTTGGTTGCAATAGCATTTACACTATTTAGAATTTGCAGTGGAGTAGCCAACATCCCACCCTGTCCTATCGAGGCATTGTAAGTATCTCCCAGTAGCCAAGATTCGTTCTTTATTTCTTGTTTCCAAGCTGGGTCAGCTACATTTCCCTTCGACTCACCTGTCAAATCAATCTGAGTTGGAGAACCAAAACCATAATATCTATAATATTGAGCTAATTTTTCAATTCCTAGACCTTTTTGTTTAGGAGTACCACCTACAAAAGTATAATAAAATACATTCACAGAGTCTGAAATAGATTTATAAGTATTAGAAATCCCGTGAATTTTCCAGTCTGGATATATAAAAGGTTGATCTGGATTATAAGGATTATCCACAACCAACCTACCTAAAGGATCATTAATTGTTGTATTAGCATTAATAATACCCTCTTGTAATAATCCAGTTGCTATTAATGGTTTTACGGTTGAGGCAGGAGCATATTCTCCTGAGATACATCTATTTAGAAGAGGGTTATCTTTGTTTTCTATTAAACTATCATAATCTTTTTGACTAATACCTTTATTGAATAAATTATTATCAAAACTAGGTAAACTAACCATAGCCAAAACCTCTCCATTCTGAGGATTCATAACAATGCCAGCTGCTTTAGTCAAGTCTTTAGCACTCAAAACTTCTTGTATACTATCTTGTAATACTTTTTGTAATTCCGCGTCAATACTCAATTGTATAGATTCACCATTTTGAACTGATTTTATAGGGATATCGGTATTACGAGGATTGATTACTCCATACTCTCCCTTTAGTTTAGACTCATAAACTTTTTCAATTCCTTTTTTACCTATAATATCATCTCTTAGATATCTTGGATTATTGGTAATATCTGTCTCAGATAATTTACCCGTATAACCTATTAAATGTGAAAAATATTGTGAGTCAGGATATTGCCTAATACTAGACCTCTTAAGTTCAAATCCTGGATATTTATCTTGACTAACTTCAAATGTTATAGCTTGTTCCTGTTTCATATTATCCAGCAGAACAACTTCTGATTCATTACTATTTATGGCTTCTATAATTATATTTTCATTGAGATTAAAAAAGTTTTTTATGTCCTGTATAACCTGATTTTTTAACTCTTCTTCTTTAGGTAGTAATGCTGGTTTAAGTACCAATGAGAACACTACCTCATTATAAGCTAATATAATTCCATTTCTATCATAAATATTACCTCTTAGTGGCTTAATATAATTTTTACTTATAATTCTAGACTGCACTAAATCTTGTTCTTTGGTATTTCCAAATTGTAATTGAAACACACGAAACCAGAATAATCCTAGGGCTAATACAACTATAAGACCTAGAAATATCAAATGCTTATAATTATCCAAATTATTAATGTATAGAGCTGAATTTCCATCTCTATCTAAGAATAAATCTTCTGGTGTAATATCATTATCAAATAAATTGTTCATATATTTTAAGTTTTTCTGCTATATACAATACTACAACTATAGAAACCCCATTAACTATTGTATATATGCCAATATTAATATAATCTACATTAAATCCATTGAATATTAAATTTACTATTATTAGAGAAACCGTAGCCATAATACTCTGAACTGGCCAACCTTTATCAAGAAAGATACTACTAATATACACTCCTACACTCCATACAAAGTAATATAGACTAAATTGCCACCAAGGTGTCAAACTAGATAGCTGTAATATTAATATAATTATAATCAGCCATATAAAGACAGTCCAGTATTGACGGGTCAAAATATAAACAATCAGAATTCCTAAGAAGAATAATGGCATAAATATACTAGGAATTACAATATGTAAAAGCAAACTTAGCAATAGTATTAAACCTAATAGCATATTTTAAGTTTTTAAAATAAAGACCTCAGTTAATTGATAAAAATTTATAGGATAATCCACTATAATTCGATGAAATAAATCTCCCTCTGATACTGATTTTACTTTTCCGATTTTCAAACCAGAAGGGATAGTCTCTGTGGATGTGGTAATAACATTATTTTCTTGATTAACTGCTTCTAATTTAGAAATTGAATCTACTTCAAGAATAGTACCAAAATTAGACTTTAATACTCCTTGAGACGAATCTGCATTTTGTATAGAAACTGCTAATTTTATATCAGCATCATTCAGAAACTGTATCTTACTTGCAGACTCAGACACTTCTTTTACAATACCAACCAAATGTCCTAAGTAAATCACTGGTTGCTCCACTCTTACCCCTTCATTCGAACCCGCCGCCACTAAAGCCGAGCTACGAGTAAAATTATTATCAAAAGTAATTATTTTAGCTTGAATTGGAGTGATACCTGTTTCATTTTTGGTCTCAATTGCACTTTTTAATAATTCATTTTCTGACTTTAAATACAAAAGACTTGCTACCTCCGCTTCCAAAGCAATAACTTTAGCTTGCAACTGTTCTTGGGATAACTGATTATTAGCTTCTAAAATATTTCCTAGTGTAATTAGTGGTAATTTATTCAATGATTTCGTCATAAGGCCAGACAAAACTAAAGCAATTATAATAACTAATACCACACCAGCCACAATAATAGATTTATTTTGCTTTATCATATATGTATATTAGGTTTTTTACCTATATCTAATGGGATTAACAAATCTTTAAGAGAATCTAAATCTTCCAAGACCATACCGGTTCCTCTTACCACTACAGTCAGAGGATCCGAAGCAATCAGAGTAGGAACTCTAGTGGTATTAGTGATAAGAATATCTAAACCTTTTAATAAAGCTCCTCCTCCAGCCAGAATTATACCTCTTTCCATAATATCTCCAATTAGCTCTGGAGGGGTCTCTTCGATGGAAGTTTTGACCGCACTAGCAATTTGCATAATAGAATTAGCCATTGCTTTTCTAATGTCTGTATCGTTCACCATTACTTCTTTTGGCAATCCAGAAATAATATCTCTACCTTTCACTCCCATCTCAATAGGCTCACTCAAAGCATAAGCTGAGCCAATATTAATTTTAATATTCTCCGCTGTTCTCTCACCAATAGCAAGTTTATAATGTGTACGTATATATCTTATAATATCCGTGTTTAATTTATCACCAGCCACTCTAAGACTTTTAGAAATAACTACTCCGCCCAAAGACATTACTGCAATTTCGGTAGTTCCCCCACCAATATCTACAATAATACTACCAGTAGCTTCTTGAATAGGTAATCTAGCCCCAATAGCTGCCGCAATAGGCTCTTCAATTAAATATACCTCTCTCACACCGGCATTACGAGTTGCATCATATACAGCTCTCTTTTCAACCTCTGTCACTCCAGAAGGAATACCAACCACTACCCTAGTCTTCCAATGATGAAAGAATCCTCGCTGAGTCACTTTATTTACAAAATATTTTAGCATTTGCTCTGTAACTTCAAAGTCTGAGACAACTCCATTTACCAAAGGTCTTGTAGCTACAATATGTGCAGGAGTTCTACCAACCATAGTCTTAGCATCCTGACCAATAGCAAGAACCTGACCACTTTTTTTATTAACAGCCACTACAGACGGCTCATTAATTACAATACCTCTGTTTTTTACATAAACTAAAGTATTAGCTGTTCCAAGATCAATCCCAATATCCTGCCCAAATGAACCTAATAAATTAGATAATAGTTTTCTCTTAGATTTTACTTGACTCCTGCTTTTCATATACATTCTATTTTATATGAAATTCAGAGTTATGTAAACATGTTTTAAAAATAAACTAAAATTTTCCTGTACTACCAAAGCCTCCAGAGCCTCTCATTCCATCACTGACTTCATCTACAAATTCAATCTCACAATGCTCTACTTTTTGGATCAAAAGTTGTATGAATTTAGAACCCTTTTCTAAAATAACTTCTCTCTCAGATAAGTTTATTAGAATTATTTTCATTTCTCCAGTATACCCACTATCAATCACACCTCCCAAACTTTTAAGTCCTTTTTTACTAGCGATACTACTTTTATCCCAAAATAAAGCTGCATATCCTACTGGCAAATCGATAGCCAAACCTGTGGGAATAATGACTTTTTCTTGGGGTTGTATAGTAATTTCCTTTAGAGTATATAAGTCCATCCCAGCATCAGTTGGGTGGCCATAAGTTGGTAATTTTGCCTCTGGGTGAAGTTTTTTGAATCCTATTTTCATATAATTTATTATATCATACTATGTTATAATAAATATACTTAAATTTAAATTTATGCCAAATATATTTTTAGCTAAAACCGAACCCTCAACATTTTCTATAGATGATTTTGAAAAAGAACAAATCACTCTTTGGGATGGGGTACATAATTATCAAGCAATCAATATAATCAAAACTTGGCAAGTTGGAGATTATGTCTTAATTTATCATTCTGTTAAAGAGAAGTGTTTAGTAGGAGTGTCTCAAGTAATAGAAGAGCCTTATCATAATTTAGCTGACCCTAGATTTAGTTGGGCAGCTAAACTTAAATTAATATATAAATTTAGTCAGGATGAAAAGATAAACTTAGCTACAATCAAGCAAAGTAATTTATTCGATAACTTTCTTTTAGTAACCAACAGCCGTCTTTCAGTAATGCCTTGCCCAGATAATTTTGTAAATTGGATACAAGAGCAGATTCCTAAATTAAAAGATATATTCATTAGTCAAAGCTAGATAAATACTAAAGTATGACTAATTCAGACCTAAATATTATATATGAATTAAGTATATATTCAGAAGATTTTAATAAAAAGTTAACATCACTTTTATCTAATAATTCAATCCATAAAATCTCAATAACTAATAAAAAATATAATACTACTATTGAATATATTATACAAAAAATCCAAAATATAAATTCTAAATTAGAAATTATCCCCTATTATTCACTCAAATATCATCAGCAATCTTCATTGCAAGATACGGCTCTTACCTTTATTCAACAATTAAAACTATATCAAGATTTAGGTGTTAAAGAAGTTTTATTAATAAGTGGTATTCCTAAACCTAAATATGATACTAGACAAGTCTTAGAAATTTTAAGTAAAAATTATCAATCAGAGCAATTACCCCAATTAGCCGTGGCTTATAATCCATTTCTAACTGGACTAGATTTAGAGATAGAAAATAATGTTATTGAAAATAAAATTAAGTCTGGAATCATATCTAGTATTTATCTACAAATAGGAATAGACTTAAACATAATCAGAGAATCTGTTCAATATTTAAGACAATTACAACCTAATCTAAATATTTATCTTAGCTTAATGAACCCCACACCTACTCGTCTTGCCCAATTTCAATATAGACCTTGGAAAGGAGTATATCTACCACAAAAATATCTACAGTCTGCAAGTAGTGCTATCAAAATTAATGAATCCATTTATAATTTAGCTCAAGAACTTAATGTGAGTATTATACAAGGAGATTAACCCATCTAAGCTTATGCTACAAGATTTATTATCTGAGAAAAGTTGGGAAAAAGCTCTATATCAGGAGTTGCAAAAAGAATATATATACAATTTATATCAATTTTTAATATCAGAATATACTAAGTCTACTATTTATCCAAGTTGGGATAATATATTCCTGGCTCTAAATCTATGTCCTTTGCATAAAGTTAAGGTTGTAATTATAGGACAGGACCCTTATCATAATCCCAATCAAGCCACTGGACTAGCCTTCAGTGTGCCTTCCAAGTCTAAAATTCCCCCATCACTTAATAATATATTCAAAGAAATTAAGAGTGACTTAGGAATAAACCCTAATCAAAATGGTGATTTAGCTCGTTGGGCTAGACAAGGAGTATTATTATTAAATACAACCTTGACTGTCAGGGAGAATCAACCAGCATCACATCAAAACCAAGGCTGGGAAGTGTTAACTGACAGCATAATAAAATTAATCTCAGAGGAAAAATCTCATATAGTATTTATTCTATGGGGAAAACAAGCTCAAACCAAAAAAAGTTTAATAGACTCCAAGAAACATCTCATCTTAGAATCTAATCACCCCTCACCATTATCTGCTTATAGAGGTTTTTTTGGCAGTAGGCATTTTAGTTAGGCAAATTTGTATTTGGCAAAAAATAACATACAAGCTATTGATTGGAAGTAAACATTTGTCATTAGTTGACAAATTTTATGTGTTGTGTTATAAATAGTTTTAGATGAATACTGGTGTTCGTCTGTGTCCCCACGGGATACATTCCTAGTTTCGCTACAGCTTGTAGTAGATACAAGCAAGCTGGGAAATTATCCCACTTTCACCAGCATAAACTCCTCTGCGGCGTGTGCAGTAGGAGTTTTTCTTATTTATTCTAGTGATAAATTTTTAATTTCTTGAAGAATAATCTCTATTCCCTCTTCTACAGTTAAGTTATCTGTATTAATCTCAATAGCATCTTCTGCCTTACGCAATGGAGAATGTTCTCGTTCAATATCATGTCGATCCCTTTGAGCAATTGATTCTAAAACATGCTCATAATCCGCTTCTAATCCATCTTTTTGCATCTGAGCATAGCGTCTTTTGGCTCGAACCTCTAATGAAGCTGTAAAATAAAATTTATAATCAGCTTCAGGAAAGACCACTGTCCCTATGTCCCTACCCTCTACGACTATATTTTTATCTTTAGCATAATTTCTTTGGATTTCAACTATTTCCTCACGGATAGAAGGTATACTAGCAACTTCAGCCACATTATCAGAAACAGTTTGCTCACGCAGTACATTATAATCAATATTATTATAATCTAATTCTTGAGCTAATTTAAATAAAACATCCGAATCATTCAGATCCAGATGTTGTTGTAGTGCATTAAATGTAATCCAGCGATATAAAGTTCCTGAGTTGAGATGATAATATCCTAGTCTTTGTGCTAATAACTCAGCTGTTGTACTTTTACCTGTTCCACCTGGACCATCTATTGTAATAACCATATAATTTTTCACTTAATTTATACTAAACCTAAAAATTATAATATCATAAATTCTATAATTTGTAAAAATATAAAGTTAAATCTAATGTTTCAAAACCTCTAAATAAACCTCCTTAGGAATATGAATACGAGCAGTATCACGCATTCTCTTTTTACCTTCTTTCTGTTTTTTTAACAATTTATCCTTACGAGTTCTATCTCCACCATATAATTTCGCTGTCACATCTTTTCTAAAAGCAGAAAGTGTTTCTCTCGCCACAATTGTACCACCTATAGTTGCCTGTAGAGCCACTGCATACTGTTGTCTTGGCAGAGATTGCTTCAATTTATGCACAATTCGCTTACCTTCATCATGAGCTTCATCTTTATATACAATATGGGACAAAGCCTCCTGAGTCTCGCCTGCCACCATTATATCTAATTTGACTAGATTAGCCTCTTGAGGAGGTAGTGGATAATAGTTAACCGAGGCATATCCTGAAGTAATACTTTTAAGTACATCATAAAAATCCACAATAACCTTAGCTAGTGGTATATGATACTCGACAATAGCTCTATCCTCTCCAATATATTTAGTATTAATAAATTGTCCTCGTCTTTTTTGTAATAAATCCATTACTGAGCCAATATAATCTTTAGGTGTCATTATCTCTAACCTCACATAAGGCTCTAGGATTCTAGCTAACTTGGTATTGTCAGGAAAATCAGTTGCGGAATAAATAGTATAAGTGTCCCCATTAGTCTGCTCCACTATATAGGCAACAGACGGAGTGCTGATAATCAAATCCAGATCATATTCTCGCCTTAATCTCTCGGTAATAATATCTAAATGCAACATTCCTAAAAATCCACATCTGAACCCCTTACCTAGAGCTTCTTTAGACTCAGGTTCAAACACAAGGGAGGAATCAGATAGCTTGAGCTTATTCAGAGCATCTCTAAGTATAGGATATTCCTCGGTACTCGCAACAAAAATACTAGCGTAAACAACCGGTACTGGCTCCATATACTCAGCTAATGGAGCTAAATCTTGACTAGCTGGAAATTTTATAATAGTATCTCCCACACGGACATTTTCTACATTTTTTAGCCCAGTGGCAATATATCCTATCATACCAGCAGAGAGAGTATCTAATTTGGTCATCTGAGGAGTGAACACACCTAATTCTAAAACTTGAGCTTCTTGTTTTTTGGCAAGCATCTTGATACTATCCGCTGTTGAAATATTCCCATCTACAACTCTAATATGAGCAATAACACCTTTATAAGAATCAAAGGCGGAATCAAAGATTAAAGCCCTAAAATTATCTCCCTCGATTGAGTTAGTAGTTGGAGCTGGGACTTCCGCAATCACTCTCTCTAATAAAGCTGGAACTCCCTGTCCAGTTTTACCAGAAATCTCCAGAATTTCAGACTCTTCCACTCCTAGCAGTTCACAAATCTCTTGCTTGACTTCAGTCACTCTAGCATGAGGTAAATCTACTTTATTGACAGCAGGTATAATGACCAAATCCTGTTCAATAGCTAGATAAACATTAGCAATAGTCTGAGCCTGTATACCTTGAGTAGCATCTACTAGAAGAATAGCCCCCTCTACAGCCGCAAGACTTCTCGAGACCTCATAGCTAAAGTCCACATGCCCAGGAGTATCGATTAAATTCAAAATATATTCTTGGTTTTGATAATTATATTTCACCCTAACTGGTTGCATCTTAATAGTAATCCCTCGCTCTCGCTCTAATTCCATAGAGTCAAGCAATTGCTCTTTCATCTTCCGCTTCTCTACAGTTTGAGTCAATTCCAAAATACGGTCAGACAAAGTAGACTTACCATGATCAATGTGAGCAATAATACTAAAGTTTCGAATATTTTGCATATAAGCTATATTATAGACGAAATTAGGATATTTTACAAATTAATTATAAATGATGTATTATGAGTTGTGAATTTAGTAGGGTCGACCTTTCAGTCGCCTGTTTTTGTCCTCCTTTCTACCTACGGCAGATAAATGGAGGAGGTGGCACGCAGTGCCGGTGGTGGATATTAAGTTTAATATTATTACAAGTAAGAGTTTATTTTAGTATTTTAAAGTCTGTCCTCCCTCCCCCTTCGGGTACTCCCTCCAACTACCTACGGCAGTTAAAAAGGGAGACAATATAAGTACAGGCGACTTGCAGGTTGTCCCTACAAACTGGAGGGATAAACTCCTCCGCTACCAATATAATGTCGGCAGGGCGCTGACTCTACGAATGACAAATGACTGAAATAACTGGCTCCCGGACTTGTCTACCGTAGGTAGAGGAGCCAGGTGCCCCTCAGCGAAGGACACAACGGAAACCAACAGTAGTAAACGAATTGGAAGGAGTATTAGATAGACGCAGAGCAAAGACCCCTGCAATAGATGTATCACTCCAATGACCACCACGGAGGAAGGCGAAAGGGCCTCCTGTTAAACCTCCTGCATAGTATTGCCCTGTATTTTGGGTGCTATTCCAACTAGTATTACTTGGGCGGGTTAGGTCATAACTTAGGGTTCCAAAGTTGCTTATTGCTGTCCATTGTTGCCATAAGCTTCCTGAGCTACTATTTGGTTTGTTTTGTCCTTGTATGGTATCACTTGTCCATTCCCAGACATTTCCACCTAAGTCCCAGATTGTCTCTCCATTACTTAAGGTATGGGTTCTTCTCTCTATGCTTGGGGATACATTGCCCGTCCCAAAGTATGGATCATTATCTGTACTTGCTGCTAGGGCAATACTAGGATTATTATCGCTATGTCCTCTCCATAAGCCTCCACTTCCTACTGTTCCTCCTGTCCAGTTTGTTCCTTGTCCTTCTATATTTCTTGCTATGGTCATCCATTCATTGTTATTGATTAGTCCATACCCTGCTCCGTTTAGACTACAGGCTGTGATTGCATTTGTTTGGCTTATATTTACTGTAGGAAATCCTGTTGCTGCGGTTGTGGCTGCTACTGTTGCTGAGCCTGTCTTTGCTTCATATTTCATTACACAGAAATCGTTGGTGCCATACATACTGTTTCTAGGTACTGCTATATAGCCGGTGGGACAGCTTATTGTTGTGCTTGGTCTGTCTATATAGGTCTGTGTCCCTGCATTATTCTTATATACTAATCTATTTAAGACTAATTGTTGTGTCCCTGTTGGCACTAATGTCCCTGCTGTTATCTGGGCTTGTATTCTTTCTTCTACTCCTGGATTTACTACTATTATTTGTCCTAGCTCTGCATTGCTTGCTGTGACTCTTATTCTATTGTTCTCTTCATTTATACTTACTCTATATTCTCCTCCTGATGGTGCTACTGGTATCCCTGCTATATAATCCGGTACTAGTACTCTTAGATCTGCTTTATTGCTACAAGTTGTTGCTCCTCCTACCTGTTCTGTTCCTGTTTGACATATGTCTTTTAATGTTGTTGTTATCCCTGCGGGATAGCTTCCTGTGTCTATTAGGTATTGTTCTATTGCTTTGTAGATTGTATTTATATCTGCTCTTCTTTGTGCATTCCTGGCTTGTGCTATCTGTCTATTTGGGTTTACTGCTACTAGTACTATTGCCGCTAATATCCCTATCGCTG
>JBIKVS010000016.1:0-16763 GCA_044356725.1 Minisyncoccia bacterium
TGGCAAAAAGGTTTAGTTGAATATACCAATAGGCTTATTCGTCTATTCTTCCCTAGAAACATAAATCCACAATCTATTTCTCATTCTGATGTCGCTCAAGTTCAATTCCTTATTAACTCTCGTCCTAGAGCTAATCTTAACTTTAAAGCTCCTATTAACTTCCTTCATCTTATCTCTAAATCTCCTAAACTTTCCTCTAAACCTTCCAAACTCTAAAGTGGTGCGTTTGTTCCTTGACTTTTCCCCTATCTCACTATACCTAGATAATCTCCAATTATGTGATTGCCAATTTTTCAACTTCTCATAACCAAGAGTACGAGCTATTTGGATAGCTTGTTGTCTTGTGACAACATTGAGCAGAAGATTTGGATTAGCTGAGAATCCATGAGTGCATTGATGTGCGTGAAGATTCAAAAGAGTCATTGGTCTTAAGTTGAAAGCCAACAAAACTATAGCATATTTCTTACATTTTGTCAATAGTAGTCAACATCACTTTTTGAGGGGAAAATGAAAAAAGCCGGACACTGGGTGTCCGGCCGGTTGAGGGGGGGATCAAGGAAGTCACCACCCTTGCCTAATGATCAGGCCTGAGCCGCCTGCAGGTTTTGATTGAAGGAGGGCATCTTTGCCTATACGCACGCACGTGCTTCTTTCCCCCCAATGGCATTATATGTGTCTTGGCACAGAAAGTACTCCGCCCTTGCCGCGGGAGCAACGAGCCCGAGGGCTGCGGAGAGAAGAATGACGGCTGAACGAAGGTTCATGTTAAGGGTGAGGGATACTATCCCTCTGAGGGTCGACAAAACTATAGCATATTTTCCTATTTTCATCAAGAGATTATCTGACTTGAATAAATAAACAGAGCCTTAAATAAGTTACTGTCCTCCTCCGTCACCTACGGTGCCACCTCCCCCAAGGGAGGACAAAGGACAATCCACCTCGTCAGGCAAAGCCTGCCACCCCTCAAGAGGGGAATTTAAAGAACACTCACTTCTTAAGTGGGTGAAAATTCTCATGAGTGTCTTTGGCATAATTATCTGAAGCATGCACATATTTTGTAGTAGTCTCGAGGGATTCGTGGCCGAGTAATACTTTGATAGCGGCAGGATTGGCCCCTGATTCAGCTAAATAGGTTGCAAAACCATGCCTAAGAGTATGGGCGGAGATAGGGTAGGGTATATTGAGTAATAATCTATAGGATTTTATTTTAGATTGAAGATAATTCTCGGATATATGGGAGTTGAGTAGGGAAGAGGGGAGAGTCTGATCTTTGATTTGCTCATCTAGGGTATCAAAAGTTTTTTTGGTGATGAATACATATTTGAATTGATGTATATACTCCCCTGTTTGATATTGAGAGGGGAGAGCCTCTTTGATTATTTCTTGTCTAGCTTCAAGATATTGATCCAGTATAGCTTTAGCTCTGGGGGTAAGATACACAAATCTTTGCTTATTCCCCTTTCCTTTTATCAAAATTTTAGAATCATCTTGATGAATTTGATCAATGGTTAAATGTGTAACTTCAGAAATTCGCATTCCTGAGGCAAAAATTAATTCTAATATAGTTTGATTCCTGAGCCCAATAAATGGATTTTTCTCAAGATGTCTTGGAGCTTCTATGAATTGAATTAGAGTTTCTAGCTCTGGTAAATGTAATTTGTACTTCCCTAGCTTCATTAATTTGATTTGCTGAGGTAATAATGGACAAGGATAATCATTATCTATAAGGTATACAAAATATGACCTAATACTGGTTAGCATTCGGTTGATAGTTTTAGGCTCTAGAGGTTTGGCTGATTGGTTATTTATTTTTAGTTTTAGTAATTGTCTATCTTCCGCCATTAGATCTGCTTGATAGATGGTGATAGTTTTTTTAGTTATATTGATAAATTCAAAACTATTATCATTTAAGAATTTTTCAAAAACTAATAAATCTCTCTCATAATTACGGATTGTAGTCTTTGAGTAGTTACTAGTAGTCAAAAAAAGTAAAAAGTCTTCTAATAGGGGCAGTTTTTGGCTTATTGGCATATATATGCGATTTAGTTTGAGTTATTTTATTTATAAGTGGTGAAGGTTGAATAATTAGTGTAAATTTATGCTTCGACAGGCTCAGCATACTTTTGTCCACACCCTATGGGAACCCTCGTCAGCGAGGGACAAAGATAGCTGTCCTCCCTTGGGGGAGGTGGTCACTCCCATACTTCTAGTTTGGGAGTGGACGGAGGAGGACTTATAGTTTAGATATAATTAAATCCACCTTACAAAGGGAGACATAACTCCATAAATCTTTGGACTGCCTTTGTTAAGGTTTATAAAAGGGGAGTGTAAATGTACTAAATTTATTATATATCAAATTTTTTATATCTGCAACAGAGTATAATAATGATTATACTCTGTTTGATTAATGTAGTCAAGAGAGGGTATTCTTATAAGATAACCTGTTCTCTACTCTTTGTTAAAATTACAAATAAAAATCAAATTTCCTTTCTACCCTCTAATGGTTGGATCACCTTCTGGGTGTTTTTTGTCAATTTTAGCTAGACTAGCTTCCATTAACTCATCAAAACTTATATTTAATTCATCTAAAGTTAGGTTCATATACCATAATAAATCTCCTAATTCTTCTTTGATTTTAGTTTTATCTAATGAGGCTAAAGATTTTTTAGATTTTTTAATTATATCTAGTACTTTAGCCGACTCTGTTACCAATCCCATACTTGCGTAATCTAATCTTGCAGAGACATCTCCAGTATGGAAGTCCCTATAGTCAGCGTAGTCTGTTCTTAAAGCTTTATCTTTATATTCATTAATGTCCATATATTTAATCTTTATTTCTGACAGCTAAGCTATTATAGGTAGCTAATAAAAATATTATCAAGAATAATACTCCACATATAAATGGCATAGTTATAAATCCAAAGTAGTTTACAGGAGCATCGGCACAGTTAATTCCATTAGGATCACATAATAAGGACTTAGCAATCCAGCCTCTTTGTAAACTATAATGATAAATATCTAGAATTAGTCCTAATACAGTTAAAGGTATAATATAATCTGTAAATTTATTATCATTCTTGAATATTCCCACAGATGCAATAGGGAAAATAGGGAACATCAAAACTCTAGCATACCAACACAAATTACAAGCAGGTATGCCTAATTCAGGGTTAAACCACTCCCCTCCTCCACTTAAATGTAGGAAAAAATCTCCATAATATAAATAATAGCTAGCTAATAAAATTGCTAGAAGTGATAGTAAAAATATTGCATATTGAGAAAAAATTACTAACTTTTTATTATATTTAACATTCATTTTCATAGATTTCAGATTATTAATTTATATTTATATTATACCATACTTTTTAAGCAAGCCAGATTTGGAATAAAAACATTGTATAAAATGTAGCCATTAATAAGACACTTGTAAAAGTGTAAAATTGTTCGAATAATTTACTTTTATTACACCATACTGCTAATACTATATAAATAGGGAAAAAACCTAATACGTATCTCGGCATACTAACCAAAGATCCAGAAATAATTGGTATCATTAGAAATCCCCAACTCCAAATTAAATATGGTGGACTAAATGTTTTCCTGATAGTTATCCAAATTAATATTCCTACCGCAAATAAAGTCATCCATAAATCCGTTCCTCCTATTATAAATATTCCTTCATTAGAAATTTTAGAAATAGTAGAAATAAATTCATCCCAAATAATAATCATTGGATTATGGTATCCTCCCCTACCATGTACTTCTGCCCAATATTTTTGTGCATTTAGAAAATGTAGCCAATCTCCAGTCTGTATATAATTAAAGTAAGCATAAGATAATAATCCTAATAGAGGGGTAAAAATTGCTAAAATCCCAAATCTAATTTTTTTCAAATTCCAACCTTTAGAGACTAGATATTCCCAAAATATCACTGGAGCTACTAGAATACCCAATAGCCTAGTCAATGGTGCAAAAAACCCAAAAAAACCAGCAAGCCACCAATTTCTATCTTTAGCAAAATACCAAGTAGCTAGAGTAGTGAATAAAAATAAACTTTCTGTATAAACTGCCATCAGAAAGTAAGCAGTTGGGAAGATTAACATCAACCAAGCCGTCTTATAGGCTATATCTTTTCCCCATTCTTTTTCTACTAATTTTACTAGAAATATTAAAGCTCCAAATAGTGCTAGTCTAGATACAATAACTCCAGCCAAAGGATATGAAATATCTAAAATATTTACAAAGATCTTTATTAATATTGGCAATAATGGAAAAAATGCATATAAGGGTAAGATATTATATCCTTCTCTAGCTATAACTACATAATTATTTCCATCCCAATTGGTCCAAACTGAAAGTTGTTCTCCAATGCCATAGTAGCTATGTATAGAGCCATTGACTGGGATACGACCAACCATAATCGCTCCAACTAAAATTAATATTGTCATCCAAACAATCCAGATAGTAAGGACATATTTTACATTCCAGTTTTTTAGGAATGAGATAAACTTATATTTCATTAATATAAACCCTAAAGCTTTTTATAAATTATCAAATCTGGCACTCTAGTTGCAATAGCAAACATTAGCCAAATTGCTCCAAACAATAATGAATCATTAAATATTCCAGTAACAATAATTGAGATGGGGATTAAATACATTAATGTTATAATTTGTGGATTTTGTTTATAAAATAAAATACTCTGTTTAAACATAAGATATAATGCTGCCAAAAATAAAGCTATACCAATAATTCCGGATCCTACTAATATACCTAAAAATAAATTATGTTCATTAGTGGGTCCCATACCAATAAACGGACTTTGTTGATATCTTATCAAACTTATCAAATAACTTTCGTATCTAATGTCAACATTAACATCTCGAACCACCTCATCATCAATTAGTATCTCATGGGTAAATGTAGAGGTGAATCTATCTCGTAAATTAAAGTCTGTAAGACCGGTTTGGGATAATACTACTGCTATTGTAGAAAATAGAGTTATTGAAATTATAAATGAAATTAATTTTTTAGAGAATGACTTAGATATGATATTTTGCAATATAAATATAATATTTAGTGTAATCATTGTAAGCCAAGCGGCTCTCCCCATTGCTAATATAGAAGTAAAAGTAACTCCTATAAACATCCCCGCTAATAATATCTTTTCTTTTTTATTATGAGAAAAATAATATAATGGTATCAATATTGCATATATAAAACTAATAAACATTGAAAACCAATTTGGTTCAGGGAAAAAACTGTCCACTCTTCCAGGAAAATACATAAAGTTACTCCATCCATTTTGAAAGGCTATCGCCTCATATATAGCAAAAAGTATAATTATTGTAGTTGAGTAAAATAATGTCTTCAAAACATTCAGCAGTTGTAATCTTGAGTTTATCCCATAATATATTATTCCAAAAAGAATAATATACCCTACAAAGGCTCCACCCCTAATAAGAGTTAGTTGAATTGATTCTCCAAAAATCAATCCGCCTATAATATATAGTACAGCTATACTTAAAAATAAAAATAAATAAATATTATTATACCAAAAATTAAAGTTAAAGATATTTTTTTGTAAAAATCTCAACTTCTCTGGAATTTTACTGTAATAAGCTACACCAGCTAATATAATTGTTATTAATAATGCTATTTGATGTATTCTAATATTAAACCCACTTATAGCTATTTGTAATGTCTCGAATGGAATTACAAATATTAATAAATACCAACTAAATCTAAATAATTTTTCTCTTGTTATCATACTTTATTAGATTATTATTAAAACTTATACTAATATTATATATTATATATTTTATTTTAACAAACTTTATAATTAAATTATTGACTTAATAATATTATAGGTCTGTTCAATTTCATACTTAGTAGTGTATTGAGAAAGTGAAATTCTAATACTATTTTTAGCTTTCTCGGGCTGAGTAGGGCTAATGGCTTTAATCACTGCTGATTCTTGCATAGCCCCACTATGACAAGCCGAGCCAGCTGAGATAGCGAGTCCAGCCAAATCAGCTGCAATCACTAATTTTTCAGCTAATTGATTATGAATAGAAATATTTATATTCTGAGGTAGTCTATTGTCTCTATCCCCATTTAGACTTACTCCCTTTATAGACAATAGTTTGTCCAATAAAACATCTCTTAAGTCCTTGACATTTTTAACTATATTTTTATGCTCTGAGATAGATAATAATTTTATAGCTTCTCCTAAGCCAGCAATTCCAGGAGTATTAAGAGTTCCCGACCTCATACCATATTCCTGTCCCCCACCATACACAATAGATTGAATTGGTGTATTCTTATTTATATACAAAGCTCCTATACCTTTTGGAGCATACATTTTATGTCCAGAGATACTATATAAATCTAAATTAGAATACTTTAAATTTATTTCTTCCGACCAAACTGCTTGAGCTCCATCAGAATGAAATAATGGATAAATTGAATCTGGATTGTATTTTTTTAACATTCTGCCTATATCTCTGATTGGCTGAATCGTACCAATTTCATTATTGGCATGGATTATACTAACTAGGATTGTATCTGGAGTTAATAAATTCTGGATATCCTCAACTGTGACAATTCCACTTTCAGTGATAGGTGTAGTTTTATGTATAATCCTATTGGGATATTGATTGATTAAGTCTTGAATTGGAGCTATAACTGCACTATGTTCAATTGGGGTAGTAATGATTTCAACTTTATCTCTTGCCTTTAAAGCTTCTAAAATCACCCCCTGAATTGCTATATTATTGCTCTCAGTAGCACCACTTGTGAAAATAATTTCTGAGAACTCTACACCAAAATGATTAGTTATAATTCTTCTAGCTGTATCTACAATATGCATAGATTTTTGTCCCATTCTATGCTGACTATGAGGATTTGCAAACTTATCCTGCATAACCTTAGTTACTACTTGTAAGACTTCAGGATGAATTTGTGTACTGGCCTGATTATCTAGATATATCATAAACTGGATAAAATTTGTTCTAATTTCACACTATCACTAGCTGAAACATTACCAATTAAAGCTAAATTTAGATGCTCAGGTAAGGCAAATTTTTGCATAAAGTCTAGAACTTGCTGTTTAGTAACTGCCTTGTATTGTTCCATTTCATAGTCAAGATCAAAAGGTTGTTGTAATAATAACTCATTCATTCCTATTATAGCAGCAATTTCATCACTAGATTCAAATCCCATAACAGTTTGTCCTTGAATATGTTCTTTAGCAATATTTAATTCTCTATCACTTACAGTATAAGATTTCATTTCCTTCAACTCTTTTAATATAAGTTTAAGTGTATCTACTACCTTAGTATTCTGTACTCCTGTATTAATATTGAATACTCCTGTATCATCAAAATGATGACTATCAGCTCTAATATAATAAGACAATCCTCTTTTTTCTCTAATTTCAGTGAATAACCTAGAGCTCATATATCCCCCCAAGATTGTACTAGCAATAGTGGCTATATATCTATCTTGTGAATGAATATCTGGAATATGAAAGCCAAGCATAAGATGAGTTTGATCTGTTTTCTTATTTCTAATATTAACTTTAGGCGAATTTTGCGTGATTGTAAAATTTACTTTAGCAGGAGACTCAGCTTGCCTAGCATTATTAAAGGAGGCTTCCACTTTATCTAACATATTATTATCTATCTCTCCTGCTACAATAATATAAGTGTTAGAAGCGACATATTTGTTCGAAAAATAATCCATAAAGTTTTCTCTATTAAATGAATTGATTGACTCTTTAGTCCCAATAATTGGTCTTCCTAATGGAGTATCAGAGCCATATAACAAAGTCTGGAAATCACTATGTATTTGTCTAGTTGGCATATCCAAATACATATTAAGTTCCTCAATGATAGCTCCTCGCTCAACCTGTATATCACTAGCCTGTAAGAGAGAGTTTTGAAAAATATCCGCAATTACATCAAGGGCTATATATTTTTTTTGATTTCTAACCTTGACCCAATAGCCAGTATATTCATAGCTGGTAAAAGCATTATATGAAGCTCCTAGACCGTCTAATTCTTGAGCAATCACCTTAGCATTTGGTCGTTTTTTAGTCCCTTTGAACATCATATGTTCCAAAAAATGCGACAAACCTTGTTCATTATCTGACTCATATCTTGACCCCACCCCTACTAATGTCAAAACTGTAGTAGTTTTAGAATCTTTAAGTGGGATTCCAATTATTGTAAGTCCATTATCTAATTTACGAGTTTTATATACCATATTCTAATCTATCTTATTACGAATGAATCTAACATTCTTTGATATATTTCTTGATAAGTTGTAGTTTTATTATAGCATAAATATAGAGATTTTTCATCTATATCTAATTTTTTCTCACAAGTGCCAGCTGGATAATTTGGTTGTTGTGAAGCTATATCGATTATAAACTCGAAACCATTATTGGCTGTGAATTTAACTGGATAAATACTTCTATCACTCACATTAACAAAATCTGGATATTGCAATTCAAAGTTAGGATTATCAAAGTTTTGCCAAGACTTAACTTCAGCAAAAGATTTAACAGCAGGATTAGTATTAGAACTTTCTGTAATATTACTTATCTTTACTAGCCAGGGTTTATTAGGATATTTTTCGACTAAATAATCATATAATTTGGTATATTCGCCAGTTGACTCATCAAACAAAGGGGTTCCTCCCATATAAATAGTATCTGGTTTATCTCCATATTGATTGTAGCCATTTTTTTCTAACCAAGCTTCTATTTGAGATTTTTCCGATTCTGGTAGATCTAGGTTGAGGTCTTGTTTATCTATATTAGGATCTTGAATTTCTAATTCTGTATATTGAGTATAGGTAATTCCATTATAATTACATCTAGCTGGTATAACTTGTAGCACAACTCCACCATTAGCCTCAACACAAGAATTAAAATCATTAACCACTATTTTAGGATCATCTAATAAAATAAAATACCAATATAATGCTCCTATAATTATAAACACTACTAATACCAGTGGAAAGATTAATTTTGGATTTTTATTTAACCATTCTTTCATATTTTTAATTTAATTATTATTTACCATGACACTTTTTATACTTTTTCCCACTACCACAAGGGCAAGGATCATTACGCCCGACTCTCGTAATAGTCTCTCCTGATATCATATTTTGTGGTTGCTCTACTTGAGTATTCAAAGTTGGCTCTACTCTTAGAATGGTATTAATATAGTTAGTTTGAATAGAGGTTAATAATTTTTCAAATAACATAAAGGCCTCATTTTTATATTCAATCAAAGGGTCTCTTTGAGCATAACCTCGAAGTCTAATACCGGTCTTGAGATAGTCTATAATTTCTAAATGATCCATCCATAAATTATCTAATGTTTGAATATAAACTGAATTCATAATAGCTTGTAGTTGCTCTTCTGAAATAGAGCTAAATCTATTTTGCAATATATCTTCTATTGTCTTTACTAAATAATCGGTAATGGCTTCTTTTTTACTATCTATAGTCCCTTCCTGGTCTCTAATATTTTCTAAATTATTACCAAAATCTAATTTACTTCCAATTAAACCATTAATATCCTCTTTGATAGCCTTCAAATCCCACTCTCTTGTACTTTCACTAGTTGTATAGAAAGAAACGACTTTGTATACATTTTCTTTAATTAAATCCGTAGTTTGTTCCTGTAAATCTGTTTTTTGTAGAATTATATCTCGTCTTTTGCGATATACAATTTCTCGCTGTTTATTCAATACATCGTCGTATTCTAATAAATGTTTACGAGAGTCAAAATGAAATCCTTCAATCTTTGTCTGAGCACCTTCAATAGATTTAGCAATCAAAACATTCTCAATTGGCTCATCTTCAGGAAAGTTAAATCTCTCCATCAAGCCCTTAATTCGCTCACCCCCGAAGATTCTCATAATTTCATCATCAAGTGAAAGATAAAACTGAGTTGTCCCAATCTCTCCCTGTCTACCAGACCTTCCTCTCAGCTGATTATCTATTCTCCTTGCCTCATGTCTTTCACTACCGATTACATAAAGTCCTCCTAATTCTAAAATCTCTTGTTTTTCTTCTTCTGTAGCAGCAGCTCCTCCTAGCTTAATGTCCACACCACGACCTGCCATATTAGTAGCAATAGTAATAGCCCCCTTTTTACCGGCATCGGCAATGATTAAACCTTCAGCTTCATGCTGTTTAGCATTCAGAATTGTATACTTCAGTCCAAATTTATCGAAAACTTGACCTAAAGCCTCACTCTTTTCAATAGAAGCTGTACCTAATAATACTGGTTGTCCTTTTTGTGACAATTCTTTTACCTTTCTAGCTATTGCTTGGAATTTAGCTTTTTCATTTTTATAAACCACATCAGCTAAATCAACTCTCTTAATCTCTCTATTGGTTGGCATAATTACCACATCCAAATCATACACTTTATGAAATTCCTCCGCACTAGTCACCGCTGTACCAGTCATACCGGCCAACTTATCATACATACGGAAGTAATTTTGCAGAGTAATCGAAGCTAGAGTTTTAGACTCTTGCTGTACAGTGACACCTTCTTTGGCTTCTATAGCTTGATGCAAACCTTCCGAGTATCTTCTACCAGGAGTTAATCTACCAGTAAATTGATCTACAATTATAATCTCCCCATCTTTAACTACATATTCTTTGTCTAAATGAAATAAAGCCTGAGCCTTGAGAGCTTGTTCTAAATGATGTACAAAGGCAATACCCTTTTCTTCATATATATTATTTATATTCAGAGCTTTTTCTACCTTATCTATTCCAGATTCTGTGATATTTACAGTTCGCATTTTCTCATCTACAGTATAATCTGTCTCAGCCTTCAGATTAGGTATAATAGATGCAAAAGTTTTATAGAGAATAGGAGATTCTGCATCAGGCATAGAGATAATCAATGGTGTTCTCGCCTCATCAATCAAAACACTATCCACCTCATCTACAATGGCAAAATAATACTCTCTTTGTACCATATTATCCCTAGAAGTAGCCATATTATCTCTAAGATAATCAAATCCAAATTCATTATTAGTCCCATAAGTAATATCCGCCTCATAGGCTGCTTTACGAGTGACTGAAGTCAAAAATTCAGCTTCCACCTCATAAGAACCTTTTTCATCTCTTTCTCTATCTTCCTCAGGCACTTCCTTGTATAAATAAGAACCCTCCCCTGTCACAATACCTAAAGAAAGCCCCAAAAAATTATAAATTTGCCCCATCCAGACCGCATCTCTTTTGGCAAGATAATCATTTACCGTCACTACATGCACTCCCCTACCAGTCAGAGCATTTAATACAGTTGGCAAGGTTGCTACCAGAGTTTTACCTTCCCCAGTTCTCATCTCAGCAATTTTACCTTGATGCAAAACAATACCTCCAATTAACTGCACATCAAAATGTCGCTGTCCTAAAGTCCTCCTAGAAGCTTCTCGTACTATCGCAAATACTTGTGGTAAAACTTCATCCAGACTAGTACCCCGCTCCTGTATATCTAATTTTATTTGTGAAATCTCCGACTTTAACTCTTCATCTGACTTAGCTTTATAAGTCTCTTCTAGTGAATTAATCGTATCTACAAATGGTTGAATTTTTGATAATGTTTTAGAATTTGGGTCTCCGAATATTTTTTGTAAAAATGTCATATACTATATTTTCTATCGATTAATCTATTTATATAGTATACGCTAATTTTAAGGAAAGTTCAAATTGAATTATTATAAGCCACCACAACCAGATTTTGGACTTCCAGTAGTTTTAACTTTTGATGGATCTGGATTTCTTGAACTATCTAAAAGAATATCATATGGATTAACTGTTGAACCGTTGATAAAAACATCGAAATGTAAATGAGGTACACCCTCTGATCCTTTTTCCCCTAATTTTGCAATTTCTTGTCCAGCTTTTACTTCTTGCCCCACAGATACTGAAACTACACTATTATGAGTATATCTTGTTTCAACTCCATCTTTATGCCTAATTCTAACATCATTTAATCCTCTTTCATTAATTTTTATTACTGTCCCGTCTCTAAAAGCTAATATAGGTTGACTTCCCCATCCTTGACGATTAAATGGTACC
The DNA here is from genome assembly GCA_044356725.1 of Minisyncoccia bacterium. Taxonomy (GTDB): domain Bacteria; phylum Patescibacteriota; class Minisyncoccia; order SW-4-49-11; family SW-4-49-11; genus CALRBF01. Next base: position 12,119 of record JBIKVS010000016.1, read on the forward strand.
CCACCTGGAACAACATCTGCCCAGCAAGGAGTAAAATCTATGCCCGTATGCGGTCCATACTCTCTGGGGGCTCCATAAAGTTGTCCACCAGATGGTCCCTGATATAAATAAGTAACTGGAAACACACTCTCACCAGGTTTTGGGACAATATTAGATGGTCCAGCTGGACCTCCTATAGTAGAGCCACTCCCAACCGAAGGTATACTACAATTACCCTGCAATAAACCTGGATTTATAACATTTATAATTATAAATATAGACAAACCTATAATCAATCCTGTAATAGTATTAGTAAATATTTCCTTAGCCTGATTTACCTTACCAGCATTGACACCTGCAGTTACATAAATATAACCTCCATACAAAAACATTCCCAATACTGAGGTTAATAATACTGCAAACCCTAAATACCATAAACCAGTCATTAGCTGACATAAATTACTTATTCTACCTACTCCTGGGAAATTAGTATATGACTCATAGGTAACAGTACCTGCTGTAGTGGTCGGAGTAGTTGATTGTGTAGTTGGTGTTTGAGGTGTGGTCTGCCCAGTGGTTGGTGGAGTGTTTGTTCTTCGATTCTCATTTTGAGTATTAGTACCAGCATTAGGAAGTGTAGTTGGTTGACTATTTTCAGTTATAATTGGATTAGCATCTGGTAATTGCGGCCTGTTCTCAAATCTATCATTCTGAGCAAATACAGTCTGAAAGTTAAATACTATTAAAAATAATATTGCACCTTTTAAAAATAAATTTTTATTATTCATATTTTAATTTTTGTAAAATTATAAGGCAAGCAGTTGTCTTGTTTACCCTAAGTAGCAGAGCGGGTAGAGGGATTCGAACCCTCATCATCTGCTTGGAAGGCAGAGATAATTAGCCCTTATACGATACCCGCATTGAGCATATTATAGCATATTTTTTATAAAATGTACAGAGTAAAATTTATCACTTTATTCCACAATTACAGATTCATACCAATACTTACCTTTCATACTACCATCATAGCTTAATTCCTGATTGCCAGCATTTACAAAGATTAACTTACTTATAGCTGAGCCATCTTCAGTTGGCTTTACAAAAAACTTATTATTTATATCAGCATAATTAGCACAAGTTTGAGTAGAGTTTTTAGGCTTAATACTATATCTACCATTTTTTTCCTCTACTCTACACCCTACTTTTTCATCAGCTATTAATATTTGTTGAGTTATAATCTCTGGAATAGTATTAAATCTAAGATTAGGGTCAATATTTATAACTTCTATTGATTGACCGGATTCTTTAGGCCTATCAACACTATGTAGATATATAGTACCAGAATTGGTAGCAAAGTCTGAAGGAGTTATCATAAAATATTCTTCTGAATTTATCGATGCTCTAATTTCATATGAAAGTGCAATACCAAACTCTTCAGAATAAAAGTAATCAATAAACTCCGAGCTTCTAGAATCTGGTAATTTATTCCTAAGATTCGTAGGCATACTTCCTAGGGCTCTAAACCGTAAATCACCACTTCCTTCTATAATATTGTCAATTGCTGTGTTTGTACTAATCAATACATCTTCTTCTCTATTTTCAACATTAATTTCTTGCACCATCGAAGATCTGTTACCTAATAATACATAAACCATAATAATCCCAATAATTACTATACCAATTATTATAATCCCCATAAAAACTTTTTTTCTATTCATAAATATCTACCTTAAAGGATATTGTTGAAGTACTTGACGCTCTGCCGTTAGCATCTCGTCCAATGCTGCACTTGATACATTACCGTTTGGGAATCCTAAGTGAATATGTGTTGGATGTCCTGCAGGATCAGTTATAGGACCAAAAAATTGAATTCCATATTTTCTAGCAATAGGACTCCATGCCCTATCTAGTGCTTGCATCCTAGGAAGCCAAACTGATTGAGGTTCACCTGGCCTCCTCCAATCTGTAATATCTAAGGCTTTATCTTGATAATGTAAAGAACCAATAGAGTGCCCCCCAGTGATTGGTCTACCACCATTCCAAGCTGAATGTTCTCTTACTCTTAATCCCATTCTACTTTCAATAAACCTTCCTACCTCCACAACACTTGCAGTTGGACCACTAGTAACAGGTCCCCCAAAAGTAGGCTGACCAGCTCCAGTACCTGTACTACCTATAGGTGGTATACTACAATTTCCTTGTAATAACCCTGGATTTATAACATTTATAATTATAAATATAGACAACCCTATAATCAACCCTGTGATGGTATTAGTAAATATTTCCTTAGCCTGATTTACCTTACCAGCATTGACTCCCGCGGTTACATAGATATACCCTCCCCACAAAAACATTCCTAATACTGAGGTTAATAATACTGCAAATCCTAATAGCCACAGAGCGTTCATTAACTGGCATAAACTACTAATCCTTCCAACTCCTGGGAAATTAGTATAAGATTGATAGCTCACTGTCCCTGCTGTGGTGCTAGCTGAGCTAGTACTAGCTGTAGATGAGGAGTCTGTAGCCGCCCCTCCTGCAGCACTAGTAATAGCCGCATCATATTCCTGATAAGATTGATATTCTTCTGGCTTAATTATGACTACTCTATCTCCGAATTTAGCTTTTATTTTGGCTGCTATAGCATCTGTTACATCTCTTTCTGAGAATCCGTTATATTCTGCTGCTCCAGTAGCATTAGCATTACTATAAGTATTGCCTCCTGGAGTATCAGGAATTCGTCGTCTTGTATGATCCATTGGGATAATAATTTTACTACCACTCCCTACATTTGGAGCTATAACATTGTCAATAAGATCTGTAACATAAGGGCTATTAGCAACTCCAGTTGGAGTCCCATATTGATCTAATAATAATCTATGTGCACCAACTTCTATTAAAGCTGCATTTGTAACTCCTGCGCTATTAGCTACACTTAGAGTTTTATTTGCTTGATTTACAGCAGTTGTCCCAACTCCTGGTTTCTTGCGAATACTGAATCTGTCTGCTGACGCACTAAGACCAGATTGTAATGAATTTGCAAATGTACCAGAACCTATCACATGAGCTCCTCCCTCATATCCTCCTGGCGTATACGCATCTGTATGTATAGAGACAACTGAGACTCCTTGTCCGTATACAAAATTAAAATTAAAGGCTGCTATTGTGATTATAGTTATAGCAACTTGTAAAAATAAATTTTTATTATTCATATTTTAATTTTTGTAAAGTTATAAGGCAAGCAGTTGTCTTGTTTACCCTAAGTGCTGAGCGGGTAGAGGGATTCGGTCACAAATAATTTTCCTGACGAAAAATTTTCGCTACCCCGTCTCGCGGTGTTCGCCTTGTACTTCGTACAAACTCACACATCGCTCCGACTTTCTCATCCCTCTCGAAAGACAAGCAGTTGTCTTTCTTACCCTAAGTGCTGAGCGGGTAGAGGGATTCGAACCCTCATCATCTGCTTGGAAGGCAGAGATAATTAGCCCTTATACGATACCCGCGTTGATATAAAATATATTAACAAATTTATTGAGTATAGTCAAATTTTTTATCATTAATTTAATATAATTAGTCTTGCAAATTTCACAACTTCAAGGTATACTTAATCTACTTAGGCGCATAGTTAAATGGTATAACAATGGTCTCCAAAACCATCGTCGTAGGTTCGATTCCTACTGTGCCTGCCAAATTTATAAGCTATAGATTTATATCTATGAACCTTGACTCTAAAGTTTTTGAATATTTACGTAATCATAATATTAGAATTACTAAACATATACAAGCAATTTTAGATATTATAATTGATAAATCTACACCTATTGATGCTAGAGCTATATATAATAATCTTATATCTAATAGTCAATTAATCGATTTATCCACAATTCATAGGATTTTAGATAAATTACATAAAATTAGACTCCTAGATGCGATCTATGGTGAGAAAGCTAATTATTATGAATTATCATCTCAGTTCCTACCCCATCATCATCATTTTACTTGTATCAAATGTGGTCAAATTACTGATATAGATATATGTATGATGAATCCTATTCTTAGTTCTCTTGAAGATATTGGGACTCCTCTTTCTCACTCTTTTGAAATCAAAGGGATTTGCAATAATTGTAAATTAAAATAAAAAAGAGCTTTTTTATCAGCTCTCTTTTATTTATCTAAGATAATAGATTATTTTTTCATCTCTCTGTGTAGAGTATGTCGTCGTAAATCTGGATTAAATTTCTTTAATTCCAACTTCTCAGTATTCTTCTTTTTATTCTTACGAGTATAATATCCAATTCTACCAGTTTCTGTACACTGTAATTTAATTAAGTTTTCTTGACTCATATTCTTATAATCTTAAGTATAAATTAATATAGGGAGCCGATAATCAGGATTGAACTGATGACCTCACCCTTACCATGGGTGCGCTCTACCGACTGAGCTATATCGGCACATAGTGCAGTATTGAAATATTATATACTAATACTACACTTTTGTCAAAAGTTTGTATTAGATAAGGAGATCGTAGACAATTTGTAAAGTAAAAGACCCCGCCTTAAAAGGCAGGGCTTTTACTTTATATAACTATATTTTCCTTCGCTCGCAAGCTCTTCGCTTGCTTTAGCTATCGGAAAATTTGGACATTCATCCCCGCCCTTAAAAGGGC
>JBIKVS010000007.1:0-52498 GCA_044356725.1 Minisyncoccia bacterium
TTCCTTCGCTCGCAAGCTCTTCGCTTGCTTTAGCTATCGGAAAATTTGGACATTCATCCCCGCCCTTAAAAGGGCGGGGTTTTCTGTCTTTTTAATAAATTTCAACCTTAAAACAATGTCTACGATGTTTATCATCTTTTTCATAGTTGTTTATACCAAAAACATTTGTATAGATTCTCTATTTTGTTCTGTAATATCAACCACTACAAAGTAATGTCCATCTACCTCGTCATCAAAGTAATTTTTTTGAATACGACTTATTATCTTATAAATATCTTTATCCTCCCCATTTAACATTCCTGTCACTCCCCAAGTTAAAGCTGTATGGTAAAAATACTCTTTGTTCTCAGTTATTACAAAAACTGGAATTTCGGCTCTAAATTGAGACATATACTCAGCTATTCCTCTACCCTCTTTATCTATAACAATAATCCCATCTACTTCACTAGCTCTTGCCAAATGCTGTGCTCCATAAGCTAATTCTTTATATATATTCTTAGAATCTTCCGTAGATATATACTCATCAAAAAAGTTATCATACGCTGATTCTTCAGTAGAAAGAATAATCTTCTGCATCATAGAGACTGCTTCTAATGGATAGGCTCCTCCTGAGGTTTCTCCAGATAACATTACTGCATCTGTATGGTCAATTACAGCATTAGCTACATCTGATACTTCAGCCCGTGTTGGTCTGGGGTTTCTAATCATTGAATCTAACATCTGAGTAGCTACTATAACTCTTTTACCTTTAAGCAGTGCAAGTTCAATAATATGCTTTTGAATAATTGGTACTTTTTCAGCTTGTACCTCAATCCCTAAATCTCCTCTAGCCACCATTACTCCGTCTACCACTTCCATAATACTTTCAATCTGAGCTACTGCATCTGGCTTTTCAATTTTAGCAATGACCAAAGGGTTAGAATTTTTATTAGGTTCTGATTCAATCAATCTTCTGAGCTCTTTTATATCATCGGCTGACCTGACAAAAGACATTGCAATAAAATCTACTCCTTGCTCTAAGCCAAATTTTAAATCAGATTTATCCTTCTCAGTTATTACAGGAAAATCAACTGAGCTTCCTGGGAAATTAACACCCTTTCTGCCCTTAATTTGAGAATTAGTTTTAGCCTCAGCAATAGTATAATGATTTTCTAAAACAGATTCCTTTACTAACAATTCAATCAAACCATCTTCTATTAATATTGTCTCGCCTGGTTTCAAAATTGGACTCAAATCATGGTCAATTGGTAAAATTTTCACTCCATCAGCAAAATTATATTCATACTGACTATTAGTAATATATACTACATCTCCAACTATAATATCTAAAGGAGTTTCGAGCGCTTCTACCCTCACTCTAGGACCTTGTAGATCTTGAAGGATAGCTACTGGCACAGCTAAATCTTGACGAACTTTTTTAATAGTATCAATCATTTGACTATATTCCTCATAACTTCCGTGAGAAAAATTAAGCCTAAAAACATTAGCTCCAGACTTGATAAATTCTGTCAAAGATTCCTCAGTTGCTACTCTAGGGCTAAGAGTACTGACTATTTTTGTTCTTTTTAATGTATTAGATTTTATCATAATGATTATTTTAATTACTTAATGTTAATTCCTCTTAAGGCTTGAATTCTCTTATCAGTTGGCGGATGAGTAGACATCCAATCCCTAACACCTCCGCCTTTGAAAGGATTAGATATAAATAGATGAGCTGTAGCTCGATTAGCAACCTCTAAAGGTTCAGTGTCCTGACTAATTTTTTCTAAAGCACTAGCAAGACCCTCTGGATAACGAGTTAATAAAGCTCCACTAGCATCGGCTAAATATTCTCTTTTACGAGATATGGCAAAGTGTAATAATTGTACAAAAATAGGAGCTAAAATAGCCAATACAATCGCAACAATTCCTAAAATAAGACCTAAACTACTATTATCATCATTATTTTTTCTACCTCCACCCCAAAAGCTAATTCTTAGAAACCAGTCAGATAAAAGTGCTACCAGTCCCACTAAAACAACCGAGATTGTCTGAATCAAAGTATCTCTATTGCCAATATGGGATAATTCGTGAGCGATAACTCCCTCCAGTTCAACTTGTTCTAATCTATCGATTATACCTGTAGTAAGAGCGATAGCTGAGTGTTCTGGGTCTCTTCCAGTAGCAAAAGCATTCATAGCTGTATCTTGAATGATATATAGCTTTGGCACGGGAAGCCCAGCAGTAATAGCTAAGTTTTCAAGCAAACGGTATATTCTCTTACCCTCCGGAGTATCAGTATTTATAGGATGAGCATTAGAAATAGATAAGACTATACTATCAGAATACCAATAAGATATCACATTCATAAATAGACTGATAATCAAAGCCCAAACAAAAATCATCTGATTATCTAGAGTATAGCTAAATACCCAAGCTATACCTACTACTACAGCTAAGAATATAATCATTAACATCCATGTTTTACGAATGTTCTTATCTTTCTGATCGTAAAGATTCATATTGTATAATTTAACAGTTTACTTAGAATGAAACTTTTATATTTTCTTTTTCAGCTTCTGCAATCTCAAAGTATTCTTTTTTCTCAAATTTACCGATAGAAGCTACAACACTATCAGGGAAACTCTCAATTTTAGTATTAAGCGACATAACTACACTATTATAAAATCTTCTCGAAGCTTGAATTTTATTTTCAGTATCACTAAGCTCTCTTTGTAGCTCAAGAAAATTTTCATTAGCTTTAAGTTCTGGATAATTCTCAGAAACAGCAAATAAACTTTTCAAGGTTCCAGACAACATATTCTCAGCCTCAGCTTGCTCCTGTAGTCCGTGAGCTCCAATAGCTTGATTACGAGCTTTAGTTACTTCCTCAAAGACATTAGACTCATGAGTAGCATACCCTTTTACAGTTTCTACCAAATTAGGAATAAGGTCATATCTTCGCTTCAACTGCACATCAATATCTGACCAGGCCTCAGACACTTTCTGTTTTAAACCAACCAAACTGTTATATACAGCTATACCATAAATAGCTAAGACAGCTACTACTCCTACAAAGATCCAAATTGTTAACATTTCCATATATTTTATATTAAATTAATACTTATAAAGGTCTACAATAATTATATAGCTAAAAGCAAAATAATACAAGAGAGTGTATGAGCTGAGGAGATCGTAGACAAATTGCAAAATAAAAAGTTAACGAATGGAAGGAACACATAGAGTATTATATAATTAACTGTCCTCCTTTGGAGGAGGTGGCACGAAGTGACGGTGGTGGATTGAGCTTAATATTATTATAAACAAGTTTTTATTTTAGTATTCCAAAGTTTATCCACCATCCCCCTACGGGTACTCCCTCCAAAGGGAGACAAAATAAATCTCTAAAGTATTGTCTACAACTTTTCTCATCTTTTTCATAGAAAATATTTATTTAATAGGCACTTCCATTACTAATAAATCCGCATCTTGTTCAGATACAATATTCAATTGCTCATTTATATCCCAAGCACCTACAGCATCTCTTGTTTGTAATTTAATATTATTATTGATTGTAATTTCCCCAGAGATTACAAAGATATAGACTCCAGTATTGGAATTATGTAAATTATATTCTAGTTTTTTATCTTTTTCTAAAATACCACGATTAAACCAAGCGTCCTGATAAATACCAATCCCCTCTTCGCCACTATTTATTGGAGATATAATCTGAGTAAAGTTATTAATATTACTATTAATATCAAAATATTTATGCTCATATCTTGGGACTACATTCATTTTATTTGGAATTACCCAAATCTGCAATAATGTCAAATCAATATCAGGATGAGCATTATATTCACTATGAAATACTCCCGATCCAGCACTCATAACCTGTACATCCCCAGGTTTTGAGATAGCCACATTACCCATATTATCTTTATGTTCTAGCCCTCCGGATAAGGTAATAGTGATGATTTCCATATTATTGTGAGGATGAGCCCCAAAACCTTTACCTCCAGCAATTTTATCATCATTCAAAACCCTTAAAGCCCCAAACCCCATCTTATCCAGATTCATATATTCAGCAAAACTAAAGCTATAATTAGTCTTCAACCAACCATAGTCAGCCGAACCTCTAGAATTTGATTTATGGATGTTATATTGCATATAAGTCTATTATATCATAGAAAAAAGAGCTCTACCACAGCGGAGAGCCCTTTTTTAAATTAGCCGTCGATTGTCTTAAAATGTTCTGATTCCGTAATCAATGTATGAGCCTCCCAATAATTCATCCCTCCCAATACATCGCTGCTACCTGTAGAAATTATGTTTTTACTAATATTACTAAAGATAATATATTTACCATCAGGAATTAAATCTAATGCTGATTGATACCCCCTTCCAGCAAAACTTTGCATGAGAGCAATATATATACTTTTCTTAATCTTCTCCCCAATCTTCCTGTTGATTTACCCATTCTTTGGCTCTGCGAAATGTCGTCATTCTATCTGGATTTACGACTGGAAACATATCAGGATGAATAGTCATAATGTCAATGGGAATATACCTATAACTTATATTATTTACCACATCAAGTCAAGAATAAGGAATTTCACAAAATGTGGATAATTGCATTTGACAAAATTTTAATATAACTTTATAATTAAATTACAGATAGCCCAATCTACATTTTTCCACAATTCAATCATCAATATTCCCCCGTCCCGTCCTCTTCCTGGCTATCTCCCACCTTAATCCCTTTCAAACTCGTACACCTTGTGCGAGTCTTTCCTTTTTTATATTTAATATGTTATAATTATATCTATAAATATTAAACACAATAAAATATGGAAAATCCCCAGCCAGTATCAAATATATCTACTCCTGCTCCAATCAAAAAAAGACTATTTCCTAAATTTCTAACCTCCGCTTGGTTTATTATTCTGACTACTATTATCTTATTTGCAATTTGGATTATAATTAGCATACAATCTGTAGCTAATGATTTTTTAGGAATGGGAGAAGGTTCTGCTGAAACTGGAGATTTGATTTATGAATACTATAAAGGAGATGAAGACTCAGATATTAAAGTAGCTAGATTAGAATTAAATGGCCCAATTTCTAATAGCCTAGACACAAGTAGCCCTCTTTCTTTTATCTCCCCAGAGATGATTTATGGAAGATATGTAGCAGATAAATTAGACCAGTTAGCTAAAGATGAAGATATAAAAGCTGTATTAATTGACCTTACTACCCCAGGAGGTGAAATTGGGGCATCAGCCAATATCGCAGATGCTATTGAGGCTTATCAAAATAAAACCAATAAGAAAGTTTATATTTTTATCAATGAATTATCCGCCTCAGGTGGAGCTTGGGCATCAGCTCCAGCATCAACCATTATAGCTAATCCAACCGCAATAGTTGGAAGCATAGGAGTGGCAGGAGGATATGCCCCTAAATTTAGTAATGTTAATTCCTATTCCGAAGGAATTTTAGGAGCTTCAATCAGTGGGGATGTAGCCTTTACACCAATTTATAGAGGAAAATGTAAACAACCAGAAAATCAGCTCAATATCTCAGAGGAGTATATTAAAGAATGTATTGATCCAGATGTAGATGCAATTTACAATACTTTTGTCAATCATATCAGTAAATATAATAATATATCCGAAGATACAATTAAGAATGAAATAGGAGCTAGAGTATTCCTCGCTAACTCAGAAGAAGCTACTAAATATGGTTTAGTTGATAAGGTAGGGAATGAGGACTTTGCTATAGAATTAATTCAACAAGAAATTGGACAAGGCAATACTATTCAAATTGCAAATATAACAGAATATACCGGCGGACTATTAGATATATTATTTGGCCCAATTTTTTATAAAGATAAAACTAAACTAAGTTTAGCCCACACCTATTTTTGCCAAGCTAATACTCCCCTATTACTTTATGGAGATATAACTCAAATTCGAGGTAGTATTTGTGGGGAGTAGGATATTATGCTTAAAGTTTCAAAACTAAACAAATACTTTGGATCTAGTCATATAACTAAGAATATATCCTTTCATATCAATCCAGGTGATATATTCGGACTATTAGGACCAAATGGAGCTGGAAAAACTACATTACTTAGAATGATTACTGGTATATATTCATATGATTCTGGAAGCATCACCTGGAAGGATAAATCAATTTCATTAGAATCATCTAATATTATAGGATATTTACCAGAAGAACATGGGCTTTATCCTAAAATGAAAATCACAGATATTTTATTATATTTTGCTGAAGTAAAAGGTATATATAAATCTCCAGTATTATTGAACGAGATAGAACAGTATTTAAAAAGATTTGGTATATATGAAGATAGAAATAAGAGAATTAATCAAATCTCAAAAGGAATGCAACAAAAAGTTCAAATTATAGCAACAATTATACACTCACCAGAACTAATAATCTTAGATGAACCATTTAGTGGACTTGATCCCGTAAACTCTAGAGTACTAAAAGAATTGATGCTAGAATTAGCCCAAAAAGGTAAAACTATTATTTTCTCAACCCATAGGATGGAACAGGTCGAGGAATTATGTAAAAATATTATTCTACTTAATCATGGGCAAGAAGTTTTATCTGGAAATATTGAAGAAATTAAGTTATCCTATCGCAATCAAACCTATTTTCTCAAAGTTAAAGATGATTTACCAGATAAAATATCTGGGGAAATTATATCAAAAGATAAAAATTCTGTACTTTTTAAAAATAAAAATACTGCTGAAGTTACAAATTTTATTCAGAATACTTTATCGGAATATGATGTTTTAGAGTTTAAAGAAGTACTCCCAACAATGGATGATATATTTATAAAAGTAATACAAGAAAACACTAAAATATAAAAATATGAATAAGTTTTTAATAGTTTTCAAAAGAGAATATTTAGCCAGTATTAAGAACAGATTTTTTTGGATAGCAACTCTAATTGTACCAATTATAATTCTACTTATTACCTTCACTCCTATTATAATATCCCTATTTGATACAAAACCAACAGTAAGAATACTTTTAGTAAATTCAGAGCGATATCTTAAAGCTGATGAATTAAATAAATTTAATAGAGATAATATAGAATTTACATTCAGCACTAATGCAATAGAAAATCCACAAAATTTATTAAAAGATTCAGATAATTTAGATGCATTAATAGACTTCAACACTATAAATCCATCAGAGAATAACTATGATATAGTTGTTTTGTCAAAAGAAGTACTTGGTTTTTCCCAAGAAACTATGCTCACAGAATTTATAGTACAATTAATGCAAGATATCCGTATCAAGCAAGAAAAAATTCCTACTGATCAAGCATTGAGACTAAATCAACCCATATACCCTAAATTTACAACAGTAGAATCTGAGACAGCATCATCATTCACAGCATTTTTTATAGCTTATGGGGCGGTATTTCTAATGTATTTTTTAATAATATTTTATAGTTCTAGAATTATCACCAGCATTCAAGAGGAAAAAAAGAATCGTGTTGTAGAAATTCTTTTGTCTTCTATGAATACATCCGAATTATTGTTTGGTAAAATATTTGGAACATTAGCTATAGGAGCAACTCAAATATTATTATGGCTTATTATATCTATTATCTCCTTACCTATATCAGGCATACTAATATCTCCTCTAATGACTAATATTGAAACTACAAATAATCTAGGAGATAATACGAATAATTTAATTTGGGAACAAATACAAATTTTGAATAAAGATTTTAATATATTATTCATCTTTATAATGTTTTTAGTATTTTTATTTTTTGGATTACTGCTATATTTAGGTATTTTTGCCTGTATAGCTGCAATTACAGATTCAGAAGCAGATGCTCAAAATCTATCCGTATTGGGATTTGCTCCAATTATAATATCTCTATTGAGTATAAGTACAACTATTGATAACCCTAGTTCTAATATAACAACTATACTATCAATAATACCATTTACATCACCTATAAATATGTTGGCTAGAATTCCATTTAATGTGCCTATATGGGAATTACTGATATCTTTATTGCTTCTTATACTAACATCAATTATAACAATTTTATTTGCATCCAAAATCTATAAAATAGGAATACTTTTATATGGAGAAAAATTATCCTGGAAACATATTAAAACCATATTTATAAAATAAAATACTAAAATCTTATACGATTATTTATTGCCTAAAATGATTAAAATTGGTATTATATAAATATAATGTAATAATTTATAGTATGGCAAAAACTTGGCAACAAAAATTTGAATCTAAAAAAGAAGAGCAAATAAAAAGATTAGACACTAATTTTGCTGATATGAAAGCTGGTGATTTAATGTTGATCTCAACTCCTCAAAAAATAGCAGATTATATAAACTCAATCCCGAAAAATGAGAATAGAGATCTCTCACAAATGAGAATTGATCTTGCTAAACAAGCTAAAGCAGATATTACTTGCCCAGTAACTAGTGGTATATTTACTAGGATAATAGCAGAAAGAAGTCTAGAATTAATGGCAGAAGGCAAAGACCCAATTGCTCCTTTTTGGAAAGTAATAGACCCCAAAAGTTCACTGGCTAAAAAACTTTCTTGTGGACCTGAGTTGATTGAGAAATTAAGAAGAAATTAGAGGAAGCCTTTGCGGGAAATAGTTTTGATACTCAAATACAGTTTATATTTACCCAAAATCAATCTCTTCCATATTAGGAACAATAGCCGAATGTGCTTCTGGGATTGTATAAATATATTTACCATCCCCTGATAGTCTAAAAGTAGCTTGAGATATAGGTTCTATCTCAGGGTTAGTCCAGAAATCTCTTGTACCAAAATTATGATATTGTCCTTTTTGATACTCAATATTACCAAATGGTATAGTGGGGATCTTACTCTTTATATGCTCTCCCATAGGATGTTTTATTGTACCATCAGATGCAGTAACTGGATTAACTTGTGTATGCCAATTCCCAGCTATAATCAATGTATTCCCTTCCCCTAATCCATTTAATACATTTTGTGACATTGCTAAATCTCTCTCGTTCTCAGATGTATCCCTTCTTATATTTGGGTCAATATCTTGGTCAAATAGAATAACTTAACCTAATAAACCTTCCTCTTTTAACTTTTTTAATAAAGCAAAATGTCCAGCAGTAATCCGACCATCTAGACTATCTTTAATATCCTCAAAATTTAGATTATCATTGACTAAAAACTCTCATAAAAATTCTCCAAGCTCACGTGAACTCCATTCCAAAGCTATATTATTAAACCCAAATTTTTTGAATAAAGTATAGATTACATCTGGATTTTCTTTAACCCCATGCATCTCACCTAATATAAAAGCCTGCGTCTCAGCTAACTGTTGCCTGAGACCATTTGCAGCAGACTCATCAAAATCTGTCTCTATCTCCTGCAAATCATAACCCTCAATAGCCTGTATAAAATCATATTCCATTATCTCTGTTTCTGAAAATTGTCTAAATTCAAATCTTTCCATATTTTTAAAATAATTTATATTAAATCAATAACTGTTCTTTTATAAATGCGCAGGTTTCTTCAATAGTTAAGTTTCCTGTATTAAGTACTTGTGAATCTGGTCTATTTTCTATATATAGCTGTATATTGTGCCAAAATTCAATCACCTTATCCGGAGTTAATAACCCACCCTCTCTAAAACCTCTTTCTTTAGCTCTTTTAATTAAGGTATCTTTATCAGAGTTTAGTATAAACTCAAATATCTGAGAATTATGTTTTTGTCCAATTCGTACGATTTTTTCTATAAATTCAATATCTGTGATTACCGCATCAATTATAATCTCATTACATGTTTGTAAATAATTGTCTATTACTCATAATGCTAAATTACGGACTAACTCTCTACTTTCTATACGATTTTCTCTATAATGACTTATATATCTTCTTTGCTCATCTATTGAAAGCAAAAAAGACAATGGGAGATCCTGATGCACCATACGAGAAATTGTACTCTTACCTATTCCTGTCGGTCCATTGATAATTATTATTTTCATATTTTATATTCTAGAATTAATATTTACTTATATTTTGAAATTTTTCATAACTTCCAATTTTAGCAAAATTAATTTCAAAATTAAAGTCATCTATTTTATCAATTCTAACAGAGTCAATACCTAAAACTTGTAACTTTTGATATGTCAAAATCTCACCTTCTTTAAGTTTTAATATATCTCTCAATATCCAATTACCTAATTCTTTATTTGAATATGACATAAGAGCTTTTCTATTATCTTGACATACTTTTGATTTCATAGTCTTACCACTATTAGCAATTCCTTCTAAAATTATGATTTTGATTTTTTGTATTAGTATCTAAATTATTTCAAATCACAAAGTTAGTTTCTTTTATAATTTCATATAAATCTTTTATCCCTACCAGATTAATTGGGGCTTTACCATTGTCTTGAGACTCATTAATTGCACTTTTAGTAAAGTGACTAGTTGAAATAATAACTCCAAAGCTATTAAAACCAAGGCTTCCTCTTAAATTTGCAACTTCTTTTCTCCCAACTGAATGCTTCCATCTTTTAACTTGAAATTGATAATCTAAATTAAGACTAAATCTATGTTTTAAAATAGCATTGACATCTATTCCATCATCACCACTTTTTTTAGTAACCTGAACATTGACAAATCCAGTATGTTTAATTAACTTTGACATCAAAACTTCAAATTCATAGGGGTTGATTTCTAATAAATTATTTCTTAAAGTTTCAATACTTTTTAAAGTATCTTCATTCAATTTTGGTATTATAATGTCATCTTTTTTATTTTTAGTAAATAAAGAATCAATAACTGTATCTTCAGGTAGAATATCTTCTTTAAATTGATTATAAAGAGGTAAAAATATATTTTTAAAATTTTCAATTTTTAGAGTAGGAATATTTGAAAGAATTTGGAATTCAAAAAGCCAAACTAATCTTAACTCCCCTTGATTATCAAGTTGATAATCTTGGTAATATCTCAATAGGAATAAAAAGCCAATAAATTTATATTGATTAACTCCTTCTTTTAAAAACCCAAGTATTGGTACTGGTTTTTCTCTTTGTTCAATAATTCTTTTATTTACTCCTGCTATATTTTGATCTCCCATTAAACCCGCTCCTGTATATGTCAAAATATCTTCTTCAATTTTATCAGCATAAGGATTTCTAATTTTATTTTTGGTTTCCTCTAATGAAGTTATTAAAACTATAAAATCAAGTTCTTTATTTTTAATTTTTGGCCTAATTCCTCCTAAATTTGCAACTTCTAGAGCATATTTAATTTGATCATTTGAGTAACATTCACCAATTTTTAATGTATCTGGAATAAAAAATTTTTTCATAAATTTAATTCTAGTAAAAATAGTTTTCTAACAATACATCAATATCTTGTTGCATTATAATATAGCCAGAAACATCATCAAGCCATTTTTTCACTTCTTTTTTAGTCTTACACTTAAAAAGAGTGTTTAACTTTGTAGATTTAGGTTCTTGATTAATAATAAAATTTCTAACATCATCATAAAAATATTCCCCAAAGTCTTCTGGTTTTTTATCTGCTAGTTCGTTAAGCCATTTTATAATTTTTTCCTTATTCATAATGGGATTATAACATAATTTAAACTTTGTTTATATCTATAAGGATCTGAAAAATTTAAATCAAAAGTAATTTTTGCATTTTTATCAAAATCATTAGAGAATACACAGCTAAATCCAGCATTTTCAAAACCTATTTTAATTCCACCTATCCCAGCAAATAGATCTATAAATTTTAAACTTTTTATATCCATATATTTTAAGTTTATTCTATATTCATATTATATCATAAATTAAAAATATTGTAGATATATTTTATATTTCCAAACTCATCTTGAATAGGTTATAATATATTTATAAATTATATCCTAAACCCATGCTATATTTATCTGGAAAAGAAGAAAAAGAGGCTCTTGCTTATATTACTAAAGCTACTCAAATAGCCCAAAATGCAACTTGTCAAAGATCTAAATGCGGATCTATAATTGTCAAAGAAAATGAAATTATAGGTACTGGATATAATAGTCCTCCTCAAGAAATTGAATCTCAGAGAAGATGCTCCTTTCCCAAAGATGAATACCATAAAAAAGTGACTGACAAAACCTGTTGTATTCATGCCGAACAAAGAGCAATTATGGATGCCTTGAGTAAAAACCCTACAAAACTAATTAGCTCCAGACTATACTTTATTAGACTTGATGATAAAAATAATCCCTCAAAAGCTGGGGAACCTTATTGTACTATTTGTAGCAAAATGGCTCTAGATGTAGGAATTTCAGAATTTGTTTTATGGAATGATAAAGGAGTATGTGTCTATGAAACTAAAGAGTATAATATTCTTTCTTTTCAATATGGACTTGAGGGGTGAGTTTTTTGAAT
Organism: Minisyncoccia bacterium; assembly: GCA_044356725.1. Classification (GTDB taxonomy): domain Bacteria; phylum Patescibacteriota; class Minisyncoccia; order SW-4-49-11; family SW-4-49-11; genus CALRBF01. The sequence continues at coordinate 12,444 of JBIKVS010000007.1, forward strand.
TAAATAAATAAATTTTTCTATATCTTTTTAATTAATATTTTTTTCAAGGTATAACCAATATCAGTAAGATATGTAATTCGTTCTCCTCCCTCAACAACATACTTATCTGACATATTATAGTCATCTTGGTCTCGAATTGCAATTGGTCCTGTGTCTATAATACATATTCCTGCATTAATTAGACTATTATCAAAATCAGTTAACCCATTTTCATATTGTGTTATGTCTCTTTCAATATCACTTACTTTTGTATTTATAAATTGTTCTATGTCTTGCAAAATTAGTTTCTGAATGATTGTTGACCCTCTTAAAAATTCTTGATATGTAATCTCTTCTTTTAAAAATGCCTTAAATAAAATAGCAATATATTTAGCTATAATGTGGTCTTCAGCTCTATCAACTATATAAAGAAGTTTCTCTCCGATTTTAATTTTTTCCTTTTCTGAATTGTCAATTTCAGAAATTAGTTCTCGTCTTTTTTTTGAGTCAATATCTCTCAACTCTGAAATAAAATAAACTAATTTTTTAATCAATAATCTATCCTTTAAGTTAAGTGTAGTTTTTGCTAGCCCAATTATTGTTCCAATAATTGGAATATCTTTCAATAGTCCCTCTGAAAGTAGAGTGTCTGAAAAAGTTTCTGCCAAATCAGTTGTAACACTTTGTAGATCCGCATCTTTTAATGTATCTCCAAATGAGTTAGAAAGTTTATTTAGCTCATTCATAGTTAATTTTTGATATTTCTACAAGACTATCTATCGATTTTAGTTAGACCTCAATATTTAAGGAATTTTTAATTTCCTCTATACGAGAATTACTAAATTGCCATAGTTCTCCGTCAATTAAATACCCGTCTTCCATTCTACTAATTTGTAATTGAGGGAGTTGAGTAGAAAAATATGCATCATTGAATTCTGTATTATTAAATTTTTCAGCTATTCTTTGAATTGCTTCTTTATCGTCTATGAAAGTAGTCAGCGTAGTAAGAATTTTTTCTAGGTTATCTCTGGCCTCATAATCTCCATTTTTATGATGATAATGTAACATTTTAACTAATGCTCCAACTAATAAATATTTTGGATAAGGTAGTATGGATTCTGGTACTTTCATAAGAAATAAAAAATATACAAACCCAGCATGTTCAAGAAATAATCCCAATACTCTAACAATTTTATCCGCTTCTTCCAAAGTTATTAATTCTGATATGTTTGATCTTATCATCTGATCAAGGTCATAGTTTACATTACTCATGATTATTTTCTTATACTATACATAAATTGTAATTGAAGTTTTTAATTAAGTCAATATAATTAACATTGCGGAGAGAGGGAGATTATGAACTTGTCGCAAATGGGATTCACTCCTTGAAACCACTCGGTTTCAATACTTCCTCTACGGGAAACTCCCATTTCCCGACCCCTTCCCTGAGTTCGAATATCTTTTTACTAAAACACTTAAATTAAAACTTAGGATAAATATCTTTATCTTTAATTTTGCGGAGAGTAAGAGATTCGAACTCTTGATACCTTGCGGTATACACGCTTTCCAAGCGTGCGCACTAGACCAACTATGCGAACTCTCCTATATCCTGATTATTTTATCATATATTTGATTTATTGACTAGATGTATATATTATAGTAATATGTTTTATATTATCAAATAAAATATTTTTATGAACGTACAAGATATTGTTATTACTATTGCCACTATTATACTTTCTATATCCCTTATTCCTCAAGTTATATTAGGTTTTAAAAATAAAACTCAAAGTATTAGTTATATTACATCTATATCTTCTCTTATATCTTTATTTGTTATGGCAGCTGCTTTTGCTTCTCTTGAACTCTGGTTGTCTGCTACTATCACTGTACTCAATGCAATCCCATGGTTAATATTTACCATACAGAGATTTATATATAAAAAATAGTAAATTTTTGGTTGTTTGGCTAGTAGTTACTTTCATGCTACATTGTGAATTGTAATTATGTCCTCCTTTGGAGGAGGTGGTACGAAGTGCTGGTGGGTGGATAGAGTGTAGTATTATTATAAACAAGAATTTATTTTATTATTTTAAGTATTATCCTACCTCCCCCTTCGGGTACTCCCTCCAAAGGGAGACAAAATAAATTTCAATCTCAAAACAATTTCTACGATGTTTCTCATCTTTTTCAATGTAGGGATAATAAATTGTAAATTTTGCATTACATCTACCTTTATTTTATGAGGCATTCAATATCAATAGCAAATCTTTTTCCCAATTGAAGGACGTTGTTTCCATATTTTGTAATTTTTCTACAGCTTTTAGGCAGTTTGCATCTTTTTTGATAAATTTTTTCAATAATTCCACTATATCTATCATAAAATCTCCTACTGTTCCGTCTGAATCGTCTACCCCATTCATTAATTTTTTTTCTAATCTCAGTAGTATTTTTACTAAAATTTTAGCTGTCTGCAAACTAACTGGCAATTTAGATATAATTGGTATCATTCTATCTACTCCTTCACATAATGAGGCTTGATAAGCATCCCAATATCTCGATGAGCCAGAATATAGTTTAATATATTTCATATTTTTTGTAATTTCTTGCTCAAATTTCTCTAGTTTATCTGCAGTTAATTCTCCTAATTTATTGCTAAACTCTAAAGTGGCTAAATATGCCCTTTCTTGTTTTGTAAGAGGTTTATCATTTTTAATTACACTCAAAGCTGCTGCTACCAAGTGTTTGCAGTATATATTTTTCTGGCCGACATAGCAGTCACAAAAAGAATAGTCAAATGCTTTTAGATATATAGTCACAGAGTATGTTTGAGTTCCTTGAACCTCAAGTTCAAACACTTTTTCTCCTAATTCAGATTTTGATTTTATTTTTCCAGCTTCATACATAGCTACGCCTTTATCATAAGTTTCTTTTCCTACAGTATATTTTAACTTATCAATTGTAATTTCTGATGATGCCATAGAATTATATTAATAATATCTTATATCTATATTATATAATATTATTTGCCAAAAAGCTACTTTTTAGCTATAATATATAGGATTTTGAATATTAACTTTAAGAGATATAGATATGGATACTTCTAGCAAACCAGATGCTCTGACACGAGTTTCTCTTTTCTTTGTGAATAAATGGCGAATTAGTCTTTTATTGTCTATTGGACTTATCGTATTGGGAGTATTTTCTTTTACTACTTTTCTCAAAAGAGAGGGTTTCCCTACTATTGAAGTACCTGTGGCAGTGATACAGACTCCTTATTTTGTGGATGATAAGGCTTTGGTAGATAAAGATGTCACTCAAGTGATTGAGGCTAGTATAGGAGATATTACTGAGATTAAATCGATTAATTCTACTACAGCGGATAATTTTTCTAATATTCTAGTTGAGTTCAAGGGTGACATTACTTCCAAAGATGGAGCAGAATTGCTAAAAGAGGCTGTAGCTGAGGCTAATTTACCTGAGCAAGCTAAGCCGAATTTCCTTACCTTTAATGCCTCAGCTTTTGATGGTGAAAATGATTTGGTGTTTAGTTTAATTGGTGAGAATAAATCTATTACTGATTTACAAAATAAAGCTAACTTTATTGTTAAAGAAATCGAATCTGTCCCAGCTGTGACCAAGGCGAATGTTACAGCTCTGCAAGAATTACAGACTAATCCTATTACAGGAGATTCTAGTCTTGAGCAGGTTAAATTTGGTAGAGCTGCTTACCGTGACAAAGATGATAAATTAATTTTCAGAGATGCTATTCTAATTGGAGCTGTCCGAGATACTAGTGTTGGGACTATTGATTTTTCTAAGGCTATTCAAGAAAAAGTTCAAAAGCTCAAGGATGCTGGTGATTTAGATGGATATGAGGTTGTCTTTGGTGGTGGAGATAGTTCTGGATCTTTGATTCAGCAATTATCTGTATTGGAGGAAAGTGCTATAACTGGACTGATTGCTGTTATGATTGTGCTATTACTAACACTTAACTGGAGAGCTTCATTTATTATTGCCCTTTTCATCCCTATTTCTATCTGTTTTACCTTGATTGGATTATATCTGATTGGATATTCTCTTAATACTCTGTCTCTATTTGGACTTATTTTGGTTATTGGTCTTATTGCAGATGATGCGATTTTGGTTATTGATGCTATAGATAGCTCTCGTAAGGCTGGGTATAAGGGGAAGAAAGCTGTAATTCATGCTATCAATACCGTGGGTCTGGCTGATGTTTCTGGGACAGTGACTACAATTTTGGCTTTTGCACCTTTAGCAGCTGTGTCTGGGATTTTGGGTGAATTTATTCGATTAATTCCAATTACTGTTATCTTAACTTTAGCTCTATCTTTGATTATTGGACTAACCCTTGTACCATTTATTGCTAATTATGTTTTGCCTCATTATGAAGCTGAAACAGGAATTAAGCCAAATCGTAAGGGACTTTCTAAAATTTGGTATAATATATTGTATTTTGTACCTCATATAATTGATTGGGTTAATATTAGAGTTTATCAGTTTATACATTGGTATCTAGATAATATTTGGAGGAGTTTAGCTGTATTCATAGTTACTATTGCCTTGATAGTAGGAGGCTTTCTATTTGCTGGCAAATTAGAGTTTTCTATTTTTGCTCCAGCCAAAGACACCAATGAAATTACCATCACTACTTCCCTACTAGATAATCAGGATATTGCCAAAGCTAAGTCTAAAATCAAGGAAATCGAAAAAATTGTCAAAGATACTAATGCTGAATATATCCAAGATATAGCTTACTTTAATACAGATGCCAAAGGTGCTCTGATGTATGTGACATTAACACCACTCAATGACAGGGATAAAAAGGCTCCTGCTATTGTAGAGGATTTACAAAAATCAATTGATGACAATGAAAATCTCAAAGATGCTAGAATCAAAGTTCAACAAGCCGGAGCTGGTCCTCCAACTGATGAATATCAGATAACTTTCCAGATTTTCTCGGATGACCAAAAGACTCTAGAGAATAGCACCAAGGAAGTCTTAGATTTTGCTAAAGATATAGATTTGGCTGATGGTGAGATTAAAGATGCTATAATTAGCAATCTAGATACAGTTAGTAAAAAAGATGGTAAAAGATATGCTTCAGTACAAGTATCTGTCTCAGATGGAGAGAATACTGCTCTAGTTCTTGAAGCTCAAAATGCTATTAAAGATAAATTTGAGACAGATGCATTTAGAGATAAATATAATTTAGAAAAAGATGCAGTAGCCTTTGATTTAGGACAACAAGGAGAGAATTTAGAATCATTTAATTCAGCCATTTTTGCTCTGATTCTAGCAATTATTATAATGTATGTATTGCTGGTATTACAGTTTAATTCTCTGACTCAACCATTCTTAATCTTAGTGGCTGTACCATTCTCTTTCCCTGGTCTATTCTTAGGACTATATTTGACAGATAATCCTTTGAGCTTCTTCTCAATGATTGGAATTACAGGACTAGTTGGTATTGTAGTTAATAATACAATTCTATTATTAGATTATGCTAATGTAATCAGAGAAGAGACTGGTTCTATCAAAGAAGCTATCTCTGAGGCCATAAAATACCGATTTAGAGCACTGATTACAACCACCCTATCAACATTAGTCGGAATATTACCTCTGGCCTTCACTGACCCATTCTGGGAAGGACTTGCTTATGCTTTAGTCTTTGGGTTAACCTCTAGTACATTATTGGTAATATTTGCCTACCCTGTATTCTATGCAATATTAGAACATATCCGAAGATTTACTTGGAGAAAAGTTTTTAAGAATACAAATTTTAAGTAAAAAAAAAGAGGTAGCTCATTGAGCTACCTTTGGGTTTTGTATGAAGTAATTGAGAGTGAAATCTATTGGGGCATTTGTCTCGCCCACTCAGCCTCGAGATCCTTCATATGACCTGTTGTATCTTGCCCAGCATATACTGTATAAGATGAGGATATCGTAGACAAAGAATCAAGGAGTGAAAGTAATATATAGAGTATCAAATAATTAACTGTCCTCCTTTGGAGGAGGTGGCACAAAGTGCCGGAGGAGGACTAAGTCTAATGTTGTTGTTATAAAGTTTATTCTAATATTTTAGTATTTCAAGTGTAGTCCTCCCTCCCCCTACGGGTACTCCCTCCAAAGGGAGACAAAATAAAGTTCACCCTTAAAATATTGTCTACGATGTTTCTCATCTTTTTTATTTAGATTTTTTCCAGAAGATTTTCTTAGATATTTCTTGTGGAAGATAACTTTTTGTATCATATAATTCATACTCTTTCCCATATCCCAAATCTTTCATCATGTTAGTAGGAGCATTCCGAATATTCAATGGAACTGAAAGATTACCTGATTGTTTAACTTCTCTCTGGGCTTGTTTAATCCCCTCATATACCCGCCTATCCTTGGGAGCTTGAGATAAATATACAACTCCATGAGCCAGATTAATTGATGCTTCTGGAATGCCCACCACCTCTACTGCTCGAAATACTTCATTTGCGACGACAAGAGCTGTTGGGAGAGCTATTCCAATATCTTCACTCGCAAAAATAATCATTCTTCGAGCAATAAATTTAGGATCTTCTCCCCCTTCTAGCATACGGGCAAGATAATATAAAGCTGCATCTACTTGACTAGCTCTCATACTTTTAATAAAGGCACTAATGACATCATAATGCTCCTCCCCTGCCCTATCATATCTAAGATTGGTATCCTTTAAAATGTCTTCAATCTTCTCAATACTAAGAGTATCTGAATACATAGAATTGGCTCTCTCGTAAATTCCCAGAGCCTTACGGGCATCTCCATTAGCATATTTTGCAATATACTGACTGATAATAATATCCTGAAGTCCTGCTTGAGCCAATATAGCTTGTAATTCCTCCACAGTAAGAGTAGTAAGCGTATAGATAATACAACGAGATTGTAATGCTGATATAATCTCGAAGCTAGGGTTCTCTGTGGTAGCTCCAATCAAAATTAGAGTTCCATCTTCTACAAAAGGAAGTAAGTAATCCTGCTGAGCTTTATTAAAACGATGTATCTCATCCAGGAATAAAATCTTTTGTTGTTCAGTATCATCTTTGATAATTGATTCTATATCTTTTTTACCTGCTCTTACCGCTGAGACTTCATATAATTTTCCATCAATTGCATTACTATATATACGAGCTAATGTAGTTTTACCCACTCCAGGAGGCCCCCACAAAATAAAGGATTGTGGTAATTGCTGTGTAATACACAGATATAAGGGTTTCCCCTCTCCTACAAGGTGTTTTTGCCCTATAAAGGTGTCTAATGTTAGAGGTCTAATAGTATCTGCAAGTGGCATAAGTAATATATTAATATGTATAGTATATCATAAATACAAAAGCTGGATTTTTTGTATCCAGCTTTTGTAAATAGTAGCCTTGATTATTTAGCAGTTCTCTTATCAATAATCTCTTGTTGTACATTACTTGGTACCGGTTGATAATCATTGAATTCCATCACTGCATTTCCTCGTCCTTGTGTCATAGACCTCAGAGTAGTTACATATCCAAACATTGAAGATAGAGGCACTTTAGCTGAGACAACTTTGAGTCCTCCAGTTCTATCATTCATCTCTTCTATTAGACCTCGTCGTGAGTTTAGATCCCCTACTACATCTCCCATATATTGTTCTGGGATAGTTACCTCTACTGCCATAATAGGCTCTAGAAGAATAGGACTAGCTTTTTTGACAGCGGCTGAGAGAGCCATAGAACCAGCAATTTTGAAAGCTGATTCAGAGGAGTCAACATCATGGTAAGACCCATCATAAACTGTAGCCTTGATATTTATCAATGGATATCCAGCAATAACACCACGATCAATAGATTCCTTAACTCCCTTTTCAATAGCTGGGACATATTCGGATGGAATAGATCCTCCCTTTAATTCATTACCAAAGATATAATGTTGAGGTTTCTTTGGGTCAATTTCCACAGTTTCAGGATCAAATGATTCAACTCGAAGATAAACATCTCCATATTGTCCTTTACCTCCAGACTGCTTGATATATTTACCTTGAGCTTCAGCAGTTCCACGAATAGTTTCTTTGTAAGCTACTTGTGGTTGTCCTACATTAACTTCTACTCCAAATTCTCGCTTCATTCTATCTACAATAATATCTAGATGTAGCTCACCCATACCTGCAATCAGAGTATCTCCAGTCACTTCATCGGTGCTTACTTTCAAAGTTGGATCCTCATCAGATAATTTATGTAAAGCTAAGCTCATTTTTTCTTGGTCAACTTTAGTCTTTGGCTCTAATTTAATCTGAATAACTGGTTCTGGAATTACAATTTTCTCAAGTATAATTGGGTTTTTCTCATCACAAAGAGTATCTCCAGTAGTGGTATTCTTAAGTCCAACAATAGCTCCAATTTCTCCAGCAGATAATTCTTCTACTTCAGTTCTGGAATTAGCATGCATCAATACTAAACGAGAAATTCTCTCTTTCTCACCCTTAGTAGAGTTATATACATAGCTTCCACTCTTCAAAACTCCAGAATATACGCGGAAGAATACTAATTGACCAATATAAGGGTCAGTTGCAATCTTGAAGGCAAGACCAGCAAATGGTTCTTCCTTATCTGCTTTTCTAACTAATTCCTTTTCCTCATCATGCACATCAGTTCCTTTAGCAGCATCGATATCTAGAGGAGATGGTAAGTACTCAATTACAGCATCAAGTAATTTTCTTACAATCGCTGTTCTAGAATCTCCTCCCATTACTGGGAAAATTTTAGACTCAAGAGTTCCTTTTCGAATAGCATATTTTAACTCATCAGTAGACAATTCTCCATCATTTAAGAATAGTTCAATCAATCTATCATCAACTTCAGACACTTTTTCCATCAAAACTTGTCGATACTCCTCTACCTGTTCTAACATATCTGCAGGAACTTCAGCTTCTACAATTTCAGTCATACCTGCCTCATCAGCATAGACATAAGCTTTATTCTCAACCAAGTCTACAAGTCCACGAATTCCTTGCTCAAATCCAATAGGCAAAGCAATTACCACTGCATCTTTAGATAGTCTTTCTTGAATAGATTCAAAGGATTTAAAGAAATCTCCTCCAGTCTGATTGATTTTATTAACAAAACAAATTCTAGGTACATTATATCTGTCAGCCTGTCTCCATACAGTCTCAGATTGAGGTTCTACCCCAGATTTACCATCGAATACAGTTACAGCTCCATCCAAAACTCTAAGAGATCTCTCAACCTCCATAGTAAAGTCTACGTGACCAGGAGTATCAATAATATTAATTCTATGATCCTTCCAAAAACAAGTAGTAGCTGCTGAGGTAATAGTAATTCCTCTTTCTCGCTCCTGTGCCATCCAGTCCATTTCTGCTGCTCCATCATGTACTTCACCAATTTTATGCTTCAGACCAGTGAAATACAAAATTCTCTCGGTAGTAGTGGTTTTACCAGCATCGATATGGGCAATAATCCCAATATTACGAACATCCTTTAGAGGAATATCTTGATTATTTTTGGACATAGTATTTGATTATTAATTACTAATTTATATAGACTGAGTCAATTAATTTAAGCAGAGCAGTAAGGATTAACCAGAATTTATCTCAAGTGAGCAAAAGCACGGTTAGCCTCAGCCATTCTCTGGGTATCATCTTTTTTCTTAATCACAGTTCCTGTTTGATTAAAAGCATCCATTAACTCTTCGGCTAATTTTTTATCTGTAGATTTACCTTTTTTCTTACGAACAGCATCCAACATCCATCTAAAAGCAAGAGAAGTTTTACGAGCTGGTCTTACCTCTACAGGCACCTGATAATTCGCTCCTCCAACTCTTCTAGACTTAACCTCCACAGCTGGAGAAACATTCTTGATAGCAGTATTGAATACATTCAAAGGGTCTTGAGAGTATTCTTTTTCAATAATATCCATAGCTCCATAAAAAACATTACGGGCTACTGATTTTTTACCATTTAACATAATGTAGTTGATAAATTGAGAAACTAAAAGATTTTTGTATCTTGGATCAAGTTCAATTTCTCTAGTGTAATTCCTTTTCCTTCTAGGCATAATATTTAAAATATCTTAATAAAAATCTATTGTTTAGGTCTTTTAACCCCATATTTACTTCGCTCTTGAGACCTACCATCAACTCCAGCAGTATCCAAAACACCTCGAACAATATGATATCTTACTCCAGGCAAATCTTTCACTCTTCCACCTCTTAGCATTACAACGGAGTGCTCCTGTAAATTATGTCCCATACCTGGGATATAGGCGGTAACTTCCTGTCCATTAGATAATCTTACTCTAGCAATTTTACGAAGAGCAGAGTTAGGCTTCTTAGGAGTGATAGTAGTGACCTTCACACATACACCTCTTTTGAAAGGAGCATTACTCTCTAAAGGCTTATTTTTAAGAACATTAAAGGTTCTCCCTAAAGCTGGAGACTTGGTTTTTTTGATAGAAGTCTTGCGACCTCGTCGTACTAATTGTTGTATAGTAGGCATAAAATAATAATTATAATTAGCGGGGCGAGTATTCCTTACACCTTGAATACTCAAAAGCACACCTCTTTTGGGAACTTATATTATTGTATTATATATCTTATTATTTGTCAATATTAGGGAATATGATTATAAATTATGAATGGTGAATGATGATTTGTAATTTATGAGTTTCGTAGGGGCGACATTATGTCGCCTGTGGTATTATTGTCTCCCTTCCATCCCTACGGGAGGCAGGCGGAGGGAGTACCCGTAAAAAGGCTTTAGCCTTTGGGAAAGGGGTCGGGAAAACGGTAGTTTTCCTGTGGAGGAAGGTTGGGAAACCGTAAGGTTTCACAGGAGCAAATCTTATTTGCGACGGGGGAGGGTGGATAAACTTTGGAATACTAAAATAAACTTTATAACAACAACATTAGACTTAGTCCTCCTCCGTCCCTCCCATATTAATATGGGAGGGACACCTCCCCCAAGGGAGGACAATAAACTGTCCCTAGCTGGCGAGGGTGACGACGAAGTCGACGGGTGTGGAAAAAATACTCTAAAATATCTAACCTACAAAACCCTAAATTTGACATAGTCTAACATTTAGAATATTATCAAAACTAGAGTTAGGACATTTCTTCTATGAGACTAAGAAAACGTTTATTTATACTAAGAAGACTTATTGAAAGAATAATACAATCTGAAATAACTCATATAGTTCCAATAATACTACTTATATTGATAGCACATATAGCTATCCTAATCTGGGTGATAGCCTCTCAAATTTATCTCTTAGCTCAACAAATTCAATCATATCTAAAGTCTAGACCACACTCTCCTACTCTGTAGGAGAGTTTTAATTAAAATTGACATTTTTGTTAATTTATGTTAATTATACAGATGCTCCATCGCTCTTTAACAAGTGAAAATTTTGCAATTGACTTTACTATTCCTTCTTGGATTTCACCTCTCCATTGCTCCAGTAATGGCACAGTCAAGTTCAAATTTAAATGACCAGTATATCCCAGCAATCATAATTGTAGTTGTATTTTTATATCTAGGAAAGGCATTAAAAACAATATCTGGAAATACGGCCTTTGCAATTGTATCTACCTTTCAAAAGTATACAAGGGTAGTAGGACCTGGCTTAAAATTTTTAATTTGGCCAATTCAGGAGATAGAAGAGATTTTTCCCTCTACCCAAGTTTCAATTGGAGTAAGTGAATTAACGACTGCGGTCAGAGGAGAGAATAAAAAAGAATATGATAATCGTGTAGCTGGATTGTCTAAAGAAGAAAGAGCTAAAAATCCTCAATTCACACAAGCTGGAGAAATTACAATAGACAGTCCGACTATCTTACTTAGATTTCCCAAACCTGGTATGGTTCCAGATTTACAATTAATTGATATTGCTGAAGTATGGCCTTCAGTACCTGGAGAGTTTGCTTCACAAGAAGAAAAAGATAACTTTCAAAATGAGCTTGAAGGTATATTTAAAGACTTCCTAGAAGATATTTTCCAAGAGGCTGTAGATGGATACTCTTGGTATTCTATTTATCTTAACAGGCAGGCAATTGTCAACAATATGAATAGAATTCTTGAAAATAGAGTGTCATCAGCTACACACTCAACTGGAAATCAGAGAGATCCCGTTTATCTATTAAGCCTAATTCCCCATCAACTAGTTCAACTCACCACGGGGCAACTACATATTCCTGAAGAATATCGTCAAGCTATAGAGAAATTAGGGATATCTTCCTTGGAGGCTGCAGCTGAAATTACCAGAACAGAAGGGAATACAACCAGCTTGCAAATGATGATGAATATGATGACTACAGATAAAGAACTATCCCTGGCTTTAAGGCAACTTGATATACAAGAAGCAGCAGCAAAGAATGGGACACTAAACATAAATCAATATAATCTAGATCCAAGTGCTATGCAAGCATTAGCGAATATACTGTTATCGAAAAAATCTTAACTCATCCCTCATCCACTTTGCCTCGGCATAGTGGATTTTTTATTAATATTTATTGATATTGACATATAACATATTTTGTGATAGCTTAAGCAAGATCTCATTCTGTTCTTTACAAATGAACAAATCCAATCTCCGCATTTTGATTGCAGTGGCTGTTTACATTATGGTAACAGTAATTGCAGTATCTTCTGGTTGGTGGTTAGTTGGTCTTGTGCTAATAGTTGGTGGTGGATTAATTCTATATAGAATTAGTGGAGCTAGTGTAGGGATAACCCAACTAGATTTCCTGAAAAAAATACCCGGGAACAAATCTTGGTTGGTTTATGGATTAGTGGCACTGTCCACACTCTACTATGTTCTACTAGGATTTGGAGTGTTCAAATGGGAGTGGGTTCAGTTTAATGTTTTGATTATGCTTTTAATCATTGCATTATCTGCTATCCTTGCTGGGAGTAAAGATATTCCATCTAGTCTCCAAGGAGTTATTAAGTTATGGGCTTTATTAAGTATTGCGGGAATATTAGCTTTAATGATAGCAATACGTTTTGCTCCTGGCCTAATCGATAGTTTAGACTATTCTCATTCTTCAACTCCCCCCGAGCAATCCACCCAGCAAGAGCAACTTGCTCCTGCTCCGGTAGAGGAAGATATTGATAAAAGAGCAATATTGCCAAGGACTAACAATCCTATATACCTTACTCAAAGTGGTCAATATAAAGTGAAACCAGGAAAATATAGACTTTGTTTCTCCTGGTTGGGAGATGAGACAGGATATTATAATCAAGGATTGAGGATAGATAATGAAGAGTTTATATCTAATGGACTAAATTGTTTCCCTAAAAATATTAGCTCTAATCTTGTAAATGTTGAATTTATAAATCCACCTCAAACAGAAGTAGACACATATATGATGACACGAAATAAGAAAGGTGGTCAAGGATTATATCCATTTCTTGAGACAACAGAATAATTTATTAAAATATAAACCTACTCAAGCAATTGCAAGAGTAGGTTTTCTTTTTACACAGCTAAAGCACTAATTACATATTGTGTTATCAAGAAAGAACCCATAATAATCATCAACCCAACTATAGCATTCCTAATCCCCTCTAAGGCCTGTCCTACTTCTCCTGGATTAGAGCTAGTCATATATTTGAAGCCAGAGGCGACTAATACTGCTACTGTAATAGCTCCTAATATACCTAAGAGAGCATTGATAATCCCAGCAATTAGAGCTGTAATACTATTGAATCTACTTGGGTTTATAAATCCAACTGTCTGCGGTGAGCTAGCGTCAGATGTAGTGCCATTATCTGCAGGTGACCCTGTAGTAGCAGCATTATTTTCACATTTTGGTTCAGTATTATTTATGTTAACACATACAGTATTCCCTACACATGGAGCTGCCCCACATTTACCATCGGAGCTTACAGCATTATTTTCACATTTTGGTCCGGTATTATTTATGTTAACACATACAGTATTCCCTACACATGGAGCTGCCCCACAAGTTGGAGGAGTTGAACCTCCTGGATTACCTGTTGGAGTTTTAGTAGTATCACAAGTAAGATTATCTCCACTACCTTGTCGTTGACAAGTTCCTAACCTACCATTATCTTTACAAGCATCATTTGGTTGAGACTTATTAAAACAATCTTCCCAAGCTGTTAATGTATTTGTATTATCTTTTTTTGTGCTATTACAATACAATCTTCCCTCTCCATTTCTATCACATTTTCCTTGTGTATCTGTTGGCTCTGGGTTTCGCCCAGAAAGTTGTACTTTATATGAGCAATCTTGTCCATTAACTTTATTATTACAAGCGGTAATTTGATTCTGTGCTGTTGTCTGAGCAGAAGCCCAATTAACACTAGCCAAAGAAATTATACTGATTGCTATTAAGAATATATATTTTTTCATATTGATATTATTAGATTAATTATTGCGATTATTACGGTTCGTATTCTGATTGTTGTTATTGTTTGTACTACTATTTTGGGTGCTATTAGTAGTATTAGTATTAGTATTAGATCGAAAGACAAATGACAATACTGCATTCGAGGCTACAAAGGCAAAGAATATTATAATAAGTCCAATGACAGCATTGACCATTCTACTCTGAGCTGATTTAGCTTTATCTTGATTATCTCCAGCTGTAGCATATTCAAACCCAGCGAATAGGAATATTACAAAGACTATAATACCAATCAAGCTTAATAACCAAGTTATAATCAGCTCCACTGCATCTATGAAACTAGTCCCTTCAAATACTCCCGTAACTTCAGGATCTGGAATTACACCTTTATCTGGAAGTGTAGCGTCAGGAGGTCTGACTCCTGCATATACCTCATTAGTCACAAAGCTATTATTACTATTAAATAGTATAATTCCTAATATTGATACGATTAATATAGATAGTTTCATATATGTTTATTATGATAATATAATTATATCAGAAAAATATTTATATAACAACTATATGTACTAGCTTATATAATCATAGCCAAATTACTAAGTAAATGTGATCAATATATTAAAGAAATACATATAGTATTAACGAAATAACTGTCCTCCTTTCTACCTACGGCAGATAAATAGAGGAAGTGCCGGAGGAAGACTAAGTCTAATGTTGTTGTTATAAAGTTTATTTTAATATTCCAAAGTTTATCCACCCTCCCCCGTCGCAAATAAGATTTGCTCCTGTGAAACCTCACGGGTTCCCAACCTTCCTCCACAGGAAAACTACCGTTTTCCCGACCCCTTTCCCAAAGGATAATATCCTACGGGTACCCCCTCCACTTGCCTCCCGTAGGGATGGAAGGGAGACAAAATAAATTTCAAACTTAAAATATTGTCTACGATGTTTCTCATCTTTTTCACCCTATATTTATCCCCAAAATAAAAAGAGAGCTTGAAACTCTCCTTTTATTTTGGGGATAAATGGTTAAGTTCTTTCTGTAAATATAAATGCTAAAATTGTATTGGAGGCTACAAAGGCAAAGAATATTATTATAAGTCCAATAACAGCATTAACCATTCTCTTCTGTGCATTTGAAGCCTTTCCTTCATCTCCTCCAGCCGTAGCATATTCAAAACCAGCGAATAAGAAAATTAAAAATACAACAATACCTATAAACCCAAGTGCCCATTGTATAACTATCTCTATTGAATCAATTAGATTCGTAGACTGATTAGTACCCGCTACTTGAGGTATAGCTCCTATAGGTCTATTATCTGACCTTGGTTTAGCAGCACCTACCATAACAGGAGCTAATAATAACAAAAGTAATGTAACTCTGTTAGATATTGATTTTAATGTTTTGATAGTATTCATAAGAATATATATAAATTATTAATATTAAGTTCTGTTATAATTATAAATTATTTTAAAAAAGTTTGCAAGGGGTAAAATTGTGGATAACTTTTTATTTATAAGTTAAATATAAATCCTAAGACTGTATTGGATATTACAAAGGCAAAACCTATGATGAATAGTCCTATCACTGCATTAGTTATAGTAGATATTGCATCTTGTGTCTTTTTGCTGTCTCCTCCGGCTGTAGCATAATTAAATCCAGCAACTATAATTATTACAAATAGAATAATTCCAGTTAAACCTAGGCTCCACCTAACAATATTAGCAACAAAACTAAATAAATCGCCTTGTTCTGTAACTCCAGTTCCTGTTGGGACTCCTAAAACTGGAGGTGGACTTTCTTGAGCTCGGGCCGTGGATATTATAAGGTTTAGAAAAAATAATTTTAGCATATATGTTATTTATATTAAGATAATGTATAGTCTATCTTCTTCCGTTATTATTGCGATTGTTGTTACGATTGTTATTATTGCGATTATTATTCGATTGATTTTGCTGTTCTGTTCCTGTTTCTGTTGTAGTTGACCCTCCTCCACTATTAATAAGTCCACTAGTCACAAAATTAGTTATCAAAAAGGCTCCCATAATTATTAGAAGTCCTACTACTGCATTACCAATTGCACCTACTGCTGAAGCTGTCTTGCTAGAGTCTCCACCAGCTGTCATATATAGATATCCTTGAATTACTATAATTACAAAGAATACTGTACCTAAAAGTCCCAATATCCATCTAATTATATTAGCTACATACCCGATTAAAGTTCCCTCTGTATTAAGGCCTGAGCCAGCTCCTTGAAACTGTTGTAAGCCTTGTTGAAGTCCAGTTGGGTTGGTTCCAACTCCTGTGGGAACTTCAGCACTTTCATTGCCTGCTGTAGTATTACTACCACCTCTATTTGGAGCCGGCTGAAGTTGTGCTTTAGCAGAAGCTGGAGCATCATCTACACAAATACCTGTTGTTGCATTAGCTGTTGCCTTTACACAGACTTTGTTTGGATCGCATCCATCTGAGCCATTAGACTTTTTACATCCTGTAGCAGTAGCCCTACATTCTAAGAAACCATCCGCTTTTTTGATACACTGTTGCCCATTGGGACAAGTTGCTGGGCATTTATCTTTTGACTGTGCATTAGTAATGTTCGTATTGCCAAAGAAGATAAATACTAGACATAAACTGATTGTATATAGGTATTTCATATTATATTACTTTAATATATTTTCATTATATCATCTTTTTCTTAATTTCCAAAAAAACACTCCTACTCCAGCTACGAGGAAGAGTATTCCTCCTATTAGAAGTAGTATATTAGAGCTGTTGGAATTGCTATTTTCTAATGATTCAGGGGTTGCTATTGTATCTGAGTTGTCATTGTTAGATAATAATACTACTCCTTCTTCATTGCGGATAACTCCATTTTGGGCTTGCAAGGTTCTAATGGTCTCTTCGGAGAAATTAACATTATCTCCTAAACAATCATGTATACAGGTATTGGTATCTTCTCCCTTTTCATATTCACAGACAAAGTTTTGATTACAAGTACTGTCTTTGGATACATCAATATTTAATACCTTTCCATTCTTACTCTTGATATTAATAGCTTTCACATGAGGGAAATAGTCTACATTAATGACAAATGCTCCCTCAATGTATGGATATACCAATGTTTGAGGGAAAGTATATTGATATGCTTCTAAATTGACTTGAAAATTATTATCTACTGGTAAATCTGATCTATCACTAAAGGTTATTGTATCTTCTGTATCTACTAATTTTACTGGCTCTGAGACAAACCTGTCTAAGCGAACTTCATCTGCATTTTTATCATAAAATAAAGATATTTGATAGCTTTTGGCCTCACTATATATTGGTATAAATCCAATTAATATTATTATAAAAATGAGTGTGAATTTCATATAGTTATTATAATTAATTATGGACAATTATCTGCATCCAAGGTTTTACATAATTGAGCAAAATCTGGATAAGCACGGGTTGTATCGTTTTCTTGACAATATCTTTTATTAGAACAAGATGCACAACCAGGTACTGGAGTCCATTGACATGCTCCTCTATAAGAGCCTACATTGGCTCTAGCACTAGCAGCAAAGGAATCACAGGTTGTTATGTTGTTATCTCTAAGCCACCAAGCTGCTGCCCTATCTTGTGAAGCAGGACTAGCTTGATAGGCAGAAGTAGTTCTTTCACTAACACCAGCTGCTGCAGACCATCCCGACCAAGTACTATTAATAATCTGATATCTTCCAGATGCTGTAGCACTATTTGGTGGAAGAGTATAGGAGTCAGCTCCACCTCTAGATGGAGTCTCATATACAGATATAGCTCTTAGAACTGCCGATAATTCTCCAGTTATAGTAGTGTCTCCTAAACATGCCACGTTTAAAGAACCAGTATCTATTGGGCCACTAGGAACTGCTACTCCCCCCCCATTCGTTCCTCTATCATTAAAAGTACTGGCAGTATCACATTTTACACTAAAGATTTGTCCGTCTTGAAAGTCAAATATTGCTGAGAAATTCGCTGATTGGAAGCCAAGTGAGACTAATACAAAGCTAAATAATAAGAAACTTGCCATTACTAACAATAATCCTATAACTGCATTGGTTATTATGCCATATCCTTCGCTTAATCTACCCGAATTGCCTGCTGAGGTGAGTACATAAACTCCTCCTATTACTATACTTAATACTGCTAAAGCTGCTAACAGTCCTAATGCAAAGTTAAATATATCTCTAATTAATATAAATATATCACATATTGTACAATCTCTACTTACTCCACATTTGACTAATCCTGATTCTGATCCTGCAGATCCTCCTGGTGAATTAGATCCTGCACTATCACTTGTGATTATGGGACTAGAAGAAGTAGGAGTACTAGATGAGTTGGATGCCCCACCACCTACGGTACCGGTAATGGTTCTTTCTTTTTTACAAACAAAATCCTGACACTCTAAACCTGCTATACATTCGTTCCCATTTCCAGAACAAGATTGCCCTTCTGTTTTAGTACCTCTTGGTCTAGAACAAACCTCATTAATACAAACTAGCCCATTCTCACATGTATCTCCAGAACAGGATGATCCTATACTAGATCTACAGGTTAATCCAAGACTTGGATTTCTTGGATCTTTTACCTGACATTTTCCACTAATTCTTGACACTCCTTTTTGAAAAGTACAGGATTTTTCTAATACGGTCGCTCCTCCACTACAAGCTCCATCTGCTGTCTGAGCAAAAGATATTTGAATCGAAAAAATAAAAAATATAAAAATTGTAATTATACCTAAGCTATATATATTTTTATTCTTCATACTTTTCATCGTGCAAAGTCATCTGCTAAGGCTTGAATCTGAGCTTGAGCTTGGGATAAGGCTCTACTATAGCTAAACAAACCTAAATTTACATTATTAATAGCTTCAATTAAAATTCTATCTACAGTATTATTATCTGGTTGTCTCCAAGTTTTGGCTTGAAGTACTTGTTTTACAAAAACTCCATAATCTACATCCTGTGACTGTACTTCTATTAAATCTCGTCTAGGTGTTGGTCGTTTAGTATTTAGGAAATACTCCTGAGATTGCTCTTTTTCGGTAAGAAATTTAAGAAATGTATAGGCTTCACTAGTATATTGAGATTGAGTACTTACTCCATATCCCCAATAATTAGCATAGTTAGAAAGTCCTGATTCCAAAGATACTTGCGGTAATGGAGCAACTGCAAAATTAAGTCTAGGAGCTTTAGCTTTAATAGCCTCTACCTGATATGAATAAGTTATCATCATTGCTACCTCTCTTTCATAAAAAGCATCTATTGAATTATCAAGAGTTGGATTCCAGTTATATACTGTTTTTCTTGGATTAGCAAAGTCAGTATAGTACTCTAAAGCTAATTCAGCTGGATTAATATCTTGTCCACTCTGTGACCTACTTTGAGTAAATGTGATTTGAGTATAATCATTTGGATTTGTCATCTGAGCACCTGTTTGTATCATTAATGCAGCTAATAAATCTGGAGATCTATTAATATTATCTCCTGTTCCAAGAGCAATTCCTGACTGTATAAAATTGCCGAACTGATCTATTTTAGTAAGTTTAGGTACTAAATCTTGTACTTCTTTCCAAGTTGCTGGTGGGTTAACTATTCCGGCATCATTAAAAGCATCTTTATTATAGAACAGGGCTAAAGTATCAGTATATAAAGGGAATCCGTAGACTTTATCTTCTACTACAAAGTCTTCAGAAACCACATCTACAAATCTCTCCTTATATTCTTTTAATGTCATTATCTCTTCTGGCATTGGAGCTAATTTATTTTTATGCTTACTATACCAAGTATGATGCATAGCAAATATATCCGGACCTCTATTTTCCGCTAAAGCATTGACTAAATCTTTTTCATATTCCTGTGGTGTGAGTTTACGATATTCTATATTTATATTGGGATATTGTTTTCTAAAGTCAGATATATAACCGTCCATTAATTGACTATCATCCCATAATCCCCAGATTAATAAATCTGCATTTAGTACTTTTTCTCTTCCTCTAGGATTAAATCCTAAAGCATTAGCGAGCATTAATATAATCATAGCAGTCATAAATACTCCAGCTGCTATAATAACTTTACGATTTTTAACAAAAGAATCTAATGAAGTGCTTCTAGCCATAGTTATAATTTATTAAAAATATATCCATAATGGTATTTGCCAGCTTCAATTCTATAATCTATTTCAAATCCATTATTTTGGACTAAAGAGATAATCTCTCTTTCTGGCAAGCGTAAATTCTTAGGTGGACCAATGGGACTCAGCATATCCCACTCAATCATAGCTAATTTACCATTAGCTTTAAGCACTCTATGAGCTTCTTGAATTAATTTCTTTTTATTGCTAACTTGAAACATAATATTATGAATCATTACCAAATCTACTGATTCTTTTGGTAAACTAGAGCCAGATTCACATTCCAAATTAGCTAAAATCAACTCTATATTAGTAATTCCTTTGATTTTGTACCTGCTTCTCAATGATTGATGTGCTGATTCTAAGACATCGATAGCATATACCTTTCCCTTTGTGACAACTGTCTCAGCAATAGCAATGGCAAAGTCTCCAGCTCCACTACCAAAATCAGCAACTTGACTATTAGACTCAATTTCAAATTGATGTACTATTTCGCGTGGGGATAAAAATCTATTAGTTTGATCTAGCATAATTTATTTTAATTTTGAACTTAATTTAAGTATAAAAGATTTTATGAAAATAGTCAAATACTATTTTTCTTCTTCAACCTCTACTTCATCTTCTGTTGTTACTGCAATAGAGGCAATTGTATCATCTTTGGTTAGTCTCATAATCTTTACTCCTTGTGTATCTCGAGATAGAGTTGGAATATCTTTTTGAATATTCAACTTGATTATATTTCCCCCAAGCGATATAGCTATTAGTTCTTTGCTCTCTGCTGTTACAACTTGAGCTCCGATTACGGGACCTGTTTTAGTAGTAATTTTAGAAACTTTGACTCCACTACCTCCTCTTTTTTGCACTTTATAGTGACTTAATTTACTCTTTTTACCATACCCATAAGATGTAGCTATAACCAACCATCCTTGCTCATCTCCTGAGCGAATAGTCTGCATTGCAAGTACCGTATCATCTGATTTCAAAGTCATAGCTTTGACTCCTGCGGCTGTTCTTCCCATTGGTCGTAATTCTTCTTGAGGGAATCGAATAGCCTTACCTTGGCTTGTAAATAAAATAATATCATCATCCGGACAAGTAACGGTAGCTTGGATTAAAGTATCGTTGTCTTTTAGGTTGATGGCTATAATTCCACCTTTTCTGACATTAGCATAGACGGACATTACACTCTTTTTAATAATTCCCAACTTAGTGACAATAGAGATGAAGCTATTTGAAGAATCTTCCATTGGCAAAATAGATTGAATTTGCTCTTGTTTAGATAATTCTAAGAAATTAACAATTGATTGACCTTTAGCTATTCTAGATCCTTGAGGAATCTCATAAGCCTTTAGTTTCAAAACTCTACCATTATTGGTGAAGAATAATAATTTCGCATGAGTAGTGGTATGTAAGAAAATAGATACAGAATCATCTTCTCTGGTCTTCACTCCAGATACACCAACTCCTCCTCGTCTTTGAGAACGATATTCTTTAGGATCTACTCTTTTTATATACCCATCTTTAGTCAAAATTATAATAGTGTCCTCATTTGGGATAAAATCTGTCTCCTTGAAATCTCCTAAGTCCTCTGTAAATACTCTAGTCTTTCTCTCGTCACCATATTGGTCAGAAACCTCTTGTAAGTCATTCTTGATAATTGCAAAAATTCTCTCCTCAGAAGCTAAGATTGCTTCTAACTCTTGAATTAACAATACCAACTCAGCCAATTCATCCAAAATCTTTTGTCGCTCTAATCCAGCCAGAGTTTGTAGTCGCATATCTAGGATAGCTTGAGCTTGTAATTGACTAAATTCAAATCTTTTAATCAAATTAACTTTGGCAATTTCTTTACTCTCAGAACCACGGATAATACTAATCACCTCATCAATAAAATCTAAAGCTTTTTTAAGACCCTCCAAAATATGCGCTCGGTCTTTGGCTTGTTGTAATTCAAATTCAGTTTTCCTGATTACTACCTCTTTTCGATGTCTAATATAATATTGCAAAGCCTGCTTGAGAGATAGAGTTTTTGGCTCTATCCCATCACAAAGAGCCAACATATTGACATGATAAGTCTTTTGTAAATCTGTAAGTTTATAGAGTTTATTGAGAACCTTTTGCGGATAAGCATCAGACTTCAGTTCAATTACGATTCGAACTTTTTTGGATGATTCATCTCGAATATCCTTAATTCCATCTAATTTTTTATCTCTAACTAAATTAGCCATTTTCTCGATCAGAGTAGCTTTATTAGTCTGATAAGTCATCTCTGAGACAATGATATCAAAAGCATTACCCTTTTTACCTCGCTCTACAATTTCAGCCTTAGCTCTAGTGACTAATGGTCCTCTACCTGTAGCATAAACTTGTCTAATATTATCTATATTATATAATTCTCCGCCAGTTGGGAAATCAGGACCTTTAATGAATTTAAGCAATTCCTCGACTGTACTATCTGGATTTTCAATCAAAGCAATTGTGGCTCCTACTACTTCTTTTAAATTGTGAGGCGGAATATTAGTCGCCATACCAACTGCAATTCCAGTTCCTCCATTGATTAATAAATTAGGCACTCTAGAAGGTAGTACAGTTGGCTCATTGCGGCTACCATCATAATTAGGAGTAAAATTAACAGTATTTTTATCAATGTCAAGCAACATCTCCCGAGTAATCTTAGCCATCTTTGCCTCTGTATACCTCATAGCAGCAGCTGAGTCACCATCCATAGACCCAAAGTTTCCCTGCCCCTTAACTAAAGTATATCTATAAGAAAAATCTTGAGCCATTCTAACCATAGAGTCATACACAGCCGTATCTCCATGAGGATGATATTTACCAAGCACATCTCCGACTATTTTAGCAGACTTGCTAAACTTTGCCTCAGGCCTTAAACCAAGCTCATGCATAGCATATAAAATTCTTCTATGCACAGGCTTTAGCCCATCTCTAACATCAGGTAAAGCTCGGTCTATAATCACACTCATTGAGTAGTCAATATAGGCATTCTCCATTTCAGAGACAATATCAGTCAATTCGATATTACCCATATTTTCAATCTTTTGGATATTGGTGTCTTCTGTTGCCATAATTTTAACTATTTAATCTGCGGTTCTAATGCTTTGATCTCAACTGAGTCAAAAGGTAAATCTGCCTTTTTGGAACTAAATTCAGACTGAGGTTCTGTTTTCACCCCATATTCACTGCTTAGAGCTTGAAGTTGTGATTCACTTTCATACACTGGGATGACAATTCTAGGCTCAACAGCATTAATCAACTGAATAGATTTTTCTGAACCAAAAGAACTAGTCATAGACATCAATAAAATATCCGGACTTCCCAAAAATTCTAAATCCTTAGACTCCAATTCTTGAGCAATTCCCAATGTAATACCAACCAATATACCTTCCGCCGATAATGACACTAAATTCACAGGCTGAGCCATATTCTCTTGTTGAATAGACTTAACTCTAACTGTCACCCCCTGATAAGAGTATTCTCCTGCCCCACTGATATGATAGCCCTTTGAGTTGTTAAAAGACAATTTATTGGTAGATATAGTCAAATCATTGTCTTTAATTGAAATAATTGGTTTGGATCCATCTTCCATCACAGGATTAATAACTATTCTGTAATCTTTACCTTTAACCGTAAGAGTAATATTGTTTTGCCATTGTATCTGCATATTGAATTATTTATTCTGAGTAATAGTATCGTGTAATAATTGTTTCGCCACTTGAGGATTGGCACTACCTTTGGAATATCGCATAACCTGACCTACTAAGAACTGTATCACATTCTCATTGCCATTCCTATAATCTTCTACAACCTTTGTTTGCTCCAAGATAACTTGGTCAACAATTGCCTGTAGAGCACCTGTATCACTAACCTGTCTCAAGCCCTGAGATTCTACAATATCACTAGGGTCTGAGCCAGTCTCTAACATTTGTAATAACAAAGTCTGAGCTCCAGTAGAAGACACCTCTCCACTAAAGACAATCTTAATAAACTCAGCATAATTCTCAGCAGTAATCGGTGAATCTTTAAAGCTAAATCCTTTCTCTGAATAATGCTTAATGAGTTCAGTCAAAAGATAATTAGCCGACAATTTGATAAGTTTAGAGTGATCAGCCTCAGCTAATTGTTTGTTTTCTGACTTAATCCAAGCTTCTAATTCAGAAATAACTTGTTCAAAATAATCAGCCAAAGCCTTATTCCTCACCAAAATTTCAATTTGTTGAGCTTGTAGGTTATATTGAGTAGTAAATCGCTGTCTTTTTGCAATCGGAAGCTCAGCTTTGATAGAAGCAGCATCAGCTACAATTGCAGAAGTCTCAAAAGGAGGAATATCTGGTTCGACAAAGTACCTATAATCATTCGCATTTTCTTTTTTTCTTTGGCTAAAAGTGATAGCCTTAGTATCATCCCAACCTCTCGTTTCTTGCACCACTTCACCACCTTGATTCAAAACCTCACTCTGTCTAGTAATCTCATAAGCAATCGCCTGCTCTACAACACGGAATGAATTCAAGTTCTTAATCTCAACTTTAGTCCCAAAAGCCTCCGTCCCCTTCTCCCGAAGAGAAATATTAACCTCACATCGCATCTGCCCCTTATCCATATCCCCATCCGAAATATCCAAATATCTCAGAATCAACTGTAACTCTTCACAAAAGACCTTCGCCTCCTCAGCATTACGAATATCCGGCTCCGTCACCAACTCCATCAGAGGAAGACCCGCTCGATTATAATCCACCACCGTCTTACCATTGATATGAGATAATTTACCAGTATCCTCCTCCATATGGATTCTAGTAATACGGATATGCTTCACCCCTTGAGAAGTCATAATCTCAATCTCACCATCATAGCATAGAGGCCGCTCATATTGAGTAATCTGATAACCTTTCGGCAAATCAGGATAAAAATAACTTTTTCGCTCAAACCAAGTATAATCAGAAATCTGACAATTCAAAGCCTGACCAAAACGAGCAAGTTTCACCAAAGCCTCCCGATTCGGCACCGGCAAAGTCCCAGGATGACCAGTACAAATAGGACAAATATGAATATTAGGCTTATCCTCAAGCCCCAAGCCATTCACACAAGCACAAAACATTTTAGATTTTGTTTTAGATTCAACATGAACCTCCATTCCAATAACTGCTTCGTATTCTTTCATAATATATATAGGTATTATTTAAAACTAATTATATCATAGTATTACAATTTTGAGAATAGGAGGGGTAAAATTGGGCTCGATTCTGTCCTCCTTTGGAGGAGGTGGCACGAAGTGCCGGTGGTGGATTTTCCTTTAAAATTCCGCCTCTGCCTACGGTAAATAAATTGAGGGGTGGCAGACTTTGTCTGACGGGGTGGACATGTATTCTGTCTCCCTTCCATCCCTACGGGAGGTAAATGGAGGGAGTACCCGTAGGGGGAGGGAGGACTATAGTTTGCTGAGCCTATCGAAGCATAATTCATCATTCATAATTCACAACTTATAATTTCTCTCAAAACCTTGCTATTTTTAGCATTTTATGCTATAATAATAACATATACTAACATATTTTTAGCCATGATTCTGGACATAGAAACTGGGTTAAAGAACCCAATCCTTCGCACACCATCTAAACCAATCGATGCCATAACTCGAGAGATACATAAATTAGCTCGAGATATGAAGTCTAGCATACATCCACATCATGGGATGGGACTTGCTGCACCTCAAGTCGGACACAATGTCAGAATGATATTAATAAATGTACCTGGAGACCATTTTCCAGAGACAGGCTTTGATGACTGCGAACTAGACCAACATTATATAATCATCAATCCTGTATTAACCTCAGTCAGTACCGACACATCAGTGATGGAAGAAGGATGTCTATCCCTACCAGAATATTTTGCCGATGTAGTACGACCAACTAGTATAGTCTTTACCGGACTCAATCTTAAAGGAGAGACAATAGGAGGTAAAGCCACAGGCATATTTGCCCGTATACTACAACATGAAATAGACCATTTAGACGGAATTCTATTCGCCGACAAAGCCCTTCCAGTCAAACCAAAAGAAGCAGGTAAAATTTATGTCTAAACCCAAAATTGTACTTTGGGGAACCCCCTCTCTGGCAGTAGCAATAGCCGAGACACTTTTGACTTGGACCGAGATTACAGCCATTATCACCACCCCCGACACACCACAAGGAAGGAAGAAAATCCTAACCCCAAGCCCACTCAAAGAATTTGCCAATACACATAATCTCCCAGTCTTTAGCCCAGACAAACTCAAAACCCCAGAGACAATAGAATTATTAAACAACCTCAAGTCAGACATCTGGTTAGTGATAGCCTATGGCAAAATCATCCCACAAACAATCCTAGATATAATGCCCAATAAAGTCCTCAACATACATCCCTCCCGATTACCACAATACCGAGGACCATCCCCCATTCAAGCCAGCCTACGAAATGGAGATAAATTAACCGCCGTCAGCCTAATGCAATTAGACCACCTAATGGATCACGGACCAATCATAGATCAAAAAGAGATAGACATATCCCCCACCGACACCTATATAGAATTAGAAAAAAAGATTATACAGGCCAGTGCCAAAATCCTAACAGAAGCCTTACCAAAGTTCATAACTGGCCAAATAATCCCACAACCTCAAGATGACACACAAGCCACTCTAGTCTCAATGGTACAAAAACAAGACGGGCAAATCAATTGGGAACAGCACACCGCCCAGGATATAATCAACCTATACCGAGCCTATATCATCTGGCCACAAATCTACACCTATCTCAATAACGGCAAGAAAATTATATTCGAGCAAATAGAGTTAGCGACAATCAACACTCAACCAAAGCTACAAGCCGGACATTGGCAATTAGATAATCAAAACGATAAAATTATAATCGGCACCAATAATGGCAACATAGCCATCACCAAACTCAAAATCGAGGGCAAAAACTCCATCGACGCCAAAAGCTTCGCCAATGGCTATAAAGACACTTATTTTGTAAATTAATAATTATGTCTATTTTAGTTATTTTTATCTTTTTTACTTAAAGCTTTTGTCTTGGTTATTTCTAAATAATTAGCTTTACTTATTACACTTCTACCTAACTCTTTTTCAGTGTCTTTTCTGGCGTTTCCAGCAACTTTGCCTCCTCTTTGTGCTACTTTTTTATTGGCTGTCATTCCTGCTGGTTTTTCTTGTTGGGATATTTCTGTGGTCACTTTTTATCCTAGCATTGTGAATATTAGCTCAAGATCAGTCATATTGTCTCTGAGATTGGCTTTGGATGTAGTTGGGATATTTTTAAGTTTCCTATATTCATTGGGGGTTAGTCCAAATGTGGCTTTGCTGATTTCAGCTGTTAAAATTGCATAATCTTTATTTTCTGTGATACCTCTTTCTCTCCATTCATCGGTGAGATTTTGGCGAATTGCAATTCCACGAAGTCTTTTATCTATCCAATCAGCTGGATATCCCTTGGCTTCATATAGCTTTTTCATCCTCTCCTGAGCTAGCTCTGGGTTTTCTATTTCTTCTATTCTCTCATACCCAACTTTAGCTAGCCATCTTTTGAATGGTTCAGCTTTTGGGGATGGATTGTATAATTCTGAGTATATGTTCTGTATTACCAGCAAGGGTTTTTCTTTTTTTACCTGTATTGGTAGACATCTCTATCTGGGGACAATTTGTCCCTAGGTATATTCCAAGCTCCTCATCTCTCTTTCTAATTTTCTTTAGATAATCAGTGGGATTTAAACTATCTGTCAAAGCTCCGACTATATCTACTACTGAAAAATACCATTCCTTATTATACCAAATTTTACGAATTTGTTTCTTTTCAAATAGAGCGATTTTATTATGAGTATTTGTTGACATATAATTTTATTTAATTATTTTTATAATACCATATTTTACCCTTTTTGAGGAGGGGAGATAAAATTATGAATTGTGAATTATGAATTGTAGGGCTTTAAGTCCCTCCTATTAGCTCTTTTAAAGAGATATTAGGAGGGGGCGACCTTTCAGTCGCCTTTTTTATCCCTTTTCCTATATTTTACTTTGAGGTTATTTACAGGTATAATATAAAAAAGTATCTAATATATATGAAAACATTTATAAAAAATTTCCAAGATTGGTTCTTTTTAAAACCAAAGCTAGATAATAATAATCACAAACCTCCTTTTGTTTCAGAAAGAGACTTTTGGTGGGCTCATTTAGGAGAAAATATTGGGACTGAAATTAGTGGTAAATCTAACAGATATACAAGACCAGTTATTATTTTTAAAAAACTCTCTCCCCATACCTTTTTAATTATACCAACTTCAACCAAAATAAAATCTGGATCTTGGTTTGTACATTTTATCCATAAAGAACTAAATATGGTAGCTTGCCTACATCAAATTAGAGTAATTGATTATAGAAGACTACAAAATAAAATTGGTAGAATTGATATCAATGACACTAAAAAAATAAAAACTCAATTTAAAAAATTATATAAATTATAAAAAGAAAGCCCCCTATTCGGGGGGACGCTACATATGTAGAATATGAAAATATATTAACAAGAATAATATATTTTGTCAATATTGGTACTAGATGAGATGTTGAGGTTATAAATTGTAAATGATAAATTATAACTTTCGTAGCGAAGCCATCCCTGCGGGAGGTAAACGTTTATCCCTCCATATCGTAGAGTCTACGCCCTCGCCGACATTGTTTTAAAATTCCTCTCTTGAGCCGGTGTAGAATGAACCGTATTCTGTCTCCCTTTGGAGGGAGTACCCGTAGGGGGAGGGTGGATAGAGTTTAACTATGAATTCGTAGTGGCGACCTTTCAGTCGCCTTTTCTGTCCTCCCTTGGGGGAGGTGGCACCGTAGGTGACGGAGGAGGAATTTTATAAAATTAATTTTAACTTACTTATTCCTTATTATAATTTTTAATTATATCAGATAATCCTTTTCTTTCAATAAAAGTTTTATTCTTAAATTTCATTGATTTAATTTGTTTTTTTTCAATTAATTTTCTAACCTGATTTTTTGATAAAATCTGCATATCCTCTACAATAGAAAGACTAATGTAATCTTTATCTATTGATTCAAAAATTTCTTGTTCAAGTTGTTTTTTAGATTTATACATATTCATAAATTATAATTTAATATTAAGAAAATAATCTTATCAATTCATCAAAGTTTCTTACTGGGTTCTTTTAACAACGTTATAAATTTCTTAGGCTTCCCTGTTTCCCAGTTCATAATTTTGACATATTTTTTTCCGTTATGTTTGTCTGGACGATTATATTTACAGCCTTCACATTCGTATTTTTCTACTTTTTCATCCTCATATCCTTCCAAAGTGTTTTTACCTGGTGTTGTGATAGTCTTATGATTACAGCTCATTGGGATGACATATTTTAAGCCGTCCATTTGGAATATATTCCAGCTTATAATGATTGCAAATTCTTCTTTGATTTTTCTTGATGGTTCTTTTTTAAACTTAGCTTTATAATAATCTATCAGGGTATAGAGTAAATTTTCACGAGCTAAAAGTACATTGTCTCCTTGCCATTCATAGCCATAGCTTGCCTTGAAGGCTTCTTTTGCCCAATATAGCCAGTCTTTTTCATCTTTACAATATTTATTGACTATTTGTAATTTCATATCCAAAAAGCCTACTCTTTGTTCAATAGGTATTATTGTCCCATGTTGAGATGTGGGATCATATCTGCTGACTATGAAGGGTCCTTCTCCACAAGTGATTTCTAATTTTAATTCTTTGACATATTCTTGCCAATTATGTTTGTTTACGGTATAAGTGTCTACCGATTCATTCATTTGTTTGACTATGTCTAAAGGAGTGAATACTTCTGCTTTATCTTTGGTACGATGTTTTTGCTCAGCTAGACTTTTGGAGACTCTAGGCTGAATCGTTTTGCCATAGACATTAGTAACTAATTCTGGTCTAATTGGTTCTTTAGAATCAAAAACATTTGCTTTGGATTTTCCCTTTGCTTTATCTTTATATGAATCAGTTGCCCATATTATATTATGCCTTGTTATATTACCTTGTTCTTGAGAATTGATATTTTCGATCTCTTTCTTTTTAAGTAATTTGATAATTTTAGGACTTGGGCAATGTAATAATAAAATATCCAAAATTATACCCTCTTGGCGAAGAGTGTTCTCTAGTATATCTATATTTTGCTTCTTTTGAGGCATAAAGATTTATGTCATCGGCTTGACATGAGATTCGATAAAGTCAATTTCTTTTTGATCTAGTCCATATTTTTTGTACAATTGTTGATCTATTTCAGGAATTGATTTTGACCAATCTATATCTGATTGAGGAGTGAAGTTTTGTAAAGGAATTTTTGACCAGACATCTTTAGTCTTATTATTTTGAGTCGTTTTAAGAATTCCTAACATGGTGCGTGCAAATTTACTCTTCAAATAGCTTAAAATTGCCTCAGCTTCATAGTAAGTATCAAAAGAACCTATACTTATAAATGTTTGGGTATGTCCTGTTAGAGGTTCTCCGACAACTGGATTAGATAAGGTTTCCCCAAACTCACCTGAACCATTAGCTGCAGGGACAAAGATTTTATACTTCAGCATATTTTCTGAAGCTTCAACATAATCAGATTTAATAAATTTGAATGTACGAGATCCATTTTGACGGCCATATATTCTAATATAGCTTCCATCTTCATATGGACTTTCACTAAAAATTTCTGGCACTACATCAAAAATTGAGGATGTTAATCTTCTTTCTTTGCCATCCCCACCAAGCTTTTTTTTGAATTCTGGATAATCCCTATAAAGAGTATCTAAATTGAATTTTGTTTGAACATACATTAGGGTACCAAATTCAGGTGCTTTACCTTTAGATTTAACCTTATTTAATATCGAATTTAATTCGGGGCTATTAGTAAAAGAACCAATCGCACCAAAATTTTGATTTTTATCTCTATAGGTTATTACTATACCCCCCTTTATATCAGTATTTGGAAATATCTTATCAGATTTTTTTTCATAGTATAGTATCTTTAAACTCTCATCACTTAGCATTTTTTTATTCCATATCTGAGGGGTTGAACCAACATTAAATAAAAATCTAGCTGGCGTTATTAAGCTCACTTTATCAGATATTTTATAAGATTCTTCGAAGAATAGGTGATAAATCGAATCATCACGGTTTCTTTCGCTATTATTTTCCTGATATGGCGGATTTCCTACGACTGCGGTAAATTTCATATTTTTATCTAGGTTAAATTTGGCTAATAATTCATCTTGTAATTTATAGTCTTTATACTGTTCTTTTTGTTGAAGTTTAGATACTAGATCTTCTATATAGATTATATTGGTCTCTATACTTTTATTATATCCAGCTAATGTTCTTTGGGTTATGCTTTTGGCCATTGGGCTTTTACATAGGACATATATATTATTTTTGAGTACTTCTCGCCAAAGTTGTTGATATATATCTTCTTCTGATTTTTTATGATTTCTTTTTAATTTTCTTGAATATACATTGTAGGCTGATAGTAAGGGGTACATTCCTGATTTAGAATTGATTTCTAGTATTTTGGTGTTTTCATCTTCCCATATACTTGTGTCTACATCTTTACCACTTACCCAAAATGGTTTGCCTGTTTTACTATCTATTTGCTCACTGCTAAAATTATGTCCTCCAAAGGCTGATGTTAGATGCATATTGACTACATTCCATGGAGTAAGGACGGTTTCTTTATCTGGGTTTTTGAAGGTTGAGAATATTTCTGCAATTGCTTGTATTCTCTCAGTTGGCATTAATTGATCACAATCATAGGCTTTGGCT
The DNA here is from genome assembly GCA_044356725.1 of Minisyncoccia bacterium. Lineage (GTDB taxonomy): Bacteria > Patescibacteriota > Minisyncoccia > SW-4-49-11 > SW-4-49-11 > CALRBF01. Next base: position 44,839 of record JBIKVS010000007.1, read on the forward strand.
CTGATGTTTTTAGTGACTCCTTTGAATACATCTTCGTCATAGTATTGAACAAAATCTTGGAATTTTGCTTTGGTGAGTCCTTCTGGCATAAATTCTTCCCAAGACTCATCATCTACTAGATCGATAAATTCTTGTAGGTCTATATCTTCTCTATAGGATACATTGGCTCCATATACTAACATTGGCATTCTGATACTGACTGCTCGGAGAATACTGATTGCTGTTTGTTTCTTTTTTTGCTTTTCTCGATTATCTTTTAATTGTGCTAGTAAAGCTTCTTTTTCTTCTTCTGTTAGTTCTACTCCTTGTTTTTGCTTTTTCTCTGCTTCTTCGGCTTTTTTTCTTGTTAATGCATCCATTCCATGGTCATTGATTTTAAGCTCATTTGTTTTTTCTTTGTTTGATTTACCTACAATTTGTTTTAAGTCATCAAAGCTTTTCCAAGCTATTCCATCTAGATTTAATAGTTTATCATTGTATAATTTTGGATCGTCAAACCCGTTACGACTTACTCTGTCAATAATTGCTTCTTTTAGTTTTAATAACATTGTATCTACATCAAAAGACTTCATCTTACTATTGTCTGATGTTATTATTGGGCAGAAATTCAAAAATTGTATCATTGCTTCTTTTTGCTCTTTGGTATTGATTTTACCAGATTTATGATTTAGCTCTACTGCTTCTGCGACTAGTTTGAGGGTTCTATCTGGTGCAAAGTCGAATACATAGCCTTGAGTTTTGATTTTACCATTGATTTTAGCTGGGGTTTGACAACGGAATGCGGTCTGTAGATAAGTTGTAGCTGAGCTGGTATCTGACATCATAAATACTGCTGTCCATTGAGGGATAGATGCTCCTGTGGTGAGTCTTTGTCCTGTTAGGGTGATAGTGTATTCATGATTTTTAATAGCATTTATTACTCTTTCTTTAGCATCTTTATCCTCTTCATCGTCTTTATTATCCCCTGATATATTCACAATTCCAAAATTACCTGCTCCAAAGACTGGATGTCCTTTTAGTAATTTTTCCATTGCTTCTATAACTTTTACTCTATTTGGGAGGAGCCAAAGTGAATGTTTATTATAATTTCTATATGCTTCTGTAGCATAAGGGAATTTGGTGTTTAAGCTGTCATTAACTAGTAAGTTTAAGAATTTTTGCACCTTATCTTTGTATACAAATTCATCTGTATCATTGCCTTCTTCATCTTTATGTACTCGGAAAAATTCATGAAATTTGAATGCTTTGTCTAATGTGTCATAAAACTCTCCACCTGTAATATCTATATTATTTTTGAATTTATCTATATCATAGGTAAAAATACTCAAAGCTGGTAATTCGGAATAAGGGTTTGGGACTCCTGGATTTCTAGTTTCCCAGTTTAGTTTATCAGCTTGTTCCATTACATAGTCCCATGTGTAAATCTCCTCTTCTTGATGTTTATGTATAATATTAAATGGGGTTCCTGAGAGGACTAATGTAAAGTTGGTGGGAATATTTAAAAATACACTTTCCCCAAGATCACTTTGTGTGCCTTCGTGGGCTTCATCTATAATTACCATATCCCAAGTTGTGTCAAATATTTCATCATTTTTTTCAAATCCTTTTGCTTTAGATTGATTTGATTCATCTTGTACTATTCGCTTCGCTCCTCTTAAATCTTGTAATGAGGCAAAGTATACAAATTTCTTATTTTCTTGAATAAGAAATTTAATATTCTCTCCTTTATCTTTGGATGAATATTCATAGTTATCACTAGCAAGTACTTTATTAAAGTCTTCATACCAGTCAGCACTTACACTTGGTCGATGTGTTACTATGAGAACTTTTTGCATTTTATTCTTTTTGGCTACTTGCATTGCTGCTGATGTCTTTCCAAATCTCATTTTAGCATTCCAAAGGAATTTTTTACGATTTTTTTTGATTGCTTTAGTAGTTTTTTCTATTGCATCAAGTTGATTCGGACGGAATTGGAATTCAATTTGAGTTGAATTTATTTTTTCTTGGGATGTTAGGGCGGTTCTTCCTTGTTTCACTGCCTGTATAGCATTTTTAGCAATATCAAGACTGATTTCAAACCATTCTGAATGAGCATTTTTTACATTTTCTGATTTTCTATCATAGCCAGATCTTATCAGAACATTATGAACATCTTTATCACTAAAACAATCTCCATCGTTTGTTATAGCTAATTCAGCATATTCTAGTTTATATGGTATATCGGCAGTTTGGGTTTGTTGTTTTATCCGATTATGGGCGGCTTGATCTATATCTTGTTGACTTGGATTTTCTAAATTGATTGTGGTATATCCTGTCTTAAGACGACCTTTATGTGTTTCATAAGGAATTGAATATAAATACACTACTCCATATGAAAAAGTTTCATGTATTTTATAATTTCGTTCCATAGTTTAGAAATATTTTACTATATATTTGTATTATACCACATTTTTGCCTTTTTGAGGAGGGGAGATAAAATTATAAATTGTGAATTATTAGTGGTGAGAAATCCACCCCGTCCAGCTCAGTCCTCCCTACCCCGTCGCAAATGGGATTTGCGCCTGTCCTCCTCCGTCACCTTTGGTGACACCTCCCCCAAGGGAGGACAGAAAGCAATCCACCCCCGCCTTTCAGGATTCCCCCTCCTAAAAGGGGGACATAAGCTCAAGTTGCAAAATACTCCACCCCGTCAGGCGAAGCCTGCCACCCCTCAATTTATCGACCGTAGGTGGAGAGGGGAACTTTAGGAAAAAATGAAAAGCCCACCTGTGAGGGGGGCTTGGGGTGGGATAAGTAGAGTAAATATTTTTACGAATATTTACAGAATATTACTTTTATGCTATATATTAGATGTATTCTGGTGTTAAAAATGATCAGTTTCTTTCTTGATAAGCTCTTTCCCAAGACTAATCAAACCTTTATACCTTTTCTATATAATGATATAAAGATTGGATTTCAAAAAATTAAAATTTGGATATTTGTGTCGGAATCAACAAACGAGGCATTAAAAAATCAAGATTTGATGAAAGTGCTAAAATTTTGTGTCGACAACATATGGTTCTCAAAGGTTACATTAAGAATTGAAAAATGTAAGAATATAGAAGATTTAAATCTAGGGCTACATCTAACAATGAGGTCTTGGTTGGATATAGATAGAGACAGTAGACATGAATACAGATTTAATGCTAAGGAAGTATTGTTGAGTATATTATATAATGAAGAAACTCCTGATTCAGTAAGAGCAGAAGCTTTGATGTTTTATAATCAAATTAGCACTAGAAATATAATCCCATTGAAAAAATCTGGTTTTAATGTGATTGATTTACCAACCTAAATGGTTATCTGTAGATAACCATTTTTTATTTTAAACCTATAAAAAACATTCCACCCTGCGGCCGTCGTAAATGTCCTCCTCCGTCACCTTTGGTGACACCTCCCCCGAGGGAGGACAAGTTATAAACACAGGCGACTGGAAGGTCGCCCCTACGAAACAAATGGTGGGATAAAATCCCTAATTTATATTTTAAAGTATTATTTTAATTTCTTGGTAGATTTTTTGGATAAATAGTTATTCTTTGTAACAATTGATCTTCCAATCTCTTTCTCTAGTTGTTCTTTGGCAATTCCGGCAATTCTTCCCCCTCTTTTGGCATCTTGTTTTAATTTTGCTTTTCCTAGAGAATTTTCTGTTTTATGAATTTCTGTTGTTGACCTTTCGCCCAGCATAGTAAATATTAATTCAAAATCATCCATATGATCCCGTAGATTTTCTAGTTTTAAACCTTTAACTTTTTTGTGTTCACTTGGTGTTATACCGAAAGTTGCTTTGGAAATTTCTGCTGTTAGAATTTCATAGTCTCTTTGTTCTTCTATACCTCGTTTTTGCCACTCTTCGGTCAATTCCTCTCTAATAGCAATCCCTCGCATTCTTTTTTCTATCCAATCATCAGAATATCCTTTCAGTTTATATAGCATTCTTGTTCGTTTGGTTGCAAGTTCTGGATTCTCAATCTCTTGCACTCGCTCAAATCCTACTTTAGCAAGCCATCTTTTGAATGGTTCGGCTTTTGGTGATGGTATGGATTGTATAATTCTTAGTATTCCTTCGGTATCTGCACAATCGGTTTTTCGTAGTTTTCCATCTTCCGCAATCAATTTCAACTGTTCCCAAAATGGGAACGGTTGAGACATTTCTTTGTCTCGTACTTTCATTTTTGCCCAATATGTTTTAGGGGTAGGAGTTTCAGTAAGTACTGCTATTACATCAAGGATTGAAAACCACCACTCATTTTTATGAAGTGTTTTTCTAATCATTTTTCCTTTAAATAAAACTATTTTATTTATTTCCATTGTGGTTATTATTAAATTTATTATACCACATTTTTGCTTTTTTGAGGAGGGGAGATAAAATTATAAATTGTGAATTATGAGTGGTGAGAAATCCACCCCGTCCAGCGAAGCTGTCCACCCCTCGAGAGGGGAATTTTAGCTCAGTCCTCCCTCCCCCTTCGGGTACTCCCTCCAAAGGGAGACAGAATACAGTTCCGCCCTTCAAAAGTAGGATTTTAGATTTTCTTTTTTATTTTCACTTGTTTATCTTTAATCTGTAGGTAGTTTTCTCTTGTTATTACTGATTTTCCTGTTTTTTCTTCTAACGCTTTTCTTGCATCTTTGGCAATTTTACCTCCTTTTATGGCTGGGAGTTTATTTTCTTCAAACCCTTGTGTTTGTTCTGTCTCTGCAATTTTTCTTGTAGAGAGTTCTGCTAATGCTGTAAATATTAACTCTTCTTCGCTCATATGATCACGGAGATTTTGTGTTTTTAAGTTTTTTAATTTTTTATGTTGTGTTATAGAGATATCACTCCACTCCTGATGTATAATATTGGTTAGTATAGCGAATTCTGTTCCCTTTGCTACTCCATTTTGAGCCCAATAGTCTGTCAGTTTATTTCTTGTTTCTTGACCAATCATTCTCTGCTGTATCCATTTTTGGCTTTTTCCTTGCTTTTGCCAATATTCACGAGAGCGATTTAGGGCTTTTTCTGGATTGGTCATTTCTTCCATTCTTTCATATCCAACTTTAGCTAACCAAAGTTTTATTGGCTCGGCTTTTTTACTTGGAATTGATTGAATAAGTCTCAAGATTGTCTCTACATCTGCTACATCAGTTTTATAAAACTTACCATCTGATGACTGTAGTTTCAGTTTGTCACATTTTGTGACAATCTCACTTCCTTCTTTTTTTAATCTGTTTTTGAATGTAGTCCAATAACTTTGAGCTTTTTTGAAATCTTGCTGCTCTGTTAATACTGCAATTATATCTATTATAGAAAAATACCAAGTTTCTGTATTTTGATTGTAGTGTCTACGGATTTTATATGTCTCAAAAATAGCAAGTGAATTATTATTTTTCATAATTTATATTTGTCTAATTTTATATTTGTATTATACCACATTTTTGCTTTTTTGAGGAGGGATTGGGGGAATTGTGAGTGGTGCATTGTGAATGGTGAGTTGTGAATGGTGAGCAATCCACCCCGTCCAGCGAAGCTGTACACCCCTCAAGAGGGGAATTTTAATACAAAGTACAGGCGACTAGAAGGTCGCCCCTACTATATGGAGGGATAAACCCTCCGCTACGAAAAAAATCCACCCCGTCCAACTCAGTCCTCCCTACCCCGTCGCAAATGTCCTCCTCCGCCGTCGTAAATAGTATTTACTCCTTGAAAACCCACGGTTTCCAACACTCGGTCTTTGACCTCGTTGCCTTCCTTCACGGGAAAACTCCCGTTTTCCCGACCCCTTTCCCAAAGTCTAAAGCCTTTTTACGGTGACACCTCCCCCGAGGGAGGACAGAATGCAATCCACCCCCACCTTTCAGGCACCCCCTCCTAAAAGGGGGACAAAAGCTCAAGTTACAAAACACAGGCGACTAGAAGGTCGCCCCTACGATTCATAATTGATTTTTCCAACATTCAAAAGTAGGATTGTAGATTTTGCAGTTATATTATAATAATTTCTCTAACTCTGCCGCTAATTCTTCTGGTTTTGGTAAATATAATTGATATTTGGACACGAACATTTGATTACTTATTCCACCCATAGCATATTCCATTTTTATATCGTGTTTTTCTGCACTTAGAATAATTCCGATTGGTTCATTATCTCCTTCTGTATTCTCTTCGGTTTTGAAGTAATTAAGATACATATTCATCTGTCCAATATCTGTATGGTCTGCTTCTCCTATTTTTAAATCTATTAGGACAAAGCATTTCAAAATTCGATGATAAAAAACTAAATCTATATAATAATGTCTACTATCAAAACTGATACGAAATTGTCTTTTTACAAATGTAAATCCTATCCCCAGTTCTAACAAAAACATTTGTAAATTATCTATAATTTTTTGTTCCAACTCTGCTTCAGAATAATTATAGGCTTCTGGAATACCAAGAAAGTCTAAGATGTATGGTTCTTTTATAATATCTTCTGCTTTTTGAATTATTTTGCCTCTATGTGAAAGTTCTAAAATTTCATTCTTATCTTTACCAAGTGCTAGTCTTTCAAATAACATAGATTGTTTTTGTCTTCTGAGTTCTCTTATTGACCAATTTTCTATTATACATTGTTTTTCATAAAAACTACGGGTAAGATCATTTTCTATTTTTAATAGTTCAAAATAATGACTCCAGCTCAATTTGTGAGACAGTGTCTCACTTTTTGGAAACTTAATATATAATAGTCTCATATATGTTAGGTTGCTTCTACTAAAGCCTCTCCCATATTGTTTTAGTTCTCTTGAGAGTGAAGTTAGCAATTCCTTACCATATTCCGCTTTAATATTTCCTTTTTGTTCAAATTCAACTATGGTTTTACCTATTTCCCAATATGTTTGTAAAAGTATTGTATTAACACTAGATAAGGCGGTACTCTTACCTTTTTCAAGTATCTTTGAAATATTATTGGCTAAATTTTTATAATTACTTATTTTTGTCATAGTTTTTATATTGTATATACTCTTATTATACCCCATTTTTACCTTTTTGAGGAGGGTGGGTAAAATTGTGAATTGTGAATGGTGAGTTGTGAGTTGTGCTTAGACATGCTCTGTCACCCCCCACTGCTAATAATGTTTCAATATTGTTATAGTCTAAATCAAAAATTTTTCCTTACCTCATATATAATTTTGTTATGAGGTTTTTTATTTATTATATATAAAAAAGCCGATATATCTGAATACCGGCTTTGGAAAAATCATGTGATGAACTATGAACTATCTTCTGGTGTAGGGATTTGTATGGGAGAGAGATTTTGACTCATCACCCATGCTGTAGCTGCTCTCTGAGATTGCCATGCCTGTAACAACTGCTTACATAACCCTCGTAATTCTTCAATATCAGTGGTAGCGTCAATTGCTCGAGTCATTCGCTCTAATTCAAACTTTTGTCCAATTGATAATTGCATTGGTTCAGTCATGGACTTACATATGCAAAGGACTATATTTAGATTACATTAATTATTATGTACTGTCAATATATTGTATAGGACGAATACATCGTGGAAAAATTAGAGAGGAAAGAGAAAGGAGATAAATAGTTAAGAGAAGTATGAGGACGTTTAGTATTATAATAGTAAATGTATTCTATTAAAGATTTGTT